>JBCDLT010000007.1:0-141427 GCA_038745065.1 Pseudomonadota bacterium | reverse complement strand
TTGGGCTCGAGGGATTTCCTGATCTCACGGCAGAAGGCCTCCGATGGGGCGGGCTGACCGCCCGGCGCCCGGTCGGGCTTGCGAGCCCCGTTGGGCTCGAGGGATTTCCTGATCTCACGGCCGAAGGCCTCCGATGGGGCGGGCTGATCGCCCGGCGCCCGGTCGGGCTTGCGAGCCCTTTCGGGCTCGATGGTCTGATCTCACGGTTGAAGGCCTTCGATGGAGCGGGCTGACCGCCCGGCGCTCGGTCGGGCTTGCGAGCCCTCTCGGGCTCGATGGTCTGATCTCACGGTCGAAGGCCTTTGATGAGGTGGGCTGATCGCCCGGCGCCCGGTCGGGCTTGCGAGCCCCGTTGGGCTCGTGGGTTGGACAGGTGAAGTCCCGGCTGCCGTCAGGCGGGTTTGACCAGTTCTACGACGAGACCCTCGATCATGTCGCTGAACTCCTTGCGGAGCGGGATCCGGTCGATTTGCCCGGCGTCGAAACCGGCGCTTGCCGCACAGTTGCGCACATAGTCTTCACGGTGCGCAAAGCGTCCGGTGTGGAGCAGTTGGTAGCCCTCTTCTGCCGGCTTGTCCCAGGCCTCGAAGGTCACGAGGAACCGCCCGCCCGGGCGCAGGGACCGCGCCACGCTGTCGAATACGGGGCCCAGATCGCCGATATAGACGAACACATCGGCTGCGGTCGCCAGATCGTAGCGCGCCTCCGGTCCGGCATCGAGGTAGGTAGCGATGTCGGCTTCGACGAGGTCGTCATAGACATCCTTGGCTTTCGCCCGCAGCATCATATTCGGGGACAGGTCAAGACCGATGAGGTGATCCGAGCGCGGTTTGAGATGCGGACCCAGCAACCCGGTGCCGCATCCGAGGTCGATCACGTCGGTGAGGCGGTCGTCGCCGTAAATCCGGTCGATTTTTTCGGCCAGAATGTCGGGCGTCCTGTAATCCAGTCCCTTCAGCACGCCTTCGAACGTGTCAGCGAAACTGTCGAAGGTCTGGCGAACATAGCTTTCCGAGGCGACCGTGCTGTTGATGCCCTTTTGGGCGTTTACGTAATGCTCGGCAATCGGATTGTCCGGCTCCTGCTCCCGCCATTCCTCAAGCAGGGACAGGGCTTCGTCCGGGTGGCCGAAATGGTTCAACAGGCCCGAATAGAGCCGCGCGATGCCGCCCTTGAAGGGGTTGTCCCGGATGAGATCCCGGAACACCTGGAGGGCGTCGTCGTACTTTTCCGTGTCGAGCAAAGTCAGACCCAGCGTGTGCCGGGCGGAAAAACTCTGCGGATCGAATGTCAGGGCGATCCGGATGGTCTTCTGGGCCGTCTCGGGCTGGTGATGATTGCGGTAGATCACGGCCATGTTGCCCCAGGCATTGGCGTGGCCCGGATCGAGCTTGACCGTCGACCAATAGGCGCGCATGGCGTCTTCATCATGCCCCAAAAGGCGATAGATATTGCCGAGATTGTTCAGCGCCGAGGGCTGTTCCGGCTTGATGGACAAAGACTTCTCGATGAGAGCGGCGCCCTCCTCGCTGTCGCCGCTCTGGTAGACAAGCAGGCCCAAATAGTGAAGCGCGTCCGGATGCTCGGGTTCTTTCGAAAGGATGGCTGTATAGAGTCTGGCGGCTTCTTCGCGATTGCCTTCCCGATGGGCGGCTATCGCCATTTCCATGATTTCGTCGTCCGTCATCGCGGCATCCGCCTCCCTTTCAAATCCGTCGGGCGGTGATCCGCGCGCGGCGTCTGCGCCTATACGTGGTATACGACCAAAGCGGCCGCAACTCGTCGTTGACCGAGGTTGCGCGTTCGCGGCGCAGCACGATGCAAACCTTGGAATTGCCGGAATCGCACACTATCTGCCGCACACGACATGGGCGGTTGCCGGACCGGTACGATCTCCATGCCGTCACTTATCCCGCCGGTCACAATTGAATAAAAATGAACACGCGTTCCCTATCCAATCTTGTTGTATTTCCATAATGTTGCGCAACAAAGTGTTTCGCGGGCTCGCCCGTAAACGAAAAAACCAACTTTTGCCGCCACACTGGCCTTTCAGGGGCCGACTGTCCGGGATCGCGCCAACGTCAACGGTGCCGAATTCGGACACTAGTATTGGGGATAAATTCGATGGGGGCGGATAAGCCAGCCGCACAGGATGCGGAACACTCGCCGCTTGGGCGGGTCGTTCTGGCGTGCCGTAACGCATTTTTCGGGGTCGGCGGCTTCAGCTTCGTCATCAACCTGTTGATGCTGACCGGCCCGCTGTTCATGCTGCAGGTTTATGACCGGGTTCTGACCAGCCGCAGCATCCCGACGCTCGTGGCGCTCGTTCTCCTGGTGATCGCCCTTTACGGATTCATGGGCATCCTGGAGTTCATTCGCCAGCGCATCCTGATCCGGATCGGCCACCGGTTCGACACCGATGTCGGCCTCACGGCGCTCGACCGCTACATCATGCTGCCCATCAAGGCCGGCCCGAAAGCCGCCGCCATCCAGCCGATCCGGGACCTGGAGAGCATTCGAAGTTTCTTTTCCGGGCAGGGCATCACGGCGCTGTTCGACATGCCCTGGTCGCCGATCTACCTGGCCGTCATCTTCCTGTTCCACCCGTGGCTGGGCCTGCTTGCAGCAGGCGGTGCGATCGTATTGTTCGTGCTCACGCTGCTGGCCGACCGGTATACGCGGGATCCCATGAAAGAGGCCGGCCAGATCCAGGCCGAGCGGTCTCGGTTTGCCGAATCCGGCCGGCGCAATGCCGAGGTTCTGCGCGGCATGGGCATGAACGCGGCCTTCGGGCGGATCTGGAGCGGGATCAACGACCGCTATGTGGAAAAGACTGCTGCGGCCGCCGACCGGTCCGGCGGATTTTCGACAGCCACCAAGATCCTGCGCCTGCTGCTGCAATCCCTGATGCTGGCGCTTGGCGCCTTCCTGGCCGTGCAGGAGGAGATCACGCCCGGTGTCATGATCGCGGCGTCGATCATCATGGCGCGTGCCTTGCAGCCGGTTGAACAGGCTGTCGGCCAATGGCGCGGCTTCATCGCCGCGCGCCAGGCTTGGGGGCGGCTTAAACAGACGCTTGCGGTGGAAACGACAAGCGAACCGATGCCGTTGCCGGAACCGGCCAAGAATCTCGTCTCCGATCACGTGACGATCGTACCGCCAGGTGCGCAAAAGCCGATCATTCTGGATGCGACATTCAAGATGGAAGCGGGCGGCGGTCTCGGTATCATCGGTCCGATGGGCAGCGGCAAGTCGACGCTCGCCCGTGCGCTTGTCGGCATCTGGCCGGCAACCCGGGGCGCAATAAAACTCGATGGCGCGCCGCTCGACCAATGGTCGCCCGAAGCGCTCGGAAAGCATATCGGCTACCTGCCCCAGGACGTAGAATTGTTCGACGGTACGATCGAAGCCAATATCGGGCGGTTCGACGAGGAACGCAGCCCGGAAAAGATCCTGGCCGCGGCCCGTCTCGCCGGCGTGCACGAACTGATCCTGTCGCTGCCGGACGGCTACGACACGCGGATCGGCGAAGGCGGTTCGATCCTGTCCGGCGGACAGCGCCAGCGCATCGGGCTGGCCCGGGCGCTGTACGGCGATCCCTTCCTTCTGGTTCTCGACGAACCGAATTCGAACCTTGACGGTGACGGCGACGTCGCGCTGAAGGATGCAATCCTTGCCGCGCGCAGCCGCGGTGCTATCGTTGTCGTCATCGCACACCGGCCGGGAGCGATTGCCGCCATCGATACCCTTCTCATGCTGGATGGCGGCAAGGTGGCCGCATTCGGCCCGAAGGACGAGGTGCTCGGCAAACTGGTCAAGACGTCGGGTGTGCAGATGGTTTCGCAAAAACCCGGTCAACAGGGACCCCAAACGAAGCAGGTCAATGGCTAGTCAATCCGAGAATCTTTCCGCTTCTATAAGGCGTTATGTCGTGATCGGCATCGCGTCAGTGGGCATCCTTGTCGTCGGCCTTGGCGGCTGGGCGGCTGTGGCCAATATCAGTGGCGCCGTGGTGGCGCCCGGTCAGGTCCAGGTCAAGGGCAATTCGAAACGCATCCAGCACCGCGAAGGCGGCATCATCGGCAAGATCGCGGTCAAGGACGGGGACCGGGTGAGTGCCGGCGACCTCCTGATCCAGTTGGACGATACGCTGGTGCGGACCAACCTGGCCGTTATTGAAAAACAGCTCGTCGAATTCACCGCCCGCGAAACCCGGCTGATCGCCGAGCGCGATGATCTGTCCGATGTCTCGTTCCCCGAATGGCTGGCCGAGCTCGGAGCGAACGACAGTGCAGACGGGCGCAACGCGCTCAACGCGATGCGCGGGGAGGAACGCCTGTTCGTCACGCGCCGCGAAATGCTCACCGGGCAGGTCGCCCAGCTGAAGGAGCGCATTCAGCAATTCGAACTCCAGAGCGAAGGCCTGGTTTCCCAGCGCGACGCCAAGGACGAAGAAATCAAGATCATCGACGCCGAACTGGAATCGCTTCAGGACCTGCTGGACCGAGGCCTGGTGTCGAAACCCCGGGTGCTCGAATTGCAGCGCAATACCACGCGCCTGCGCGGCGAGCACGGGGCTTTGATTTCCGAAATTGCGGTCGCCAAGGGACGTATCAGCGAGACCCGGTTGACCATTATCCAGACGGCTCAGGACCGCCAGGAGCAGGTGCTCAGCCAGTTGCGCGAGGTCCAGGCGGAAATCGTCCGGTTGACCGAACAACGGATCGCAGCACGCGACCAATTGCGGCGCATCGACATACGGGCGCCGCAGAACGGGATCATACACGAACTGGCCTTCCATACGATCGGCGGCGTGATCCAGCCGGGCGAGACGATCCTCAACATCGTGCCGGACGGTTTCGACCTGATCGTGGAAGCCCGGGTGACGCCGACCGATCGCGACCAAACCGCCGCCGGACAGGCAGCGGTCATCACATTCTCGGCCTTCAGTCAGCGGACGACCCCGCAAATGCACGGTACGGTGGAGACAATCTCCGCCGATCTCACCGTCGACGAAGCCACCGGGGCAAACTATTTCTCCGCGCAGATTGTGTTGAACGAAGGTGAAAAGGAGCGGCTCGGCGACCTTGAACTGGTCCCTGGCATGCCTGCGGAAACCTTCATCCAGACCCAGGAACGCACGGTCCTGTCCTTCCTGCTGAAGCCGCTGACCGACAATTTGCGGCGGGCCTTCCGGGAGGAATAGGAGCCGGCGAGCCTGCAGGCCCGACACGAGGGACGGCACGCCGCGTGCCCTCCCGATCATGCCCGATTTCGGTGCGATATACGGCCGGAATACGGGTCGGACCGGTTGACAATGCGCCCGGCCGCGCGTATGACACCGCATCGATTTCAAGCGCGGCTTTGACGCGCTTTTTTTATCGCCTGGCGCCGGGAGTCGGCCGCCGCGAAGACGGATCAGACCCATGAAGATCAAGAACTCGCTCAAAGCGCTGAAAACACGGCATCGCGAAAACCGCCTCGTGCGGCGCAAAGGGCGTGTTTACGTGATCAACAAGCGCAACCCGCGTTTCAAGGCGCGCCAGGGCTAAACGTCGCTCCCCGGTAACAATTGTTTTGCCCATCCGTCTTTGACCTCGGTCGGCGGTCGCTGGTATATTGCGGCCATGATCGACTCAAAGCGCAGGTATCGTATGTCTTCCGCTTGGTCCGCCCCGCTTGTGGCATTCGCGATTGCCATGGGCCCTCTGGCTGGCGCCGTGAACGCACAATCGGGCGCAACCAGTCCGCCAGCGGCACAGGACGACCAGTCAAAATCTGATCCTTTGGCAAGGCCGACGCCAGCGCCAACTGTCCATAAAGCCGAAACCCTCGACACGCTGTTTACCAAATTGAAGCGCGCCCGATCGAAAGAAGAGGCGAAGTCGATCAATCAGGCAATCCAGGTCCGCTGGCTCGATTCGGGTAGCGCGACGGTCGACCTGTTGATGCGGCGGGCGCTGAAAGCGATGGAATCCAAGGATTACCCGCTTTCCCTCGACATTCTCGATGCGGTCGTGGACCTCAAACCGGACTATGCCGAGGGGTGGAACAAGCGGGCGACGGTGCATTACCTGCGCCAGGATTTCGGGCGCTCCATCGGCGATATCGAACAGGCGCTGAAACTGGAGCCAAGGCATTTCGGCGCGCTCAGCGGGCTCGGCAGCATCTTTCGCCAACTCGGCAAGGAGGAGGATGCCCTGCGGGTGTTCGAACAGGCACTGACGATCTATCCGCGTCTGGAAAGCATCCAGAAGGCCTATAGCGACCTCATTGACGAAATAGACGGACGCGGCATCTGACGAAGATCCACGGGCCCACCGGCCTGATCGGTCAGATCTGTCTACAAGGCGTCGGGATTGTCGCCGCCGACAAAGACCAGCCTTAAGAGATTTGTCGCGCCCGGCGTTCCGAACGGCACGCCGGCCGTGACGATGATGCGTTGTCCGGGACGGGCAAGTCTTTCGCGGTTTGAAATGCGGCAGGCGCGGTCGACCATGTCGTCCTGATTGACGGCGTCCTGGCTGACGACGCAATGCAGGCCCCAGACGAGTGCCAGGCGGCGGGCGGTCGAGACGACCGGACTGAGCGCCACGATCGGGGTCAGCGGGCGCTCGCGCGAGACCCTGAGGCCGGTGGCACCGGAGGACGTGTAACAGACGATCGCCGCCAGCGACAGCGTCTCGGCGATTTGCCGGCAGGCGGCCGCAATGGCATCGGCGCCGGTCGATTCCGGGTCGGCCCGCTGTGCGTGAATGATGCCGTTGAAATAGGGATCGCGTTCCACGGACTGGGCGATGCGATCCATGGTCGCCACGGCCTCGACCGGGTGTTCGCCCGCGGCGGATTCGGCCGAAAGCATGACAGCATCCGCGCCCTCGAAGATCGCGGTTGCCACGTCGGAGACCTCGGCGCGGGTCGGCACCGGCGCGGCAATCATCGATTCCAGCATCTGGGTCGCCACGACCACGGGTTTGCCGGCCCGCCGGGCGAGCCGCACCATCTGCTTTTGAATGCCGGGAACTTCCTCAAGCGGCAATTCGACACCAAGGTCGCCGCGCGCGACCATGATGGCGTCGGATAACTCGATGATGTCCGCCAGTTTACTGACTGCCTGCGGCTTTTCGATCTTGGCCAGGATCCCGGCGCGCCCGCGCACGATCTTGCGGACATCGGCCATATCCTCCGGCCGCTGAACGAAGGACACCGCCACCCAGTCGATGTCGGTTTCAAGGGCCGCCTCGAGGTCGCTGCGGTCCTTGGCCGTCATGGCGCTGACGCCGATTTCCGTATCAGGAACGCTGACGCCCTTTCGATCCGACAGAGTGCCGCCCACCAGGACCCGTGTAAGGACGTGGTCGCCGGCGGTCTCGGTCACGACGAGGTGCAGCTTGCCGTCATCAAGCAAGAGACGATCGTCCGGCTGCAAGGCGGTCAGGATCTCGGGATGCGGCAGGTAAACGCGGTTCGCGGTTCCGTCGGCCGGGTCGGAATCCAGCCGGAAGTCAGCGCCTTCCTCAAGGGTAACGGCCTTGTCAGCAAATGTGCCGACACGCAGTTTCGGGCCCTGCAGATCGACCAGGATACCGATCGGGCGGCCGGTTTCCTCTTCGACGGAACGGATACGCGCCACCAGGTCGCGCATGATCGCATGGCTGGCATGGCTCATATTGATGCGGAATACATCCGCACCGGCCTTGTGAAGGGCTTCAATCGTTTTCGTTTCGGAGGATGCGGGACCCAGCGTTGCCAAGATCTTGGCGCGGCGGTTGCGTCTCATTGACAGCCGATGCCGCTCTCTTCGGGCTCCTTGAGCTGAACGGTCCAGCTCTGGCGATCGCCGGTATCGACTTCGTAAAATCCGGTACGCTCGAAACCGCGGGCAATGCAGTCCGAAATACCCTTGATCGTGAAGGCTCGTTCGCGCGTGCACATGAACGCTTCGCCCGCCCACTCACCGCCGTTCTGGTAATCCAGGGCGTAGACGTAATAATAGCGGGACAGCAACGGTCCCTCGACCAGGACTTCGCATGTGTTGGCCGGCAGGTTCCACCAGCCTTCCGTCGTCCACTCGCGCTCGATCTGATACCCGACCGCCACACCAATCGTTGCAGGGGTCTTGTTGCACATCCGGAACTCCGCATGCGCCGGAGTGGAGTCGAGAGCGACGCCGCCGAAAGGTCCGAGAACGAGTGCGGTAAGGTAGAGACTGAGGAGTGTTTTTTTCGGCTGGGTGGCGGTCGCCATCTTGATACTAACCAGTCATCCTATTTGCCTAAAATGTATGCGTTGCCGGTCACTTGTTGTCAACGACATCGTCTCTTGAGCGTTGTTCAAACGGCGTTTTTTCTCCGCAAACAGCGCTAAAGCAATAACTTTTCCAAGTCACAGGGCAACTGCCCCGGAAGGAAAAACCTGACCTCTTTCGCCTGTATGCCGGATAATGTTAACCATATATTCCTACGAAGTGGTAAACCTTCCGCGCCGGTCAGAAAGAGACCGGCAGACCTTTCTTTTTGCGCTTTGCGTCCCGCCCGACCCGTTCCAGACCATGATCAGCGAACCTATCGAAGCCTATTCGACCTTGCCCGGCGAGCAGGATGCCGGCCTGCTTTTTCTGTGCGACCACGCCTGCAACGCTTTGCCGGCGCGCTACGGCAGTCTTGGTCTGCCGCAGGCCGAGCTCGAACGGCATATCGGCTACGATATCGGGGCGGATGCGGTCACCCGATGGCTCGCCGACCGATTTCGGGCGCCTGCCGTGTTCAGCCGATACAGTCGTCTGCTGATCGACCCCAACCGCGGCGAGGACGATCCCACTTTGATCATGCAGATATCGGATGGCGCGCTTATCCCGGGAAATGTGCCGATCAATCCCGAAGAGAGACAATATCGCCTGGAGACCTTCCATCGCCCCTACCATGACGCAATCGAACGGGAGATAGCCAGCGCTGCCGCCTCGGGCCGGCTTCCCGTGCTTATATCGATCCACAGTTTCACGGCATCATGGCGGGGACGTGACCGGCCATGGCACATTGGCTGCCTCTGGGACAGCGACTACCGGGCAACGCGCCGGTTTCTGTCTGTGTTCGCGGATCAGGATTCAATCATTGTCGGCGACAACGAACCCTATGACGGGGCGTTGAAAAACGATTGCCTTTACCGGCACGGAACGTGCCTGGGCCTGGCGCATGTCCTGATCGAAATCAGGCAGGATCTGATCAGCGATGCGAAGGGCGCCGCTTCATGGGCTGAACGGCTTGTCCCGGCGCTTGAGGCGATCAATGCGGATCCGGAATGCCATGAGCTTCACATGTTCGGGTCGCGAACCGGCCCGGTGGCAACGCGTCCGATTCCAGACGCTTGAAACCGGAAACAAAACGCGCATTTTCTAAGCGAGCATCGCCTGCAAGGCGCAACACTGGCTGCGAACGGAGTTGTCATGACCGAACTGGACGAAAAAACCCGCACCGAGCTGGAGGCCGCAACCCTGCGCCGGCTTGTCTCGCATCTGCGCGAACGTACCGACGTCCAGAACATCGACCTGATGAATCTGGCCGGCTTTTGCCGGAATTGCCTTTCCAACTGGTATCAGGAGGCGGCGGAAGAGGCCGGCCTCGACCTGGAAAAGCCGGAAGCGCGCGAGATCATCTACGGCATGCCTTACGATGAATGGAAGGCACGCCATCAGACAGAGGCGAGTGCCGAACAAAAGGCCGCCTTCGAGACCAACAAACCGCACTGACCGTGAGCATACTTCAAGGCCGCAACACCCGCTGCCGCAAGTTCTGTGGATTGGATGGATGACCCGATGGACGGTCTTGATCGACCGTCGCGCCTGACGCACCGTGCCGGCCTCGAAATCGAAGGCCGGCGCCGGTCGGTTGAAAGAAAGCGTAAACCCTAAAGTGCTAGGTGCGACCGCAGGGTCTTTAAGGCCCGGACGCGCATCGTTGCCGGGCACCCCAATCGACAACAGAATCAGGAGCGGATCATGGCGGAACCGGGTGGAGTCGCGGCCGACCAATTGCGGTCGTTCGTTGAACGCATTGAACGTCTGGAGGAAGAAAAGAAGTCTATCGCGGACGATATCAAGGACGTCTACGGCGAGGCCAAGGGAACGGGTTTCGATACCAAGGTGCTGCGCCAGATTATCCGGATGCGGAAGCAGGATGCCGCCGAACGCCAGGAGCAGGAAGCGTTGCTCGACCTCTACATGCACGCGCTCGGTATGGCGCCGCCCGCTGACGAATAGCGCCTGTCAACCAGCAGGAGCCTGCCGATCCGGCGGGCTCCAAACGAAAAAAGGCCGGGCATGTGCCCGGCCTATTTTTTCTGCGCTTTGATCAGCGTGTGTAGATCGTCTGGACGGCACCGATTGCCGTACCGGTAAAGCGATCGGTCCGCAATTCGGACTGGAACCCTTCTGCGAACTGGCGCTTCAGAACCCTTTGAGGTTTTTCCAGATACGGCAGCAAGGTGTCGACGCTCGGGTGCATCAGATCGGCAAAGACCAGGTTACGCGTGGTCGCATTGGTCGTCAGGAATTTCTTGAGTCCGACGCTTCCACCGTTCATCTGGAACGGCTGCGTTGCGTCAAGAAGCGAGCGGAGATCGCCGATCATCGGCATCGCGCGAGCCGCCGGACGACGGGTTTCCGCGGCCGGTACCTGCGGGGTCAGCGAGGCTGTCTGCGTACCGGTCTCCGCGGCCTGTCGCGATCTCAACGCCGGACGCGGGACGGAGGAGACGATCGGATTCCGGTCAGACAGGGTCGGCTTCTGGATCGGGCCACCGGGTGCCGCATAGGCCAGCAATGGCGGCTGTTGGGGCTCGATGAGCGGGCGGGCCTTGGGCGCGCCGTCCGGGATGACGAGGTTGACGGCGTCGACCGGATCACCGCCGGGTCCGAAGGATCTGGTCCTGGGCGGCAGCGACGCTGTCACATAATCCGCCGGGTTATCGCTTGTCGGGGCCGGGCCCAGAGCCGGACGGAGCGGCGTCTGATTTCCTGCGGCGACGGTTGCGGCGGCGGGAATACCGAGATCGCCCGGTGTCGTAGCTCCCGGGTTCAGCGGCGAGGTGGGACCGGTCGACTGCGGTGTCGCGGTCGCCAGGGCGCTCGCGGGTTCAATGGTTCGGCCCTGCAACGTCGTCCCGGCCTCGATCTGGCGGTTGGCGTCCACGGCGGCCAGGACGATCGCCGGGACCTCCGGCGCACGGCCCGGCTTCGACAGCGGCGTCGTCGCTACGACGGTTTCGTCAGATCCCGCCGGATCGTCGTCGCGGACCCCCGGTGCGGTACCGGAATCACGCGACGGCGTGTTGTTGCCATCGGCCGTCTGCGGCACGTCCTTCGGCGGTGTGCGGCCGCCAAAGCGGGAAACGATCGCATTGAACGGATTGCCGCCTGATTCGGCTGCGCGTTCGGCCGTCTGTTCGGCGGCGGTTCTGCCGGGTCGCAGCACCACGTCGTCGCTGTCGGAAACTGGGTTCGATATGCTCGCGACCGGGGCCGGCGGCCGGTTGTTGCGCGTCGTCCTAGACTCGTCACGGTCCGTGTTGCGCGCGACCTGGACGCGTTCCTGACGCTCCTCGCGACGCGGCGTGCGCTCACGCGCGAAGGTGCGGCGGCTGCCGCGGGATTCGCGTCTGTTCAGAGCTGCCAACGCTTGCTTGTAGCGCGGCATCGGTTTGCCGTCGCTCGGAATATGGATGGTCTTACCGTCCGGGAAAACCCGGGCCAGTTGCTTGCGGGTCATGCGCGGCCAATGGCGCACGCGACCGGTGTCCATGTGTACGAACGGCGACCGCGACCGGGGATAATAGCCGACACCGCCGATTTCCTGGCGCAGGCCCGCAGCGCGCAGCTTGGCGACCGACACGCCCGGGATGAAGAAGTCCATCGCCTTGCCCTGGGTGTGCTGGCTCTTGCGCGCCACGCCACGGCTGCGCTTGCGCAACATGTTGTTGGTCGCGGGCGAGCGATAGGCCGAAACCACGTGGATCGGCTTCTTTGCTCCGGTTTTCTTATAGACTTCCCACACGAGGTCGAAGAGCTCAGGATCCATCTTCGTCGCTTCGTTGCGACGCCAGTCCCTGAGAAACCGGTTCAGTTCGCGCAAGGCAGAGGGAATGAACCGGCCGTTTTTCTTGTAGGTGACCGTGATCGTTTCGTGGGTGTGGGTGTTGAACAGTTTCAGCGTCCGCTTTTCAGCGTGCGCCGGGGTGGCCGCGCTTACCAGCATGCACGCAAATGCGACGAGAACCGCCGCAAGCCTCGCGTGTCCGGTCGCGCCGGGTCCATTCAAGATATGTCTCAAAGTACCGTCCCCGTGCCCCGTACTCATACGCTGTCTTGAAAAGGGCAGGTTGTCAGAGTGGCAGCGTAGTCCCCGCCAGTTAATTTTTCTTTACCGCATTTATTCACGAAGACAAAGGGGCAGTGGACAGCAAGCTCAGGTTTTCAAAGCCCCAATAGCGACCGCACCTTTGCCTCGTGTCCGTAAATATCGTGTGCCCTGTGCAGTTTCCCGGCCTCATTAACCCAAACCGTAAAATACGAAATATGGACAGGAATATGGCGGGACAGGTTAACCCAGCGCTCTTTGGCGCCCAAAAGGCTGCGAACCTGGCGTCCGCTCCACTTGGGATCAGCAGTCAACAAGGTGTCCGCGAATTCCATCGGATTCTGCACGCGCACGCAGCCATGACTGTAGGCGCGGACCGGCCGGTCGAAGAGATGGCGTGACGGCGTGTCGTGCAGGTAGACCGCATGGCGGTTCGGAAACAGGAATTTCACGCGGCCGAGCGCGTTCCGGCGTCCGGGGCGTTGGCGGATGCGGACCTGCCGGATCGTTCGCGCGTCCCAGGAAAGCGCAGCCGGATTGACCCGCCGTCCGGCATACAGAACCTCGTAGCCGCGCCGGTGCAGATAGCTGGCGGGGTTCGCCCGGATCGACGGCAGCAATTCGTTTCGGGCGATCGAGGCAGGGACATTCCAGTACGGATTGACGACCACGTGCTCCATTTCGTCGGAGAAGATCGGCGTCTTGTGACGGACCTTGCCCACCACGATCCGGGTCGAATGTACCGCTTCGCCGTCCCGCATGATGCGCAGCCGGTATTCCGGCACGTTGACCGCGACGTGAAACGCACCGAAATCCCGCGGCGCCCAGCGCCACATTTCCATATTTGCCAGGATTCCAGCGCGATCGGCCGCCGGCATCTCGGCATTGAGCGCGGCGATCGTGCGAGGACCGACGACGCCATCGGGTTTCAGACCGGCCGCCTCCTGAAAGGCAATCACGGCTTGGCGCAGATCCATGTCGAAGCGGTCGGCGCGCCCCGGCCGGGCGACCACGTTCAGACGCGCGCGCAACAAAACAATCCTGTCATCCCGCTCGCCGGGCCGCAGACTTGCGCCGGGCGGGACCGGCACCACCGGGACGGCGGAGGTCGCTTCGGTCTCCTGCAGCTTCGCCAGTCTTTCGCGCAGCGCACGGAAGCCCTGATGCGGCGGATTGAATGCCGCAAGCGCCGCCACCGGATCTGAGGATCCGGCCACACGCCGCAAGACGTCCAGCGGATCCGGCCGTTGCGGCGTCAGGTCGATCGTCGATGAAACCTCGGAAGGGCGAACGCGGCCGGCCTGCGCGTGGTCTGCAAAACGCAGCACCGATCGGGCGATCATCAGTTCCGAGCGGGCAATCTCGGCCGCGGGGACCGGCCATGACTTGCCGAGGTCAAGGCTCGGGGTCGGATAATCCGAGGGATCGAGGCCGTCTTTCGCGGCCGCTTCAAGACGCAGAATGACCAGACGCCCCGCTTGCGAAATCTGACCGCCCTTGGTCCACACGGGCTTCCAGCCCCGGCCCATGTAAAAGGCCGTCAATGCAGCTTTGCGTTCCGTCTCGGGACCGATCGCAGGGGAGGCGATCTCAGGGGAGCCGTGTCCGGTCTCAAGGCGTGCCTTCAGAGCCTGCGCAACCGGATCTGCTGAGACGCGCGGTGTCGCTGGGGGATCCAGGCCATCGGTGGATCCGGCGATCGGCAACGCCTGACCCGGGCCGGTCACGGCGCAGGCAAGCGCAAACGGCACAATGGAGCGGACAATACGCATCCGCGGATCCTTCCCGTCGATTGAGACGCGTCGAACCCTATGGATAATGGTGTTTGCGGTGAACGCAACACTTGGCGCGTAAAGTTGATCCGAAAAGCGCCCGAATCTATTCGGCGGCGACCGGGGCCGGCGGCGTGTCGAGACCGTATTCCTTGAGCTTGCGATACAGCGTCGAACGCCCGATCTTCAACCGGCGCGCCACCTCCGACATGCGGCCGCCGTAATGCTCGATGGCCAGTCGGATGATTTCCGCCTCCATTTCTTCAAGGTCCCGGATCTGCCCGTCGTCGCGCAGAAAGCGGATAGCGCCGAACGGATCGGACGCTCTGGCGACAGCCGGATTCCGGTCTGACGGGTCCAGCGGGTCGGGGATCGGAACCCCGGCAAAAACCGGAACGTCCTCCGGATTCGGATCATCGGTCGCGGTCCGGCTGGCCTGCAGGTCTTGCGGGGGCGTTGCGCGGGCCGACCGCGATGCCGTCCCCGGCAGGCGCGTGGTATCGGTTTCGTCCACCTGTGCGGCAATCTGCGGAAACTCGTCGACCGTCAGATAGGCGCCGTCGCACAGGACGACTGCCCGGAAGACGGCGTTTTCCAATTGTCGGATGTTGCCGGGCCACCGATAGGATTGCAAAAGATGCATGGCGTCCGGCGAGATCGCGCTGACATGACGCTTGCCCTCTTCGGCCGCAAACCGCGCCATGAAATGCCGTGCGAGTTCGGGAATGTCTTCCGGTCGTTCGCGCAGCGGCGGAATCCATATGGGAAAGACGTTCAACCGGTAGAACAGGTCCTCGCGGAAGTCTCCGGTCCGTACCAGATCGAGCATCGAGCGGTTGGTCGCCGAAATCAGCCGGAAATCGACACGGCTCGGTTTCTTGGCTCCGACCGGATCGATTTCGCCTTCCTGGATGGCACGCAGCAATTTGACCTGGATGTCGGCCGGTAATTCGCCGACCTCATCGAGAAACAGCGTGCCGCCATGGGCTTCCTGGAACTTTCCGACATGTTTGTCGACAGCGCCCGTAAAGGCGCCCTTTTCGTGTCCGAACAGGATGCTCTCGACCAGATTTTCCGGAATGGCGCCGCAATTGACGGTCACGAAGGACCGGGACTTGCGTCCGCCGGTGCCCTGGATGGCCCGGGCGACCAGTTCCTTGCCGACGCCGGATTCGCCTTCGATCAGGATCGGAATATTCGATTTGGCGGCGCGTTCGCCCAGCCGGATCACCTTGTCCATGAGCGGCGACCGGGTCACGATATCGCGAAATGTCAGACTGCCTGACTGGCTCTTCTTGATCCGCTGGATCTCGCCTTCCAGGGCCGTGACCTTGAGGGCGTTGTTTATGGATACTTCAAGCCGTTCAGGCGAGACCGGCTTGACCACGAAATCGCTGGCGCCGGCGCGCATGGCGCTGACAACGGTGTCGATGCCGCCATGGGCGGTCTGGACGATGACGGGATGCGAGCAATTGGCTTCGCGCATGCGCGCCAGGACCATCATGCCATCGACTTCGGGCATGACGAGATCGAGAATGACAAGAGCGATGTCGGCGCCGTCGGATCCGAGTAGGATGTCCAGCGCTCGCGCGCCATCCTCCGCTTCCTCGACATTGTGTCCCAGGCGCTTTACGGCCGTTTCAAGCAGCCTGCGTTGGACGGGATCGTCGTCGACAATGAGAATTCGGGTTTTCATAACGCTACGCGACACCCTGTCCACTCACACACCAGAAGTCGGGCGGAGTGTGACCGGGGCGGGTAAACATGGCCTTAAACGCGGCCTTGCCGCCCGGCTCGTGCATGGTCGCGTAGAGTTTCGCATCCGACAACAGAGGGTCATGACAGATGCCACAAAGGCGGGTATGGGTGGCAGTCCCATTCGATCGGTCCATCGGGCCCGTCGCTCGGTTCCGCCGCCTGAACACGCTGCTTCCAGAGGATCCCGCCTATGAGCGCACGCCATGCATCCGCCTCAACTGACATAGCCCCGTCGACCGGCCGGCCGGACAGCCCGGCGGGCGAGATGGGGCCGTTGCCGGAATGGGATCTCAGCGATCTGTATTCCGGGCTCGACGCACCTGAAGTGGCGCGCGATCTCAGCCGGACGGATGCTGATGCGCTCGCGTTCGAGGAGCGCTACAAGGGAAAACTGGCGGAGATGCTCGATGGCGAAAACGGCGCCGATGCCGTGTTTGCCGCGGTCCATGCCTATGAAGCGCTTGAAGACCGCCTGGGCCGATTGATTTCATTCGCCAGCCTGGTCTACGCCGGCGACACGACGGATCCGGCGCGTGCCAAGTTCTATGGCGACATTCAGGAAAGGATCACCTCCGCGAGCGCCCGGCTCCTGTTTTTTCCGCTGGAACTCAACCGGCTGCCGGATGATGTGCTTGCGGCGGCGATGGAAACGCCCGATCTCGGCCGATACCGGCCCTGGCTGGAGGATATCCGCAAGGACAAGCCGTTTCAGCTGGAAGACCGGATCGAGCAATTGTTCCACGAAAAGTCGGTCACCAGCCGCGCCGCCTGGAATCGCCTGTTTGACGAGACCATTGCCGGGCTGCGGTTTCGCGTCGGGGATGCCGACCTGTCCCTGGAACCGACACTGACCCTGATGCAGGATCCGTCGGCGGAAAAACGCAAGGCTGCGTCGGAAGCGCTGGCCGCGACGTTTCGCGGCACCTTGAACACATTTGCGCTGATCACCAACACACTCGCCAAGGACAAGGAGATCTCGGACCGGTGGCGCGGCTTCGAGGACGTCGCTCAGTCGCGGCACCTGGCCAATCGGGTGGAACCGGAGGTCGTCGATGCCCTGGTGCGCGCTGTCCAGGATGCCTATCCAAGGCTTTCGCACCGGTACTACGCCATGAAGGCGCGCTGGCTGGGGCAGGAAAAACTGGCCCATTGGGACCGAAACGCTCCGCTGCCCGGGGCGGATACCCGCGTCATTCCCTGGGAGGAAGCGCGCAGCACCGTGCTGCAGGCCTATTCGGGCTTTGCACCGCAGATGGCGGAAATCGCCGACCGGTTTTTCGCCGACGGCTGGATCGATGCCCCGAGCCGCACGGGCAAGGCGCCCGGCGCGTTTTCGCATCCGACGGTACCGAGCGCTCATCCCTACGTCCTGCTCAATTATCAGGGCAAGATCCGTGACGTCATGACACTCGCCCACGAACTGGGTCACGGCGTGCACCAGGTTTTGGCCGCGCCCCAGGGCGCCCTGATGGCGCCGACGCCCCTGACGCTTGCCGAAACCGCCAGCGTCTTCGGCGAGATGCTGACTTTCCGATCCCTGCTTGACGGCGCGGCCTCTCCGGAGATCCGCAAAACCATGCTCGCGGGCAAGGTCGAGGACATGATCAACACGGTCGTACGGCAGATTGCGTTCTACAGTTTCGAACGCAAGCTCCACCTGGAGCGCCGGAACGGCGAACTGACGGCCGACCAGATTTGCGGCCTTTGGATGGACGTGCAGCGCGACAGCCTCGGGCCGCATGTGGAACTGCGGGAGGGATACGAGACCTTCTGGGCCTATATCCCGCATTTCATCCATGCGCCGTTCTACGTCTACGCCTATGCCTTCGGCGATTGCCTGGTCAACTCGCTTTATGCGGTCTACCAGAACGCCGAGGAGGGGTTTCAGGAGAAGTATTTCGATCTCCTGAAAGCCGGCGGAACGAAGCATCACTCGGACCTGTTGCGCCCGTTCGGGCTCGACGCCCGCGATCCGGCCTTCTGGTCCATGGGACTGTCGGTTATTGAAGGTCTGATCGATGATCTGGAAGCTGCCGAAGCGTAAGCGGCCGAACCCAAACAAGACATCTCGTCAGTTTGCAGTCCGTATGGTACGTTGATCTACGGAGGGCGCAGATCAATCGGCCGAACCTTCGCGGTTCTTATTGCCATCACCTTGGGGAAGGCGGGCGGGATACCGCCGTTGAGCTTGCCGGATCGCGATGATCGCGGCGGGTCCTGGGAGGACGACCATCCTCTGCGCTGTTTGTGGCAGACGACGGCCATCCGAGCCGTCGGGAGGGCGGAGTCGGTTCATGCGCACGTTTCACGTCGACATCATCAAGCCGTCGCACTACGACGACGACGGCTACGTCCTGCAATGGTGGAAGGCCTGGATTCCGTCCAATTCCATGGCCTGCCTCTACGCGATCGCCCAGGACTGCGCCAGCCGGCGGGTGCTTGGCGATGACGTCGACATCGTGGTCAATGCCTATGACGAGATGACGATGCGGGTCCCGATGTCCCGTATCGTTCGGCGGCACCAGCAAGCGGGTGCCGATGGGCTCGTCTGTCTGGTCGGCGTCCAGTCCAATCAATATCCCCGCGCCCTGGAAATCGCGCGGCGGCTTCGGGCGGAAGGCGCCACCGTTGCCATCGGCGGTTTTCACGTGTCCGGATGCCTGTCGATGCTCAAGGACTTGCCGCAGGACCTGCAGGACGCGCTCGACCTCGGCGTCAGCCTGTTTGCGGGCGAAGCCGAAGAACGGTTCGAAACCGTGCTGTGCGATGCCCGCAACGGCGCGCTGAAGCCGATCTACAATTACATGAACGACCTGCCCGGCCTGCAAAATCAGGTGCCGCCGGTGCTGCCTGCGGATATCGTGCGGCGCTACGAAGGCAGCATCTCATCGTTTGACGCCGGCCGTGGCTGTCCCTTCCAGTGCTCGTTCTGTACGATCATCAACGTCCAGGGGCGCAAGTCGCGCTGGCGCGACGCGGACGATATCGAACAGCTCATCCGCGAAAACCATGCCCAGGGCGTGCACGACTTTTTCATCACGGATGACAATTTCGCCCGCAACAAGAACTGGGAAGCGATCTACGACCGGATCATAGACTTGCGGGAAAACGACGGGATTCGCATCCAGTTCGTCATCCAGGTCGATACACTTGCCCACAAGCTCCCGAATTTCATTGAGAAATCGGCGCGAGCCGGTTGCGTCTACGTGTTTATCGGGCTCGAAAGCATCAACCCGGAGAACCTCGCCCACATGAACAAGGGGCAGAACCGGATTACAGAATACCGTACGATGTTCCAGATGTGGAAGGAACACGGCATCATCACCTATGCCGGTTTCATCATGGGCCTGCCCAACGACACGCCGGAAAGCATCAAGCGCGATATCGAGATCGTGCAGCGCGAATTGCCGGTGGATCTCCTGGAATTCACCATGCTGACCCCGTTGCCGGGATCCCAGGACCACAAGACGCTCTACGAAAACGGCACATGGCTCGATCCGGACCTTAACCGCTACGATCTGGAGCACACGACCTGCGAACATCCGCGCATGAGCCCGGAAGTCTGGCAGCAGACCTATGCCGATGTCTGGGACTGGTATTACACGGATGTGCATGTCGAGACGATGATGCGCCGCAATGCCGCCTATGGCATCAAACCGGTCAAGATCTGGCGGCTTTGCCTGCAGATTTTTGGCGCCATGAAGTACGAAGGCGTGCATCCCCAGCAATGCGGTTATCTGCGGCTGAAGGACCCGATGCAGCGCCGTCCGGGCCGCCGGCGACTGCCCTGGATCCTCTATGCACCGGTCTTTGCCGCACAAACGCTCGTCAAATATGCCCGGTTCGGTGCCTATGCCTGGAAAATCCACAAGATCCGCAAGCGGGTGCAGGCCGATGGCGATGTGCGGGCCTATACCGATCTGGCTATCCGCCCGGTCGAAAATCCAGAAACCGAAGCGCTGGAAATGTTCGATCTGAACGAATCTGCCCGCGCTGCCGTCGAAAAGGCCAAAAAACAGGCTGAACGGGTGCGAAAACACGCAGAGGCGGAAGTCCCGGCGGAATAGGCGAACCACGATTGGTGTGCACTCGACGAGGGGTCCGGTACGGATCGGAGCCCGTGCCCGTGCACCCGATCTCCGACTTGCTCCAGGCGATCGGCCTCGCCATAGTGCAGCCTTTCCATGAGAGGGGCTCGGATGGTCAAGGCGTTGATTTTCGATGTGTTCGGAACGGTGGTCGACTGGCGGACCGGGGTTTCGCGGGATGTCGCGGCCTATTGCGCCGAGGCCGGCCTCACCATCGATGCCGTTGCCTTTGCGGTCGCCTGGCGCAACCTCTATCAGCCGGCAATGGAAGCCATCCGGTCCGAGGGGCGGGGCTATGTGCCGCTCGACGTGCTGCATCGCGAAAACCTCGACAAGGTGCTCATCGACTTTTCGCTCGACGCCGCTGTCGGGGAGGCAGACCGGGTTCGGCTCAATCGTGCCTGGGAGAAGCTGCCGCCATGGCCGGACAGCGTGCCCGGCCTTCAGCGCCTCAAGACACGATACCCGATCGCGCCTTGTTCCAACGGCTCGATCGCACTGATGACCTGGCTTGCGCGGTATGGGGGGCTGCCCTGGGATGCCATTCTGGGGGCGGAGATCGCCCGGGATTACAAGCCGAAACCGGCCGTCTACATCGCCTCGGCCGCCGCCTTCGGCCTGCGGCCGGAGGAAACGATGATGGTGGCGGCGCACAATTCGGACCTTGATGCGGCCCGGTCTGCCGGTCTGAAAACCGCGTTTTTTCCGCGCCTGAGCGAACATGGCGACAATCAGACCGTGGACCTTGAGGCTACCTCGGACTGGGACGTGATCGCCAATGATATGGTGGATCTTGCATCTAAGCTGGTCGACTGACTCTGGCCCGGGCTCTAGGTCCGTAGAATTTCGCGCAGGATGAGGCGCACGCCGAACAGGGTGAAGACGGCGCCGATGGTTGCCTCGAACACCCGACGGAAGCGCGCATACAGGCGACGTGGCGTCGGGCGCAGGAACAGCCAGCCGAGGAATCCGAGATAGGCCGCGTTCATGGCGATCATGACCGCAAGGCAGACCAGACCGGTCAGAAGATTTGCCTCAAGAATTCCGGCGACCGCGAAGATGCTGGTTATGAAAACGATCGCCTGGGCATTCGACAGGGCGGTCGCGAAGCCGAGGCCGAACATCTTCCACCCACTCGTCTGCGGTGCGCCCTGTGCCGGTTGCGCGGGGACCGGCGGTGCGGGCTGACGCGAGCGGCGCAGCAGGAGAATGCCGAAATAGATCAGATACAGACCGCCGAGCACATGCACGGCGAGCCGCAACCAGGGAAATGCCGACAGGACGACGGCCATGCCGAGCAGGGCCGCCAGCGCCAGCAATCCGATGCCAACCATGTTCCCGGCGATTGCCTGCGCGAGCGCGCGCGGTCCACGGGTCAGCGCGATATGCGTGACCATGAGGGAATTCGCACCCGGTGTCGGCACGATGGCGGCCCACAAGACCGCAAACGTCGTAACGACAGTCCAGTCGATCGATGCCATGATCGTTTCCTATGTTCCCGCGCCGGCCGATAGAATTGACGCGTCCCAGAGCTGAAGGCCAGAGTTTTCCTGCCGTACACGGTGAAGACCGTCAGAAAACGGCATGCTCGCCGCGCTCGTCCGGAATTTCACCCTGGAGGAGGGCGGCGTAGTAGTCAGCCAGAGTCTGCGCGCCGAAGGACGGCGTCGCTTCCGCGTCGTAGCGCCCGGTTGCCGGGTCGAGGATCAGCATGGATTCGGTGGCATAATAAAGGCCGATGCGCGCCAGTTCGGCCTTGTCCGCCAGCGGCGGCACGATGTGCCCGAGCGTACCAAGCGTTGCGGCAATCGTACGCAGCAGGGCCACCGGCACATGCCGGAAGCGCGGCGGTTTGCCGATCAGGGAAAACAGCAAGGCGCCTTGTTCCAGCGGTGTCATCGCGTCGCCCGGCCCGCCGATCGGCAAGATCTTGTTCTGTCGGGCGGGATCATCGAGACATTCCGCGAGGTAGCGGCCGAGATCGTCGGCGCCGATCGGCTTGCACGCCGTCAGATTGCCGTCGCCGAACACCAGAAACGGTTTGCCGTTGCGCAACCGGTCGATCTGACCGGCGAGCGACTTGAAATAGGCGGTCGGCCGGACGATGGAATAGGTCAGGCCGGATTCGGCGAGGCTTTTTTCGATGGCCAGTTTGGCATGCTGGAACGCGAGAAGCGGTTTCTGGACACAGATGGCCGAGAGCAGGACGATGTGGGTCACGCCGTGCCGACCCGCGGCCGCCATGGCGTCCATATGGGCCTGGTGATCGATCGCCCAGGCATCCCGGGGCGCGCCCGTCCGCGAGGCCATGCAGGAAACCAGCGCATCGAAATGCTCGCCCTGGAAGCCGTCGTGTTCGAGGGAGGCCGGATCGGTTACGTCGCCGTAGCGTATGGTCACGGTACCGCCCGGTTCGGCAGCGATGTCGTGTCCCTTGCCGCTGCTCGGGCCGGCGCGATGGCGCAGAAAACACACGACGTCATGGCCGCGTCGCACGAGAGCACGTACCGTGGCCTGACCGATTGTCCCGGTCGCACCCAGCACGAACACACGCTTCGGCCCGTTTCCGGTGCCGGCTTCAGTCGATCCTGCGTCCTCAGTCATAGCCGCACGGCATACACGCATCCACCTTTGAGCATGACAGGGTCATTCGACCTCGCCTCTTCTTTGCAAAAGAACCTCCGGCCAGTCATTACCCGCTTCATGCGGGTAATCCAGCGGCGTAACCGCTTGCGGCCGGCAGACTGGATCCGCCGAACAAGCCGCGGGACGACGGATCGGGCAAAGAAGCTATCCTAAAATGCATCGTCGGCGTGGCCAGGTCGATGGTCAACGGGTATGCGTGCCGGGTCGTCATCGACCAGAATTTCCGATGCGCGGCGGTGCGCCAGAGGCTAAGGTTGCGCGTGCGGACCATCGACCGGCTTAAAGAGAGATCACGTTGAAAACATACTGGCGCCGTCTGGTCGCGGCTGGCGTGGGCGGCATTCTAAGCCTCCTGGCAGTTTGGCAACTCGAAAATGCGCGCAGCGGTTTGTCAATCGAAACCCTTTCGGTCGGATCCACACCGATCACCGTCTATCAGCGTGCCGATATCTCGAGCGCGCCGGCGATTGTCGTCACCCACGGGTTTGCCGGGTCCCGGCAATTGATGGAAGCCTATTCGCTCACATTGGCGCAGGCGGGCTATGTCGTTGCTGCCTTCGACTTCTTAGGGCATGGGCGCAATCCGGTTCCGATGTCCGGCGATGTCGAGGCCATCGACGGGACGACCCGATTGCTGATGAATGAAATTGCTGCGGTTACCGATGTTGCCCTCGGTCTTCCCGGCGTGGACGGCCGGGTCGCCCTGCTCGGCCACTCCATGGCATCCGACATCATCGTGCGCCAGGCCATGGAAGATCGCCGGGTCAGAGCGGTCGTTGCCATCTCCATGTTTTCCGAAGCCGTCACGCCGACCGAGCCCCGCAATCTCCTGATCATCTCGGGCGAATGGGAAGGAGCTTTGCGGAGCGACGGGCTGCGTAACCTGCGCCTTGCCGAGGCCTCTGCCTCGGAAGGCGAGACGGTCGGCGATCCGGCATCGAATGGCGGCCGCCGGGCGGTGGTCGCGCCGAATGTGGAACATGTCGGCGTCTTGTATTCGCAGACGGCCCTTGAAGAAACGCGGACCTGGCTCGACGCGGTCTTCCAACGGTCTTCCGCGGGGCCGGTTTCGGCGACCGGAATCTGGATCATTCTCCTGCTCGCCGGTCTTGTCATCCTGGCCTGGCCGCTCTCGAAATTCCTGCCGGACCATGATCCGACGCCGCCGGCGATCGGGATGCGCGTTTACCTGCTCGCGGTTCTGGTTCCGGCGGTGATTACACCGCTCGTCCTCAGCCTCTTCGAGACCCGGTTCCTGCCGGTGCTCGTTGCGGACTATCTGGCCGTGCATCTGCTGGTCTACGGGACGCTGTCGATCGGAATCCTTTCATGGAACGGCGTGCGGATCGGGCATGTCGCCTGGCTGTCAGCGCTGGCGTTTGCGGCTTACGGGATTTTCGTGTTCGGTGGGGCGCTCGACCGCTATGTCGCGTCGTTCATGCCCGTTGCCGACCGGCTGCCGATCATCGGTGCGATCGCCGTCGGGGCGGTTGCCACCATGACGGCCGACAGTCTCGCCACGGAAGCCGGGCGCACCTCGTTTTTCCGGGTGATCCTGGCGCGCGGCTGTTTTCTGGCGTCGCTCGGTGCCGCGGTAGCGCTCGATTTCGAGCGTCTGTTTTTCCTGATCATGATCATCCCGATCATTCTGTTGTATTTCATCGTGTTCGGGCTGATGGGCGGCTGGGTCGGACGCCGGACGCACTCGCCGGGGGCGACAGGTCTTGCGCTCGGGCTGATCCTGGCCTGGTCGCTCGGCGTCAGCTTTCCCCTGTTCAGTGCGGCGTGACGCGGACCTGTGTCACTCCGCCTGATCGTGAAAATAATCGTAGATCGACTGCGCGGTCTGTTCGGATATGCCCTCCACCGCGACAAGGTCCGTCACTGCGGCACGGCCCACCGCCTTGGCGGTACCGAAATGGTGCAAGAGGGCGCGCTTGCGGGTCGGACCGATGCCGGGAATCTCGTCGAGCGGATTGCGGACGATGTCCGCCTTGCGCTTGGCGCGGTGACTGCCGATCGCAAAACGGTGGGCCTCATCGCGCAGCCGCTGAATGAAATAGAGTACCGGGTCGCGCACCGGCAGGCGGAACGCCTTCTTGCCCGGCACATGAAACACTTCACGGCCGGCATCGCGGTCGACGCCTTTGGCGACGCCGACCAGCGGTACATCAGCAATGCCGAGCTCCTCGATGACGGCCCGGACGGCGTTCAACTGGCCAAGCCCGCCGTCGATCAGAACCAGATCCGGCCAGGGGCCGAAGCCGGCTTCGTCCCGCGGCGCTTCAGAGCGCGGGCCGGCCTCCTTCAAGAGCCGTGAAAACCGGCGCTGCATAACTTCGCGCATCATGCCGTAATCGTCGCCCGGCGCCAGGTCCTCGTTGCGGATGTTGAACTTGCGGTACTGGTTCTTTGTAAATCCCTCGGGACCGGACACGATCATCGCACCGACCGCGTTCGTCCCCATGATGTGGCTGTTGTCGTAAACCTCGATGCGGCGCGGCACTTCGTCCAGACCAAGCGCTTCGGCGAGGCCGGCGAGCAGTTTTTCCTGGGACGACGTATCGGCCAGCTTGCGGCCGAGAGCCTCGCGCGCATTGGCAAGCGCGTGGTCTACCAATTCCCGTTTTTCGCCGCGTTGCGGCACCGCGACGGTGACCTTGCGGCTGCTGCGCTCAGTCAGCGCCGCCTCGAGCAATTCCCGTTCCTCGATGTCATCGGACAGGAGCACCATACGAGGGCAGGGCTTGTCGTCGTAGAACTGGGCGAGGAAACTTTCCAGCACGGCCGCCGCGCCAAGGCTCTTGTCTGCGCGGGGGAAGTAGGCGCGGTTGCCCCAGTTCTGGCCCGTCCGGAAAAAGAACACCTGGATACAGGTCTGGCCGCCGTCCTGATGGCAGGCAAAGACATCGGCCTCCTCGACGGATTGCGGATTGATGCCCTGGTGCGACTGGACGTGGGAGAGCGCGGACAGCCGGTCGCGATAGATCGCGGCCGTTTCGAAATCGAGGCGCTCGGAGGCCTCCTGCATGGAGGCGGAAAGGGAATCCTGGATTGCCTTCGACTTGCCGCTCAGGAAGCTGTGAGCCTCCGTCACCAGTTCGGCATAGCCCTCTTGTGAAATCTCGCCCGTGCACGGCGCGGCACAGCGCTTGATCTGGAACAGGAGACAGGGACGGGTCCGGGTCTCGTAGACGGAATCGCTGCAATTGCGCAGGAGAAAGGCCTTTTGCAGCGCATTGATGGTGCGGTTGACGGCACCGGCCGAGGCAAACGGTCCGTAATAACTGCCCTTGCGCTTGCGGGCGCCGCGATGTTTGACGATCTGCGGTGCCGGATGGTCCTCGGCGATCAGGATGTAGGGAAACGACTTGTCGTCGCGCAACAGCACGTTGAAGCGCGGCCGCAGCCGCTTGATCAGGTTGGCCTCAAGCAGGAGCGCCTCGGTTTCCGTGTGCGTGCGGACAAATTCCATGCTCGCGGTCTGGGTGATCATGCGCGCGATGCGATGGGATTGGCCGTTGAGCCGCGTGTAGCTGATGACGCGTTTCTTCAGGCTGCGGGCCTTGCCGACATACAGAACGTCGCCGGCTTCGTTGAACATCCGATACACGCCGGGCGCGTTCGGCAATTGCCGGACCATATCGGCGATCACCGCCGTTCCGCGCTTCAGCGACGGACCGTCGTCGGAAGCCATGGCAGACGCGTCCGAACCGTTTTCGGGTGCGGCGTCGGCCGGGTTATCCAGCGGCACGGTTTCAGGGTCGTTGCGCGGCATCGTCTCTTTCAAGGGGGCGGATTGGGAGCCGGCGATCGAATCGCATCCTCCCTACTCGGCTACGCTAACGTCCGCCGTTTGCCATATCAAATGCTGCCCGCCGTCGAGCGCGATCATCTGACCGGTGATCGAGCGGTTTTCCCATAGATAGCGGATCGTCGCCCCGAACTCGGCAAGATCCGCACCGCGTCCCAGAATTGTCGCCTCGACCTGCTGGCGGAAATCGCTGTCCTCCTGGCGGGCATTCATGATTGTCGGCCCCGGCCCAATGCCGTTGACCCGAATGCGCGGCGCGAGCCCCTGGGCCATGGTCTTCGTTGCGGTAAACAGCGCCGATTTCGACAGGGTGTAGGAAAAGAATTGCGGTGTCAGCTTCCAGACCCGTTGATCGATCAGGTTGACGATCAGGCCCTCGCGGTCGGCGGGCAGGGCGGCTGCCATTTCCTGGGCGAGCACGATCGGCGCCTGGAGATTGGCGGTCATATGCTTGTCCCAACTCGCCTCGGTCAAGGTGTCGACGGTGTCTTCCTCGAACAGCGATGCGTTGTTCACCAGGAGAGCGGGCGGCCCAAGGAGGTCGACCGTGCGGGGCACAATGGTGCGTACCGCGGCAATATCGGACAGGTCGGCCTGGACGACGGCGGCGCGCGCGCCCTGTCGGTTCAGCGCCTCCGCCAAAGCGTCGGCGTCCGCTCGCGAACGGTTGCAATGGATGCAGACCGACCAGCCTGCATCGGCGAGTTGTTCGACAATGGCCTTGCCAATGCGTTTGGCGCCGCCGGTCACGAGCGCAACGGAATCTGTCAACGGAAATCCCCGGATATCTGAAGTTAAGCGCCGGGTCGGCGCCGATACCGGATAATCTACCTTAGGTATCAGGCCATGCCCGTCTGGAAGACAAGGTAGATATAGCTGAGATAGAAAATGACAAATATCACGCCGAGCGTCCGGGTGATCTCCAGTTTCAGCATTGTAAATATCAACAGGAGGCCGGACGACAGCACCATCGCCCAGATGTCGAAAATCAGGATCTCGGCAGGAACAGCGACCGGTACAATGGCCGCGGTGATGCCCATGATGGCCAGCAGGTTGAAGATGTTCGACCCGATCACGTTGCCGATCGCGACGGCACCCTGTCCGCGGATCGCGGCCATGACCGTGGTTGTCAGTTCGGGAAGCGAGGTTCCGAGCGCGATGATGGTCAGCCCGATGGCGGCTTCGGAAACGCCCCATTGCCGGGCAAGGCTGACGGCGCCCTCGATGGTAAAATGCGCGCCGGCCGGCAGGCCGATCATGCCGCCGGCCAGGAACAGGACGGCGACCAGCACGCTGGACGGCACGCCGTCGACGTCTTCCATAAGAGCCATTGCGGGATCGTCGTCGTCATCGATGTCGCGCTCGCTGCGCACCCCGGCAGCCCCCATTTCCGACGGACCGGCCTCCCGTTCCCGGGCGCGTCGGGCGGTGAGCACCGTGCGGGCCGTATCGGCAATGAAAAACGCCAGGAGGGCCAGCAGAATGCCGCTGGCGATCAGGTCCAGTTCGCCGGTGGTGCACAGGATCGCGAAGATCACCGTGACGCCCATCATGAAAAACGCGCTGCGCAAGGCGCCCGGTTCGTCGCAGGATGTGGCTGCGATGATCGAGGGGATCCCCATGATCAAAAGCACATTGGCGACGTTGGAGCCGACCACATTGCCGATGGCGATGCCGCTCGCATCGCCAAGCACGGCGCGGAGCGAGATGAATAATTCGGGAGCCGAGGTTCCAAACGCGACGATCGTCAGGCCGATGACGATGGCCGGAACGCCGATGGCCTCGGCGACGCCGACGGCGCCGCGCACCATCACGTCGCCCGCCAGAACAAGGAGCATCATGCCGCCCAATAGGCTGATGAAATCTGTCAACACCGGCAATCGTGCTCCAGGGGCGAATCAGCGCTAGGCGGGCAGGGTGCAGAAGACAATCCGCCCGGTCCGCCCGAACCGGGGAGGCGCAGACCGGACATCTCCGACATCGCCCACAGGAAATCGGGGCGCTCGCCCAGGCCCCGAACCCCGCATATAGGGATACTGCCCCGCCAATAAAAGCCGCGCTGTCTTTCGATCAACGGTTGTCGCCGTCGAGCAGGCCGCCGAGGCCGCCCAGAACCGAACCCTCGCCGACATGCCGGCCGCCGCCCTGCGGGGCAGCCGCAAAGACACGGCCGGCAAGCCGGGAAAACGGCAGGCTCTGGATCCAGACCTTGCCCGGACCCGTCAGCCGGGCAAAGAACATGCCCTCGCCGCCGAAAATCATCGACTTGATCGAGCCGGCCTGTTCCAGATCGAAATCGACGCCGGATGTGAAGGCGGCGACACAGCCGGTGTCGATGTGGATTTCCTCGCCCGGTGCCAGCGTCAATTCCGTCACGGTGCCGCCGACATGGACGAAGACCCAGCCGTCGCCGTCCAGCTGCTGCATGATGAAGCCTTCGCCGCCGAACAATCCGGTCATGATGCGTTTCTGGAAGAAGATGCCGAGCGCCACGCCGCGGGCGGCGCACAGAAAGGAATCCTTCTGGCAGATCAGGCGATTGCCGACCTCGTCGAGCTTGATCGCCAGGATGTGGCCCGGATAGGGGGCAGCAAAGGCGACCCGCGCCTTGCCGTGTCCTTCGTGGGTGAAGACCGTGGTGAACAGGCTTTCGCCGGTCACAAGCCGCTTGCCGGCTCCCACGAGTTTGTCGAACAGGCCGCCGCCGCCGCCCTGTTCCGATCCGTCGCCGAACACCGTGTTCATGGTCACCGACGGCGGCTTGAACATCATCGAGCCGGCTTCGGCTATGGCGGATTCGCCGGGATCGAGTTCAACCTCGACGAACTGCATTTCCGCGCCCTTGATCTCGAAATCGATGTCGTCCGAGACCTGGCTCGACCGGGTGTGGCGCTGGCTTTGCGTGACGGGAACGGATCCGAAAACCATGGCTGTCTCCTATCAAAGGGGGTTGTGCGGGTTCGGGAAAGCGGCGAAGGGGTAGGCCGGTCAGAGGCCGGCAAGAGCGCGGTCGGTGCGGGAGTGCCGCCGACCGGCGCGATGCTCCGGTATCAATCGCTTGGCGTGGTGGCGGAAAAGGCCGGCACGGCCTCCTCGAACCGGGTCAGCCAGGCGACGAGGTTCGGATGGGTGGCGCGCCATGCGCCCTCGAAGCGGAAATCCAGATATCCGAGCGCACACGCCTTGGTGATGGCGCCGACATGGATCGCGCCGTCGACCTCCGTCGGATGGGTTTCAAGCGTGGCGAGCGTCCGGGACACCTTGTCCGCCTGCCGGTCGACCCAGGGCTGATGGCGCTTGTCCTCCGGGCGATAACGTCGCTCGTAGATCTGGAGGATGGCGGCGTCGATCAGCCCGTCGCAGGCAGCCTGCAGAACCAGCGCCCGATAGCGGCTTTCCGGACTCGCCGGCAGGATGCGATTGCCGCCTGCAAGGTGGTCGAGATAGTCGAGAATGACCCGGCTGTCGAACAGTGTCGTGCCGTCCTCGAGCGTCAGGGCCGGGATCTTTCCGACCGGATTGGCCTTGAGTAAGGGATCGTCGTCGTTGTTCACGTCGGCTCCGCGCACTTCGATCCGGTCTGCGAGACCCAGATGCTGTGCGGCGATCTTGACCTTGCGGCCGAAGGGAGAGGCGGGTGTGGAATAAAGGATCATCATGGCGGAAACTTTCAGGGAGGCGTTGGGGAACGAAAAATAACTACGCAATTCCTTGCAATTATCCCAATGGTTTCATGAAACACGGACGCAGAATTGATCATTTCTTTGCGTCAAGCGCGAAGCAACGCCGTTTTCTGCGCGGATGTCCCGGATGTGTTCGCATGAGCCGTCGGACAGACGCATGCCGGAATCGGCGGAGGTGGCATCGCCCTGTCTCGTCCGCGCGGAGGCGATCGGCAGGCTGTCGGGAAGGACCGACCGGGGCCCCTGGCCGGGGCGTCGACTACTGGGGACGCGCGACGCGGCAGCGGCCGTCATAGACGCGCCACGGGTCGAGACCTCTGATGCAGAATTCGACGTTCCACTTGATGCCGACAAATCCTGTGGATTCTTCGACGAAGTAATACAATGTGCGGGTGCGGTCGTCGTTGAAATGGGCGCGTGCGTGACAATAGCGGCGGGCAAGGGGGCTCGGATTACCGATGTCGTAACGGGATTCGGCGATGTGGTCGATCGCCTCGATGACGAGGCCGCGTTCCAGGACTTTCGGGTCCGTGTGGCGTCGGAAGCGCTTGCGGATCTTGGCTTCGAGCTTGGGATGCGTGCACTCGGGAATCACGCCCTGGCTGTCGAAAAGGCCATAGAAAATGCCTTCGCTGATCCGTGCCGGACCGGCGCTCGCCTGGAGCGGGATCGAGAGCGAAAAGAGCATGGCGCCGACAAGCGCCAACAGGGAGTGTTTCATCACGAGTCCTTCCGGTTTCGTGCCGACACGAGGCGGCCCCGCACGATGCGCGGCAAGCCGGATCGACCGGCCCGTTTCGCACTATGGCGCGGGGTCTTTCAGACGCAAGCCTTTTGTCGCAGGACCTGCGGGAGAACCTTGCGAGAACAGGGTTAATCGAGCGTTACCGAAGTGCTGTGACCGGCGGGCCACACTTCCGCCGCCACCTCATGCGGCGGCAACAGGCCTTGCAGGCGTTTGTCAAACCTGATCTATCGGCCGGGTGTCCGGAACCGGTCCGGACAAAACTGATCCGGTGCGGGCTTCGGCGCTTCATGTTCAAGATGATTACGTTTTTGGTCGTTTGCCTGATGGCCGTTCAGGTCATCCGGCCGCTCGGCCTGCCCGGCCTGAAGCGGCGCAAAGACGCCTGGAAGCTCGCCGTTGGCGGCCTGTTGCTGACCTTGGCAGCAAGCATGATTGCCTATTATTCGCGTGTGGCCTGAGGGTCTGATTCCGCCCCGGATCAGAACGCCGGTTTATGACGCGAAATCCGCGGCCGAACTCAAACCAGACGCGGGCCGCGATACTGGTCTTCCATGGCCTGCATGATGGCGCGGGCGATCAGGGCGGTGTCGTGGAATTCCACGAATTCCGTCGCCTCGTCGTTCTCGAACCGCCAGAAATGGCCCATTTCGGTCGACAGCTCGGCCCCGGTGCGCCGGTTGCGCATCGTGACCGCAATGCGTGCGGCCGCCCGGTCGCCCTCGCCGAACAGGTCGATGACATCGTATTCGACATATTCGAACAGCAGGTCGAGTTCCTGCATGCGTTTCAGGAACGCCTCGCGGCCCTGGATTTCCTGGCTGTAGGGGCTCAGTTCCGGTGAACAGATCCACACGAAGCGGATGTCATTGGAAAATTGGCGAATCGTTCCTTCGATATCGCCGCCGGCATAGGTCTTGTAGATCGACCAAGCGCGATCAACCGAACTCCGCATGAACGCCCCTCTTGTCTTTATGCCCGGATCCTGCCCGACCCCTTTTGTGCATACATATGACTATTTGCGGAATGCACTCCCGTTGCAAGCGCCAATCCGCACCGATGAATTCGGCCTTTGGTCGAACATTTTCGCCGCCGGCAACACGCAATTTGCGAACCGTTAAACCGGATTCGCGGCAATTTTGAGCCCGAACTCGTTATCCGACGGTCGCGGCAAGCGGTATACGGTGCGGTCCTTGCCGTCCGGGAAGGCTTCGCGTGCGATTGCGGTGCCTCCGAGACGCAGGGCGAGGCGCCTGGCGGCCTCGTTCCTGTCGTCCATATGCGTCTCGACCTGCTCCCAGCCGGCATGGTCGAGCGCGAAGATGATCGCGGCGCGCGAGGCTTCCGTGGCATACCCCTTGCCGCGGGCGGGCGGCAGCAGCCACCACGTCAGTTCGCGGCGTGGCCAGCCGTCGGTGTGAAACAGGCCGCAGCCGCCGCAAACGATGCCGGATGAGCGTTCCTCGACGATCCACAGGCCATAGCCGCGCAAGTGCCAGTGGCCGACATCCTGGGCCAGCCGCCGCCAGGCCCTGTCCGGGCGCAACGGGCCGCCATAAAAATGCGAGGCGTCTCCATCGGCAAAAAAGTCCCGATAGGCCGGAAAGTCTTCCGGTCCCGGCGCGCGCAATACGAGCCGCTCGGTCTCGATCCGGGGTATCGTGACAGTCATCGGCTGATCAGCGCTTGCGACGGCCGCGCCGGGTCTGCGCTTTGTTGCCGTCGCGCATCGGTACGGGAAGATCTGTGCCCGGTCCCATTTCGCCGAGTGCGGGTTTGGCCACGCGGGACTTCGGCGCCTTGGCCGCCTTCGGCAGATTGCCGCGGGCGCCGTATTTGCGCTCGCCCCGGAAACCGCCGGTGCGGTCCTCGATCTGGGTCTGGCGGGCGAGCGGGTCGTCGGCGATCGCCAGTTCGGTTTCCTGCAGGCGCTTGATCTCGTCGCGCAGCCGGGCGGCCTCCTCGAATTCCAGGTTGGCGGCGGCGTCGCGCATGCGTTTTTCCAGGCCCTCCAGATGCGCCTTCATGTTGTTGCCGATCAGCTCGCCTTCCTCGGCGAAGCCGGTATCGACGGTGACGCGATCCTGCTCGTAGGCGCTTTCCAGAATGTCGGCGATGTTCTTCTTCACCGATTGCGGCGTGATGCCGTGTTCCAGATTGTAGGCGACCTGCTTTTCGCGCCGGCGCTCGGTTTCCGCCATCGCCCGCTCCATGGAGCCGGTGATGTTGTCTGCATAGAGGATCACCCGGCCGTCGACATTGCGCGCGGCACGGCCGATGGTCTGGACCAGCGAGGTCTCGGAGCGCAGGAATCCTTCCTTGTCGGCATCCAGGATTGCGACGAGGCCGCATTCTGGAATGTCGAGACCCTCGCGCAACAGGTTGATGCCGACCAGCACGTCGAAGGCGCCGAGGCGCAGGTCGCGGATGATCTCGATGCGCTCGATCGTGTCGATGTCGGAATGCATGTAACGCACGCGCACGCCGTGTTCGTGCAGGTATTCGGTCAGGTCCTCGGCCATGCGCTTGGTGAGCGTCGTGACCAGCGTGCGATAGCCCTTCTTTGCGACGTCGCGCACCTCGCCCAGCAGGTCGTCGACCTGGGTCTTGGCGGGCCGCAATTCGATCTCCGGATCGGTCAAGCCGGTCGGGCGGATCACCTGTTCGACGAAGACGCCGCCGGTCTCCTCTAACTCCCAACCGCCGGGCGTTGCCGATACGCAGACCGTCTGCGGGCGCATGGCGTTCCATTCCTCGAAGCGCAGCGGCCGGTTATCCATGCAGGACGGCAGGCGGAAGCCGTATTCGGCAAGCGTCGCCTTGCGCCGGAAGTCACCGCGATACATGCCGCCGAGCTGGCCGATCGTCACGTGGCTCTCGTCGACGAAGACGAGCGCATTGTCAGGCAGGTATTCGAACAGCGTCGGGGGCGGTTCGCCCGGCCGCCGGCCGGTGAGGTAGCGGGAATAGTTCTCGATGCCGGCGCACGAACCGGTCGCTTCCATCATTTCCAGGTCGAAGCGGGTGCGTTGTTCGAGACGCTGGGCTTCCAGGAGGCGGCCGGCGCGGTTCAACTCCTCCAGCCGCCAGACCAGTTCCTCCTTGATCGCCTTGGTCGCCTGCTGCAGCGTCGGGCGCGGCGTCACATAGTGGGAATTGGCGTACATCTTGACGAGTTTCAGCTCGTCCGCCTTCTGGCCGGTCAGCGGGTCGAACTCGGTGATCTGCTCCACCTCGTCGCCGAACAGCGAGACCCGCCAGGCGCGGTCCTCCAGGTGAGCCGGGAAGATCTCGATCGTGTCGCCGCGCACCCGGAAGGTGCCGCGCGCGAAGTTCACGTCGGCGCGCTTGTATTGCAGGGCAACGAGATCGGCGAGCAATTGCCGCTGGTCGATCCGGTCGCCGACCTGCAGCGCAAAGGTCATCGCCGTATAGGTCTCGACGGAGCCGATACCGTAGATGCAGGAGACCGAGGCAACGATCACCACGTCGTCGCGTTCCAGAAGCGAGCGCGTCGCGGAGTGCCGCATCCTGTCGATCTGCTCGTTGATCGAGGATTCCTTCTCGATATAGGTGTCGGTGCGCGGGACGTAGGCTTCCGGCTGGTAGTAGTCGTAATACGACACAAAATATTCGACGGCGTTGTCCGGAAAGAACGATTTGAACTCGCCGTAGAGCTGGGCGGCGAGCGTCTTGTTCGGGGCGAGGATCAGCGCCGGGCGCTGGGTCGCCTCGATCACCTTGGCCATCGTATAGGTCTTGCCGGAGCCGGTCACGCCGAGCAGGACCTGCATGTCCTCGTCCTGTTCGGCGACGCCCTCGACCAGTTCGGCGATCGCCTGGGGCTGGTCGCCGCGCGGCTCGAATTCGGAAACGATCTTGAGCTCGATCCCGCCCTCGGACTTGTCCGGGCGTTCCGGCCGGTGCGGGACCCAGGGCTGTTCCTGGAATTCCGGGCGGCCTTCTTCGATCAGCTTGGAGAGCGCCTCGACAGTTGCCGTGATGCCGGAGGAGGGCAGGGCGGCGGCGTCTTCCAGCGAGACGTCGAGGCCGGCCACCGCGTTGAGGCCGCTTGCGACGCGCTCCTCGGCCGAGGCCCGGCCGCCCATGGACGTGCCGCGCGCGGTCTTGGTGGGGCCGTCATCGGATGCTTTCGATTTCCGGGCTTTCACCTTGCCGCCGCCGGCGACGGGTTTGTCCGGCAGTTTCTGCTGGTTTTTGGCGTCCTGGGCGTCGGCGCGCACGGATTCGTCGCCGCCATAACGCGCCCGGGTGCTGGCGGCCGCCCTGCCGGAGCGTTTGGTCGAGCCTGCCTGTCCCGCCTTGCTGCGGGCCGGCGCTGCCTCGGCCTCGTCGGCGATTTCCTGCGCCCAATCGGCAATCGGGGTGGCGGAAAGATCCGGCATGCCGTCCGTCGGCGCGCCGGTCAGGTCCTGCTGCGGCTTTTCGCCGAAGCCGTCCGGCTTCCGGGCTTTCGCCGGTTTCGATTTCGAAGGTTTGGGCATTGTCAAAGTATGGACCGTGACCGGTTGGGAGGAAAGCCCGAATTCGACCCGGGCCACCTAACTTACAAGGGTGTCAGTTTGTGTCAGCAGCAGCCGCGGGCCGCACCGCTAGCCGGGCATCGACGTCGGCCAGAAACGCCTCGATGCGGCGTTTGTTGACGCCGAGATCGGAGCGCCCGATCTGGCTCCTCGAATAGATCGCCAGCTGGCTTTCGCCCGGCGCCGCCTCGACGACGCGGATCGAAACCGTGTCGGGGAATTGCATCAGTCGCGTGCGCTGGATGAAACGCACATCGTCGGGCTCAGGACCGTTGATCATCCGCACATTCGGCAGCGCACGGGCCGCGTCTGTCAGCGTGTCGATCATCGTTGCCCTGTCCGCCGCGTAGGTGCCGGAGGATTGCGCGGCCTGCGCCTTGGCACAGAGCGGCGGCGGACAGACGAGGTAATGGTTCGGCCGGTCCGGCAGGACAAGTTCCTCGAACCGGGTCGGGCCGAGATCGGGATCGCCGAACAGCGTTGCCCAGACCTGCTCCGGGCCGGTCAGGAACAGGACCGCCAGACAGACGATTACGGCGCCCGCGATCAGAAGGGGAATGGCGAGGAGAATGCGCTTGATCATCCCGTTGTCTTACTGCCCGGGCTTGCAAGGTGGCCGGTCCGATCGTTGGTCCGGCCCCATTGCTCTCGGCCATGCTACGGCGCGGGCGTGATTCGATAAAGGCCGCCATTGCCCCTGTCGGTCAGAAACCACAGGGCACCTTCGGGGCCCTCGCGCACATCGCGGATGCGGCCATAGGCATTGCTGAGAATGCGTTCCTCCGAGGCGACCCGTTCACCGGAGAGCTCGAGCCGCGAAATCAACTGGTCCTTCAGCGCACCGGCGAACAGGTTGCCGCGCCATTCGGGAAACAGTCTTCCGGAATAAAAGGTCAGGCCGGACGGGGCGATGGACGGATCCCAGTAATGCACCGGCTGTTCCATGCCGGCGGCCTCGGTGCCGGTGCCGATCTTGGCGCCGGAATAGTGGCGGCCATAGGAGATCACCGGCCAGCCGTAATTCTTGCCGGCTTCGGGGATGTTGATCTCGTCGCCGCCGCGCGCGCCATGCGCCGACGTCCAGAGCTTGCCGGTCTCCGGATGCAGGGCGGCGCCCTGGGCGTTGCGGTGGCCGATCGACCAGAGTTCCGGCAGGGCCCCGTCGGTGTTCAGGAACGGATTGTCGGAGGGCACCGAGCCGTCCTTGTTGATGCGCACGACCTTGCCGATGTGGTTGCCCCTGTTCTGGGCCTGTTCGCGGTCGCCGCGATCGCCGAGCGTGACCATCAGCGTGCCGTCGCGGGCGAACACGATGCGCGAGCCGAAATGCCGGCCGCCGCGCGTTTTCGGCTGCTGCTGGAAGATCACCGTCACGTTTTCGAGCGACGGGCGGTTGCCGCTGACGTCGAGCTCGGCCCGGGCGACTGCCGTGCCGCGTTCGCCGCCGGAGCCCGGTTCGGAATAGGACAGGAAGATCGTGTTGTTCGATGCAAAGTCCGGATCGACCACCACGTCGAGCAGGCCGCCCTGACCGCCGGAAGCGACGCGCGGCACGTTTCGCACCTCCCGGCGGTTGTTGCCTTCCGGATCGATCAGCACCATGTCGCCGTCGCGTTCGGTCACCAGCATGGAGCGGTCCGGCAGGAAGGCGACGGCCCAGGGATTGGAAAACCCGTCGGCGACCTGGGTCACTTCGATTGCATGGTGACGGGTGTCGAAGGTGCGGCTTTCGGCAAAAGCCGGCGCGGTCATCGCGGCAAAGCCGATGAGAGCCAGCGGCACGGCACCGAGCGGCCGCGTGCGCTTTCGGCTGTAAATCGATGTTGGCATGAAGTCCTCAATTGGCATCGGGTCGTCCCCTGCCGGGTATCTAGTTCGCACCGGACGGATGGCGAGGGAGCGGCGGCGGCTTTACGTGTTTCTCTGGGGAACGACGCAAGCCGGACCGGCGTCGCCCAGCCTTATTTGTTGACTCGCCGGGGCGACATCTGCCTACATTCGAAAACCTATAAGGGGTGACCGGTTTGCAGACGGCTATCGTTTATCGCCATCCGAAACTGCGCCGCGCGACGGGTTGCGACCTCGTCGTCTGACGCATCGTCTTTGTGCGCCTCTGCGCGTTTGAGACTGCGTTCTTTCTGAACCCCGACAGCGACTCCCTTATGACCTCTGCAGACGGATTGCGGCTTGCAATCGACATTGGCGGTACGTTCACCGACACCGTGCTGATGGATGCATCGGCGCGCATTGTCGCGACCAACAAGACGCCGACCACGCCCGACGCGCCGGCGCTCGGCGCGCTTGCCGGTGCCCGCGCGGCACTTGAAGCGGCGGGCGCCGGTTGGGGCCAGGTGTCCGCCTTCATTCATGGCACAACGCTGGCCACCAATGCCCTGATCGAGCGGCGCGGCGCGACGGTGGCGACCGTCACGACGGAAGGTTTCCGCGACATTCTCGAGATCGCCTATGAGCGGCGGTACAGCCAATACGCCATCGACATCGAAAAGCCCGACCTGATCGTGCCGCGTACGCGGGCGCTGACGATCGGCGGGCGGATGGATGCGCGGGGGCGGGAACTCGCGCCGCTGGACGAGGCAGGCGTCGCCGGTTTGGTCGAGTCGCTCCAGGCCGTCGGGGCAGAGGCCGTCGCGCTCTGTCTCCTGCATGCCTATGCCAATCCGGCGCATGAGCTCCGGCTGCGCGATCTGTTGACCGCGCGCATGCCCGACCTCGTCGTCTCGCTCAGCCACGAGGTCAGCCCGGAAGCGCGGGAATTCGACCGGCTCTGCACGACCATTGCCAACGCCTACATCCAGCCGCTGATCGCGCGCTATCTCGCCGACATCGCGGTCCGGTTTGCCGGCGAGGGCCTTACGTGCCCGATCCTGATGATGACGGCGGGCGGCGGCATGACGACGCTCGAAACGGCGGCGCGGCTGCCGATCCGGCTGGTGGAATCCGGCCCTGCCGGCGGGGCGATCCTGGCCGCGCGCATTGCAGCGGAGACCGATGAGCAGGAAGTTCTGTCCTTCGACATGGGCGGCACCACGGCCAAGCTCTGCCTGATCGACGGGTTTCGGCCGCAGACCTCGCGGAAATTCGAGATCTCCCGCGCCGAACGGTTCATCAAGGGCTCGGGCATGCCGGTGCGCATTCCGGTGATCGAGATGATCGAGATCGGCGCCGGCGGCGGTTCGATCGCCGCCGTCGACACGCTCGGGCGGGTCACCGTCGGCCCGAAAAGCGCGGGATCGGAACCGGGGCCCGCCGGGTTCGGCAAGGGCGGCACAGACCCTACCGTGACTGATGCGGACATCGTGCAGGGTTACATCGATCCGGATTGCTTTGCCGAGGGCCGGTTGACCATCGATCGCGGGGCGTCGGAACGGGCGCTCGCGGCGCAGGTCGGCGCGAAGCTCGACCAGGATACCGGCGGCGCGGCGAATGCCGTCACGGAAATCGTAGACGAGGCGATGGCAAGCGCCGGGCGCATGCATGCGGTGGAATCCGGCAAGGATCTCGGGGCCCGGCTGATGATTGCTCTTGGCGGCAACGGCCCGCTGCATGCCACGCGCGTGGCGCGGCGCGCGGGTTTACGGCGCATTCTCGTGCCGCCCGATCCGGGCGTCGGCTCGGCTGTCGGGTTTCTGTACGCGCCGGTCTCCTTCGACATCGTGCGCTCGTATTATGCGACGCTCGAAACCCTCGACATCGACGCGCTGAACGCCCTGTTTGACGCCATGGCGCGTGAGGCGGAAGCCGTCGTGCGGGCCGGCGCGCCGGAGGTTGCGCTCGCGCAGAGGCGGGTGGCCTTCATGCGCTATCACGGCCAGGGCCACGAGATCGAAATCGCACTCGGCCTCGATGCCTTGCAGCCGGCCGATGTCAACCGGGTGAAGGCGGCGTTCGAGGCCGAATACAGCCGGCAGTTCGGGCGCGTCGTGCCCGGCATGACGATCGAGGTGCTGAATTGGGGCCTGTCGGTTTCCTCTGAGGCTCCGGCGCTTGCCGATCCGCCCAACGCGCGGACACCGCGTCCGGTCACAGCAGAAAAGACGCGGCGCATCTGGTGCACCATCGCGGAGACCTGGCGCGAGGCCGGCCTGTTCCTCCGGTCAGACCTGCGCCCCGGCGATTTTCTTTGTGGCCCCGCGCTCATCGTCGAACCGCAGACGACCACCTTTGTCAGCGCGGATTTCGGCGCCCGGATCGACGGCGGCGGCGCGATCTGGCTGACCAGTTCTGAGGAGACCGCCCCATGACGCTTTCACGCACCAAACTCCAGGTCATGTGGAACCGGTTGCTCGCCGTCGTGGAAGAACAGGGCCAGGCGCTGGTGCGTGCCGCCTTCAGCCCGATCGTGCGCGAATGCGGCGACATCTCGGCCGGCATTTTCGATGCCAGGGGCCGCATGCTGGCCCAGGCCGTCACCGGCACGCCGGGGCACATCAACACGATGGCCGAAGCCGTGCGCACGCTCTCGGCCCGCTTTCCGCCCGAGGATCTGCGCCCCGGCGACATCGTCATGACCAACGATCCCTGGATCGCCTCCGGCCATCTCAACGACTTTTTGCTGATGATGCCGGTGTTTCACGGCGGGCGGGTGATCGGCTTTACCGCCTGCACCTCGCATCTGGTCGATCTCGGCGGGCTCGGCATGGGGCCGGAAGGTGCGGACATTTACGACGAGGGTCTCCTGATCCCGCCGTGCAAGCTGGTCTCGGAAGGCGCCGTCAACGGACTGCTCCTCGATATCATCAAGGCGAATTCCCGCGAGCCCGTCGCCAACGAGGGCGACATCTACGCGCTGATCGCCTGTTGCGAAGCCGGCGCCACGCGCCTCGGCGCCATGATGACCGAGTTCGGCATCGCCGACCTGGACGACCTCGCCGCCCATATCATCGAAACATCCCGGCAGGCGACGGTGAAGGCGATTGCCGCTCTACCGCAGGGCACCTGGCACGGCGCGCTGACGGTCGACGGCTATGATGCGCCCATTGACCTGCGCGCCGCGCTGACGATTGCTGAGGACCATATCCTGGTCGACTTTGCCGGCACGGCGGGCTGTGCGCCGAAGGGCATCAACGTGCCGTTGAATTATGCGACGGCCTATACGGTGTTCGCGCTGCGCTGCCTGATCGCTTGCGAAGTGCCGAACAATGCCGGCTCGCTCGCGCCGTTCCGCGTGACTGCACCCGAGGGCTGCATCCTGAATGCCCAGCCGCCGGCGCCCGTCGCCATGCGGCACACGTTCGGGCAGATGACGCCGGATCTCGTCTATGCCTGCCTCTCCCAGGCCCTGCCGGATCGGGTGCCGGCCGAAGGCGCGTCCTGCATGTACGACCTGCCGCTCCGGCACGTGCCGGAGGCGGCGCAAAACGGCGATCCGCGCTTTGCGCTCGAACTGGTCTTCAACGGCGGCACCGGCGCCCGGCCGGCGCTCGACGGCCTGTCGGCGACGGCCTTTCCGAGCGGCGTCTGGGGCAGCCAGGTCGAGACCACGGAAGCGGTCGCGCCGGTGCTGTTCCACCGTCGCGAATTGCGCCCGGATTCCGGCGGCGCCGGTGCAAACCGCGGCGGGCTCGGCCAGCGCATCGAGATCAGTTCCGCGATCGACAGGGATTTTCTCGTGTTCCTGTCGCTGGAACGGGTGCTCAACCCGGCGCGCGGCCGCCAGGGTGGGCACGACGGCGCCAGGGGCCGCATCCGCCTCGGCACGGACGGCCGGGACTTGCCGGGCAAGGGCGAGTTCCGTGTGAAGGCCGGCGAGACGCTCATTCTGGAAACGCCCGGTGGCGGCGGGTTCGGGCCGCCGGACGAGCGCACGCCCGAGGCGCTCACGCGCGATGTCGAATCCGGTTTGGTCAGCCCTGATGCGGCAAAGGCGATTTACGGAGGCAAACCATGATCCGCGCCAATCCCCACATCGCGCAGATGGCGCCCTATGGGTTGCCCAAACTCGGCGCGCCGTCGGACCGCGATTTGATCTCGCTTTCCCAGAACGAAAGCCTGCGCCCGCCAAGCCCGATGGCGCTCGTTGCGGCAGCGGAAGCGCTCGCCTCGGCGGCGCTCTATCCAGATCCTGGCTGGACGGCGCTCCGCCACTCCCTTGCTGAGCATCACGGCCTGCCAGCCGACCAAATCCTGTGCAGCGCCGGCTCGCTCGACCTGATCGGCGGCCTCGCCCGGGTCCATGCCGGTCCCGGCCGCGCCGTGCTCGCGCCGGCGCATGCCTATCCGTTCTTCCGCACCGCCGCGCAATTGGTGAATGCCCGGTTCGACACCGCCGAGGAAGTCGATTGCACGGTCGATGTCGATGCGCTGCTCGCCGCCGTCCGGGACGACACGGCACTTGTTTTTGTTGCCAATCCCGCCAACCCCACCGGCACGCGCCTGCCGCGATCCGAGCTTGAACGTCTGCGCGCGGGCCTGCCCGAACCGGTTCTCCTTGTCATCGACGAAGCCTATGGCGAGTTCGCAGACCATCTGGACGAACCCTCCTGGCCCCTGGTCGAGGCCGGCAACATTGTCGTGCTGCGCACTTTTTCCAAAGCCTATGGCCTTGCCGGCCTGCGCGTCGGCTGGGGCCTGTTTCCGCCGGTAATCGCCGCCGAGATGCCCAAGGCGCTCAACCCGAACGCCCTGCCAATGGTCGCCCAGGCCGCCGCCCTGGCGGCGCTCGAGGATCAGGCCTACATGCACGAAACCCGCCGCGTCACGGCCGATCTGCGCGACCGGGCCGCCCAAGCGCTCGCTGCGGCCGGCTTCGCCGTCCTGCCGAGCCTCACCAATTTCCTGCTGATCCGCTTCGACAGCGCCGAGGCCGCAGAACACGCCGAAGCAGCACTCTGCGCCGACGGGATCATCCTGCGCCGGCAACAGGCGGCCGGCCTGCCGGAAGCCCTGCGCATGACGATCGGGCCTGAACCGGCCCTGCAGGCGGCCATCGACCGGCTCAAACGCTGGAAAGCGGCGCACCGAACCCGCGCGCATCAGGAGGAAACACTATGAGAGCCACCCGCGGCCGCGCCCGGATCGGCGTCCTGGTGCCCTTCACCAATTCCAACCTCGAACCGGACCTCACCCTGCTGTTGCCCGTCGGCATCTCGTTCCACGTGGCGCGCATGGGCGGCTATGACGAGGACGCGATTCCCGACGAGACCCAGATGCAGGCCCTCGGCACCGCCGACCTCGACACCCCGCTCGCCCTGCTGGCCGGCGTCCGACCCGACGTCATTCTCTACGGCTGCACGTCGGCCACACTCACCCACGGCCCCGACTTCGACCGCGCGCTCGCCACCCGCATCGAGGCCACCTGCGGCGCCAAAACCGTCACCGCCGCCGGCGCCCTGGTGCACGCGCTGAAGTCGCTGAACGCCACAAAAATCGGCTTCGCCTCGCCCTATGTGCCGGCGATCAACGACCGGGCGATCGGGTTTTTGGCGCAGATGGGGATCGAAACCGTGGCCCGGTCGGAAGTCGACGCGCCGCTCGGGAACCATGAGCAGGGGGCTTTGTCGCCGGACGCGGTGTTCGAGCTGGGGCTGAAGGCGGATTCGGACGCGGCGGAGGCGCTGGTTTTGTCGTGTACGGATATGCGGAGTGTGGAGGTGGTGGCGCGGTTGGAGGAGGCGGTGGGCAAGCCGGTGGTTTGTTCCAATCAGGCGATGGTTTTTGAGGCTTTGGGAATGTTGGGATTGAGGGAGGTGAATGACGTATTTGGACAGCTTTTTAGAATGGTTGGGCGGTGAAGGAGTGATGATTTGATCGATCCACTCGCATCGATTTTCGTGTGTGCCGACATTGCCGTATTTTACTGGTGGCCCATTCTCAGTCTCCGTAAAGGCGCCGAAAGATCCCGGCCCCAAGCGGCAAATCCCATCCATCATGCGGCGCGTTACGCGGTTCGCTCAGGTTTTGCCATTTTCCTTCAAACCAGTGCGCATAAAAATACCGCACAAAATCGCTTTGGATGCAGTGGCGGCCTTTCAACCATGTCAGAGATTCCTGCGGGATCGACGCCAACGCCGCGTCGACTTCGATGCCTGAAGCCGGTTTAAACTCTGTCAGGTCCCATTCCCCATGGCGGACAAGCCAGGGAGCGAATTTGTCCGTCCAGAGAAATTTGCCGTTCGCCAAAACCGTCATGTAAGAGCAGGCAACCAGGGCGTCGCATACACGTGCCAGTTCTGCGCTTCGCGGCACTATTTCTTTATAAACGCGACAGAGATCGTCAACGTAGCCTGCGTGGCAGGCTAACGCGTCGAGCAAATGGTCCAGATCAATCCGATTGAAGCCGTCCGGCAAATCGAAGCTTTCATCGGCACTACGGACAATTTTCCAAAGATTGTTGCTCTCGGACTCAGCGATGCCTGCACGTAGAAGCGCCGCAAGTCCGAATTCGAAGTTGCTCTGACCATTATCGTGCAAAATGCCGGAGGAGGGTGCGTCGGGAGCAAGCCGGCGCACCATTTCATTTTCGAGCCATGGCAGGATGGCTAGGCATAGCCCTTTTTCGTGATTGGTTAGCGATCTGTCCAATTGTTAGCTTCCTTCGGGGACTTCGAAAGGCTGAGCAAGAATGAGCAAATCAAGATCGGCGACGTTGCAGCTGACGCTAAGTGAAGGCTTGGAACAACCTATCGACGCAATCTTATCGCATGTTTCTTTTACGAGGGGCTTCATTCGGAGCCGCGAATGTGCTTGGGGTACTTGCTCTGAATTTGGGGGTTAAATGCACTGTCACCGTAACTCACCGGAACTGAAAAGTTGAGGTTTTTGAGCCACCTCTGAGGGTCTTGATAATCGAGGGGCGGGAAGACTTTTGTCAGGTCCTAAAGGACCGCCGGTAGGAATGGAGAGCGCCCCTCATGGCAATGTTGTACCAAGCGGAGATTTCGATCCTTGAAGCTCTCTTGAACGAAGGCGTTCGCTCTGTTGTGATCGGTGGCGCGGCGGTTCAACACCATGGACACACCCGCAGCCGCGACGATCTCGATATCCTTGTAGAGCCAACGCCTGAGAACGCGAGCCGGGTTGTGGCTGCTATCGGGGCCAAGTTCAGATTCACTGACGAGCACCTGAAAGGTTTGGCGAAGCCGGGTGTGCAGATGCACTTGGGCGGAGCATGCCCGGTCGAAGTCCTGACTTCGGTGCAAGGGGTCGACACCAAAGCGGCAATAGACACGGCAGTCATGGTTTGGTGCGGACCAGTTCATGTACCGGTGCTTGCGCTGGATATGTTGCTTGCGACCAAGCGGGCACGGGGCAGCGATACAGACCTCGCTGATATCGAAGCGCTCACGAATCAGTTCTGACGATCAACTCCACTACTGCCGTTCAAGCCTTGCACGGCGCTCACACGCCTGTCCTGACCGGCGGTATGCCGCGCTGGCTTTGTTCACCAATATCGGAGAGCACACGCTGTTTTGACGAGTTGTTTGAGCCGGCTGGCATTGGCTATGCCTCACACCGTTTGCGAAAATCATTGCCCTTTTCCAGGTTTTTTTATGCAAGTCCTTCGCTCAAATCTTGGGTGATCATTCATGGCTCTTTCTCTAAGAAAATGATAGCTTTTCCAATACAAAACAAACAAGGGTTTAGCTGCAATGATATTTAGTTGGATCAAGGGCGCAGCTCAAAGAAAATTCGGAGAAATGCAGCGAACCGAGATGCTGCATTTCATAGAAATGCTGAAAGGGCTAGATGCTCATGAGATTGCACTCGTAGTCGCGACGGCAACCAACTTTCGAAACTCTCTAGATGATCGTTCTATTCTGCTAGATCCAATAAACGATCATAGTATGGATATTGCTCTTGAATTGGTGCGGACATACCAACAACTTCAGCGCCAAGGGCAACAAGTGTTAGCGCCAGGCGTGGCTGTCTGGCTCCACACAGTTAGAGCTGCGCACGCTCCTGAAAATCGTGTTCACGCCCGCGAAATGTGGGGATTTCTGTCGTCTGGATTTCCATACGTAGAAGATGCTTCAGCGTCGTTTTACCTGCAAACCGGAATCCACCTTGATATCGATGGCTATGATGAATTCCCGGCAGGTTTCGAGCCGAAAATCTAAAAGTTGGAACCGGTATTGACACCGGATGGGCAGCAAAGCGCTGGAACACGGCGGGCTGACGACCCAGATGAGTTTTTACACCACAACGCACGGGCGCGCGCATGTCATGGGATCGGGATGTTTCCGAGACTTCCCGCCGCCTGAAGAGTTTCTGTAAGCCGTAAAAAGGGGCCGCGGGCATGTTGAAGAATGTTGAAGTCGGACAGACCCGTGTCCGAGCGCTGACGGCTCAATTGGTGACGTTGACTAGGACCTAGAATGCCGATTTCACCGATGTCTCGCGTTATGCTCATGAGCGAGAATCCCCATGATCCAATTATCGTGCCAATTACCGCCAATCCAAGCTGCTTCGCGTTCGGTTCCCTCATGGACAAAGCCACAAGATGCGTAGCAGCGGATTGCGCGCTTGTTGTACGACAAGACATGCAAATCGATTCGATGCAGCCCCAATTCTCCGAAGGCATGATCAAGGGTCAGGCCAATTGCTTTCCGCCCAATACCACGCCCGAGATGAGCTTCTGCAAATAGCCCTATTGCAAGGCGTGCGCGCTTGTCTGCCTTATCCAGACTGTGCAACCTCACATGCCCGACTGGATCACCTTCGCAGACAATAACCTTAGAAAACGGGTGGTCGCGCAACCACTTAAGCCAATGTTTTGATCGGTCCAGATCCGGGCTCGGCAAGTCGTTTGTTTCGCCGCCATACATGCGCACGATTTCGGCTGCAGGCGGAAATGAAAAGTGCACCAGCGCATCCGCATCAATAGGATCTCGCAGCTTTACCGAGCACTCGGTTTCTCCGGTATTCAATGGTCGTACCCTAGGATAGCTTCAATCAAATTTTAACAGCTGGTATCTCGGACATTGGCCCAACCGCAGCCAGAGGCAACTTTGTCCGCATAGCAGTTTACCAGAAGCGGGAGGGAAAAACCGATCGGCAGCATGCGTTTTAAGTGCACCACACGCACGAGACTCAGCCATACCAGTGGGTTAGTATTATTTTTCATTGTGGGCCAACGATCAGAGAACCTGAGAAAATCTGAAATCCGAATGACGGAAAAATCGCCGCTGGATCACCTCTGCGAGTTTATCTATTACGGTGACAGTTTACTTAATCCCTTTTTGGCTCTAATTGTTGCGGAACATAACTCGCGGTTTGATTCAAAAGGGATTAAGTAAACTGTCACCGTAATACTGCAGTAGGCGAAGAGGCTTTGGCCGGTATTCGCAAGGGCGCCTCATTGCCTGGCCGTCGGCGCAGCATTATGCTCCGGTCGGCGTGTTGCGCGCGCGACGCGACCGGCTTCGCAACCGTTCCCGTCGGTCGGCGTTCTTTCGCTAGCGAAGCCATGGACCGGGCTGCGCTGACCCATACCGCAGACCAGTCCTGATTCAGGATTTCGTATGACCCTGCTGATCCTCTTCGTCATCCTCGCGATCGGCGTCTCGTTCCTCTGTTCCATTCTTGAAGCGGTGCTTCTTTCGATTACGCCGTCCTTCGTGGAAGCCGCTGAAACCGAGCGCCCGCGCCTGGCTGAGAAACTGCGCGCGCTGCGTAAGGACATCGAACGCCCTCTGGCGGCTATCCTTTCCCTGAATACGATCGCGCATACCGTGGGTGCGACAGGCGCCGGCGCGCAGGCGGCTGTTGTTTTCGATGATACGGGTGTCGGTATCTTTTCGGCCCTCCTCACCCTTGGCATTCTCGTGCTGTCCGAGATCATTCCAAAGACGTTGGGCGCCACCTATTGGCGGGGCCTTGCACCCTTCGCCGTCCGGGTTTTGCCTTCGCTCATCATCGCGCAACTGCCCCTGGTATGGCTGAGCCAATGGATCACCCGACTGCTCACGCGGGGCGAACCCGGGGCGGAAGTGTCCCGCGACGAAATCATGGCCTTGACGACCGCCGGGCAACGTCTGGGCGTGATTGAAGACGACGAGACCCGGGTCGTGAAAAACCTCCTGAGCCTGCCGAATATTATGGTGCGCGAGGTGATGACCCCGCGGACAGTGATTGACCACGTTCCCGCGCATGCAACCGTCTCCGAGGCCCTGGAAGGCCGGGATACCTTCCCTCACTCCCGGTTGATCGTGTCCGGCGAGACCATCGATCACGTGCACGGTTTCGTCATGACGCGCGATCTGCTGTTCGCCGCGTTGAAGGGCGACGCCGAAAAGGCAATCGCAGACTACGCCCGAGAGCTGGCGCGCACTTCGGAAGATACGGACCTCGATACGCTCTTCGACCTGCTGATGGATCGGGAAGCGCATATCGCACTGGTCGAAGACAGCTACGGCGGCACGGCGGGTTTGGTCACCATGGAGGACGTGCTGGAAACGTTGCTGGGCACCGAAATCGTCGATGAGCACGACGAAGCAGAGGATCTGCAAAAGGTTGCTCGCGCCCAGGCTCGCAAGAACCGGCAGACGCCCGCCGACGTGTCGACTTAGTACCTCGTCGCAGTTTTCGGAGCGCCTGGATCGCGCTGCAGCTCGCTGCACTGTTCAAGTGGAACGCATCCCATTTTCATAATGGCTCTATCGGGTTCCGATATCGCCATCACGCCTGATTGCCCGCTTTGGGTGCCGAGGCCTCGACGCGCAATCCAGGATCGTTTTATCCTGCTCTTTGAACGTATCGCGGGAATGCCGGGGGACGGAATGTCGGACACAAGCGCGTTCGAAAAGATGGAATTCGAGGGATGGTCCGATCCGGGGATTGCAAAGGGCTATGCCGACAGCTTCGCCTTTGCGACGCGTGTCGTTGCGCAACGCCTCTCGGACGCAGTCCTGGCCGGGCCGCAGACCAGGGTACTTGACCTTTGCACCGGGCATGGTGTCGTTGCAAAGGAGATCCTGGCGCGCGGCGCGTCAGTCGTCGGGCTCGACTTCTCGTCATCCATGATTGCGCTTGCCCGCTCCGCCGCACCTCAAGCGCACTTCGTTCAGGGCAATGCAATGGCCATGGACTTTGCCGATCACAGCTTTGACGCGGTGACGATCGGTTTTGGGGTTCCACACTTTCCGGATCCCGCGCTCGGCCTGTCTGAGGCCGCGCGGGTCCTGAAACCGGGCGGCAGGATCGCCTTCTCGATCTGGAAGGGCAAAGGGTCTGAAGGCGCGTTCGGATGGCTTTTCGATGCGGTCGGGCGCCTTGGCGACCCGGCGATTACGTTACCGGAAGGACCGGACGCCCATCTCCTGGCGACCAGCGCCATTGCAAAACCGATGGTTCGAGAGGCGGGCTTTGTCGATGTCCAGTCCGTCGAGATGGCAACCGAGCTCAGCATAGCAACGCCGGAAGCGCTGTTTGACGCGTTCGACCGCGGCGCCGTTCGCGCCGCGTCCCTTCTCGGCGGTCAGCCTGCGGCACAGCGCGACGCCATTCGCGCGGACCTGGCGGCCCGTACACGATCGGACGGCATCAAGCGCGAAGACGGGTATCTGGTCCCCGCTCCGTCGGTTCTTGTCTCGGCCGTTCGCGGCTGACATCGACGGCGACGCCTCACCAAAAAACTGATTTTTCGGGGTAGACAGACTGAGGCGATACCCAGTCCTCAACAAAAACAGCCTACATGCCCGACACGATTGCTCTTGCGTCCGGAAATAGTCTTGTCCGTGGGCACGGCTTCGCACATCCCCGGTACGGAAACCGTGCCGGTTGTCCGAGAAAAATGCGGCGGCAAAGGCCGCCGCGTTTCTGCTCGAGACTCAGCTGACGGAACCGCCGCCGAAACCTTGACCCTATTACGGGAATGGAACGCATTCCCTTAATGCCGTGCGCGGATCATTGCGCGCGCTGCCCCTCGCGGTCGAGGACCGAGACGGTTTCGCGGTAAAGCCGTTCCGAAGCCCGCGGGGAATCGCCGACACACAGAACACCGAGTTTGCCATACTCCGACAAGGCTCCGATCAGATGGAAGACAACACCCTCCTGATTGGCCGTATGGAAGTGCAGCCCGTTCTCCACGGCGATGTCGATCAGGTCGTCCGGCGTGAGGCCGCGATAGTGCGGTGCCTGGAGCGTGTCCGAGGCGTAGTAACATCGATCATGGCCCGAGCGCGTCCGGTAGAGCCCGGTTGCCGGATCGTAAGCGCCGTCGGTCAGCAATTGGAGCATCTGGAACGGGTGGGTCGTGCCGCCTTTGCGCAGATTGATCTCCACGGCGTAGTGCCGCCAATCCTTGCCGTCACGGACCGAAATGAAATCGACGCCGAACCGGCCGAGAACCCCTTTGGACTTCAGGATTTCGCCGGCCTTCGACCCTTCGGCCTGTATCTCCAGGCGGTAGGCCTTGTCGGCAGGAAAGCGGCACCCCTCGAAGACTTGCCCGGATTGTCCGCCGGTCACCTGATCATGGGTCGATACCACGTCAAGCAGGCCGGACGGGTCGATCCGGTATTGCACCGACGGCGATCGTTTTGTCCGACCTTCGATGAACTCTTCGACAATGCCGCCCATCTCATCGAGCTTGGCGTCAAAGTCGCCCCACGACATCCCGTCCGCAACGAACTTCATCTTCGGCAGCCGCTCGGCGATCCAGGATTTCAATCCCGTCGTTCGGGGCGCGCCCTTAAAATCGAGGATTGCATTGCCTTCCCCGGAAAAACCCTCGTTGAGCTTGACGACGGCGCGCCGCAGCTCGGGGCATTGGCCCTTCAGGTCCGCCAAGGCTTCCGCCAGACCGTATGCGTCGCGAATATTTTCAAAGCCTCTCGGCAGATTGAGGCCGGCCTGACGGAACACGGCGCGAGAGCCGCTCTTGCTGCCAAGCGGCAACAGATCCGGATTACAGCCATAGATCGGAATGCCCAATCTGACGGCGAGGCTGCGCTCCAGGCTCGACACATTGAAGCACGTTATGTGCGCGCATCGGGGATCGGGTATGGCGTTTCGTATCCGCTCGACCAATCGGGGCCGATCGAGGATTTTCGCGCTCAAGGGACTGTCGGAACTGTCGTGACAGCTCAGGAGTGTCAAGCGCCGGAAAGCATGATCATGCGGAACGCCCGGCAGAAGATGCAGGTAATAGTCGATAATGGCCGGAGGGATCGGTTCGCTTGTGACATAAATGACATTGGCATGCGGATAGCGCAGCAGCAGCAAGAGGCAAAGCATGCGCTGCTCGTAGTGAATAAAGCCGGATATCTTGGCCAAGACCTCCCGATCGAGCGTCAGGCTCGGCACGATTACCACCGTGCGCGGAGCGGCATCGTTCGAAAACACCCGGTCATACTGATCCGACAATACTGATTGAAGCCGTTCAAATGCCTCCGCCTCGGTGCCGGCGCCGATTGCGAAAGGTGAGTTTTCGATATCTCTCATTTGATCGCGCCGAAAAGGGAACCGACAATCGATGAAGGCCATCTTCCATTCAGAATTGCTGAACTGCCTGATGGCTTTGACCGGAGATCCAAGTCTCTTCGGCTACGGGGACGCCTGACCAATACCAAATGTGAAGGTTTTTGAAGCATCTGACCGCAATGGTTTCTCGCTGCGGGTAGGCGCGGTTCGCGCGGTGATGCCCCATATCATAAGCGGAATGCAATGCTCCTAGCCAGCGCACAATTACGGCAAGGGGATTGATGCCCTCAGCAGCTTCGCGGTGCGCCGAGCTGGTGTGTGTCGTTTACGCCGGTGAAAGGGACGTCCATCCCGCCTAATTGCGGGGGCTCCTAAGGCGTCAGATTGTTTTGGGGAGAGATTATCCGGGCGGCGCTGAACGCCGCCCGGGAGGGATTGCTTTACGCCACCAGGTCGAAGCGGTCGGCTTCCATGACCTTGGTCCAGGCCGCGACGAAGTCCTTGACGAACTTTTCCTTGTTGTCGTCCTGGGCATAGACTTCGGCATAGGAGCGCAGGATCGAGTTGGACCCGAAGACGAGGTCGGCGCTGGTTGCGGTCCACTTGACCGCACCTGTCGCGCGTTCGCGCAGCTCGTACGTGCCTTCGTCGAGCGGGTGCCAGCTGTTGGCCATGTCCGTCAGATTGACGAAGAAGTCCGTTGTCAACGCGCCTTCGCGGTCGGTGAAGACACCGTACCCGTTGCCACCGTAATTGGTGCCAAGCACGCGCATGCCGCCGAGAAGGACCGTCATCTCGGCCGCCGTCAGACCCATCAACTGGGCGCGGTCCAGCATCATTTCTTCGGCTGAAACGGCGTAGGCGTCCTTCTGCCAGTTGCGGAAGCCGTCTGCGAACGGTTCCAGAACGTCGAAGCTGTCCGCGTCGGTCTGGTCGTCGGTCGCGTCACCACGACCCGGCGTGAACGGCACCTCGACCGAATGACCGCCTGCCTTGATCGCCTGCTCCAGGCCGACAGTACCGGCGAGCACGATCACGTCCGCGACGGACGCGCCGGCCTCGGCTGCGATCGGTTCCAGGATGCCGAGCACCTTGGCCAGACGATCCGGCTCGTTGCCGGCCCAGTCCTTTTGCGGGGCAAGGCGGATGCGCGCACCGTTGGCACCGCCTCGCTTGTCGCTACAGCGGAACGTGCGGGCGCTGTCCCAGGCGGTTGCGATCAGTTCGGCAGGGGTCAGGCCGCTCTCGGCAATCTTCGCCTTGACCGCGGCCACATTGTAGCCGGTCGGACCGGCGGGGATCGGGTCCTGCCAGATCAGATCCTCGGCCGGGACGTCCGGGCCATAATAATTGGCGCGCGGACCCATGTCGCGGTGGGTCAGCTTGAACCAGGCCCGTCCGAACGTGTCCTTGAAATATTCCGGGTCGGCCCGGAACTTTCTACAGATCTCGTTGTAGATGGGGTCGACCTTCATCGCCATGTCGGCGTCCGTCATCATCGCGCGGCCGTGGCCGCCCTCACCGCCGGACATGGTCGGCTTTTCGCTGTCCGGCATGTCAATGGGTTCCCATTGCCAGGCGCCGGCAGGCGATTTCTTCAATTCCCATTCATAGTCGAACAGGTAATCGAAATAGCCCATGTCGAATGTGATGGGATCCTTGGTCCAGGCGCCCTCGATGCCTGAGGTGAAGGCCCGCGACGCGGTCTTGCCCTGGTCCGGGTTCATCCAGCCGAAGCCCTGATCTTCAATGCCGCCGGCTTCCGGTTCAGCGCCGATATTGTCGCCGTCCAAAGCGCCATGCGCCTTGCCGACCGTGTGACCGCCGCAGGTCAAGGCGGCCGTCTCTTCGTCGTTCATCGCCATGCGCGCAAAGGTTTCGCGCACGTGCTGGGCGGTTTTGGCCGGGTCGGGCTGCCCGTTCACACCTTCCGGGTTCACATAGATCAGACCCATATGAACGGCGGCGAGCGGGTTCTCCATGGTGGAGGCGTCGCTGAGGTCCCCGTAGCGGTTTTCGGAGGGCGCGAGCCATTCGCTTTCCGACCCCCAATAGACGTCCGTTTCCGGGCCCCAGATGTCTTCACGGCCAAAGCCAAAGCCGAAGGTTTTGAAACCCATCGATTCGTAGGCCATGTTGCCCGACAGAATGATCAGGTCGGCCCAGGAGAGCGCGTTGCCGTATTTTTTCTTCACCGGCCACAGCAGGCGACGCGCCTTGTCGAGGCTGGCATTGTCCGGCCAGGAGTTCAGCGGGGCGAAGCGGATGTTGCCGGAGCCGGCGCCGCCGCGACCGTCCTGCATCCGGTAAGAGCCGGCGGAGTGCCATGCCAGACGGATCATCAATCCGCCGTAATGGCCCCAGTCGGCCGGCCACCAGTCCTGGCTTTCGGTCATCAGCGCTTTGACGTCGGCCTTGACCGCCTCGAAATCGAGACCCTTGACCGCCTCGCGATGGTTGTAATCCGGGTCCATCGGATTGGTGCGGGCACCATGCTGGTGCAGGATGTCGAGGTTCAGGGCGTTCGGCCACCATTTTGTAACGGGTTGGCCCAACGACGTATTGCCACCGTGATTTACGGGGCAACCGCCAAGCCCGGGCATTCGGTGCACGTTCATGTCCGCTCTCCTTTAATTAAAATGATTCTAATGAACCATTCAGAGCAGGATTTACGCCTTGATCGCAATCATTTCCAATTGAATTTTCTTAAAAGCGCGATAAGTGGAGGTTATGATAAACCTGACGCTCAAACATCTGCGCTACTTCGATTCCCTGGCGCGAACGCGGCATTTCGGGCGTGCCGCCGAAATGTGCTCGATTTCGCAGCCTGCGTTGTCGATTCAGATCAAAGAGTTGGAGACGATGATCGGAGCGCCGTTGATCGAACGCACCGCGCGGCAGATCCGGCTGACCACTCTGGGCGAAGTGTTTCTCGAGCGCGCACGCAAGGTTCTACTGGACGTCGAAGACATCGCCATGCTGGTCCGCACCAATACGGGGACGCTCAGCGGTACGCTCAAGATGGGCATCATACCCACCGTAGCGCCTTATATTCTGCCCGACGTGTTTCAAGAACTCTCAAAACGCCTGCCTGATCTGGAACTTGTGCCGCGCGAATCGATCACAACGAGCCTCGTCGGAGACCTTCTCCATTCGCGTCTCGACTTTATCGTCGCGGCGTTACCGATCTCCGAGCCGACACTCCATGAGTTTGCCCTCTTCGAAGAGGACTTCGTCCTGGTGCGTTCTGCCGACGATGCGGATCGACCGGTCCCGAGCCCCGATAAACTTCAGACGATGAAGCTTCTGCTGCTGGAAGAGGGACATTGTTTTCGCGATCAGGCGATTTCCTATTGCAAGATGCGGCCGTCCGACACCAGCCTTGTCATGGAAGGTTCGTCGCTCTCGACCCTGGTTCAGATGGTCAGCGTCGGGCTCGGGGTGACGCTCATCCCGGAAATGGCGGTCCCCCTGGAGACGAGCCATACGGACCTGTCGATCGCGCGGTTCGGCCACCGCAAACCGAAACGCACGATCGGGATGGTCTGGCGAAAGACAAGTCCCCTCAGTGAGCAATTGATGGATCTCGGAGCCATCATCCGACAGGTCGGGCAGAAAAAGGTCGAAGGCCGCGTTGACGCTGTCCAGCCTGTGCTGTGAGCCTCTCGCGTCCCGCACGCACTCCGGGAGCCTTTCCCCTCAGCTATGACAGGGAGCGCGGCTGCGCGCGGAACCGTTCAAACCCCAAGGTACTCGGCGCGCGATCGCCGGTAATGGCTATTGCGCCATTGCGGTGTTGTCTCACTGAACCCGGAAAGTGTTTCGAGATTTGGTGACGTGCCGCGGAATCCGCACACAGACAAAACCCTGGATGCCGATCATTTCATCTTGGTGATGAACCTGGATCTGGTCGTTCGGAGCAGGCCCCGTTTTCTTCAAGACGCCGGGAAATTGTTGCAGGACAAGCCACGGAGATCACGATGGCCGCATCCGATAAAACGAACCGGGTGCCGTCGTTGTCGGTTCCGGTATAGGCGGCACGGCAGCTTGGGTGACACGGCTGTCTGGGCCTTTTGCAATCTTTGGGTCGCCAGCAGAAGCCGATGGCGTGAAAACCTGTGTCTGATTAACGAAAGTCTAACCAGGATTGTGCGTATTTTTACGGATCTTTCGCGTTTCCTCTCCATGGCCAAGGCTCAATGATGTTCCCCAATGTCAACATTTCTACGCGGGTTGTCGCCGCGTTTGTTTCGCTTGTTCTGTTGACCGCTATTGTTTCCGGCTTCAGCATTTTCAGGGTAAGCGGTTTGCAGGCGAGCCTTGCTACGATCAACGATTTCAACAGCGTGAAACAACGATACGCGATCAATTTCCGAGGAAGTGTGCACGATCGTGCGATTTCGGTGCGGGATGTTGTGCTGGTGGAAGATCAGGCAGGGTTGGATCGTGCGCTTGCCGAGATCAGGACCCTGAAGGCGGCATACGATGCGTCCGCTGGCCCGATGGACGAAATGTTCCGGACGTCTCCCGGCATTTCGGAAGAAGAGCGAACGATCCTGGGGTCGATCAAAGAGATCGAACGCGTGACCGTACCCCTTTACGAGGAAGTGGTTCGTTTGCAGCTCGCCGGGCAGGCGGCCGAAGCACGCACCTTATTGATCAATGACGCCAGCCCCAACTTTTCCGAGTGGCTGGCCCGCATCAACCGGTTCATCGACCTTCAAGAGGAGAAAAACGCCACCATCAAGGCCGACGTGGACGAAAAGGTCATGGCCTTCAGCGCGGTTGTGCTGGGTATCCTCTTGCTGGGCGGTGTGCTTTCGCTGGCCATGGGTATCTGGTGCGCTGCGGCACTGCGCAGCCTGAAGCCACTGACCGAAAAGATGCAGCTTGTGGCGGATGGCAATCTTGATACGGAAATTCCTTGTCCCAAGGGCGAAAACGAAGTGGCAAACATGGCCAAGGCTCTTCAGTTCTTCCGCGAGAACTTGAAACGCACCAAGGTCATGGATGCCGAGAACGAGCAGCGCGCCGCAGAAATGGAAGCCGATAAACGCCGGTCCATGAACGACATGGCCGATGGCTTCGAAGCCAATGTCGAGAGCGTTGTGACAGCCGTCTCGCGGGCAGCCGAGACAATGGTTTCGCTTGCGGACACGTTGAGCAGTGCGGCCAAGGCAGCGAGCGATCGTTCCTCGGAAGTTGCATCTGCCTCTCAGGAGGCCACCAGCAACGTGCAGACGGTCGCCGCTGCGAGCGAAGAAATAACCAATTCGCTTGCCGAGGTCTCGCAGCGCGTCAGCCAGTCTGCCGAAATGACCGACGGAGCAGCCCGCAAGACCGTAGCAACCACGGAGACGGTCTCGAAACTGTCAACAAGTGCCCAAACCATCGGTGACGTGATCTCGATGATCTCTGATATTGCAGAGCAGACCAATCTGCTTGCCCTCAACGCAACGATCGAGGCCGCGCGTGCCGGCGAAGCGGGCAAAGGCTTCGCCGTGGTTGCAAGCGAGGTCAAAGGTCTGGCCAGTCAGACAGCCAAAGCAACGGAACAGATCTCGAAACAAATCACGGGTATGCAAGCGGACACGACCGCGGTCGTTGACGCCATCGGCGAAATTGGCGGTATGATTGAGGACCTCAACACCGGGTCGGCTTCGATCGCGGCAGCCGTTGAAGAGCAGCACGCGTCCACGCAAGAGATCGCCAGGAACACACAGCATGCTGCCGATGGCACCGAACAGGTCACTGCGAATATCGGCGAGGTATCAGCGGCCATTTCTGAAACCGAGCAAGCCGCAAGCGAGGTGAAGGCCGCCTCGTCTCAACTAGCGACAGAAGCCAACCGACTGCGTGAAAGCGTTCAGGAATTTCTGGGCACGGTGCGGGCAGCGTAACGGCCAACGGTTTGTCAGCTTAGCCATTGATTGTCCGTTCCGAGAAAGGTTCGTTTCTCGGAACGGACCGCGTTCCCGCGCTGCGCGCTCGAACAACGCTATTCGGCATCCAGGAACCGCATAGAGAACCCTGTTCCTGGGAGAGCGCGCCCGTGAACCACGACGGCGCCTCACATAGACCCAGACGGTCCGAAGTCGAGGTAAGGTCCGGCCATCACCAACCTTCAATCGAAGTGCCGCACATACCCCACATGATTGCCCTTGCTGCCGGAAATCGTCTTGTCCGTTGGTACGGTATCGCAGATGCCGTGGACGGTCGTCGCGCGGCCGAATTCGCCTTCGTTGACTTTATAGATCTGTTTGACGAAGCCCTTCCAGTTGAGCTTACTCAGGTTCTGAGCCGCCTGGTTGGCGCCCGATACGCCGGGTTTGACACTGCCGGGCTTGGCGCCGCCGGCGATGCCCAGAATGCCGACCGCATTCTTGATGTCTTTCATGCCGTCTTCCCGAACTTCGCGCATGGCGCGGCTATACGCCATTTTCGGGCACATTCCCTGCAGGAAGACGTACTTGATCATCCGGATATTCACGAACTGGTTCATCAGGGAGATGCCTTTGGCGCTGGCATCGTTGCCGAGCATGGAAAAGATGTCGGTCGGGAGGTTGTGTTTTTCCTTGAGGCCGGCGACGGAGGTCTTGAGTTCGAACCAGCCGGAAAGTATGGAATCCTTGTGCTGATAGTGGGTCCAGCAGGTTTTCTTGGCGTTGTTTGTCTTCCATGCCAGAAAGAATAGCTTTGTGCCGCTGTCCTCCCGATTACTGATGAACAGCGCCGCTTCTCGCTCATGGGTCGGTGCCTTGGACAGCCAGTCCTTGATCTCCGACGCAAGAGCGTTCGATTTCGGATAAGGGCTATCCTCATACGGCTTCCAGCTCTTTGACTTTCCCGACGACGGCGACCCGAGGGACAGGCTTTCGGCCAATTGTTTCATCTTGTTCCAGTCGTCGACCAAGGGGCCGAAATTGGCCATGCCATTTTCGAGTTTCCTCAACTCGCCGCCAGGCAACCAGAGTTCCGGATGGGCCTTGTAAAACAGGATGTCGGCCAGTTTGGTGGTGTTCGATATGCCCACTTCCCGCGCCGTCCAGTAGGTCACGTTCCAGTCCATGTTCCGGTCCATGAACACGGTCTGAAGTTTTACGGGCCAATCTCCGATACGCATGGTCTTACTCCTCACAGGGCTCGGGCGTGCGCGCCCAAGGCCTCGTTGCTTCAGGTGCATCGGCCCTCTCGACGCTCCATGCTTCGGGAGAGCTGCTTCGCAGCGCCCTATTTGCGATGACGCCAACGAATTACCAGATACGTATCGAGTAAATGTTCGGCAAGCGTGGTATAACGCTGTCATAACGACGAATTAACGCTTGCTTCTTAATGTAAAATCTTCAGTATATTGCAATAAATCGGATACAAAAACGTAATATATTGATTTTTTGGTAGTATTTATTACGCGCAATGTTGGGCGAGTGTATTGCAGCGCTTTCGTGGCGTTGACCAGGATTATAGAGATGTCGGTTTTGGTAAGGCAGGATATACATCGCCATCCGGGTTTGACGGGGCTGATCGTTGGTTGCGTGTGGGCGGTACGACAGATCCTCCGGCGTACTATGCAGCCCTGCATGCAAAAAATCATGAAGTAATTATTTCAATTAACATCTTCCTATATTTCGCAGCGAAGATGTTATTTGTACTTTTCCTGTTACATAATTGCAGTACTGAAGGATACAGGCTTTTTTATTTTCAGTTATTCTGCTATTTTGTTATGCTTGGCACTATTCACGTTATTTGAGGAGCAGGTGATATGAATAAAGTCTTGTTGGCCGTTTTGGCTGCACTGTTCTGCGGAAACGCACATGCTGCGACGTATAATTTGAACCGTACTGTCGGTGCCGGTACGGTGATCGGATTGATCGAGACCGACGGGACGATCGGTTTTCTTTCCGATACAAATATCGTTTCCTGGGAATTCACGCTGGCGGCACCTAATCTCAAGAATGGGCCGACAGACATGATCTCCAGTGCCACTGGCGGGGAGTTGTTCATTTCAGCGGACATATTTTCGGCTACTGCCACGAACCTCTTCTTCAATTTTGATGAGCCAAGTTTTGCCGGCGTGTTTTTCCGGGGAGGCCCGATTGGAACCAACTTCTGGTGCCTGGCCGGTGGCGCAAGTTGTTCCAGCGGTCCGACTTCGTCTGAATCAATCGGCGTGTTGAGCGGAACGCCCGATGGCTTCGCTACTGAAGCACAGAACGTCGCGCGCTCCGGCAACCTCGCCGTTGCAACGGTCGTCCCGTTGCCAGCGTCGTTGCCGTTTCTGGCGGCCGGCCTGGCAGTTCTTGGCATGTTTGGCCTGCGGCGGCGGTCCCGAGCGGTCTAGAAGGGTCGACGGGGTTTTTGTTCAGTGCGTCGACCGAGCGCCCCTCGGCATCGGTTCCTGGTCTATCCGAATGAACCGGCTAAGACCGGATTGGAGGGCGCGGGGCAAACGCTCTAGCCGCCAGCCGCGTTCACGCGACCGCGACAGCCTGGTTTCTCCGTCGCCGTCGGCTGCTGCCGAACGCCATGGCAGCCAAGGTCGCGATGCCGCTCAGGGCCAGCCAGACGGTGGCAGGAAGCGGGATAACCCCGATATTTGAACTTGTGACTGTCACGCCGCCCTGGGGATTGAGGGCAAGGAGCCCGACATTCAGCCGCGACAGATCGGCCGGCCCGCCGTCCGAGAAGTCGAACAGGATGGACCCGGCTGTGATCGAGAGCGTGCCGCTCACGATAAGGTTCTGGGCGTTCAGGACTTCAACGTCGAATAAGCTGCTACCGCTCAATGCAAAGATGTTGGCGCTGCCGGTGATGTTCAGCGCATCGATGACCAACGTTCCGCCCGTCTGGATCACTGCGCTGTTGCCGGCGCTGAAGGCGCCGCGCAGGGCGGAGGTGTCGGTCACCGTAAGCGGGCCTGTTGCGGTGAATATGTTGGGCGCGCCGGCGTTGAAGTCGTTTCCGACATTGTCCAACGTGACATTGTTGCCTGAAATGCTCGTCGTGCCGCCGACGACGAGGGGCCCGGTCTGGTTGATGTCCTCGGCGACGGCGAGCGTGAAATCCCCGGGCTCCGTCGTCGCGGGGATCGTGGCGGCTTTTGCCGAAACAGCGGCCAAGGCCAGAACACACGCGGCCATGCCGGCGCCAACAAGACTCCTCAATGTGATCATGCGATGCCTTCCCCCATATCAAGACGCTTCAACAGGAGAGGTGAAATCGATGCGCGGCCTTCCGTCGGGCCCGGTAGGTCGGCCTGGTTGGCCGCGCTGTCATTGCCCCTCCGCCATGCTCTATTTCAAGACTAACATCGGCAATGTGACCGCGATGCGACCAAATCCTCTTTTGCATAGGGTCGCAAAAGCGGCCCCTGCACTCGCGCATGCGCTCTAGCGATTGCGCCGGCGAAAGCCGAGCAGCCCGAGACCGCCGAAAACGGCTGACATGAAGGCAATGGCCGGCGGGACAGGAACGGGTGCAACGGCCGTCGCGATGGCGATGGTGCCGGATCTCAGCACCAATTGGTCGTTGCCGCCCGTTCTGTTGAGCGCAATCACCTCGTGTCCGTCAGTGAGGCCGCTGGTACACGAAATAATGACGGAGCCCAGACACCAGCCGGTACTGGGAGGAGGCTGGTTTTTCAGAAAAAACATGACATCAAAGTCTGTATCGAAATTAAATGAAATGTCTGCCGCAGATGCGATCAGGGAGATCCCTCGAATAAACAGAGTATTTCCCGTCGCGCCGAAGGTATCCGGTGGTCCCCCCGAGACGTTTGGTGATGCAATAGTGATCTCCCAATCGACGATGTTGCCCTCCTGAAGAACCCCGATCGTGCCGTCGGTTTCGATAAAGCCGGTGACAGATCCCGATCCGACCGTTCGGTTTACAGTGTAGGTGATCGCGCTTGCCGTGCTTGCCAACGACAGTGTAACCAGCGCCGCGAGTCCGGCGGCGCGCAAACTCAAGATACGACGTCCCATCTTTCGGATTTTCCCTATTAAACGCAATTACTGTGCGCGTTACGCCGAATTTCGTTGACGCCTCGCCCAATCGCCTAGAGCGGCGGACGTTGCGGTCGCAGTCGGCGCCTTCGCTGATTGTCATCATGCGCTGCGTGCGGGCCGCCGATCTGCAATGAACCTTGCTTTTTCACGACGAGTATCAGGTCAATTCGAAGGAATTGCATATCAATCATGGATTCCGGCGGTGTCTCGCCTTATCCCGACAACAACGAGGGATGACGCTGGCCGTCAAAGCGATTGTGGCGTGCTCTGGTTGAGCACGCCTTCAGGACGGTCCGATCCATGAACGCCTAGAGACGTCGCGGTGCGTCAGCCCAACGTAAACGGGGCCGTTCTCCATCAGACCGGATCTCAGCGGGGTCCGATACCCAGGCGATGATAGATCGTTCCCGACGTGCGCTGGGCGCGGGCCACCCAACGACGGGCCGCGCGAACATAGTCTCCGATGGCCCGTTCGGCACCGTCAGCGGGAACGCGGGCCTGCTGGTCCTGCAACCACTCGATGATCCCAGTGCAGTACATGTCGTCCCAGACAAGCAGGCCGCTGAAGACATGATTGTAGGTCAGGTCCGGGCCAATGGCGTTGCCGAATATCGGCAGGCCGTCCGGGCTGTCATGTGTGGACAGGACATTAAACGCGAATTTGACCGCGCCTTCGGGGTAGTCCGCATTTATGCGCTCGTAGGCTGCGTCCGGACTCTCCGGTCGGTCGAATTGTGCCGTGTTCATCGTGCGCACGACCGGATAGTCAAGGTAGCGGTCGCTAATCCCGTTTCGTGTCCACATGTCGAGAATGCCGCCGACGCTCAGAACATCGTGCGGCGTCGGCTGCATGTTGCAAACGCGGGTTCGGCCGGCGCCCAGAAAACCGGAGGGTCTGTTCTGACACCGCGCGCCATGGGTCGCGGTCGGGTCCCGCCCAAGCTGGCTCATGAGGCGTTCGTTCGGATTGACGATCTGGTTGAACTGGCCGTCCGCAAGCGCGGTACGCAGGATTTCGGGGAAGCGGGTTCGGTCGGATCGGTGCGGATAGGCTTCGTCCCGAAAGCTCATGTGAATTCCCGATCTGAAAGTAAACTAAGCAACGCGTCTGGCTATCTGCAGTCTTGTCAAAGTAGTACACGCGCCTTGCGTAGCGCAAGATCGGCCAGAACGCTCCGCTCTGGTCAAAAGCGACCGCAAATACCGACGCGACCCTGGCGCCGCGGAGCCGACCTTTCAGCGTCGCGCTCTATCCGAGCAGCAACGGATTTCGAAATGGGAAATCAACAGGTTTCCAAGATGTTTGAATAACGCTGGAATAACGCTGCAACAACGGGGCTTATATATATATTCTGCATGATTTTTTCTGCGCTATGAAGATTATTTTTCTTTGTATTTATTTTTTAATTGCATAAATTTGAGATAATAGATGATTTTTATACTTATTTAAAATCTTAATAAGAAATAATTTCTTCAATATTAAATAATCATCCAAATTGGAGATGTATTATGTCAATAAAATCGTCATCCAGTATGTTGTTCGGATTGTGTCTGATCTTTCTTGCTTCTGGAGCCGGTGCGCAGACAGACAATGCTTCCTCTGTCGTCGAGCGTGCCCCCGGACGTGTCTGTCTGAGCGAGAGCGGCAAGCCGACGGATCGCTGCCTGCGGACCTCCGCGCTGTCGTTGCGCGTCGGAGACATTGCCGCGGATGGCCGAAACACGTCTGACCTCGTGTTCCGGCTCGCCGTGGAAGACGTTGTCGAATTGACCCGGTTTGCTGCCGCTTCCGGCGACAGCAACACGCTGGAAATCTGCATTGTCGAAGGCGCGAACATCTGCCCGCCGGAACCCTTCGAAATCATCGCCGTGTGCATCACGACGTCCCAGCTTGCGGGCTATGAATGCCCGACTGTGCCGGCAAGCGCTGAAACGGGCGGCGTTTTCGTGCACCTTCGCTCCGGTTCGTCGACGGCCCAGGTCGGCTGCGTCGAACGCGCGACGGATTGGTGCCGGGCTTCCCACACCGTTACCGGCGGACCGCTTTCCGGCCTCATCAATTGCATCGTCAGCGCCACCAAACAATGCGTCGGCGCGCCGATCGCCTCTGAGGCCCTGAAGGGGGCCGAATTGCGCCCTGAAGCAAGCGCCGGTTTCCGATTTTAGAAAAAAGGGGATTTTCCATGCCTGTTGATTTTGGTGGTGACGACCTCATCGATCCCAATACGGACGAAACGCTTGAGCCCGGTCAGGACCTGGTGCTCGTCAACAATAGCGGTACCGAGGTCCTGCGCCTCGATGCCGATAACGGATCGATCCGGATGCGCAGCGCGGACGGCACCGTGATCATCCGCATCGATGCGTCGTCGGGAAACATCTTTCTCGGTGGACCGGGAACAGATGGCGACCTTTTGCTCTATCCGCAATCCGCGCCGAACCAGGATACCGACAACGCGACCATCCATCTGAATGCCGACGGCCGGTCCGTCCGAGTGGGGCAGCCGGAAGCACCCGGTACCGTGCGCGTACGCGGCGACGGCGAACAGGTCGACGTTCTGGGCGCCGACGGCACTGTCATTGCATCCGGCAGCCTGCAGGTCCGCACCGCGAACGGTCAGCTGCGCGGGCACATTTCGCGCTCCGGAAACGCAACGCTTGGCGGTGGCGGCGCGCGGGGCCGGCTCGAACTGCGCAACGCGGATGCCGACGGCACGATCGCGCTCAACGGCGAACTCGGCGATGCGCGTCTCGGCGGCGCCGGTACCGACGGCCGGCTCGAACTGCGCCAGGCCGACGGCACGGCCACCATCGTGCTGAACGGCGAAACCGCCAATGTCGGCCTCGGCGCCGTCGACGGCGGCAACGCGGCCCGCCTCTTCATCAAGGACGACAGCGGCCTCGACAGCGTCGTTGTGAACGGTGGAACGGCGGAAATGCGCATCGGGCGAAACGGCAATGCGGGCTTGCTGGCGCTGCGCGACGGGGATGGCGAGGAATCGATCGTCATGAACGGGGCCGCCGGCAACATGGCGCTCGGCCGCAGGGATGCGCCGGGCCTGCTCAATCTGCACGACGGCACTCTCGGGCACTCGATCGTGCTCAACGCGGCCGAGGGCAATCTCGGGCTTGGGCGGTTCGGAACGCCCGGCGATCTCTTTGTTGCCGATGACAGCGGCGACAACACCATCCATCTGAGCGGCAATACCGGCAACATCAACCTCTCCGGCGATGTGCGCTTCACGCAGGGCGTTGCCGATTGCGCGGAGGAATTCGACGTGCTCGATCCGGGCAACGCCCTGCCGGGCACGGTCCTTGTGATCGAAGACCATGGACGGCTCGCGGAGACTGACAGGCCCTACGACACGCGGGCGGCAGGGGTGGTTTCCGGCGCGGGCGGCCTGCGCCCGGGGGTCATTCTGGGCGCCGACGCCACGGCCCGGCCGGACGAGCGTTGCCTGCTTGCGGTGATGGGCCGGGTCTTCGTGCGGGCCGATGCCGGCTTCGGGGCGATCGGGGTCGGCGATCTCCTGACCACGTCGCCGACATCGGGCCATGCGATGCGCGTCGGCGACCCGAATGCCGCGCGCGGTGCCGTCATCGGAAAGGCGCTCGGCCGGCTCGACCGCGGCCGGGGTCTGGTCGAAATGCTGGTCTCGCTGCAATAGGGGGCGATCGGACGATGGAACCTGTTTCCCTGCGTGACGTACTTTCCTGCATCGACGCCCCGGCCGACGCGCAATCGGTCCTGCGTCACCTGTTCGGATTTTCTGACGGACGCCCACCGGGCATCGGCGTTGTATCGGTCCATGACCAGATCCGCGCGCTCCGCGGCAAACACATCCACCTCGATGTCATCCTGGTCGTGCCTGAGGATTTTGCCGACAACGATCTGCGAGACATCGCGTTCGGGATACAGGGCGCCCGCGGCATTCTCGGTCAGGTCGGCATCGGAATCGGCCGCGTTCGCTATCACACCGTGACCCGCGGCGAGGCCGACGGCGCCGATGTCATCGAAAGCAAGGAGGAGGCCAAGCGCCTTACAAGGCGTTTCCGCGGCAGCAGCGACGATGCGATGGATGTGTTCTTCGTGCCGGAATACAACGTGACCGTGCTTGGCGACATCAAGGCCGGCATTTGCGCCATCCCGACCTGCAACAAAAACGTTTATGCCTTTAACGGCTGCGTGATCGGGATGCGCAACCAGTCCGGTCCGGTCGACGGTCCGCGCATGCCGCGCCTTCTTGCCCATGAACTGGGCCATGCCATGGGGCGGATTCACCGGGACATTTCGGGCAATCTCATGGAACAGGGCGGTGTCGGAACCGATCTCACCGACCGTCAGGGCCGACGTATGCGCCGCGACTGCTTCATGCAGGACGGCTGCGATATCTGATCCGTCGCGAGAAAATCACGCCAGTCTATCGAGGCCATCAAATGACCATCACGCTTCTCCGATCCGCGGATTTCGATGCCGAGACGCTTTTGTCCGCGGTCCGCAATCCGACACCGAGGCTCGACGCGGGATCCGCGCTCGCCCTGCTTGCCGTCCGATGCGACACCGTTGCAACGCAGACCCTGCGCACGGTTCTGGCCGACACGGGCCGGCCGGACAGCCTGCGGGCGCTCGCTGCAACCTTGCTTGGGAGCACGGGCGAGCAGAGTGCAGAAGGCGCGTTGATCGAAACGCTTTCCGATGCCTCCGAGCGGGTTCTGATCGCAACCGTAAAGGCGCTCGGTCGGATCGGCGCTCGGCCGTCGCTTGCCGCCGTTTCGGCGCTCGCCTGTGACGCAAAGGGACGTCTTGCTCGCCTTGCCGCCTTGAGCGCGCTTCTGATTGCGGCGCGCGAGGGACTTGCCGCGCCGGGGTTAGAGACTTTGCCGTGCGGCAAAGCGGTCGAGATCGATCCGGATTGCGCGATCGAAGCGCTCGTTCGATCGGCCTCCCGCGAGGATGTAGGCGATGCCATCGAGGCCCTCACGAGCGAGCCGATCGGCATCGATTTTGCCCTCGGTCCGGCCCAGCGGATCTTTGCAGAGGGTTTTGAATGGATGCTGCTCCTCAACGACGCGGTGGTCTCAGGCGCGTCGTGCGGGGAGGGCCAACGGCTCATCGGCTGTATAACGGAATGGGACGCGTCGGACGATTTCTGGCACCACCTGCTCGTCTTCGTAGCCGGTCCGCCGGCAGAAGACGGCAACCGCCGCCTGGCGCTGATCGCCGGCTCCGGCGACATTGCGTTCGATGGGCGAACCCGCGGCGCGCGGTTCGATATGAACACCGTCTCCGATGTGGCCTTGCCCGCGCGCATTACCGGAGCGTGGACGCCGCAAGGCCCAACGATCGAGAGCTTTGTTTATCTGCGCCAACATGCCGGGCGGCGAGCAGCGCCGGTCCTTGCGGAGTCCCGTACCTGACCGGCGGACATGGCAGGCTGGCGCCCTACACCGTCGTTGTCGATTTGCCGGTCAGTTCACGCTCGACAAGCTGGCTGATCGCCACCTGGGCACCGGGGATCTTGTCAATTCTCGGCCAGACATGCGGGCAATATTTCCTCACGGTTATGCTCATCATCGGCAGCGTGAACCAGTAACTCCCATAGCGTGCCCGATTTGTCGGGCTCACCTTTCCGTCGGGGCGGGCACCAAGTCCCTTGCCGTGCATCCTGGTCTGATAGACCAGAATGGAATCCTGCGTTGCGGTGTCCATGACGCCCGTGATCCTGATGCCTGACGCAGCTTTCTTCAACTCGGTGTCCGATGTCATTGTGCTCAGGAAACTGAGATAGGTCTGGATGAGAAGAACATCCTCAGGCAGATTGCGCGCGAAACCTTGGCCGACCGCTGCATGCAGGTTGAAGATCACAGGCGTAATGGAGGGATCGTCAATGATTTGGTCGAGTTTCGCCATACTTCTACTCTAAGTATCTGAAAAAAATCTAACTGACTTCGTGTAATAAAACAGTGGCGAGCACGCGACAACAGTCAAATCAGGCGTCAGCAATGCGACGAAATGCGGAAATTTGTCCGTGTGGCGCCGAAATACTGTGGTGCGGAAACAACGATCCAGTTCAAGAGCTGTGAAGCCAAGCGCCGCTGCTATCGGGCCAGGCAGAACACCGGATGAATGCGTGGGAACGGTGTCTGATTGTGATCGGGCCTATTCGGCGGATGTCACGCTGCTTGGGATCCCAGGAGATAAGCCCCTGCACATGAGGGTCCGTACATCGAGCCAGGGCGAATAAACGGGTGTGGCGACCCTTTATCGGATGGTGAGCCTTAGCCGAAAGGGACTGCTCTTTCTAATGCAGCCGTAGCCTATCTCTGCCACTTCTCCCAACCCGGCCGGTCGGACCGCTGCGGCTGCGCCACCTGTTTCCACATCAGCATCACGCCGGAGGCGCTGATGGTGAAGAGGGCGATGGCGAAGGCAAGGAGCATGGACCCGGTGCCGGACGGATTGCCGACCTTGACGGTCACGTGGGCGGCAGGATTGGCCGCTTGCGAGCCGGCGCCGCGTATCGTCGCGGCGTACCAGCGGACATTGGCGTTGGCGGCCATGACAGAGGGCTTTGTCACGGTGTCGACGGCCTGGCTTTTCTCGGACCGGTAGGGGGCGAGATGATCGAGCGGCGCTGTGTCGGCAACACTGTAGACCGGCCAAAAAGTGCCGTCCGTCGGCGCCGGCGTCCCTTGAATCGCTTCGGCGGTTGCGGCAGCGGGGGCGGCGAGTGCCAGCATGCCCGCCAAAAACAGCGTGCAAATCTCAGTTTTGCCGCGTTTGGGCCTTTTGTTCGCCATCCCGTGCCCCGATGGTTGAGGCTCGGAGTTGCGTTCCCGCGTGCCGACCATGTCCTGTCTCCCCGAGCGTGTCCCGATCGGATCTTTGGTTCGCTCCCAGAAGGCATGTAGGTATCCAATCCGGCGCGTCCTAGGTTTTTTTGTGTCCAAAGTGTGATCGGCCGGGGCGGAGAGGCTCCGATCGTTCATTTGGTTTTCAAAGAGTTAACACGGCATCGGAATTCGAGCCGGCAAGGGAAACGGGCGCGAGCGCGCGGTTTTCCGGGATATCGGCGGTAGCGAGAATACAGGACAAGGCAGGGCCGAACGAAAACCACAAAGGGGGTCTGCCGTTATCGGGCGCGCCGGAAGGCGCGCCCGTTTCCGTTCGGTCGGCTCGATGATTCATACCAACGAATCCGCGAACCATCCTGGCTCAGGGATTGAGAACGAGCGTCAGTCCGGCGATGCCGAGCAGGGCGAGCACGATGGTGTTGAACCTGTCGGTCTCTAGCCGGTCGTAAAGACGCCGGCCGATGAAAGCGCCGAGGATCGTGCCGGGCAGGGCGACGAGCGCCAATAGGACCAGGTCGCCCGTGACAAAACCGGCGACAGCCATCGACACGCCGGACAGGGCTAGGATCGTCAGGTTGAAGACTTGAAAAAGGCTGCGTTGCGCATCCTTGTCCCAGGATCGGAAGCGGGACCAAAGGATCGGCGGGATGCCGGACAGGCCCGCGAGCCCGCCGAGCACACCGCCGGCAAGGCCGACACAGCCGTCGGCGAAACGCCCGGCAGCAAGGCGCATTGTGCCGGTACGCGTTGCGATGAGGGCCACGCAATACGTAATCAGGAGCAGGCCGACGAAGCGTCGGAACGGCTCGACCTCGACCAGCGGGAGAATGGCCGTGCCGATCGGCACGCCGAGTGCGCCGCCCGCGATGAAGGGGAGGATGCGGCGCCAATCGATGGCGTGACGAATGCGATGGATGGTCTGAAGCTGGGCGGCGAGCGAGCAGACGACGACCAACGGGGCGGCGAGCGCCGGCGACACCGCATAAAGCCAGACCGGCAGAGCCGTGATGCCGGTCCCGAACCCGGTCAGACCGGACACGAAGCCGCCCAGCACCGCGCCGATGACGATCAGGATTTCGACGCCCCCGATGAATGGCATGTGTCAGCACCCCCAAGCGGGGAGCCATCCGAAACTCGGGCGGCTCCCCGCTCGCGCCCGTTGTGGGCGGCCGGCGGTATAAAATCAAGGATCGGCTAACACCATGGCGATGGAGGCGCCGGCTTGGTATCAATCGTAGTTGAGGCGCGGCCCCCAATCGCTGCCGCGGCCCTCCGGCACAAGGTCGAGCATGTTCCACAACGGCCAGGTCTGGTCCATGTGCCGTGGATGACCGGGTGCCTCGGCGAACAGCAATTCGGAACTCCAGAAATGTCTGATGCTATCGCCGGTGCGCTGGAAGACGGTGCACATGGGCACCGGATCGCCGTCAGGGTTCTCGCCCATGTAGTCGGCATTGTAGGTGGTTTCCATTGCCGAGAGCAGGCGGAAGCCGGTCCAGTTGCGCTGCCTGGCAATGTCGCGCAGGCGCTCGACCGGCGAACCGACGACGATGGCAAGGTTGACGCGGGCGCGGACATGCGGGGCGATGCCGTTCCAGCCGTCGAGCAGCGAGGTACAGGCCGGGCAGGGCGCCTCGTTTTGCGGGCCGTACATGTAGCTGTAGAGGATCAGGCTGTCCTTGCCGGGCGCAAACAGGTCGGACAGGCGTGTCGTGCGCGGGCCGTCGTCGTGCCACTCGGTAAAGGCATAATCCTCCGGGATCGCGCCGCCGGGCGGCAGGGAGCGCCGCTTTTCCGCGACCGCCTCGACGGCAGCGCGCAGTTCGGCTTCGGCGTCGAGCAGCGCATTCCTCGCGGCGCGGTATTCCTCGGTCTCGTTCGGAAGCGGATGGGGCAGGCGGGTCTGCATTGTCGTCTCCCATTCTAGGTTGATGCGGCTTCGACCCAGAGGGCTTCGAGGCAATTGAGGGAGGACGTCCAGCCCCCTTCGTGCGACTTGGCGGTGGCTTCGTCCGGCAGGTTTTCGTGCACCAGCGTCAGAAGGGTGCCGTCGCCGGTCGGCTCGAAAGTCACCGTCAAAAGGCTCTCATGGCCCGCGACTCCGTCTGTCTCCCAGGCCCAGGTCGTGACGAGGCGCCGGGGCGGGTCGAGCTCGCGGTAGATGCCGGCAACGATATGCGACTGTCCTTCGGAACCGCACATTTCGGTGCGCCAATGACCGCCCTCGGAAAAATCGAAGCTGGAAACGCCGAGATGCAAGCCCTCCGGCCCCCACCAGCGCGCGATGATTTCCGGCTGGGTCCAGGCGGCATAAACGGCATGGGGCGCGGCCTTCAGGCGACGTCTGATCTCAAGTCTGGGAGGCGGGGTCATCGTCTTTGTCCTTTCCTTCGGGCGGCGGGACGGCCGGCGTGTCTGAGCCGGCCTCGGCCAGAACTTTTTCCAGACGGTCGAGCGAGCTCTCCCAGAACCGGGCGGTGCGGTCGAACCAGTCCTGGGCGTCATCGACCGCCTGCGGCCGCAGCCGGAACTTGCGGAACTTTCGGTCGACGCGGCGCTCCACGAGGCCAGCCTGTTCGAGCACGTTCAGATGACGGGAAATGGCCGGACGGCTGACCGCATAGGCGTCGGAAATCTCGCCGGCCGATAATTCGCCGCTTTCCGCCAGCCGTTCGACGATGGACAGGCGGATCGGGTCGGAGAGCGCGGCGAAGGTTGTGCAGAGGGCTTCGTTCATCATTTAACAAAAATGTTAAATGAAAGAGAAAATGTCAAGGGTGCCTTGCCGGCGGCGCAGCGGCTTGGAGCGTGCAGGCCGCAAGGCCTGAAAACCGCTTACACTTTTTCCGGACTTGTTCTAGTGTCCCGCCGACCGCTCACTACCCGTCCTGCGGGTGGCCTGTATCAGGTTGTCGGTCCCGTGCCCGGTCGGGCGCTTATTGCCCGGCCGCCCCTCGCCACTGCCCTGCTCTGGGAGAGCTCACGATGGGTTTCATTGCCGATTCCTTGTCCCGCGTAAAACCGTCCGCAACCATTGCCGTATCGTCCAAGGCCCGCGAATTGAAGGCCGCCGGACGGGACGTCATCGGCCTCGGTGCCGGCGAGCCGGATTTCGACACGCCGGAAAATATCAAGGAGGCAGCGATCAAGGCGATCCGCGACGGCAAGACAAAATACACGGCGGTCGACGGCATACCGGAGCTGAAACAGGCGATCAGCGCCAAGTTCAAACGCGAGAACGGGCTCGATTATGCACCGGACCAGATCTCGGTCGGAACCGGCGGCAAGCAGGTGCTCTACAACGCGCTGATGGCGACCATCAATCCAGGCGACGAGGTGATCATCCCGACGCCTTATTGGGTGAGCTATCCCGACATGGTGGCGCTGGCCGGCGGTACGCCGGTGATCATCGACTCGAGCCTTGAAAGCGGCTTCAAGGTCGATCCTGACGTGCTGAAGGCGGCGATCACGCCAAAGACAAAATGGCTGATATTCAACTCGCCCTCGAACCCGTCGGGCGCGGCCTATACGGCTGGCGAAATCAAGGCGCTGACCGATGTGCTGGAAGCGCATCCGCATGTCTGGGTGATGACCGACGACATGTACGAACACCTGGTCTATGACGATTTCAAGTTCGCGACGGTGGCTGAAGTGGCGCCGGCGCTTGTCGAGCGCACGCTGACGGTGAACGGCGTTTCCAAGGCCTATTCGATGACCGGCTGGCGGATCGGCTATGCCGGCGGGCCGAAGACGCTGATCAAGGCAATGGCCAACGTGCAGTCGCAATCGACGTCGAACCCGTCCTCGATCTCACAATGGGCGGCCGTGGAAGCACTCAACGGACCGCAGGATTTCATCGCGCCGAACAACGAAGTCTTCAAGGGCCGGCGCGACCTCGTCGTCTCCATGCTCAACCAGGCGAACGGGATTTCCTGTCCGGTACCGGAAGGCGCGTTCTATGTGTTCCCGTCCTGTGCCGGGACGATCGGCAAGACCGCGCCGTCGGGCAAGACGCTCGGGTCGGATGAGGATTTTGTAACCGAGCTTCTGGATGCGGAAGGCGTTGCGGTGGTGCACGGCTCGGCGTTCGGGCTCGGGCCGAACTTCCGTATTTCCTACGCCACCTCGACGGAAGCCCTGGAAGAGGCCTGCACGCGGATCCAGCGGTTCTGCGGCAATCTCAGCTGACGCGGATCGGCCCCAGGCGGGCGGCGGCATGCGCCGCCCGTTGAACGGTCTTACTGTATGGTGCCCTTTACCGGATCGGCGCCGATTTCTTCCGGCGTCGCGCCGATTCGGGCGTCGCGGTGATAGGCGGTGAACGTCGCGTCGAATTCGGACACCGTGTAGAGGCCGTATTTGAAATAATAGCCGATCGCCTGGTCATAGCCGGTGGGGCCGTTGAAATCGACGATGCGCTTCCATTCGGCGCCGTCGCAATCATCGCCGGGGGCCGGGCATGTGCGTTTCCAGCCGAGGATGCGGCCCTTCTCGCCGGTGGACCAGATGACGCGGTAGACGAAGTCGTGGAACATGCCGCGTTCCAGTTCCGGCAGGTCGAACAGGATTTCCCCATCGCCCTTGCGGCCGCGGGCGTCGATGATGTCCTGGTTCCACAAGGTGATGACAAAACGGCCGTTCCAAAGCCGGTGCGACAGCGGCGGGCGCAGGCTCGGGGTCCCCTCCGGCAGGCGCTCGTGCCATTGCGCGAGCACGAGGCGGTGGGTGGCATCGATCGGGAAATCCTCCGGCAGCATGGTGGACAGCCGGTACCAGACTTCCTGGCCGTTGACGGCCTCATGCATGTCGCGCAATTCGGCCCGGTTGCCGTTGGAAATCTTCTCGTCCTCGGGCCGGATCTCGAAGCGAACGATGTCGCGCTCCGGCGCGCCGTCGCTGAAGGACACGAAACGGGCGGAATCGCAATGGGCGAGGCGTCGGATGCTGGTGTCCGGGATTTCGCCGACCTCGCATTTGATCGAGGTGTTGGAGGCATAGGGAGCGTCGACCGCGCGGGCCTGTGCCTGTTCGGCAACGGCGAAGCCGGGAAGGGATGTCGACAGGGCGGCCGCAAGGGCGAAACGAAGGGCGATGGACATGATATGCCTCAATTCGGGGTTCTTGTAAGCCGTTTAGCTAGGGTACACGGCAGGAATGGGAACGGGCGGCGCAACGAAAGCAGGCGCTGCGGCCCCTGACAGCTTGTTGTTTTGGCCAGCATCGGTCCATGCCCATATGAAGCCTGACTAAACCCAATCAGCGAGACTGACATGAAAAAAGTCTTTTGCCTGCTCGCAGGCCTTGCGGCGGCGACCCTCTTGCCCGCCGCGCACGCGCACGCCCAGGGCGGTGTCGAGGTCGGCGTGCTGGAATGCCAGGTGACCGGCGGCAGCGGCTTCATTGTTGCTACGACGAAGGATCTGACCTGCGAGTTCAAGGGGGTCGACGGCTTCCGCGAGACCTATGCCGGCACGATCGACCGGTTCGGTATCGAAATCGGCAAAGCCCGTCAGACCTTCCTGATCTGGGGCGTGTTCGCACCGACGGTCAATTTCGACAAGGGCACGCTCTCCGGTACCTATGTCGGCGTCTCCGGCGAGGCGACGGCCGGCGTCGGCGTCGGCGCCGCCGCGCTGATCGGCGGCTTCAACCGGTCGATCACGCTCAACCCGATCAGCCTGCAGAGCCAGCAGGGCGGCCTGAACATCGCCGCCGGTGTCGCCTCGTTGCGCCTTTCGGTTAATTGACAGAACGCTAAAGCCCGGCATTCAGGGAACAAAGGCCGAACACAGGAGGCGTGGGGCGCGGCATGCTGCGCCGCACCCCAATTTGTCCTTGCCAAGTCCCCTATCCATTGAGACCATCCTTTCTTGCGCGGCAAACAACGGATCCCGGACGCGTCGCGTCGCATCGCGTGCGGGAGAACATATCAAGAACGGAGGGTGCGATCATGGGCGATGGAAACGGAAACACAGGGGGAGGCAGGGCTGAGGGCCCAAGATGCGTAGCGCTTGTTGGGCCCTTTGCCAGCGGAAAGACATCACTCCTGGAAGCCATCCTGGCGCGAACCGGCACAGTGGCGCGGCCGGGAAGCGTGGATCAGGGTACGAGCGTCGGCGACGGGTCGCCGGAAGCCCGCGCCCATACGATGACGGTCGAGGCCAACGTCGCAACGGCGGAGTTCATGGGCGACCAATACACGTTCGTCGATTGCCCCGGATCCATCGAATTCGCTTTCGAAGCGCACAGCGTGCTGGCCGGCAGCGACATTGCGATCGTCGTGTGCGAACCCGATGAAAAGAAGGTCCCGGCCCTGCAGATCATCCTGAAGCGGCTGGAGGACCAGAACATTCCGCATGTGCTGTTCCTCAACAAGATCGACAAGGCGACCAGCCGCGTGCGGGAAACGCTGGAATTTCTGCAGCCGGCCTCGAGCCTGCCGATGGTGCTGCGCCAGATCCCGATCTGGAAAAACGGCATAGCGACGGGTTTCATCGACCTGGCGCTGGAGCGGGCGCATATCTATCGCGAGCATGCGGAAAGCGAAGTCATCCCGATCCCCGACGACGAGCAGGCGCGCGAGGTCGAGGCGCGGTTTTCCATGCTGGAAACGCTTGCCGATTACGACGATTCCCTGATGGAACAATTGCTGGAGGAAATCGATCCGCCGGCCGATCAGGTATTCCACGACCTGGTGGCGGAGACCCGCGCCGGACAGATCTGCCCGGTCTTCATCGGGTCGGCGTTGCACGGCAACGGCATCCTGCGCCTCTTGAAGGCCTTGCGGCATGAGGCGCCAGGCATTGCAGAGACCCGCGACCGGCTCGGCGTGGAAGAAGACGGCGAGCCGCTCTTGCATGTCATGAAGACGCTGCATACCGCGCATGGCGGCAAGATGTCGGTGTCCCGGGTCCTGCGCGGCTCGGTGTCGGAAGGCGATATTGCCGCAACGCCCGGCGGCGATAGCGACCGGATATCAAGCCTGTTCAAGGTCTTCGGCCAGCAGGCGACGAAGACCGGTACCGCCGGGCCCGGCGAGACAGTGGCGCTCGGCAAGGTGGATTCGGCTGCGACCGGCATGACGCTGTCGACCGGCAAGGCCGGCTTCGATGCGCTGTTCACGCCGGTTATCCCGCAATCGGTGATGGCCTGGTCGGTGCGGCCGCTGGAGCGCAAGGACGAAGTAAAACTCTCTTCCTCGCTGCATCGGATCGCGGAAGAGGATCCCTCGCTGTCGGTGGTGCATTCCCAGGATACCGGCGAGACGCTGGTCGGTGGACAGGGTGAGATGCACCTGCGTGTTGCGGTTGAGCGGCTGACCGGCAAGTACGGCATCACGGTGGAGACCGGCACGCCGAAAGTGCCATACAAGGAGACCATTCGCGGCAAGACCACCCAGCGCGGCCGTCACAAGAAACAATCCGGCGGGCACGGCCAGTTCGGCGACGTAGTGCTCGATATCCGTCCGCTCGGGCGCAGCGAGGGCTTTGCCTTCGACGACACGATTACCGGCGGCGTGGTGCCCAAGCAGTACATTCCCTCGGTGAAGCACGGTATCGAGGAATATCTGGTGTCCGGGCCACTCGGCTTTCCGGTCGTGGATGTCGGCGTCACGCTGACCGACGGCTCGTACCACACGGTGGATTCCTCGGACCAGGCCTTCAAGACGGCGGCCCAGATCGCCATGCGCGAGGGCATGGCGGAGTGCAAGCCGGTGCTCCTGGAACCGATCTACCGGGTCAGCGTGCATTGCCCCTCGGAGGATACGGCCAAGATCAACGCGATCCTGTCGGGCCGACGCGGCCAGATCATGGGTTTCGATGCCCGCGAGGGCTGGTCCGGCTGGGACGAGGTCCAGGCCATGATGCCGGCCGCGGAAGTCCAGGACCTGATCATCGAATTGCGGTCGGCGACCGCCGGTGTCGGGACGTATTCCTATGAATTCGATCATCTTTCGGAGCTGACTGGCCGGCTTGCCGATGACGTGCTGCAGCAGCACGCGAGCGAGGCGGCCTGACAGAGGGCGGGCGGGGCGATCGCATGTCGACCGCCCCGCTTGCAAATCCGGTTCCACATCGGAACCTCTCGCAAAAGTTATTCGGATTGTGGGCATCCGGGACGCATTCTTCAGCGTTTTCCCGTATGGAACATGCATGAGCTTGCGCGGGCACGCGCGAGACGATGTCCTTTTCCGATTTCTTTCTGGAGGAAATCATGCTGATCAAACGATTCCGCGGCTGGGAATTGCCCGAATCCCGGGCAACGCCGGAATCCGTGTTCTTCAACCGACGGCAATTGCTGGCCGGCGGCGCGATCGCCGCAGGCGCCGGCCTGTTGCCGCGCGCAGCGCGTGCCGCCGACGAGGACCCGAGTGCTTCGCTGTATCCGGTGCCGCGCAACGAGGCCTATACGATCGAACGACCGATCACGCCCGAAGAGATCAATTCGACCTATAACAATTTCTACGAATTCGGATCGCACAAGCGGATCTTCAAAGCTGCGCAGGCGCTGCCGATCCGACCGTGGGATGTGCGCATCGACGGGCTTGTGGAAGCGGAAAAGACCGTTTCCATCGACGATCTCCTGAAACAGATGCCGCTCGAGGAGCGGCTTTACCGGCATCGCTGCGTCGAAGCCTGGTCGATGACCATTCCCTGGTCGGGCTTTCCGATGAAAGCGCTGGTCGATTTCGCGAAGCCGCTCGGCTCGGCCAAATATGTGCGCATGGAGACCTTCCTCAATCCGGACGTTGCCTCCGGCCAACGGCAATCCTGGTATCCGTGGCCCTATGTTGAGGGCGTGACCATCGAAGAGGCGACCAACGAACTGGCCTTCATGGCGACCGGCGCCTACGGCAAGCCGCTCGCCAAGCAGTTCGGCGCGCCGATCCGCCTGGCGCTGCCGTGGAAATACGGCTTCAAGTCGATCAAGTCGATTGTGCGCCTCTCCTTCACCGAGGAACGGCCGGTATCGTTCTGGGAAGAGATCCAGGGCCGGGAATACGGCTTCTGGGCCAATGTGCATCCGGGCGTGCCGCATCCGCGCTGGGCCCAGTCGACGGAACGGGTGCTGGGCACCGACGAGCGCATCCCGACCGTGATCTACAACGGCTATGGCGACTATGTCGCCGACCTCTATGCCGACCTGCAGGACGAAAAGCTGTTCATGTGAGGACGCGCGTCTGACGCAGAGAGACTCGAGCAAAAAAATGGCCGGGCAAGAGCCCGGCCAGTGTCGAGTGTGCGCAAAATGCGCAATCACCTTCCAGAGGGGAACAGCTGGCAGCTACGACTAGGGACTGGGAGGGTTCCGTCGTCGTCTCAATCAGCCTGACAGTGATATGGATCCCAGGAGGGTCGGAAACAAGGTTTTCGGCCGCATGACAGGTATGCATTTTTTGCAATACTTCGAAGTTTCCTGACACTTTCTTGCCACGCGCTGTAGGATCGCAACGCTGCTCGTTCCGCCCGATTCTGACGTTCGGCCGGTGGGTAATCCGGGCGCGTCTCTACCGTCTTCAGTGCCGTGCGAACACGACGACCCGGATCCCGACATGATCGACCTGTCCTTCTTCCGACGCTCGGCGTCCTGGCTTTTCGCGACGTTTCTCCTGGCTTTCGCCTCCAGTTTCGGACAGACTTTCTTCATCTCGCTGTTCGGTGCGGAGATCCGATCGTCATTCGGTCTGAGCCATGGCGAATTCGGCCAGATCTATCTGGCAGGTACGGTGCTGAGCGCCGCCGTGCTGATCTGGCTGGGCAAGACGGCCGACAACTTCCGGGTGATCACGCTTGGCATCGCCACCATTCTGGCACTCGCTGTTGCGGCGGTCGGCATGGCGTCGGTGACGGCCTGGTGGATGCTGATTCCGGTTATTTTCGCGTTGCGCCTGTTCGGGCAGGGCATGTTGACGCACATTTCCATGACCGCGGCGGCGCGCTGGTTCGACAAGGATCGCGGCAAGGCCCTTGCGATTTCGAGCCTCGGCTACCCCGTCGGCGAAGCGATCTGGCCGAGCGTCGTGGTGGCGCTGATCCTGGCGATCGGCTGGCGGGAGACCTGGCTGACGGCCGCCGGTTTTCTGGTTCTGGTTCTGATCCCGGTCTTTACCCTGCTTCTGGCCGGAAAACCGGCCTCGCCCCGCGACGCGGCCGGGCATGACGACGCCGGCAATTCCGCAAAGACCCAATGGACGCGGGCCGCCGTGCTGCGCTCGCCGCTGTTCTACCTGCTCATGCCCGGGCTGATCGCCTCGCCGTTCATCGGTACCGGCGTGATCTTCCATCAGGCCTATCTGGTCGAGGTCAAGGGCTGGACGCTGCGCTTCTTCGCGGCCAGCTTTGCCGCCTATCCGGTCGCCTCGGTGCTGACGGCCTTTGTCACCGGCTTTCTGGTCGACCGGTTTACCGCGCGGCGTCTCCTGCCGTTTTTTCTCATGCCAATGGCGGCCGCGCTGCTCGTTCTGGCCGGGTTTTCCGCACATGCCGCCGCGCCGGTCGCCATGGCGCTGCTCGGCATGACGGCGGGCGCCGCTTCGTCCATGCTGGGCGCGATCTGGGCCGAACTGTACGGGACACGTCACATCGGCGCGATCCGCGCCCTGGCGATGGCGCAAATGGTGTTTGCAACCGCGCTTGCTCCGGGCATCATGGGCTGGCTGATCGACGGCGGCATCACGCTGGAAAGCCAGTTCCTGGCGATGACGGCTTACACATTGGCAGTGTCGGTGGGTTTTTTCGGCCTGCAGCCGGTCCTGCACTCGACCGCGGAAACCTGACGCGTTCGACTTCCATCACAAAGAAGGAAACAGATTATGGCCTCACTCAGCGTCGGACTCCTGATCTTTCCAAAAGTCCAGCAACTCGACCTGACCGGACCCTACGAGGTCTTTGCCACGCTGCCCGACACCGAGGTCTCGCTGGTCTGGAAGACGACAGGACCGACCGAAAGCGTGACGGGGATGGTTATTGAGGCCAATCAGACATTCGACACCGCACCGGCATTCGATGTCCTGTGCGTGCCCGGCGGACCGGGCGTCAACGCCCTGATGGAGGACGAGGAAGTGCTCGCCTTCATCCGCGCGCAGGCCGCGGCCGTCAAATACATCACTTCCGTCTGCACGGGCTCCCTTGTGCTTGGCGCCGCCGGTCTTTTGAAAGGACGGCGCGCGACCACCCATTGGGCCAGTCACCACCTTTTGTCGCGCCTCGGCGCGGAACCGGTCGAGGCCCGGGTGGTCCGGGACGGACCGATCTGGACCGGGGGCGGCGTGACCGCCGGGATCGACATGGCGCTCGGTGTCGTGGAAGCGCTGCGCGGCCGCGAAGCGGCGGAAACCGTTCAGCTTTACCTGGAATACGCGCCCGAGCCGCCGTTTGCGTCCGGTCATCCGAGCGAGGCGCCGGATGCGATTGTCGCGACCGCCCGGGAAACCGTGCGGCCAAGCGTCGATGCGCGAGAGGCGATCGTTGCGCGTCTGGAAGCCCGCGCCGCCGGATAGGCGTCGGCTACGCGGCGGGCAGCGGGACGATGTTGTGTTCGGGACCGAACGGGAACGTGGTCAGGAGATCGGCGCCGTCGTCGGTCACGATCAGGAGGTCGTGCTCCCGGTAGCCGCCGGCGCCGGGCTGACCCTCCGGGATCATGATCATCGGTTCCATCGAGACGACCATGCCGGGTTCGAGGACTGTCTCGCAATCCTCGCGTAACTCCAGGCCTGCCTCGCGCCCGTAATAGTGCGACAGCACTCCGAAGGAATGGCCGTAGCCGAAGGATCGGTATTTAAGCAGATCCCAGTCGCGATAGAGCGTGTTGAGTTCCAGCGCGATCTCGGCACAGGAGCGGCCCGGGCGGATCAGCGAGAGACCGTGCCGGTGCACGGCGCAGTTCTTGTCCCAAAGGTCGAGATGGGCGTCCGAGGCATGGCCGCAGAACAGGGTGCGTTCGAGCGCGGTGTAATACCCGAAGATCATCGGGAACGTGTTGAGGCTCAGAATGTCGCCGGCCTCGATCCGGCGATTGGTGACCGGGTTGTGTGCGCCGTCCGTGTTCGGGCCGGACTGGAACCAGGTCCAGGTGTCCATCAGCTCCACGAACGGGAAGGCGCCGGCGATCTCGCGCACCATGGCGCCGGTCGCGGCGAGCGCAACCTCGTGTTCGGAAACATCCGGGGCAACGGCGTCGACCACGGCCTGTCCGCCGATCTCGCAGATGCGAGCGCCTTCGCGGATCAATGCGTGTTCCTCCGGCGACTTGACGAGGCGCATGGTCATGGAGGCCGCAGCGATATCAACCAGTTCAATGCCGGGAAAGGCCGCTTCAAGCTGTTCTTTGAGATCCAGGCTGACATGGTCGAATTCCACGCCAAGTCGGCGGACGCCCGGCATCAATTGTTTCAGGGCGGAGAAATAGGAATCCTTGCGCCAGTCGGTATAGGTCAGGGCGTTGCCGAAGGTGCGGCGCCAGGGCTGACCGCCGTCGATCGCCGCGGCGACCGTCGTTGCCTGGTCCCCGGTCAGGACGAATCCGTACCGACGGCCGAACTGACAGTACAGAAAGCCGGAATAGTAACAGACGCCGTGATAGGAGGTGAAAAGGACCGCGTCGATGGCATGGTCGGCCATGTATCCGCGCATCGCTTTCTGGCGGCGGGCCATTTCTTCGGCGGAAAAGGGAGACCAGGATTTGTCGCCGTAATGCCAGTGCGCGACATGGACCATGTCGTCGGTCATTGATGACTCCATTGTTTTTGGCGGGCCGTCAGGACACGTAATTGGCCCTGATTTCCCGCAGCAGTTTCTTTCTTATGGCGCGTCCGAAGTCGGCATAATCGTCGGCAATTTCGACGAAGGCCCCCGTGCCGCCGACAACGTGGTTCCGGAAGTAATAATGCAGATGCCGGACTTCGTTGAGGATGGTCAGTCCGTTTACGACAATTCCCTGCGCAATCGCGAAATCCCGGGCGAGATCGACCCGGATGCCATTGTTGTTGGCGCCGTCGGCCGAAACGTCGATGACGTTGCGCCGTGCCTTGACCGGGCTCGCGGCAATCAGGTCGATGCTGAAGGTGATCAATGTGGAAATCGAGGTCGCGCCTTCGGCGGTCAGCCGGGCCAGTCCGGATATCTCGTCTGCCAGCGCAGACGCCGAGGCGGCGTCGTTCACCAGTCGCCAGGGCACGGCCACGATCTGGCTTTCCTGGCTCGACCATTGCACCACGGAGACGGAAATCGCGCCATGCGGGCCGGCGCCGATCGCCTCCAATACTTCCGGGGTTCGGAACGCGTTGGCAATCCCCTGCAATTGCAGGCCGAATTCGGTGCTGTCGACCGAATAGGAGCAATCGATGGCCAGGACCAGGTTGAGGTCGACGGTGGGTTCGGCGCGCTGGGCCGTCACCGAGCGGGCCAGCCCGATGACGACCAGGACCAGCACGACCGCGCGGAGCGGCCAGACCAGCCAGCGATTCGGGTGGTGAAGCGGTCCGTTGCCCGCGGTCGTCATTGCGGCGCGATGCCCCGCAGCCGTTCCGACCGGCGGCGCAGCAATTCCACGGTGGTCAGCAGCGCGATCGAAATACAGACCAGGATGGTTGCGACGGCCAGAATGGTCGGCGAAATCTGTTCGCGGATCCCGGACCACATCTGCCGCGGGATGGTACGCTGTTCGACATCGGCGAGGAACAGGACCACGACCACTTCATCGAGCGAGGTGATGAAGGCAAACAGGGCGCCGGAAATCATGCCTGGCAGGATCAGCGGCATGATCACCTTGAAAAAGGTCGTCGTGGGATCGGCCCCGAGATTGGCGGCTGCCCGGATCAGGCTGCGATCGAAGCCGACCAGCGTGGCCGTGACCGTGATGATGACGAACGGAATGCCGAGCGTGGTATGCGCCAGGATGATCCCGATATAGGTCTTGGCGATGCCGATCTGCGAATAGAAGAAAAACATGCCTGTGGCCGTGATCACCAGCGGCACGATCATCGGCGAGATCAGGATCGCCGTGATGGCCGAGCGATAGGGCATTTCCGGACGCGACAGGCCAAGCGCGGCGAGCGTCCCGAGAATGGTCGCCAGGACGGTCGAGCAAAAGGCGATGAAAAACGAATTGCGGGTCGAGCGGATCCATTGCGCGTTGTTCCACATGTCGCTGAACCAGGCACTGGAAAACGCCGCGTCCGGCGCGCCCATGCCGTTGCGCACGATGTCCTCGTACCAGCGCGTGGAATAGGCGTCCGGATCGAGCGTCATCATACCTTCCGTGAAGGTGAAGTATGGCTCCACATTGAAGGAAAGCGGCACGATGATCAGGATCGGCGCGATCAGGAAGATGAAGATCGCCGTGCAGATCGCGAGATACGAATAGTGCCAGGTGCGTTCGAGCGGGGTCGTGTAGGGGGGCAGGGCCATGGCGATCACCCGAACTTCAGCTTATCGATCCCGATCAGCTTGTTGTACAGCCAATACAGGATCAGGACGCTGGCGAGCAGCAGGCCGCCGAGCGCAGCCGCCAGGCTCCAGTTCAGCGACCGCTGCATGTGGAAGGCGATCAGGTTGGAGATCAACTGACCGGACTGGCCGCCGACAAGCGCGGGCGTGATGTAATAGCCGACCGCCAGAATGAAGACGAGCAGCGTGCCGGCGGCGATGCCGGGCAGGGTCTGCGGAAAATACACCCGGGTAAAGGCCGTGAGCGGCGTCGCTCCGAGCGAGCGGGCGGCGCGCATGTAGCTTGGTGGGATCGTCTTCATCACCGAATAGAGCGGCAGGATCATGAATGGCAGCAGGATGTGCACCATGGCGACGATCGTGCCGGTCTGGTTGTAGATCATCTGCAGCCGCTGGTCGTCGCCGATGACCCCGAACCAGGCGAGGATGTTGTTGATCACGCCCTGGCTCTGCAGCATGGCGATCCAGGCGGTGGTGCGCACCAAAAGGCTCGTCCAGAAGGGCAGGAGCACCAGGATCATCAGGAGATTGGATAATCGAAGCGGCAACGTCGACAACAGATAGGAGACCGGATAGGCCAAGAGCACGCAGATGCCCGTGATCAGCGCGGACAGCCAGAAGGTGCGCACGAACAATTGCACATAGATCCGACGCGTCTCGTCCTGGGCGGCGATCGAGCCGTCCTCCAGGATCTGGCGGTCCACCGCGGCAAGATAAAAGGCGCTGGTATAGTCGTTCGACACACGTTTCAGGACCGCCCACAGGGCCGGGTCGTTCCATTTGGCGTTGATGTCGAGGACGGCCTCTTTGTAGGGGCCTTCCTCGATGCGCCGCGCCCTGCGTGCAGTTGAGGTGAACAGGCTGCGGGTGCCCGGCATTTCATAGTTCACCCGGGTTGCCGCATTGCCCACCGTGCGCCCGACCTCGCGGTTGGCCCGGGCGAACTGGAGATCCTTGACGAGCAGTTCGAAAATGTCCTCGTCGGGCACGCCGCCGCCGTCCCACTCGCGCAAGGCCTCTGCAAGATTGGGCAAGACGTCGGCAAAGGTCGGATTATGGGCACCGCGGAACAGCATCTGACCGATCGGCGCGACAAACGTGATGAGAACGAAGATCAGAAGCGGCAGGGTGAGAAGTAGCGCGCGCATCCGGGCGCGACGGGTCGACTGGGCAAGCTTGCGCCGGAGCGGCGTGCCGTCGGCGGTGCGCAGGACCGTGTCCGTATCGGTCGCCGCGGCCGGTGCCGAACCCATCGTGATGTCCGCCATATCTGGCCTGCCCCCTGGTTTTCCCGGTGCGTGGCGCCCTCCGGGATCACGGCTCCCGCTATCGGGCGGAGGCCGCATGTCCGTCCTGCCCGACGCACAGATCGGGCAGGACGCTGTCGGTGCGTCGGTCTAGCCGGCGAGCCAGGCGTTGAACCGCTCGTTCAGTTCGTCCTGACGGTCCGCCCAGAACTCGAAGTCGTTCTGCAGGGCCTTGGTCAGGTTTTCCGGTGCCGTCGGCATTTGCGGGCCCATGTCGATCGTGCCGTCATGGTACTTGCCGACCAGCGGTGCGGACGACTTGCGCGCCGGACCATAGGCGATCCAGGAGGCCTGGTCGGCCAGACGCTGCGTGTCGGTGGAGAACTTCAGGAAGTCCATTGCCGCTTCCTTGTTCGGGGCGCCTTTTGGAATGACCCACAGGTCGAGGTCCCAGATCTGGCCGTCCCAAACGATGTTGAAGGGCTTTTTCTCCGCGGCCACGGCATTGAAGATGCGGCCGTTATAGGCGGTGGTCATGGCGACTTCGCCGTCCGCCAGCAATTGCGGCGGCTGGGCACCGGCTTCCCACCAAACGACTGAATCCTTGATGCTGTCGAGCTTGGCGAAGGCGCGGTCGACGCCTTCGGGCGTGCCAAGCACTTCGTAGACCTGGTCCGGCGCAACGCCGTCGGCCATCAACGCCATTTCAAGGTTGGCCTTGGGGTTCTTGCGCAGGCCGCGCTTGCCGGGGAATTTTTCCGTATCGAAGAAATCAGCGATGGTTTTGGGGCCGTCCTCGATCTTGGAGCTGTCATAGGCAAAGACCGTCGACCAGACGATGTTTGCGACTGCGCATTCGTGCAGCGTGCCTTCGATGAAGTCCTCGGTTGCCGGTGTGCCGTCGGGGGCGGCCGGCAGGATCGAATGGTCGATCGGCTCGACAAGGCCTTCGTCACAGGCCCGGACAGCATCCGACAATTCGACGTCGACGATGTCCCAGGTGACGTTGCCGGCCTCGACCTGGGCCTTAATCTCGGCGATGCCGCCGTTATAGTCTTCCGACTTGATCTGATTGCCGGTCTTGGCGATCCAGGGTTTGTGATAGGCTTCCACCTGGCTCTTGGTATAGGCGCCGCCCCACGAGACGACGGTGATGGAATCCGAGGCCTGTGCCGCGCCGGCCGACAGGCCGAGCGCTAGACCCAGGGCCGCGGTGGCCAAAAGGTTCGTGCGAGTCATAAAGTCTCTCCCGTTGTGTTTGCCGCCTCTTTCAAACAAAAGGCAGTGTCATCGCCGGCCCGGGTCACCCGGTCATCGGGTCCAGAGCCCGGCAATCCTCTGTCCGCCACGCAACCGTGGCACTGGCGCCCTCGCTCAACTGGCGCTGGCCGTCCTTGTTCGGAATCTTGACAATGAAGTCTTCGTTGTCGCCCACGATCAGGCGCGTCCGGATATGGTCGCCCAGATAGATCAGTTCGGCGATCGTGCCTTCGAGCCGGTTCGACACCGTATCGTCGGTCGGATCGATCTCGATCCGTTCCGGTCGGATCGACAAGGTCGATTGCGAGCCGACACCGGCAATGTTCACCGCCAGTCCGCCGACGGACCGGCCGTCGGGAAGCTTGATGCGGCATGACCCGTTCTCGACCGATTCCACATTGCCGGTCAGCTTGTTGTTCTCGCCGATGAACTGGGCGACGAAGCTGTTTTCCGGCTTCTCGTAAAGCACGCTCGGCTCGGACAATTGCTGGATGATGCCGTCGTTGAACACTGCAATGCGGTTCGACATGGTCAGCGCTTCGGACTGGTCGTGAGTCACGTAGACCACAGTGACGCCGAGATTCTCGTGGATGTGCTTGATCTCGAACTGCATCTGCTCGCGCAATTGCTTGTCGAGCGCGCCCAGCGGTTCGTCCATCAGGACAAGGTCCGGTTCGAACACCAGCGCCCGCGCCACCGCGACGCGCTGCTGCTGGCCACCGGACAATTGCGCCGGCATGCGCTGTCCGAAAATGCCGAGTTCGACCATGTCGAGCGCGCGCTGGACCTTGCCTTCGATCGTCGCCTTGTCGAGTTTTCGCACCTGCAGGGGAAAGGCCAGGTTCTCCGCGACGGTCATGTGCGGGAACAAAGCGTAATTCTGAAACACCATGCCGATGCCGCGCTTGTGCGGCGGCACGTTGTTGATCGGCGTTCCGCCGAGATAGATTTCGCCATGGGTCGCGGTCTCGAACCCGGCGAGCATCATCAGACACGTGGTCTTGCCGGATCCGGACGGGCCGAGCATGGTCAGGAATTCGCCCCGCTGAATGTCCAGATTGAGATTTTTCACAACAAGCGTTTCGCCGTCGTAGCTCTTTTGGACATTCTCGAATTTGACGTAAATGTCGCTGCCGTTCCCAGGCTCTGTTGGCATCCCGATTGTCTTTGCGCCTCTGGTCGCTCTGCGCTTTTTTGCGCTGTTCTGCTTTTTCGCGGCTTCGCGGTCCGGACCGGATGCGATCCTTGCCGTCGGTCCTAAGCCACCCCACAGGCGCGCATCGTGCAAATGGCGGTTCGGAAAATCAAGGGCAAAAGATGTGCATGTGCCGAAACTTGCATCGGATTTTCCGCCCATGCGGGGCACATACCCTGCGTCACGATGTCGTTTAACAACGGTCGGCTGTCGCAAACCGATAGGATGGCGATAGCGCGTTTGCGTCATTGTCCGTCTTCGGTCGCCGAAAGTGCGGTCGCGGAATCGGAGTGCGGAATACATGAGGACACAGGCACGGGCAGTCGTCATCGGCGGAGGCGTGGTCGGCGTATCGACGCTGTACCATCTCGCGAAAAAAGGCTGGAGCGACGTCGTGCTGATCGAGCGGCACGAACTGACCTCGGGCTCGACCTGGCATGCGGCCGGATTGCTGCCGCTGTTCAACATGAGCTATTCGGTCGGCCAGATCCACAAATATTCCGTCAAGCTCTATAATGGCCTCGAAGCCGAAACCGGCCAGAATGTCGGTTTCCGGCAGGTCTCCAATATCCGCCTTGCCTGCACCCGCGACCGCTGGGATGAATACATGTACTACGCCGGTGTCGCGGAGACGATCGGCGTCGACGTACGCGTGCTGACGCCTGAGGACGTCAAGGCGATCTGGCCGCTCTGCAATACCGAGGGATTGCTCGGCGCGATCCAGCATCCCGACGACGGATACATCCAGCCGGCCGATCTGACACAGGCTTTTGCCCGTGGTGCAAGGGCGCTCGGAGCCGAGATTGTGCGCCATACGGCCGTAACCGCGATCGAGCAGGCCGCCTCCGGCGAATGGACCGTCAAGACCGACAAGGGTGACATCGTCTGCGAACACGTCGTCACCGCCACCGGCAATTTCGTGCGTCAGACCGGCGAGATGCTCGGCCTCGACATTCCCGTCATCCCGGTCGAACACCAGTACATCGTCACCGAACCACACCCGGAGATTCTGGAGCGCCAGAAACAGGGGCTGCCCGAGATGGGCGTGCTCAGGGAATCCGACGCCTCCTATTACATGCGCGAGGAAAATGGCGGCCTGATCCTCGGCCCGTACGAAAAGGGCGCGCCCTGCTGCTATGTGGACGGTCCGTCGCCGGACGCAGAATACGAACTGTTCCAGGACGACCTGGAACGTCTCGAGCCGCATATCGAGGCCGCCATCAATCGGGTGCCGGCATTCGGCGAGGTCGGAATCAAGAAGGTCTACAACGGCGCGATCTGCTACACGCCCGATGGCTCCCCAATCATCGGTCCGGCCTGGGACCGAAAAAACCTGTGGCTGAACGAAGGCCATTCCTTCGGGGTGACGGCCGCCGGCGGCGCCGGGTGGCAACTCGCGGAATGGATCGTCGAGGGAGAGCCCACGATCGACATGATGGGCGTCGACCCGCGCCGGTTTGGGCCCTATGCATCGCGCGGTTATCTTAGGGTCAAGAACGAAGAAGCCTACGCCAACGTCTTCACCGTGCACTATCCCGATGAGGAACGTGCGGCCGGCCGGCCGTTGAAACGCAGCCCGTGTTACGACCGGATGAAGGCGCTTGGCGCCGTCTTCGGGTCGGTCTACGGCTGGGAACGGCCGAACTGGTTTGCGCCGGACGGATACGGTTTCGAGGCGGCGGCCATCGAGGCGGAACGGCCCGATGTGCTGATGAAGGAAAACCACGCACCCGTGGCGGACGGCGAGAAAGTGCGCGAGCTCTGGTCGTTCCGGCGATCCAATTATTTCGACCATGTCGGCACTGAATGCCGGAATGTGCACGAAAGGGCCGGCCTTCTCGACATGACGGCGTTTGCCAAGATGAAGGTTACCGGTCCCGGCGCACGGGACTGGCTGGAATCCCTTTTTGCCAACCGGGTTCCGAAAAAGCGCGGTCGGGTCGGGCTTTGCCATGTCCTAACGACGCGGGGCGGGGTGCGCAGCGAGTTTACCGTCTACGAGTATGCGCCGGACGCCTTCTACCTGGTCTCTGCCGGTGCGTTCGAGCGCCACGATCACGATTGTTTGCAGAAACTGTGTCCGACGGACGGCAGTGTCACGTTGCAGCCCGTCACCGGACGGTACGGCGTTCTGGTTCTTGCCGGCCCGAAGGCGCGGGACATCCTTGCCAAACTGACCGATGCGGACCTGTCGAACGCGGCGTTCCCCTGGCTGTCCGGCAAGATGATTTCCGTCGGGACCGCGCGAGCGCATGCGCTTCGGGTCAACTTCGTCGGCGAACTCGGCTGGGAATTGCACCACGAGATCGAAATGCAGACCGCGCTGTTCGACGCGCTGATGGGCGCGGGCGCGGAATTCGGCCTGAAACCCTTTGGCATCCGGGCCATGGATTCCATGCGGCTGGAAAAATCCTACCGGCTCATTCCGCGCGAATTGTCGATCGAATACTCGGCCTACGAATCCGCTCTCGACCGCTTCGTGCACCCGAACAAGGGACAGTTCATCGGTCGCGACGCGCTCGTCGAATGGCGCGAGAAGGGCGAAGCCTGGCGCTTCGTCACGCTGGAAGTGCACGACGTGACGGATGCGGACGCCCGTGGGTCGGAGCCGATCTATCACGACAATGTGCTTGTCGGACGCTGCACGTCCGGCGGATATGGCTGGCGACTGGGCAAGAGCCTTGCGCTGGCCATGGTGCGTCCCGATCTCGGAGAAATCGGTCAGCAATTGGACGTCAGCATCCTCGGAACCCGTCACACGGCGACGGTCATTCCGGAATCTCCGTTTGATCCTGAAAACGAGCGTCTCCGGGCTTGAGCCCCGGACCGTCCTTTGAGGAGTTAGGTCAGATGAACAAACCGGCCACCACACCGATCGCCGCTGCCGGCCTGCCGACGGACCGACCATCCGCGCCGGTCGACCGGGAACGGACAGCGACCGAAACGCTCGAGGATCGTATCGTCGATTTCATGGCGGGCTTCTCTATCGAGATTGCGCCCCAGGCTGCCGGCAAGATCGCGCATTTCGGCGATCACGTTCCGGAGGGCACAAGGATCTATCTGCCCTGGCTGCCCGGTGCCCGGCTCGCGGACGCCCTGCCGCTGGCAACCCGGTTGCGCTCCGAGGCGATGGAACCGGTGCCGCATATCGCGGCGAGGCGGGTGGCCGACCGGTCCGAGCTCGATGACAACCTGGCCGAACTGCGCGAACGGGCGCAGGTCACCGATATCCTGCTGATCGCCGGCGATATCGAACAGCCGGCCGGTCCCTACAAGGATACGCTGGAGCTCTTGGAAGACGGGCTTCTGGAAAAACACGGCATCCGTTCGATCGCGGTCGCCGGGCATCCGGAAACCAATCCGTTCTTTTCCGATGCGATGGCGCTCGACGCTCTGAAGGTCAAAAACGCCTACGCCGTCGACAAGCAGGCCGACCTGCGGATCGTGACGCAATTCTCTTTCTCCACGGACGGCATTGTCGATTGGGAGCGCGGCTTGCGCGACGCCGGCATTACCATGCCCATCAATATCGGGCTCGCCGGCCCGGCTTCCATGAAGACGCTCTTGAAGTTCGCGGCAATGTGCGGTGTCGGTGCCTCGATGGGCTTCGTGAAGCGCAATCTCGGCGTGGTCACGAAACTGGTGCGTGACCGGGCACCCGACGACCTGGTCATCGGGCTTGCCCAGGCTGTGGTCGATGATCCGGACATGCTCATCACCGCGCCGCATTTTTATACGTTCGGCGGCCTCGTGCGGTCCGTCGACTGGATCGACGCGGTGCTGGAAGGCCGGTTCAAGATCAACAAGAAACAGACCGGTTTCGACATCGTTCAATACACGTGACGCCGCGTCGTCGATTTACGACAGTGAAGCGGGGCCGGACGGCCCCGTTTTTGTTTTCGATCCGCGGATCCGGCGCATTCATGACGATCGACGCGCATTTTGCCGGTTAACCATAATCACAAATTCGCCTCGCGATGCTGCCGGATTGCCCAAGACCGGTCATATTATCACCACGGCTTTCCCTGACTCTACAGGCGCTTGACGGCCAGGTGGTGCCCGGGGCGGCGATCCTGGTTCCTGCCGACCCGTCCTGTCATCACAGTCGATCCTCCCGAATGCATTTCGGCCACGCTTTCGAAATGCCGGGTGATCCGGGCGATCCGGCGGCATGATCCACAGAACCGGGGCCCGACCAACACGAGGAAGGGGCCCACCGTGTCATTCGATCCACAAGCCGATATCTGTACCTGCGCGATCTGCCATTCCCTGGCCGAACGCGAGGCGGTCGTCGACCCCGCTCAGGCCACGCCGCAAATGGCGCCGTTCTTCAACGACGATCAGGTGATCGGCCAGATTGATTCCGGACGCGAATGGTCCGGGTCGACCATCTCCTACGCCTTTTTGAATTCCGCGCCGAGTTGGACGCTCGGCGGCGAGGGGAACGGTTTCTCACGCTTTTCGAATGCGCAAAAAGCGGCAACCCGGGATGTCATGGAGCTTTGGGACGACCTGATCGTTCCGTCTTTCAACGAGGTGACCAGTTCGCCCCAGTTCGCCAACGTCACCTTCGCCAATACAACAACCAATATCGGCTATGCCCATGCCTATTACCCGGGCGGTTCGAACTGGTCGGGGTCGGTCTGGCTCAATTCGGACACCTACACGTCTTTGTACTCGCCGAATTCCGGATCCTACGCTTTCATGACCATCCTGCACGAGGTCGGCCACGCGATCGGTCTCAGCCATCCCGGAAACTACAATGGCGGCAGCCCGACCTACGCCAATGACGCAATCTACGCGCAGGACACCCATCAGTGGACGGTCATGTCGTATTTCAGCGCCTCCAATACCGGCGCGGACTGGAACGGCGGGACCGGCTGGCAATATGCCCAGACCCCGATGGTGCACGACATCCTGACCATTCAGGACATGTACGGCGCCGATACGACGACGCGGACGGGCAACACCGTATACGGCTTCAACAGCAATGCCGGAAATTCCGTCTACGATTTCTCGCTGAACGACACGCCCGTGCTGACGATCTACGACGCGGGCGGCATCGATACGCTCGATCTGTCGGGATTCTCCCAGCGCGCCATCGTCAACCTGGCGCCCGGCACGTACTCGTCGGCGGGCGGCGTGTCGAACTCCATGACTTACAACATCGGCATTGCCAAAAGCGCGATCATCGAAAACGCGATCGGCGGCAGTGCCAACGACGTCTTTTATGGCAATGCCGCGAACAACGTGCTGACCGGCGGCGGCGGCAATGACGTGTTTCATGACGGGGCCGGATCCGACCGTTATGTCGGCGGATCGGGCACCGATTCTGTTTATTTCGACAACGCCTATGGCGATTACTCGTTCGGCGTCGCCAACGCATTCCTGGAAGTGATCGGCAGCGCCGTGGACTACGTGTCCGATACGATCGAAACGGTTTTCTTTTCAGATCGGTCCTGGGACGTCGACGAATTGATCGCGACCACCACGTCCGGGTCAGACAATGTGGACCTCCGCGTCAACCTGGTCGACGCGGATACCGGCGAGGTTCTGTCGGAGTTGCAATCCGGTGCCCGCATCGATCCCGGTGTGGTTGCCGGCCGGCGCGTGACGATCACGGCTGAAACCGCCACCGGCGGGGACAAGGTCGAGAGCGTGCGGTTCGACCTGAACGACGGTGAAAGGGTTCAGACGGAAAACCTGCTGCCCTACGCGCTGTTCGGCGACAGTCAGGGCGACATGTGGGGCAAGCCGTTCGGTATCGGGACCTACAATGTGTCCGTCGATGCTTTCAGCCAGCAACAGGGCGGCGGTCAGCGCCTGTCGAGTGTCGATATCGATTTCACCATCGCATCAGGACCGGCCATCGACGTCATCGTGCGGATGGTCGATGCAGATACCGGTCAGGTGATCACGACGGTCGAAGACGGCGACACGATCGATGCGGCGCTCGTTGCCGGACGCCGTCTTACCTTGACCGCAGAGGTCACCAACGGTGCGGATCGTGTCGAGAGCATCCGGTTCGATCTGAACGACGGCGCCAGAACGCAATTGGAAAACATCGAACCCTATGCCCTGTTCGGCGATGCGGCCGGCGACTTTTGGGGCGTGACGTTCGCCAACGGCACCTACGACCTCGACCTGGACCTGTACAGCCAGAACGGCGGCGGCGGAGCGCTTCTGGATTCGCTGGATATCGACTTCACCATCGCCCCCGGCGGCGCGGCCCCCAATGCACCGGCGCCGGATCCGGTATTGTCGGAAAACGACGATCTGCCGCTGGTTTGATGCCCGGCACGCGATAAGACCCGCGTCTCGTCAGACCGCTTCGGCCACCGTGCGCTGGCGCCGGTCGCTTTGCGGCGACCGGCCGAACAGGCCGCGATAGCATTTGGAAAAATGCGACGCGGAAACGAAGCCGCAGGCAATCGCCACATCGACGATCGGCATATCGGATTGCATCAGCAATTGGCGGGCACGCTCCAGCCGCAATTCCAGATAATACCGGGCCGGCGAGCGTCCGAGATTCTGCCGAAACAGGCGTTCCACATGGCGGCGGGACAAACGCGCCTCGCGCGACATCTCCTCCAGAGTCACGGGGATTGAGATGTTGCGCTCCATCATCTCGATCAGCATCAGAAGTTTGCTGTTGTGGATGCCGATGCGGGCGCGCAAAGGAAGTCGCTGGCGGTCCTGGGACGACCGTACCCGGTCGACCAGGCAGAGCTCGCATACCTTGGCGACCAGGTCGTCGCCATGCTGTTCGCCGATGACCTGCAGCACCATGTCGAGCGCAGCGGTGCCGCCGGCGCAGGTGTAGAGCCCGGCGTCGATTTCAAAGAGGTCGGCATGAACGTCGGCTTCCGGAAAACGTTCGGCAAAGGCGGGCAGGGTTTCCCAATGGATTGCGCAGCGTCGGTCTTCCAGCAGCTCGGCCTTGGCCAGGAGCCATGCGCCCGTACACAGCCCGCCGATCGACGATCCCTTTTCGTGCTGGCGCCTCAACCAGCCGGAAAATCCGGCATGCTGGAACGTTTCGACGTCGAGGCCGGAACAGACGATCACAAAATCCGGCCGATTGATGTCGATCGCGGCGGTGCCAAGATCCAGAATCGACCCTTCGACATTGGCCTCCAGGCCGTTGCTGGCCCGGACCGGCCGGCCATCGGGCGAAACGATCGTCCAGCGGTAAAGCGACCGGCCGGAAATCCGGTTGGCGACCCGCAACGGTTCGATGGCCGACCCGAACGCGATCAGCGAAAAGTTCGGGATCAGGACGAAGACGATGGTCTTCGGTGCTGCTGGCGCCAAGGGGGTCACGACCGTTCAGGCTCTCTCAGCTTCGCGGTTTTCTTCCGGAAAACTAGCCTCATAAGGACGTTCGGGCAATGACACATTTAAAGCGGTTCTAAAGTGGTTCCAGGTCCTGCAATCGCGATCCGACGGAGCATGAGACACGGCCCGCAATGTCGTGTATGAGCCTGAATCGGTCGGCCGGAAATCGGCACGTCCCGCACTTTCGAAGCAGGGTGCGCACCATCTCACAGACCCCGCCGATCCGGCGGGTCGGTGCCGCCCGCCTTTGGCATTCGACCTCGCCGACCCATGCCCCCGCCCACCCATGCCGAGGAATCCCCACAATGTCCGTGAAATCCGACATCGAAATCGCTCGCGAGGCTTCCAAACGTCCGATCCAGCAGATCGGCGAAAAACTCGACATTCCGCCTGAACATCTGCTTCCCTTCGGGCATGACAAGGCCAAGGTATCCGCGGATTTCATCAAATCGGTGCAGGGCCGGCCGGACGGCAAGCTCATCCTGGTAACCGCCATCAACCCGACGCCGGCCGGCGAAGGCAAGACGACGACGACGGTCGGACTTGGCGACGGGCTGAACCGGATCGGCAAACGCGCGGCGATCTGCCTGCGCGAACCGTCGCTCGGACCGTGTTTCGGCATGAAGGGGGGCGCTGCGGGCGGCGGATACGCCCAGGTCGTTCCGATGGAGGACATCAACCTGCACTTCACCGGCGATTTCCACGCGATCACATCGGCGCACAACCTGTTGGCCGCGCTGATCGACAATCACATCTACTGGGGAAACAGTTGCGAGATCGATTCCCGACGCGTCGTGTTTCGCCGGGTGCTGGACATGAACGACCGGGCGCTGCGCGAGATCGCCGTGGGTCTGGGCGGAGTTGCCAACGGCTTTGCCCGCGAAGGCGGCTTCGACATCACCGTCGCCTCGGAAATCATGGCGATCCTGTGCCTGGCCGCCGATCTCGACGATCTGCAGAAACGGCTCGGTGATATTATCGTCGCCTATCGGCGCGACCGCACGCCGGTCACATGCCGCGACATCAAGGCGGACGGTGCGATGACGGTCCTTCTGCAGCAGGCCATGCAGCCCAATCTCGTTCAGACGCTGGAAAACAACCCCGCCTTCATTCATGGCGGGCCGTTCGCCAACATCGCACATGGCTGCAATTCCGTGGTGGCGACACGCACTGCTCTGAAGCTTGCCGACTACGTGGTGACGGAAGCCGGTTTCGGCGCCGATCTCGGCGCCGAGAAGTTCTTCGACATCAAATGCCGCAAGGCCGGTCTGGCACCCGACGCCGTGGTGATCGTCGCCACCATCCGGGCCATGAAGATGAATGGCGGCGTCGCCAAGGCCGACCTCGGAGCCGAGAATGTCGACGCCGTCACAAAAGGCTGCGCCAATCTCGGGCGGCATGTTGAGAACATCAAGAAGTTCGGCGTGCCCGCTGTCGTTGCGATCAACCATTTTGTTACCGACACGGATGCGGAAGTCGAGGCGGTCAAGGCTTATGTGGCCGGCCTCGGCGCCGAAGCGATCCTGTGCAAGCACTGGGCGAAAGGCTCTGAGGGCACAGAGGACCTGGCCCGCCGCGTGGTGGAAATCGCAGACAGCGGGGCGGCGGCATTCGCGCCGCTCTACGGGGACGATCTTGGATTGTTCGACAAGATCGAGACGATTGCCAAAGAGATCTACCGGGCCGACGAGGTCATCGCCGACAAGAAGATCCGCGACCAGTTGCTGCAATGGGAAGAGCAAGGTTTCCGCGATCTGCCGGTCTGCATGGCCAAGACCCAGTATTCGTTTTCGACGGACCCGAACCTGCGCGGCGCGCCGACCGGCCATGCCGTTCCGGTCAGGGAAGTGCGCCTGTCGGCCGGCGCCGGCTTTGTCGTGGCGATCTGCGGAGAAATCATGACCATGCCCGGATTGCCGAGGGTCCCGGCGGCCGAAGCCATCCATATCAACGATGCGGGCCTGATCGAGGGGCTTTTCTGAGCCGGAACAGAGACTCCTCGGCAGCGCGTTCGAAACGGACCCGCCGGCTCCGGCCGGCTGGTATCCGTCCCATTGCGACATGATGCGACGCGCCTGCGATTGCAACGCTTCGCCGCATTGGCTATGGGCTTCGGTCGGGACGGACCGTGCGGACCGGCCGTTCCGTCGGGGCCCCGCCGTTCGTGAGGAAGGACCATGAACCGTTATTCGGTTTTTTCGCTCATCCGTGAAGGCCTTCGCGGCCATTCCGGCTGGAAGCCGGTCTGGCGCGATGCCGAACCGAAAGCAGCCTATGATTGTGTGATCATCGGTGGCGGGGGGCACGGACTCGCGACGGCATATTACCTGGCCAAGCTGCATGGCATGACCAACATTGCCGTGGTTGAAAAGGGGTGGCTTGGTGGCGGCAATTCCGGCCGGAATACCACAATCATCCGGTCAAACTATCTCTATGACGAAAGCGCGGCGATCTACAATCATGCGCTGCACCTTTGGGAGGGCCTGAGCCGCGAGCTCAATTTCAACATCATGATGAGCCATCGCGGCGTCATCAACCTGGCACACGACGACGGCGAGATGCGGCAGCTCAAACGGCGCGTCGAGGCGAACCGGCTGAACGGGGTCGATGCCGAATGGCTCGACGCCAAGCAGGTCAAGGAATTCTGCCCGATCCTGAATGCCTCGCCGGACATCCGGCATCCGGTGCTCGGCGGCACGCTGCAGCGCCGGGGCGGCGTCAACCGCCACGACGCGGTATGTTGGGGCTATGCGCGCGCGGCCGACGATCTGGGCGTCGACATCATCCAGCAATGCGAAGTCACCGACATCCGGGTCGAAGCCGGAGCGGTCGTCGGCCTGGAAACGACCCGCGGATCGATCCGCACCCCGAAGGTGGCAAGTGTCGCGGCTGGCCATACCAGCGTGATCGCCAGCATGGTCGGCCTGCGCCTGCCGATCGAAAGCCATCCTCTCCAGGCGCTGGTGTCGGAGCCGATCAAGCCGATCCATCCCTGCGTCGTCATGTCGAACGCCATCCACGTCTATTGCAGCCAGTCGGACAAGGGCGAATTGGTGATCGGCGCCGGTATCGATCCCTACATTTCCTATACGCAGCGCGGCAGCCTGGACATTATCGAGCACCAGATGGCGGCCCTCGTGGAACTCTTTCCGATGTTCTCGCGGTTGCGCATGATGCGGCAATGGGGCGGGATCGTGGATGTCTGTCCCGATGCCAGCCCGATCATTTCCAAGACCCCGGTCAAGGGGTTTTACGTCAACGGTGGCTGGGGCACCGGCGGCTGGAAGGCGACGCCCGGATCCGGGCATGTCTTCGCCCACACCATCGCCAAGGACGATCCGCATCCGATTGCGGCTCCGTTTGCCATCGACCGCTTCCATTCCGGCCGGCTGGTCGCCGAACACGGCGCCGCGGCCGTTGCCCACTAATCTATCCGTCGCGTACCCTAAGAGGCCAGCATGTTCGTGATCCCCTGTCCCTATTGCGGCGAGCGTGACCAGTCCGAGTTCACATATGCGGGCGAAGCGCATATTGCGCGCCCGGAATGGGATGACGCGATGACGGACGAACAATGGGCCGAATTCGTCTTCATGCGCAGCAATCCGAAAGGCGTGTACGCGGAACGGTGGGTGCATACCGCTGGCTGCGGCAAGTTCTTCAATGTCATACGCAACACCGCCACCGACGAGATCCTGGCCGTCTACGAGATCGGGTCCGAGCCGCCGAAGGTTGCCGCACGACTTCCTGCGACACCGTCCGGCGAAGCGCTCGGATCGGGCAATGATGCCGTCAAGGTGGTGGCCTCGCACGAGGAGGTCCGCTCGTGACGCAACCGTTCCGCCTGTACGACCGGGGACTGGTCAACCGGAACCGGCCGCTGCAATTCAGTTTTGCCGGCAAGGCCTATGAGGGGTTTCTCGGCGATACGCTGGCCTCGGCCCTGCTTGCAAACGGCGTGCACATGGTCGGCCGGTCGTTCAAGTATCACCGGCCGCGCGGCATTGTCGGCGCCGGATCGGACGATCCGGCAGGCCTCGTCCAGATCGGCAAGGATCCGCGGCGCACCGATCCCAATACCAGGGCGAGCGAACAGGAACTCTACCATGGCCTGGAAGCGGTTCCGCAGAATTGCTGGCCGTCGCTCGGTTTCGATGTCGGGGCCGTAAACGACCTGCTGGCGGGCTTCTTTCCGGCCGGCTTTTACTACAAGACCTTCATGGGTCCGCCGCTGAACTGGATGTTTTTTGAAAAGCACATCCGGGCCGCGGCCGGTCTCGGTACCTGCCCGGAAGGACCGGACCCCGACCGCTACGAAGCCGTCAATCGGCATTGCGACGTATTGGTCGCCGGTGGCGGTCTTGCCGGTATCGCGGCCGCCTATCAGGCCGCCCGCTGCGGAGCCCGGGTAATCCTTGCCGAGGAAACCGCGCATTTCGGCGGGCATCTGTTGTCGATGGCGCGCTCCGATGCGCTCATCAAGGAGCAACCGGCGCGCGCCTGGGCTTTCGATGCTATCGACGAACTGCAAAAAAACCCGGACGTCACGGTTCTCAAGCGCACCACGGCCTTTGGCTATTACGGGCACAACTTCGTCGGATTGTGGGAACGCGCCGCCGACCACCTGTCGCCGACCCAGCGCACGCCGGATACGATCCGCCAGCGCATCTGGCGGGTACGGGCGAAACAGGTCGTCCTGGCGACCGGAGCGCTGGAAAGGCCGCTGGTCTTCAACCAGAACGACCGGCCGGGCGTCATGCTTGCCGGTGCCGTGCGCACGTTCCTCCACCGGTACGGCGTGCTTGCCGGAAAACGCGCGGGCATCTTCACCAACAACGACACGGCATGGCAGACCGCTTTTGATCTGGCCGATGCGGGCGCCAGCGTCGTGACCGTCGTCGATACGCGCGCCGAGGTCGACGCCACGCTTCTGCGCATGGCGGCCGAGCGCAACATTCCGGTGCGACTGCAATCGGCGATCGTCGCGACCGACGGTCGTCATCGCATCACCAGCGCGGATGTCATGCCGCTCGCGCCCGGCGGAACGGGCCTGACCGGGACGCCGGAAGAAGTGGCCATGGATCTCCTGGCGACGTCCGGCGGTTGGACGCCGAACGTGGCGCTGTTCGCGCAGTCTCGCGGCAAGCTGTCTTATGATGCCGATCTTGCCGGTTTTCGACCCGGGCCGTCTTTCCAGGCGGAACGGTCCGCCGGCGCGGCGAACGGCACGACGACGCTGGCCGATGCGCTGGCCGAGGGTACGGAGGCCGGGCTCGCGGCAGCCAAGGATGCCGGTCTCAAGCGGGTCCGCAAAACCAGTCCCGAGCTCTCCGTGACGATCCCCGAGGGCGTTGCCGTGGAGCCGATCTGGGAAGTTCCGGTGCTCGGCGACTTCTCCAAGAGCCGCGCCTTTGTCGACCTGCAGGACGATGTCACGACCAAGGATCTGCATCTGGCCTATAAGGAAGGCTACCGGTCGGTCGAGCATATCAAACGCTATACGACGACAGGCATGGGTACCGACCAGGGCAAGATTGCCAATATGAACGCCTTTGGTGTCCTGTCCGGCGTCATGGACAAGCCGATCCCGGATGTCGGTGTCACCACGTTTCGCCAGCCTTTCAAGCCGGTGACATTCGGCGCGCTTGCGGGTCAGCATGTCGGCGCGCATTTCCTGCCGCGCCGGACCACGCCGATGCATGACTGGCATCGCCGTCAGGACGCGATTTTCGAACCGGTCGGGGACTGGATCCGCGCCCGAACCTATCCCCGGCCCGGAGAGAGCTTCCATCAGGCCGTCCAACGGGAATCGAAAGCCGCCCGCACCGGTATCGGCGTTCTGGATGCCTCCACGCTCGGCAAGATCGACGTGCGCGGCAAGGACGCGCGCACCTTCCTCAATCGTGTCTATACCAATGCCTGGTCGAAACTGGCGCCGGGGCGCTGCCGCTACGGTTTCATGCTCGGCGAGGACGGCATGATCATCGACGACGGGGTGACCGCCTGTCTGGCCGACGATCATTTTCACATGACGACGACCACCGGCGGTGCCGCGCGGGTGCTTGGCCAGCTTGAGGATTATCTGCAGACCGAATGGCCGGATCTGGACGTCTTTCTCACCACGACGACCGAGCACTGGGCGGTGGTGTCGCTGTGCGGCCCGAAATGTCCGGACCTGGTGAAGGAATTGTGCACCGGCCTGCCGGACGATCCGGCGAGCATGCCTTTCATGAGCTGGCAGAATGCTGAGGTGGACGGCATTCCGGTGCGGGTCTTCCGGATTTCCTTCACCGGCGAGATGTCTTTCGAGATCAACGTTCCGGCGAGTTACGGATTGTGGCTTTGGGAAAAGGTGATGGAGGCCGGGCAGGCCTATGACATTACGCCTTACGGGACCGAGGCCATGCACCTGCTGCGGGCCGAGAAGGGTTTCGTGATCGTCGGACAGGAGACCGACGGCACGGTCACGCCGCTCGACCTGCGTATGGACTGGATCGTCAACATGAAGAAGGGCGATTTCATCGGCAAGCGGTCCTTGCTGCGGTCAGACACGTGCCGGTCCGACCGGAAACAGCTGGTCGGTTTGTTGACCGAGAATCCGAAAACCGTGCTTGCGGAGGGCGCGCAGGTCATCGGCAACGCATCCGAACCGCAGCCGCCGGTGCCGATGCTGGGATGGGTGACGTCCAGCTATTACAGCCCCAATCTGGAGCGCTCCATTGCATTGGCGCTCGTCGAAAGCGGAGGCGCGCGCATGGGTGACGTCGTCCATGTAAGCCGCAGCGGCGGAAAACCGGTCGCAGCGCGAATCACCGAGACGGACTTTCTGGCGCCTGCGGAGGAAACGGCATGACCCCGCCCGTGCGCCGCTCGCCGCTCGAAGGACGCGAAACGCTGGCCGATCCGGCCGGGCGTGCCCGATTGGAGATCCGGGACTTTCCCGGCAAATTAATCCTGCGCGGCAAACCCGATCAGGTGCGGGCGGGTGTCGACAAGGCCCTCGGCATAACGCTGCCGGAGAAATCGCCGGAAACCGCTTCGGGCTCCTCCGCGACCCTTTTGTGGCTGAGCCCGGACCAGTGGATGGTGCTGACCGGCAAAGGCGAGGAGGCGGGCGTGCAGCATGCCCTCGCACAGGCTCTGTCCGGGGCGCACCATCAGATCGCCGACGTCACCGACTATTATACGATCCTTGCGCTATCGGGCCCCCGTGCGCGGGAAATCCTGATGAAGCTGACGATGCTCGACCTGCACGAACGAGCATTCAAGGCCGGTGAAGTGCGCGGGACCCTGCTTATGCACACCCAGGCCGTGCTCTACCAGAGCGGCGGCGACGGCGCCGAAGGCGGACCGGTTTTCGACATTATCGTGCGCTGGTCGATGGCCGATTACCTGTGGTGCCTGATCGCGGAATGCGGGCGCGAATTCGGATTGCCGGAACAGGTGCCCGTCTCCGGAGAACGGCTGGTCGTCTGACCGTTGTGTCGCTTCCAGGCGCTGCAGCCTCGTTGCCATGGCCAAAGACAGTGGCCCCATATGTCAGGAAAACCGTCAGTTGTTCTTGACAATTTTTGCTCTCTACGTTTTTTACAATCAACCTGCCGACAATTCGCGTAAATAGTGTAAATTCCGACTCAACGGGCAGGGTCGTGTTAGTACAATATGCGGGGCTGGTCGGGCGGTTCCGCACGGGAAATACCGAGCTTGTTTGTTTCGGCTTCCTCTGGTCTTACTGTGTCGGTGCCGCAGGTGGGGGCAGCGATCGACACGATACCGATCGATCCAAGATTCCACCTGCGGGTCAGGCGCAGCCATCAGAAGTAGGTGTGACCAGGCTGCACTGGTGTGGAAAGTGCCCGGCGGTAAAACAAGAAGCGCAACTCCCCCGGAAGGTGTATGACGTGACGGTTATCGATTATGAGGGTGCCGCGTCTCATGGTATCCCTCGTCTGTCTCTGAAAACTTCAGATGTTCCGGCCGAACAGCAGTTTGAGTTCTGGCACGACTTGAACCAGCCGGGCTTCCATATCAGCCCCTTGAGCAACCATTCGCCGTCTCTGGATGCGTCCCTGGATGCCTGGCGTACCGGCGCGGTCACATTCTCGCAGACCCGCTTCCTGCCTGGAAAGGATCGGCGATACAAAATCGAATCGCGGCGGCCGGCATCCGAAACGCTGGTGTTGAGCTATTTCCAGAAAGCCAGGCTGTTCGGCCTGCTCGACGACGAGCCCGTGCGGCTTCAGACCGGCGATATCCATATCCACCCGCATAGCGGCCGCTATGACACGGTGACCGGAGACCTGGAACAGGTGACGGTCTATTTGCCGTATGACGCTGTCGGCGTGGCTTCAGCGAACCAGATCGGGCAACGCCGGTTCCAGGAGACGTCGGGCCTGGGCAAGGTCATCAAAAACGCGCTCGACGCGACCTTGTCGCAATTGTCGGAGACGACGCCGGAAACCGGACGTAAGCTCGGCAACGCCTTTGCCGGCATCGTACGCGCGGCGATCGACGGCCAATGGCGGTGCGGGGAAGCCCAGGCGCTCTTGCATCAGGCCCGGAGCCGCGCACTGCGCACGTTTGTACGCGAGAACATTTCGGATCCGGACCTGAATTGCCGATCGGTCTGTGCCGCCTTTGCCGCATCCCGTGCAACGGTGTACCGGGAGTTTCATGCCGATGGCGGCATTGGCCGGTACATCCTCGTTCAACGCCTTCACCGGGCCCTTCTCGAACTGGCCAAGGGGCCGGCACGCCGGGGACAGGTAGGACGCGTCGCCCGTGCATGCGGGTTTACCGATCTGAGCCGTTTTTCAAACGCGTTCAGGAGCCATTACGGTGCGCCGCCGATCGATTTTCTCGGCGAGGCGGCCGCGACAGGGGCACGGACGGCAGAGCAAGCGGAATGCACCGAACGTAACACCGTAACAGGTGGAATTCGTCTTGAAGACTGGCTCAACAGTCGCTAGACGCAATCCTGCCGGGCTTTACCTATCCCTAATCTCGTAGTCATATGCCTGGAACAAGATCGCAGGCATTGACCGGCGCCTGCAATCCGATTTTCAGGTATTGAGGGTGCCAATCGATGTCTTCGTCAACCGATTTTCCGGATGCCCTTTCGGAACGGACCCGTATTCTGGATGCCGCTGAACCGCTCGCCCGACGTTTCGGGTATTTCGGTTTCAGCGTAGCCGACACGGCTGAAAGGTGCGGGATTGGCGAGGCCGACGTCCTTCGGCATTTCGCGGACAGGTCGGACCTGTCCGCCGCCCTGGTCGAGCGCTATACGAGCCAAACTATCGACATCCTCGGCGATCCAGGCGCGCAAGACGCCATGGAACGCCTTGTCGCTGCGTACTCGAATGCCGCGGCAGAGGATGGCGAAATGTGCCTGTGCAGTCTGTATGGCGCGGAAGTGACAGGATTACCGCCTTCCGTCGCGCGGGTGACGCGGGACTATTACCGAAAACTGGCAGAGTGGATCCGGCGGGCGCTTCGTTGCAAGCACGAAGACAAACATCCGGCTGCAGTGATCGCGAGCCTTTGCGGAGCGCTCGTCACAGTCAAGAACATGAACGATCCGGATTCCTTCGATCTGATTGCCTGGCAATTGATCAAGCCCGTCACACAGACCTGTCTCGGGCATGGCCGCGCATAATCGTTCTGCCGGTCGGTTGTTTTACTCCAACCGTGGCGATCCCGTCCTGCACAGGCGCCCGGCGCTCAAGCCGTCTTCCTGTGCCGGTGGATTGAATACAGCATATGCGGCAGGGAGCCCATCTCTCCTATCACAGGCGTTCCGGTGTAGCGCCGGGCCGCGATGTCGTACTCGGCGAGCGGCACGTCGGACGGAGAGATGCCGAATTTCTGTCGGAAGCACCGGTTAAAGTGGGAGGGATCGAAGTATCCCCAGCGTTCCGCAATGGCGCGAATCATGCCGCGGCGGGCCGGTCCACCCGCCAGTTCCCTATAGGCGGCGTCAAGCCGGCACTCGGCAGCGAACTTTTCAACGCCGCCCAACGGCGCCATGTCCCGGTAAAGCGTCGCGCGCGAAATCGAGAACTTGCGGCATAGAGCTTCGACATCGACCTGCTCGGCGCCAAGCGTCTGCCGGATATGATCGGCGATTGCCGAACGCCGGCTGTCAGCCGGCGCCGTGCTCGTGCCGTCCGGCGCTTCCGCGTTGGCAAGCAGCGCGGTCGTCGCGTTCAGGACGCTGCGTTCCAGACGCCCGACATCCGAGAGCGCAGTGTCGGGCAGCGCCGATGCAAAACCCTGCATGATGCTCGAAAGCACGCGGCCAACGGATGTATCGGCGCCGATGTGCCGGAACGGGCAGGATGGATCCGGGTCGTATCCGATGGCATCGTAGGGCAGGTAAAGCGTCATCATCTCAGACGCCGATACGGACATGGTAGCCGACGCGTTGTAGTCCATCACATACATATCGCCGCTGTTCACACGGACGACGCTGTTGCCGACGACGCCCTTGATCGAACCGCTGAGCAGCATCCGGATCATAACGATATCAAGCCTGGTCGCCGGGTCCGTCTGGATTGTATAGGCGCTTCGAAACGCGTCCGACGTCTTGCGGCAAAACAGGATGTTCGGCAGCCTCCACTGCTGCAATTGCACATTGAAATCGAGCTTGCCCTTTAGATCGATGACCGTCGGCAGGCCCGGGTATAAATGGCTCAGGAAGAGATCGGCACGCCGTTCCGCCTCGACTTTCGTGGTGTCGAGCTCGGCCGTTGGCGTCAGGGTCGGGTCCGGACTTGGCGCTGCCTGTGTCTTAAGCAAGCGCTGCGCGGTCACCAACCGAATTCCTCAAGCGGCGACCGCGCGCCACAAAAGCAGCCATCACCTACGGATTGCGAGACAGACATTGTGCGTGTTCCCTGCAAAGCCTTACCGATCCCGTGTGCGGTGTGTGGCAGCCGCACAGTTTGCGAGTGAGTACGTGTTACATGTTACACGGGAGGCGAGGCTGCTTTAATGGACCACAGTCTCAATTTTAAAAAGTTTGAGGTCTTTGGGGATATGGCCGCAAGGCGGGTAGCGGCTTGCGTTAGGCGTTGCGAAGTCGGGACGGCCGGCAGGCAAACGATGCGGTAACCGGTTGCCGGGATCCGTTGCCGTCGTCGGCTGGATCCGGCTCACGGGTCGGCGATTGTCTTGCATAAAAAAAGCCCCCGGCACCGAACGATGACGGGGGCAGTTTTCGCCAAAGGGGTCGGCGATTAACGAGTCGACTTCCGGTTTTCCGAGATCCGGCGCAGTTCGAGGGCGGCGTTGACCTTCAGCGGCAGACGGGCGGCCCACTGAATGTCGCCGCGGCTGAGGCCGATATCGTCCAGCATGCGCTCGTCAAGATGCAGCAGCACGGCAAAAGCGTCTCGCCTGTCGCGGTATTCCTTTATCCGTGCCCAAATCGTGCCGAACCGTGAAAATATCGAGCCCGTGCCAGTGTCTGCAAAGCGCGGGGAGTGCGACGTGTCGAGGGCGTAAGCCATGGCGGTCTCCTTATCCGACGAGGCGCTCAAGCCGCGTCGAAGCGATGTAACAGGCGGAAATTTCGAAGTTTTTTGTCTTGTTTCGGAATATGGGTCAGTCTATCGTTTCAAACAAACGAAAAGAATTGAACTGATTATTCAAAATATCTTATCGATGGATCGAACGATGGCCCTACAGGAATCCTCGACGCTTCCCGACCTTGATATAGACCTGTTGCGCACATTCCTGGCAGTTGCCGAAACCCGTAGTTTCACAAAAGCTGCGCATTGCGTGTTCCGAACGCCCTCGGCTGTGAGCATGCAGATCAAAAAACTGGAAGACGTGCTTCAGCGGCCGCTGTTCATTCGCGACAGCCGGTCCGTGCATCTGACCGGCGATGGCGAAGCATTGACCGGATTCGCGCGGCGCATTCTGGCGCTCAACGAGGAAGCGGTTCGGCATTTTCGCTCACCGCCCATCGAGGGCGTTGTCCGGATCGGCGCGCCGGACGATTTCGGGACCCGGCGCCTGCCGGCCATTCTTGCCCGTTTTGCGCAGACCCATTCGGCCGTCCAGGTCGACGTCACGATGGAATCGAGCAAACGGTTGCTGGATCTGATGGACCGTGGCGAACTGGATCTGACGTTGATCACGCTCGGCGAAGAGGAAAGACCGAGTGACGGCGTGGAAGTGGTGGCTCGTGAAAAACTGGTCTGGGCCGGCCTTACCGGCGGGTGCGCGCACCGGCGCGATCCGATTCCGTTGGCGCTCGCGGATTTCGACTGTTCCTGGCGTGTCGCGGCATTTGCGGCCCTGGAAGACAGCGGGCTTGCCTATCGGGTCGCCTATACCAGCCCGCATTGGGCCGGACAGCGGGCCGCCATCCTCGCCGATCTTGCGATTGCGCCGTTCCCGGTATCGCTGATCGAAGTGCCGCTCAGACGGTTGGACGAACGCCATGGCCTGCCGCCGATCGGCGGCTACCAGATGGGATTGAAACGCGGGCCATCGCTGGGACCGGCCGCCAGCGCCTTCGCCGACCACGTGGTCACCAGCTTTGCCGAGGAATCGACAGGCGCCGCCCTGTCCTGACCGGCGATCGTCCGGCCTGTTCCTCGCTCCCGGTTTTCGACACTTTGTGCCGCACTCCTATGTAAGGCATTATAGGGGAATCGGATCGGCCGGCGCGGCCGTTCCGGATCAATAACAGGGGCTGACCTCTTGGACCGAAGGGAGCTCCGAGGAGGAACGCATCATGGCCGATTGGCTCGACACCTACGTGCCGCGCCCGCTTCCCGATTACATGGACGATGCGGCCCGGCTCTACGCGGACCGACCCGCGACCGACTTTTTCGGCAAGACGACGACCTATGGCGAAATCGGCGCGCTGGTCGACCGCGCCGCAAAAGGTCTGCAATCCCGGGGTGTCAAGAAGGGCGTAAAGGTCGGCATTTGCCTGCCCAACATTCCGTATTTCACGGTGTTCTATTTCGCGATCCTGAAGGCCGGCGGCACGGTCGTGAACTACAATCCGCTCTACGTGGAGCGCGAACTGACGTTTCAGGCGACCAATTCCGAGACCGACATCATGGTCACGCTCGACCTGAAGGTCATCTATGACAAGGTCGAGGCCGTTCGCCGGGAAGGCGCGCTGAAGACGCTCATCATCTGTCCGATGGCGGATGCGCTGCCGTTTCCGAAAAACCTGCTCTTCAATCTCTTCAAACGCAAGGAAAAGGCGGCATATCCGGTCGACGAAGCGCATGTGACCTATGACAGCCTGATCGACAATGACGGGGCCTGCGAGGCCGTCGAAATCGATCCGGCGCGCGATGTGGCCGTTCTCCAATACACCGGCGGTACGACCGGCCGACCGAAAGGCGCAATGCTGTCGCACGCCAACGTATCGGCCAACATGGAACAGATGCGCACCTTCTTCCACACCGCAGAACTGGGCCAGGAGCGCATACTTTGCATGCTCCCGTTCTTCCACGTCTTTGCCATGACGTGCGCCCAGAACCTTGCCGTCCTGGTCGGTGCGCAGATGGTCCTGCTCCCGCGGTTCGAGATCAAACAATTGCTCGATACGATCGCCCGGACAAAGCCGACGATCTTTCCCGGCGTACCGACGCTTTATACGGCGATCAACAACGCGCCGGATATCGCACGCTACGACCTGTCCTCGATCCATCACTGCATTTCCGGCGGGGCGCCGCTGCCCATCGAGGTCAAACAGGAATTCGAGCGCAAGTCCGGTTGCAAGCTCGTCGAGGGCTACGGCCTGACGGAGACCTCGCCGATCGCCGCCTGCAACCCGTTCGACGGGATCTCAAAGGAGGGCTCGATCGGCTTGCCGATGGTCGGCACGACGATCGAAATCCGCGACCTGGAAGATCCTGAAAAGGCGATGCCTCAAGGCGAGCGCGGCGAATTGTGCATTCGCGGCCCGCAGGTCATGCTCGGTTACTGGAACCGGCCGGAGGAAACCGGCGACGTTCTGAAAGACGGCTGGCTGCGGACCGGCGATGTCGGATATGTCGACGAGGACGGCTATATCTTCCTCGTCGACCGCATCAAGGATCTGATCATCTGTTCGGGTTACAACGTCTATCCGCGGGTCATCGAAGAAGCGGCGTATCAGCATCCGGATGTCGCCGAAGCAATCGCCATTGCCGTGCCCGACGATTATCGCGGACAGGCGCCGAAACTGTTCGTCAAACTGGTCGAGGGCGGGAACGTCACGCCCGACGCATTGCACGCTTTCCTTAAGGACCACCTGTCGGTAATCGAACGCCCGGAGGAAATCGAAATTCGCGACGAATTACCGAAAACCACGGTCGGAAAGCTGTCGAAGAAGGAATTGGTGGAAGAAGAAGCGGCAAAGCGCAGCAATGCTTCGGCAGCCTAAACAACCCAATTCATGAATAACCACAATAGAATTGCGCGTTGACCTATGGAATTTTGCAAATTCGTGCTGATATGTAGAGACGAACACCGCACCGTATGTTGGAGTTTATGATATGGGACGCCCATCCGCCCGTCTTGGCGACATGCACATGTGCCCCATGACACCTGTGCCACCGGGGCTGCCGATCATTCCGCCGACTTCGTTCAATACCATCATCGGTAAATTGCCCGCCGCGCGCCAGACGGACCGGTGTGCCTGCGTGGGTCCGCCGCCGGCGCCGGTCGACGTCATCATCATGGGATCGCCGACGGTCTACATCAACAATCTGATGGCGGCCCGCATCGGCGATCCGACGGCCAAAATGGGTGCGATTACGACAGGCTGTTTCACGGTGCTGATCGGTCCCTGACCATTTTCGGGCAGACGACCGTGACCGGCCGTTGCAACCGAAGGGCAAAATTTAATTTTCGTTGATACCTCCGGTTCACCCTTGTCGGGGGATTGTGGCGACCCTCCGCTAAAAAACCGGTGCATCGCGTTTTTTTCGACACATTTTTGCTGTAATCCTTAACGCCAGCGTGCGGAAACGATGGCGCCTGCACACCGTCGTTCAACGGCTGGCGTAACCCTGTTCCTCCCCAAACGCGTGGCGGCGTCCGGAAGCATGGCCTCGGGACGGTTCGGGTACCGGGCTACTTCATCCGTATCGTATGGCAATCGGCGATGGATTCGGGTCGTGAAAAGACCTGCGGAAACAGTCCCGCCGTTAACCATACCACGAGACAAAGCGTTGGATGTTTGCAGGTGAATTGGTTAACGTGGTGTTAACGAACGGGAGTGGCGGCTGCCCAAATGCGGTCGGATGGTAACAGGGGTCATACCATGGGCATTTTTTCAAAGTCCCCCAAGGATCCGGGGAGTGAACAGGACGGATCGGTCGGTGTCGGAGAGGCGGCTCTCGACATGCGGCCGCCGGCGGATATGCGGCAGGACGGCGCGGCGTCCAATGTCGAGACGATATCGCCGCTGGCCCTGAAACTGCAGGAAAGACAACGCAAACTGGACAGCCTGAAGGCGCGTATCGGTACGCTGAATCGCGCCTTCGAGCAGATCAGTGCACTCACCAGCGAATCGGGCAACAGCGTCGGCGCGCTGATCGAGTTCATCGAAGCGTCGAAGTCGAACCTGGAAACCGAAATCAGGCTGAAAAGCGAAAACGCCAAGTTGTCCACGAATGTGATGGACCTGTCCTACCAGGTCGAATCACTGACGACGCAGTTGCAGGAAAGCGACGCCCAGGTCCACGCCCTGCGCAAGCGCGGAACCGAAACCCGCACGGCGCTCGAGGAAGCCCGTAACGACATCATTTCGATCCGCGAGAACAACAAGAAGGTCAACGAGGAGTACCGGGCGCAAAGCGCCAAGCTGGTCGACGCCAATTCAAGGCTGGCCGAGGTAACCGATTCGCACGCGGATCTGCAGGCCAAATTCCGCTCACTGGAAGAGCATTCCGAAAGCGTGAAGGCGGAACTCGAAGCGCTGTCGAAGCGTGAATCCGAGTTGCAGCAGAACCTTTCGGAAAGCAGTGCGCTGCTTGAAGAAGAAATCCGCAAGAACCAGAAGATCACAAACGACCTGGAAGCGATCAAGCGCGAGCTTACCGAGACACGGAACTCGAACATCGACCTGAAATCGAAGCTCGACGTCGCTTCCCACGAGCTCGAGTTCAACAAGTCGCGTTTCGAAGAAGAACAGCGCAAGCACGACAATGAAGTCTATTCGCTGAATTCGGAAATCGAGAACCTCAGCTCGCAACGTCGGATCGGAGCCCAGACGCTCAAGGACGTCACCGACGAGAACAAGAAACTCAAGGAACGAAACCGCGACCTTATCGCCCGGCTGCAGGAAATCGAACACCTTCTCGATGCGGCCCAGAAGAACCACGACAGCGACCGGACGGAATTGCTTGGCGCCAACGCCAAACTGCGCGAGCTCAACCTGCGCTACAATTCAACGCTGACCGACCTGAACCACGAAAAGAAGCAGAACCAGCGCTACGCCGAAAACATCGAAGAGCTGGTCGAGGAAAACAAGAAACTGCAGCAATACCGGATCAAGTTCGGCACGGCGGAAGACCAGATCGTGGAACTGAAATCGCTGATTTCCAGCTATCAGATGGCCATGGAAGAAGCGACGGCCGGTTTCGAGCGCGGCTCATCCGACCCGGCCGACGAGCCGGCGGAACCGCAGGACGATGTGTCGGTCGAGGAGGGCTATGCTCCGGGCGCCGAGCACGACGAGACCCAGCCGGACGATTCCTCAGTGGTGGTCAAACTGCGAGACTGACCGTCTTTCCCACCTTCGGGTGCGCTCCATGCGAGCCGCCCTTGCCGGCAAATGCGTGGGGTCGAACGTTCGTCCCGAACGACCGTGCCTGTTTTGATTTGGGGCTGTAGCGCCCGCAGCTGGCCGTGAAACCGGCCGCCCCTTCGGTCGGATTGGAGCGTCGCCGGCCGGAGCGCCGGACCGCCAGATTTGCGGGCCTACAACCTTACGGCCATTTGTTGGTCAAATTCTCAACCCTAACGACATTATTGTGTCCGACCTTCGCCACATTGCGGCTTCCGTCGCTGTGCAAAAGTCTCTAATCTCGCGTCGCGTCTGTCGATGTCTGGGAGAAAACAATGAAAGCGACGGGAATAGCGGCGCTGCTGGCCGGGGTCATGGCCTTCACGTCATCCGCCGTACAAGCCGAAACCCGCGTGACCTACAAGTCCGCAAAATCGGCATCCTCCTACTACCAGATGGCCGTGCAGATCTCCGAGGCGATGAAAGCCGGATCGGACGGCGATATCATCGTGACGGTGGAGGAAAGCCAGGGATCCGTCCAAAACGTGATGGAAGCGGCCGTCCGGACCGGAAATTACGTTTTCACCACGCCGCCCGTGCTGGTCAGTCTCGCGCAAAATGCGAAGGCCATGTTCGAGGACAAGGGCAATCCGAAGTTCGACGAGATACGCGCGCTGTTTCCTATTCCCTCTCTCACCATGCATTTTGTCGTGCGTAGCGATGTGGAAGTGGCGAGTTTTGCGGACCTGGAAGGCAAGACCGTGCTGATCGGGAAGGGGTCCTTCGGCGCACGGGAAGGCGAGAAATACCTGAAGCTCTTTGGGCTGGAAGGCAAGGTCACGCTCGCGGATGTCGAACTCAGCAATGCGGTTCCGGCGCTGAAAAACCGTCAGATCGACGGCTTTGTGACGGCAGGATCCTACCCGGCGCCGAATGTGATCGAGGCCGCTGCCGGTACCGGAATCCATCTGCTGTCGCTGTCCGAAGAGCAAATCGCAAAGACCAAGCGGACCAAGCTTGTCATCCCGGCCGGCACCTATGCCGGCGTGGATACCGACACGACCACCACGTCATTGCCGGTCGTGGCCTATACGACAACAGGCATGGATGACGAAACGGCCTATCAACTGACGAAGACCTACTGGACCCAGAAAACCAGGATGGGTGATGATGCGGCATGGTGGAACGGCGTTTCCCCCGATATGCTTGAAAATATCCGAGGCAAGGTCCATCCCGGCGCGCTCAGATATTACGACGAGGCCGGCATGCCGGTTCCCGAAGGAGCCCGCTGACCCGCGAAGGAAGCGATGGCGTCAGCAATGAGCCTCTCCGGGCGCGTGTTCTGGAGCGGTCTGGGCGCTTGCCTGATCGGCTTCCACCTGTCGCTGATCTTCGTCGGCCTTGTGCCCAACCTGCTGTCACGTCCGCTGCACATGGCGTTTGCGCTGCCGTGGATCCTCGTGCTTGCCGCACAGACATCGGTGCAGCGGGTGACCGGCGCAATCCTGTGCGCGGTCGGCCTCGCGGCGTGTTTCTACATTGCCGTGAATGAGGCGTCGCTGTCCGACCAGTACGGTTTCCTGTCCGGTCCGGTGCAGATGGGCGTCGCGATCGTCCTTATCGGCGTGGTGCTGGAGACGGCGCGCCGGGCGATCGGCTGGCCGCTTCCGGCCGTTGCCGCGCTGGCACTGTGTTACGGTCTTTTCGGACAATATCTGCCCGGCGAGTTCGGCCATCCCGGCCTGCCGGTGAACAGTTTCCTGGGAACCCTGACGATCTCCGAAGGCGGGCTTTGGGGCCAGTTGACAGGGGTTTCCGTCAGCATCATTTCGATCTTTGTCATCTTCGGCGCGGTGCTCAATGCCGGCGAGGCCGGGCAGGGATTCATGAACCTGGCGACAGCCGCGGCGGGCAGGCTGAAAGGCGGCGCTGCCAAGGTTTCCGTGCTTTCGTCCGCCTTGTTCGGATCGATATCCGGTTCCGCATCCGCCAACGTCGCATCCACCGGCGCCATCACATTGCCGGCCATGACAAAACTTGGCTATCCGAGAACGCTGTCCGGCGCGGTCGAAGCCGTGGCGTCGTCCGGCGGGCAGATCATGCCGCCGCTCATGGGAGCCGGCGCCTTCGTCATGGTGGAACTGACGGGCGTGCCCTATACCGGCATCATGGCCGCCGCGTTTTTGCCGGCCGTGCTCTATTTCGCCGCCGTATGGTGCGGCATCAATGCCTATGCCACGCGCTACGAATTGCTGCCCCTGAAAGCGGAAGACCAGCCGCGCGGGCGTGACGTGCTTATAACCTCCCTGTTTTTTGCGGTGCCGTTTGCCATCCTGATGGAACGCATGTTCGTCGGCGGCTTCACCCCGCAATATGCCGCCTGCGTGGCGATCCTGGCGGCTTTCCTGATGCTGTTCTTCGACCGGTCGCTCAGCCTGTCGTGGCCGCGCACGCTCGACCGGCTGGAAACCGTCTGCCTGACGGCCGGCAAGCAGACGGCGACCATTGCCTCGATCATCCTGTGTGCCTCGCTGATCGTCGGCGTGCTCGGGACGACGGGGCTCGGCGTCAAGATCACATCGCTGATCCTGTCGGTGTCGGGCGACCAATTGTGGCCGGCCCTGCTTCTGACGGGGCTTGCCTGTCTCATTCTCGGCATGGAGGTGCCGACGACGGCGGCCTACGTGATCTGCGTTTCGGTGGCCGGGCCGGCTTTGCAGAACCTTGGCGTGGAGCCGTTGATGGCCCACCTGTTCGTCTTCTGGTTTGCGCTCCTGTCGACGATCACACCACCGGTCTGCGGGGCGGTTTTCATTGCGGCCGGCATGGTCGGAGAAAACTGGCTGAAAGTTGCTTTGACGGCCATGGCACTCGGCGTCGGTCTCTACATCATCCCGCTCGGCATGATCGCAAACCCGGCCTTGATCGCGCCGGCCAACGATTTTGCGCTTTCCTTCTTTTCGTTCGCCAAGGTCGGGATTGGGCTTGTCCTGATCAGTTTCGGCCTGATCGGCACGGCCGCGCTGTGGCGGCGGGGCATCTATATCCTGGCCGGGCTCGGCGCCGTGTTCATCACGGCATCGCCCGTCTGAGAACGGCCGACAACCCGTGCCGGGTTATCCGGCCAGACCCTTGTCGTTCGGCGCGCGCACGACCTGGCGACCCCGCACCGCCTCCCGGCGCGCAGTGTAGATCGATGCGCCGATGATGATGGCCGCGCCGATCCAGGTCATCGCATCCGGCAGTTCGGCGAAGAACACAAAGCCGATCACCGTGGCGTAGAGCAGGCGGGTGTAGTCGACCGAGGCGATGGCGGTCGCCTCGCCGACCTTGAAGGCCTGGATGTTGCACATCTGCGCGGCCCACGAGATGATCCCGATGGCGACCAGAAGCAGGAATTCGTCGAACGTGGGCGTCTTCCAGAAGTAAATCGCCGGAGGCAGCATGATCAGACCGACGAACAGGGCCTGGTAGGTCAGGATCGTGACCGGTCGGTCATGCCGAGCCAGCAGGCGGATCAGGATCATCACCATGCCGGCACAGGCCGCCCCGGCAATGGCCAGAAGACCGTAATAGGTGAACGCGTCGACACCGGTCGGCCGCAGGATCACGATCACGCCGACGAAGCCGACAATGGTGGCCGACCAGCGGCGGGCGCCGACCGTCTCCTTCAGAATCAGGATCGCAAAGATCGTCAGAAAAAACGTCTTCGAGAAGCCGATCGCCGTAGCTTCGGCCAGCGGCAGGTGGATGATCGCGGTGAACCCGCACAACATGGCGGTGGCGGCGAGCATGATACGCCAGATGTGCAGATCGAGCCGTGCGCTCTTCATCGACGCGGGAAAATCCGCAAGGATGGTCGGGGCGACGATCAAAACCATCACGATCTGGCGAAACAAAAGGATTTCAGTGACATGGATCGTCTCGCCGGCCGCTTTGATCATGGCCGTCATCCCGGCAAACAGCACGGCGGCGACACTGATCCAGGCGATGCCCTTGGCATTTGACGGCAATCGCTCCCAGTAGGCCCGGCTGCGGGAGATCGGTCGATCGAGCAAATCACATTTCCTGTTTCGCGCAGGCGGGGCCGGCAATTGAGCTTGGAACGGTTCTACAATATGCTCGCCGCTCCCGGCGACAGGGCGTCAGGATCACGCGTGTCTCGGCGACTAGGACCTCGGAGCAAAAATGCTTGCCCATCAAACGAGCCTACATTTCTGCTCCTAGGTCCTCGCGTTACGCCGACGGTCCACTGACGAAATCTTGCAGCGTCATTCTTACGTAGTGTTATAGGGTCCCCCCGAAGAGTCAAAGTCCGGCTCCGATCCCGTACATTCAGCGAGGCCATTCCATGAACCAGATGTTTACACCGAAGTTCGGCATCGGCGCGCCGGTGCGCCGCAAGGAAGACCAGGCCTTTGTGACGGGCGCCGGGCAATATGTCGCCGATATCGCGCCTGAAGGCGCCGTGCATGCCTATGTGCTGCGGTCCGCCGTGGCGCATGCCAAGATTACGCTCGGGTCGCTCGAAGACGCCCGGTCCGCCGATGGCGTGCATCTCGTCTGGACCGCAGGCGACGTGACCGGACTCGGCAACCTGCCGACGACTGGAATGATGCCGCAGATCGACGGCACCATGCCGAACGTGCCGCCCCGGCCGCTCTTGTGTTCCGATGTCGTGCGTCATGTCGGGGATCCGATCGCGTTCGTCGTCGCCGACAGTGTCGATGCGGCAAAGTCGGCGGCAGAACTGATCGAAGTCGATTACGATCCGCTGGATGCGGTCGTCGATACGGAAGCGGCGCTTGAAGACGGTGCGCCGCTCGTCTGGCCGGAATTCGGGACCAACAAGGCGTTCGAGTTCGGCCTGGGCGACGAAGCCGAAACAGATGCCGTGTTCGAAAGTGCCGACATCGTCTCCACCATCAGGATCATCAACAACCGTCTGGTCTGCAATTACCTGGAAACCCGCGGCTGTGTCGCGGAATACGATGCGGGCGAGGATCGCTACACGCTGACCGCCGGCACCCAGGGCGGCCACGGCGTGCGGGACATCCTGGCCAATCACCTGCTGAACATCGACGAATCGAAACTGCGCATCATCACGCCGGATGTCGGCGGCGGGTTCGGCACGAAGAATTTCGTGCTGCAGGAATTTCCGCTCTGTCTGACCGCGGCCAAGGACCTTGGCCGCCCGGTCAAGTGGGTGTGCGAGCGGACCGAGCACTTCCTGATCGATCCGCATGGGCGCGACCACGTCTCGACCGCATCGTTCGCCATGGACAGGGACGGCCGGATCAAGGCCATGAAGGTCGAGTTCGTTTCGGCCATGGGCGCCTATCTCAGCCAGTTCGGGCCTTTCATCCCGTGGCTCGCGGTGACCATGGCCACCGGAACGTATGCCATCGACACCATGTATGTGCGCTGTATCGGAAGCTACACACACACGGTCCCGACCGACGCCTATCGCGGCGCCGGCCGCCCGGAAGCCGCCTACCTGATCGAGCGGTTGGCCGATGTCGCGGCCAAGGATGCCGGACTTGCGCCGGACGAGTTCCGGCGTCGCAACTTCATCGCGCCGGACCAGATGCCGCACAAGACACCGGCCGGTCGCAATTATGACAGCGGCGAATACGCCGCGCATATGGACGAGGCCATGAAGCGGGCGGACTGGACGGGTTTCGAGAACCGGGCGGCCGCAAGCGCGTCGGCCGGCAAGTATCGCGGCATCGGCATGGCGACCTATGTGGAGGCATGCGCATTTGCCGGTTCCGAACAGGCCAATGTGGTGCTCAACGAAGACGGTATCGTCACCCTTCTGATCGGCACGCAATCGAACGGGCAGGGACACGCCACGGCCTACGGCCAGGTGGTTGCCGACGTTTTGGGAATCGATCTCGACCAGTATGAATGCATCCAGGGCGACACGGACGTGGTGCTGCAGGGCGGCGGGACCGGCGGTTCGCGGTCGATCCCGATCGGCTTGCCCTCGGTGGAGGCCGCCAGCGTCACGCTGGCGCAGCAGATCAAGGAAATCGCCGCCGACAAACTGGAAGTATCGGCGGCCGATCTGGAACTCGTGGAGGGAAGCGTTCGTGTCGTCGGCACCGACCAATCGATGACGCTCGCCGAGGTTGCCCGCGCCACGAACGATCCGGATAAGCTGAAAGCCATGGGCGAAGTCAAACAGGACGAAGCCACCTATCCGAACGGTACGCATATTTGCGAGGTGGAAATCGATCCCGAAACCGGTACCACACACATCGAGCGCTATACGATCGTCGACGATTTCGGTGTCACCGTGAACCCGCTTCTCCTGGCAGGCCAGGTGCATGGCGGTGTCGTGCAGGGGATCGGCCAGGCGCTTCTGGAAAGCACGGTCTACGATGCCGACGGGCAATTGCTGTCCGGCAGCTTCATGGATTATCAGATGCCGCGTGCGGCCGACATGCCGAGTTTCGACTTCATGACCCGCAACGTTCCGTCCCCGACAAATGCTCTCGGGATCAAGGGCGCGGGCGAGGCCGGTTCGATCGGCTCCAGTCCGGCGGTCATGAACGCGGTTGCCGATGCCCTGGAGCGCGGATGCGGAACGCGGGCGATCGACATGCCGGCGACGCCGATCCGGGTCTGGACCGCGATCCAGCAGGCCAAAAGCGCCTGACGGTCCCGTCCGACCGCGCGCTTTCGGCAATACAGACCACACGATCCGGCCCCCGGCAGGGGCCGACGAGGCGAAAGCAAGAGCATCGGGAAATGGCATGAACAAGGCATTTTCGAATGAGGGCCGTGACGCGGCTGTCCGCGAGATCATTCTCGATGCGACCGCGCTGCTCGTTCAGGAGCAGGATGTGGGCGAATTGTCGTTCGGCGACATTGCAGCCGCGGCCGAGATCGATGAAGGCGACCTGCGGCGCCTCTATCCAAGCCTGGAAAATCTTGTCGCGGGCGTCGCGGAGCGCATGTACCAGGCCTTCATGGACAGGCTGGAACAGGAATTGGGGGACGACGAGACTCCCGGTGCCTGGACCCGCGCCTTCATCCGGGCCTCCGTTGCCGACGAGGCGGCGACCGACTTTCCGAAAATCGGCCGTGTGCTCCTGTCAACGGTTGCCTACAAGCCGGAACTGGTGGAATCGATCCGCATCAAGCAACGGGAATTGTTTTCCGCCATGCACGCCGACGGCCTCGACCCTTTCGTGGTCTATACCGTGCGCGCCGCCATGGAGGGCTTGTGGATGAGCGAGATGTTCGGGATGGAACTCGTGCCGGCCGAGCGTAAGGACGCCTTCGTTGAACACCTGGTCTCGCTCACTTTGAGCGAATGCACGATGACGGCCGGAGCGTGATCTCACCCGGCTGCGCGACCGCGTTTACTTTCCGGTAAGGCGACCTGCGTCCCACGCGGGGCTGCAGTGCATTCTTGTGCCTTGTAGGGGGCAGGGGAAAAACCCATCCTTGATGACGACATCTTCGTCTCCAATCATGAAATGGCAGTTTTCCAATGGCTTTGTCGGCGCAAGGATTTGCGCGTCCGTTTGAGTTTTCGCCGCCCGTCAAGGGCATTGTCTTTAAAATCGCATCCGCCTTCGTCTTTACGGTCATGGTGACGCTCGTGAAGGTTCTGAGCGACCGGTATCCGGTCGGTGAGATCCTTTTCGCGCGGAACTTCTTTGCCCTGATTCCGGTCTTTGCCATGGTGGCCTTGCGCCGGGAATGGGGGCTGGCCTTCACCACGAAACAGCCGCTCGGGCACCTGGGGCGCGGCGTTCTGGGCGTGGCGTCCATGTTTTTGTGGTTTTCGTCCCTCAGCCTGCTCCCGCTGCATGACGCAACCGCGATCTCCTATGCGGCACCGTTGATCACGGTCGCACTCGCGGCAATCGTGCTTGGCGAAACCGTCCGGGCGTATCGGTGGTCGGCCGTCGGCATCGGCTTTTTCGGGATCCTGCTCGTGCTGTCGCCGCATCTCGGAACCAGTGATCTGGACGGGCCGATGGCCTGGGGCGCAATGGCGTGTCTCCTCAGCGCGGTGCTGATGGCGCTGGCGATGATCTCCATCCGCAAGCTTACCGAAACCGAACGCACGACCACCATCGTCGTCTATTTCAGCCTGATCTCGACCGTCCTGTCGCTGTTCACCCTGCCGCTCGGCGGCTGGGTCATGCCGGATGCGATCGGTGCGCTGATGCTCGTCTCCATCGGGCTGTGCGGCGGATTGGGCCAGATCCTCCTGACACAGGCCTACCGCTATGCGGAAGCCTCGACGATCGCGCCGTTCGACTACACGACCATGGTCTGGGTCCTGTTGTTCGGTGTGCTGATCTTTTCAGAAATCCCGACGCTTGAAGTGATCGTGGGTTCGCTGATCGTCATCGGCGCCGGTCTGTTTGTGATCTACCGCGAACAGCGTCTCGGCATTGACCGCACCAAGGCGCGTCGCGCATCGACACCGTCCAAGGCCTGATTCCACAATCGTGGCGCCCCTGACCGGCTCGGACGGCCGGTCAGGGGCAATGCCCCGTGCGAAAGATCGATAGCCGTCGCCGGTCGAAATTCCTTGAAATCCATCCGGTTTGGTTCTACGAAATTCGCTGTCTCAAGGGGGTGCCCGACGTTTCTGCCGAAGCCAGGGCTGAGAGATCATCGTGATCAACCCCAGAACCTGATCCGGGTCATGCCGGCGGAGGGATTTGGGATTTGCACGGATCAACGTCTTTCCCCTTATCAGTGAGTGCAGCCTTTTCCAGGGCCTCTATTTGCGTGACGCCGACCGCCGACCGGCGCCTGGGAGATGCCTTGTGAGCGCCCCGACACGCGAAGACCTGATCCAATGCGCGGCAGTACTTGCCGGTGTGCACGAAGCCGCGCCGCGCGTGCATTGCATCACCAATTCCGTCGTTCAGACATTCACGGCCAACGCGCTTCTTGCCGTTGGCGCAATCCCTTCCATGACCATCAATCCGGAAGAGATCGCGGATTTTGTCCGCAGTGCGGATGCGCTTCTGATCAATCTTGGAACGGTCGATGCGGAGCGCATGAAAGCGATTCCGCTTGCGTTTTCGGCGGCCCGGGAGGCGGGGATCCCGGTCGTGCTCGATCCGGTCTTCGTCGACCGGTCGCCCGGCCGGGCCCGGTTTGCGCGGGATCTGGCAGCCCGCAAAGCCGACATCATTCGCGCGAATGCGGCCGAGTGGTCGGCGCTGGGCGGTCCGGAGGCGGATGCCGATGCCGGTCCGGTCGTTCAGGTTGTGACCGGTGAAACCGACAGGATTGTCGGCGCCGGCCGCCGCATTGACCATGACGGAGGCCATGCCCTGATGGCGCGTGTCACCGGAATAGGCTGTGTGCAATCCGCCCTCATGGCAGCGCTTGCGGCGCGCTCGGGGTCCGCCTTCCATGCCGCGCTTGCCGGTCTGGTCCTGTTCGGTCTGTGCGGCGAACGCGCGGCGCGGCAGGCATCGGGGCCCGGTACGTTCGAGCCGGCCCTGCTCGATGCGTTTTACGCCGCCCGCCCCGCCGATCTCAGCCATCTCAAGGAGGTGTCATGAATCCCGTCGACCTGTCCGTCTACGGCATCATCGATCCGGCCGTGACCGGCCGCGACGACATGCCCGATCGTGTCAAAGCTGCGCTCGGCGATGGCCTGACGCTCCTGCAATATCGGGACAAGACAGGCGGAACCGCGGAAATGATCGCCGCGGCCCGCAGGCTGAAGCAGGTGCTCTCGGACAGCCCGGTACCGCTTCTGATCAATGACCGGGTCGACGTGGCTATGGCCGCGGGCGCGGATGGGGTGCATATCGGTCAGACCGATATGACGCCGCAGGATGCACGAAACCTCCTGGGACCCTCCGCCACTATAGGCCTCACGATCAAGACGGCGGAAGACGTCGACCGGGCACCGCTCGACCTGATCGATTATGCCTGCATTGGCGGCGTGTTTGTCACGTCGAGCAAGGACAACCCGAGCCCGCCGGTCGGCCTTGACGGTCTGCAAGCGATGGCCGAGCGCCTGAGGGCGCGGGGTGCCCGGTTTCCGATCGGCGCAATTGCCGGCATCAATGCGGGCAATGCGGGTTCGGTCATGGCGGCCGGTGCGGACGGTGTCGCGGTGATCTCGGCGCTGTTTGCCGCCGACGATATAGCGGCCGCCGCGCGCGATCTCGCCACGGCCGTTGCAAGCGGCCGCCGGAACGGTGTCGACACTGACGAGGTAGGCGCATGACTGCGATCGCCGTGACCCTGGCCGGTTCGGATTCCGGCGGCGGCGCCGGTATCCAGGCCGACCTGAAGACGTTTTCCGCGCTCGGCGTTTATGGGGCGAGTGTACTGACGGCGCTCACCGCCCAGAACACGAAGGGCGTGACCGCGATCCACGACGTGCCGACTGATTTCGTCGAGGCCCAGATCGACGCCGTCTTCAGTGACCTTGCTGTCGACGCGGTGAAGATCGGCATGCTGTCGCAACCCGCCGTCATCGAAACGGTTGCTGCGGGCCTTGCCCGCTACAGGCCGCGCCATGTCGTGCTCGACCCGGTCATGGTGGCAGCGAGTGGCGATCCGCTGATCGCGGACGAGGCGGTTTCGGTAATCAAGTCGGCGCTGTTTGCAACTGTCTCACTGATCACGCCGAACCTGCACGAGGCGGCGCGACTCCTTGAACGCCCGGTCGCCGACACGTCCGAGGCTATGCAGGACCAGGCTGAGCGGCTGCGCGATCTCGGGGCGCCGGCCGTGCTCCTGAAGGGCGGTCACGGCGACGGCGACCAGGCGCGCGACGTGTTGGTCAGCGATGCCGGCGTCACGTGGTTCGCGGCACCGCGACACGACACGCTGAATACGCACGGGACGGGATGCACCCTGTCGTCGGCAATCGCCGCCGGTCTCGCGCGCGGCGCCACGCTCGACGACGCGGTCGCGGCGGCCAAGGACTACGTCACCGGCGCCATCCGGGCGGCGGACAGCCTCAAGATCGGGCACGGGCACGGTCCCGTGCATCACTTTCACGCACTCTGGCAAAAAGGATAGAGCCATGGCACGCACGCGCAGGTCCGACCTTTCCCGTCGCACGGTCTTTGCCGGAGGGCTTGCGGGGGCGGCCCTGGTGCCGCTCGCATCGAATGTCCGCGCCGCCGATGCCATTCAGTGGAAGATGGTGACGTCCTGGCCGAAGAACCTGCCCGGACCCGGCATCACTGCGCAGCGGATCTGCGAGCGGATCGAGGCGATGAGCGGCGGCCGGCTGACGGTGCGGCTTTATGCGGCCCGAGAGCTCGTTTCGCCGTTCGAGGTCTTCGGCGCCGTTGAGGCCGGGACCGCGGAGATGGGCCATACCGCCTCCTTTTTCTGGCAGGGCAAATTGCCGGCTGCGGCCCTGTTTACGGCAGCGCCGTTCGGTCTCACGCCGCTCGAACACATCACCTGGATCGACCACGGCGGCGGCCAGGACCTGTGGGACCGGCTCTACGCACCGTTCGGCATCAAACCCTTCATGGGCGGCAATACCGGCTTTCAGATGGGCGGCTGGTTCCGTTCCGAAATTACCGGACCTGAAGATTTCAAGGGCCTGAAGATCCGCATGCCGGGGCTCGGCGGCGAAGTGGCGCGCAAGCTCGGCGCGACGCCGGTCTCGCTACCGCCGGCGGAAATCCTGACCGCCCTGCAGACCGGTGTGGTCGACGCGGCGGAGTTTTTGGGGCCATGGAGCGACTTTGCCATGGGCTTCTACAAGGCGGCCAAGCACTATTATTACCCCGGTTTCCATGAACCGAACGGCACCGGCGAAGCGCTGGTCTCGCAGGCCGCCCTCGATGCTCTGCCGGAGGATCTGCAAGCGATCGTGCGCCATGCCTGCGCGGCTGAGAACATTCTGGCGCTTGGCGAATCGGAATGGCAGAACGCGCATCGCCTGACCGTCTTGAGCGGTGAGCACGATGTCGATGTGAAACGCTTTCCCGATGCCGTGCTTGCCGCCGCCCGGACGGCATCGGAGGAGGTGCTCGACGACCTGGCGGCCAAGGATGCGATCAGCGGCGAAATCGTTGCGTCCTACCGCGCGGCGCGTGCGCGCCTGTCGACCTGGGGCGCAGTGTCGAGCGGAACCTATCTGTCGGTGCGCTCGGAAGGGTAGGGCTCTTGGCCTTACGGCTGCGACGGATCGTCCATCGCTCACAATGCGATTGGGTGCCGGAAATTTAGTGAATTACACTCATGACGTCTCTGTCGCCGGCGTGCAATATTCTTTGCCGGAGTTGATCGGTTCCATCGCAACAGGATCTGAACTCATGAGAATCTTGATGTTGACCCTCGCGCTCATGCTGTCGCCGTCCACGGCCATGGCCTGCAAGATGATCGTGTTCGAACACATCGATTTCGACGGGAAGTATTATCGCATCGAGTCCCGGCACAATGATTTCAGGCAGTTCCGGTTCAACGATGTGATGTCGTCGTTCGTCGTGCTCAGCGGGCGCTGGTGCTATTATCAGCACATCAATTATGAGGGCACGCGGCATTGTTTCCGGCCGGGCGTCTATTCCTGGGTCGAGGATTTCGGGATCCGGAACGACGATATCTCGTCGGCGCGGTGCCGATGAAAGTCATGTGCGGCCCCGTCAGGGGCAGGCCGGCCTTCAGCCGGGCGATGCAGGGGACAAGACGGCCTATTCAATACCGGCCAAACCGCGTTAGGGGATTGCGTGCCGGTCAGAGCTTGCGCAGGAAGCTTCCCAGGTCGCCCCTTCTGGCAGTGTCTTCGGGGGTATAGCCGGTCCATTGCCAGTCTTCGGAACCGGGACTCTGTCCGATGACATCGCTCGGCGTGATGCCGAACCGGCGGCGGAATTCGCGGCTGAAATGGGCGGTGTCGGTAAACCCCCATTGTTCCGCGACGCGCCTGACGACACCGCGCTCCGCCGGCCCGAAAGCGAGTGCCATCAGGGCGGCATCCAGCCGGCGCGCGAGGATGAAGCGCTCGACCCCGCCGTCCTCCTTGAAGTCGCGATAAAGGGTTGCGCGGGAAACATGGAACCGGGCGCCGATCGTCTCCGGGTCGAGCGCCGGGCTTTGCAGGTTCTGCGCAATATAGCTGCGCATCGCCTCGGAACGGGCCGTCTTGTAGCCGGGCGCCGTCGGCTCGGTGCCCGGCTCTTCGAAAAGCACGCCTTTCAAGAGTGCGATCAGCGCGCGCGAGACGCTCGGCGCCTCGGCTTTGGTGGTCAGATCCAGATGGGCAAAGACACTCATCAATGTCTGCAGAAAAACCCGCCCGACGGCGGTACGCTCCGAAAACCGCATAATCGCCGGATGCCGGCTCGGGTCGTAGCCGACCAGGTCATGGGTAACCAGCAGACTGCGCAGATGGGAGGGTGCGCATTTGGCGGCATAGACCTTGCTGAAATCCATGACATGGATTTCGCCCGGGCGGATATGAACCTGCTGTTCATCGAGACGGCCGATGATTTCGCCGCGAAACAGGACGCCCACCCATAACAGATCGGCGAATCCGTTGGTGTGCCGCTTGCCGCGGTGGATCAACTGGTTAGTGAAGCATGATTCGCTCAGCACAAGCTGATCGAGCAGCCAGCTCTGGCCAAGTCGCGGCGTAGAGGGAAATTGCGCGTTCAGCGGCGACAGGGCGTAGAGAGAACGTAAGGCATCGACCCAAAGACCGTCATGGTCTTCGGGCGCCGCGGCCGCAAAGTCGACCACGGTCTTGTCGATGAGCGCCCTGTTCGCCACCGATCGCGCTGCCTGTCTTCGCTCACCTGCCGGTGCCCGATTGCGGTGCCGGCACGGTTTGCGTGTATCCCCTCTTTGTACCGATCATACATCGCATGGCGAAAGGGGTCACGCCGCAATCGGTATCCGGCCCATCAACCCGTATCATTGACTTCGCGAACATCATGCCCGGAAAGGCACGGTCTTTCCGTTACGGCGTTAAGAACAATGGTCGTGCGCACGCGTGTGACGGACTGAACGGGATTGATCTGTCCCTCGATGATGGCATTGAGTTCGTCCGTTCCCGAGGCGCGGATCTTCAGAAGGTAACAATCGTCGCCGGCGATCTTGTGCAATTCCTCCAGGCCGGCGACCTTTGACAGAGCCGCGGCCGTATCGAACCCCTTGCTCGGCTTGGCGTCGGTCACAAAGACAAAGGCAAGAAGCGGTTTGCCGAGCGCCCGCGGATTGATCCGGATCTCATAGCCTTCAATGATTCCGTCGGCCTCAAGCCGGCGCACGCGCTCGGAAATCGCCGAGGCTGCCAGCCCCAAGCGACGGGCGATTTCTGCCTTTGATGTGGCGGCGTCCTGCAGGAGGATGGATAAGATTTCGCGATCTATGGTGTCGATCATGCGTTCGAACTAGCATTTTTATGTCGAAGCATCTATCAATTCCATGAATCGAAGATGAATCATCACTGTTTTCTCTGTGCGATGAATACGGAAATGCTCAACCTTCTTGTCCAGGACCGGTCCGTCCGGTTGGCCTGCCTCACGCGGCCCGGAACATGCCCGCCGCTGGTCTGCCTGCATGGCTTCGGGTCGACCAAGGAGGATTATGCGGATCTGGCCCTGCATCCTGACTTTGCGGACCGGGCCCTGTTCTTCTGGGATGCGCCGGATTGCGGCGCGTCGTCGGTCGATGACCCGGAGGCATTGTCGATCCCCTTCCTCGTCGCCGTGGCGATCGCCGCCTGCGATGCGCTTGGGCTCGACCGGTTTCACCTGTCGGGCCATTCCATGGGCGGATTGACGGCGCTGATGCTGGCCGATGCACATCCGGACCGTGTCCTGAGCTTCATCGACATCGAAGGCAATCTGGCGCCGGAAGATTGTTTCCTGTCGCGACAGATCATCGACCATCCGGCCGCAACGCCCGATGCCTTCATGGCCGGCTTCATTGAACGTGTCCGGGCGCGGCCCGAATTTTCATCGGCGCTCTATACGTCGGCGTTGCCCTGGAAGGTCAGGGCGACATCCTTCCGGCCGATCTTCACCTCAATGGTCGCTCTGTCGGACAACGAACCGCTTCTGGACATCATGGCCCGCCTGCCCATGCCGCGGGTGTTCATCCACGGCGAGCAGAACCAGCATCTGTCCTATCTGGATCGTCTTCGGTCGATCGGTGTCGATGTGATTCCGATCCCGCAATCCGGTCATTTTCCGATGTATTCCAATGCGCCGGCTTTATGGGCGGCTATGGCCAACTTCCTGTCCCGGCGGGAGGCGAGGGCGTGAGGGTTTCCGATCTTGACGCAACCTGACGAAGGACTAGCCTGCCTTCCCGGGAAAACGTATAAGAGCTCATAGTGCCGCCGCGGGGCCGGACGCATTGCCAATCGTCGTTCGGGGAAACAGGTATCATCACTTTGGGCCAAAAAGACTGGCTTTAAAACGAGGTAATATCTCGTTAAGTTATTGGAATTCTCGTAATCTGAATTATCTGAGTTTAGGCCTCTATTATGATGCGATTGTTCGCCTTCGTACTTTTCTGGTTTGCTCACTCCGCGTTGGTTTCCAACGCAATAGCCGTGGAATCACGCCAAACAGATACCGCTTTTTTTGATCTGTTTCCGTCCCCGGCTGATCGTCTATCGCGTGCCGATCTCGAGCACCGCATCGTCGGCGTGCTGACGTTGGAAAACGTAAGAGCCGGGATCGTCCGATCGCGAGAAACCGCCTTTTTTGAAGACTGCATTCTTGTAAGGAGACTTGATAGAAATCGAAACAACTGTCCGGCCGTTGACTATTGGCAGGTTGACCGCCGGATTGATGTCGGTCTTTTGAAAACCGCGGATCCTGGCATTCACAAATCCACGCGTCCGAGTGAACTCACTCCGCAAAAATCCATCATTCGTTTCGACTTCAAACCGGGCTTATTGGAGCGAATCCAAAAGGTTGAGAATGACGCCCAGAAAATAGTAGACCAGGAGTTTGCCAGTATTCCTGAGGGCGGCGACAAAAGAATGAGGGTGCTCCGAGAGAGATTTGAAGCCGAGTTGACTGACAAGATCTACACGCGTGTGGGCGATGTTTACCGCTGGTGCGCTGGGTTCAGCACTCAGGGGCCGCGTAACAGTACCGGGAGGCAGTATTCGATGTTTGTCTCTGACGACAAGGTCGATGAATTCATTGAACTCTTTCATTCCTACGGCAAACGATTTTGCGCCAGCCCGAAACAGTCCGACTTAATGCAACCCGGATCTCGAGAATTTGATGATCTGGCAATCTTGCGTAGCATGCCGGACGGTACTTGAACCGTGACTCATGATCTGCAGATTGAAAGCCTTTCCAACACACACGACAGGGGAGGTGGCGCGAAAGTCCGCGCCTACTCTGGATGTACGATGAAATGGCCGCAGTCTTCGACGTGACCGACGTTGCGCGGCATGATGGGGATTTGGGCGTGACTCAATTCGTTCATTGGTCGAAGAGACAGGCATTTTTTGTGACGATGGGGTCCGGCTCGGTCGGAGGGCTTGGATATTCCCTCGTGACCGATATCGTAAATGGCGGCCATCAAGCAGACAAGACATCGGAAGTGATCCTTCATGTCGCGAGCGAAACACTCGTTTGGGCCGTCATCGCTTGTTTGTTTCTCTTGCCTATCGTTGTTCTGCGAAACCTGTCTTTGTATGGTCTGAGCGGGCAATCACTGGCAAAGACCGGGAGCAAATGGAAAATCAAAGAAGCTCTGGTTTTTTCACCTGTAGCCAGCCTTCTATTCGCTTCCTGCGTTGTTGCATCAGACAGCGTAACGGGTCTGAATTCGAATTTCGGTAAACTTGTTTACGCTTTGACCGTTTGCGTCTTATCCCTATTGGTAATCGGGATTGCTGTCGCTTTGATGGTGTGGCTTCGGAACATGCTGTACCGATGAACAGGTCGAGTCGGGCCTCTGTCCGAAGATTGCCGATTGGGGTGGTTTGCTCGGAATTTTCCACCGGTAGACCCTCACGCAATGTCCCAGGGTTATTCATAATCAAGATGCATAGGGATAAGGATCGTCGTGACGAATAACGTCCAGCACGATGAGGCATCGGGTGCTAACCGATTCATCCACTGGTCGAAGACACAGGCTTTCCTTGTGACGTCTGCATTTGGCGTCGTCTTAGCGCTAGGCCATATGCTAACTGATTTCATCAGAAGTATTGGCTACGATGGCGAGACGACGGTGCAGTTGATTGCCTATGTACTTGCTCACATTATACTTTGGATCATCATCGCCTGGTTGCTTCTCTTGCCAATCATCATATTTCGCAACCTGTGTTTACGCGGTCTGACCGGAAAAGCTCTCGAACAGACGGGCGGTAAATGGCGAGTGACGGAAGCTTTGATTTTCTCGCCCCTGTCCGCATTGCTGTTGGCGTCAAGATTTCTTGCCTCAGACCGCGTCATGGATCTGAAGCCCAGTTTGGGGAAACTCGGCTACGCGTTGATCGCCTGCGCCCTGGCCCTGCTCGTCATGGCAGTGGCTGCTGCGTTGATGACGGCGATCCGGAACGCCCTGTTCCGATGAACGGCTGAAGGTCGGCGGTAATGTGGCAAGGCTGGTTCGGGCGGCGCCGGGTCGTGTATGCTATCGGTTGACGACAAAGGGGTGTCCTCCCCGACCGCTCGATGTGTAGAACGAGCAAAGACCGCAGGCTGCGCCGGCATAGCCGATCATGTGAGAGTGTGATTGCAACTCTGGATGATTGGGCTACAGGAGCACCGGTCCAACATCCGACGTTGCTATCGCCGGGATGCCAACGCCTTCCTCGTTAATTTGGCGATTAGCGAGTAAGTCAATGTGATTAATTTGTAGATGAAAATAAAAATCGCTAGCATTATGGAGTAAATAGTCAGTTTTATTAAGAGCCTTGTATTAAGTATTGAATGGAATGAGTCGTTCGTCGATTCGATAAAATAATTGACTAGTGAAGTTGTAATTACTGCTAGAGTGAAGCGAGCCATCGCATATTTGATGATCGAAAAGAATATAAAGTAAAGACAGATCAGCATCGCTATCGCGAGCGGATCAAAGATAATTCTTTCAAGCGCACCAGCGATAAAACCTGCACCCATCGATTCGCCCTTTATCGGAAACCTGTTGCGTTGGCTGACCGTCCGTAGGGAACCCGGCGCCTACTTTGTCGCCAAGGCGCTGCGCAAAATCCGCTTTTGAATTCCAATGGCGGCAAGCCGAGGCTTTGAACCCGTGCAACCTCGTTTGTGGCGATGGGTTTCGGACAGCGGCCCAGAAAACAGCATTCGAATTCAAACCGACGGATTGTCATGCAGGCACAATCAGGTAAGCGGCCGCGAGACCTATTATGAAAAACACAACGAAGTTGAAAACTCTGGCCCACTTATTCGTGCGCTCGATCATTCGCGTCAGATCTTTCTGCATGTCGACGGACGCCTCGAGCGCTAACCGTATGCCCCTCAATTCGACCAACAGGTTTTCGGAAGTGATGTTTTGATGGTTGCCGGTTTCTTGCATGACGGGTGCAGACCTAAGATTAGAACATGTCAATATTCTAGCAGTGCAAGCGTTTAATAAAAGTTGAGCAACAAGTCACAATACGGTTGCGCCGTCCCTCTATGCAGAGGTTTGGCGTTTCTGTCCAAAGCAATGGGAGACGCAGCCAAGATGCCCGCTGAAAGACTGTGATTGCAGTATCGCGTTTCTTGACGGTGTCCCAAAAGCCCCCGCCTTGGCGTTGTCGTCTCGATCCCGCAATCCGGTCATTTTCCGATGTATTCCAATGCGCCGGCTTTATGGGCGGTTATGGCCAACTTCCTGGCGTGGCATAAAACGGGCGGTTGAGGATAAGTGCTTGCGATATGGCTTGAAGCGGACTCGGCAACGGCGGAAACGATGGCAGGACTTCTTTACAAGGTCATCGGGTTTTCGGGGGTAGGGGCCTGGCCGTCATAGCCACCCCAGATCGACTGATCGAACTGAATCACGGAACCGGTCATCATGCCGCTGTCGTCGGAGGCGAGGTAGGCGACGGCCTTTGCCACTTCATCGGGTTCCAGCAGGCGGCCGAACGGCATTGTCCTGGCAACTTTTTCGATGAATTCCGCATCGCCGGATTCGGCGGCCTGCACGGACCGCTCGTTGTCGGAATTCATCCACCCGATGTCCAGTTGGTTGACGCGAATTCTGTTGCGCATCAAGGCGAAACCGCTGTTTCGTGTCAGCGTCGAAAGCGCGCCCTTGGACGTGCAATAGGGGGCGATGAAGGGTTGTCCTGCCCGGGACGAAGTCGAGCCGACGTTGACGATCGTTCCTTCAGTGCCCTCCCGGATCATCATGCGGACAGCCTCCTGCATCAGGAAAAACGGCGCGCACGTTGACGGCAATCAGCCGGTCGAAGAGCTCGGGTGTGGTGTTCAACAGATCGCCGCGATCCGTCAGCCCTGCCGCATTGACGAGCGTATCGAGACGCCCGAAGGCCTTATCCGCCGCGGTGATCACGACACGACATGCGTCTACATCGGCGAGATCCGCCGTCACAAATCGCACCGGAACGCCGTGATCGCGTTCGATCCGCGCGGCAATAGCGTCGCCTTTTTCCGTGTTGCGTCCGCAGGTCACGATCCCGGCGATACCGGCTTCGGCAAACCGGCGTGCAATCGCGGCGCCGAGACCTTGCGTGCCGCCGGTCACCACGGCGATTTTACCATCCAATCGGTTCATCGACCCACGCTCCATTTCCAGACTTAGAGAGCGTTATAGTCGGAATCGATTCCGGATCTTCAGGTGAAATCGGGTCGGGGGACTATTGCTTTGCCAGGATGGTGGTCCGGTGACTGACCCCGCAATCACCACACTCAAGCGGGCTGCTTTTATCGATCAGGACGTCATCCGCCGTGATCGTGCAAGCAGCCCGGAAACCATCCGTTGAGGCCGTCCCGCATTTGCGGGTGGCGCATTACTGAACGATCATATTCAGATGAGATCGCGTCCTTTGACGTCGCCGTTGCCGCGCATCACAAAGAACAATCCGCCGGCCAGGAGCAGGCCTTGCAGCTGCCAGCCGCTGAACGGCCCGAAATAAATCATGACGATCACGCCGGCGACGACGATCGAAATCGCCAGGCCAGCCAGGCGGGTCAACCCGTCGGTCATCCAGTTGTTGCGATAAAGACCGCCAAGGATCAACGCAATGCCGCCGGCGATCTCGGCAAACGCTGCCAGGCCGAACAACAGCAAGGGCAATCCATAGCCGGCGGCTTGCGCGGCGAAGTCCGGGATCTTGAACAAACCCTGCTCGATAATGATGATCGCGACGGGAATGCGAAGGAACCAGTCCGCACTGCGGATCGTGGGAAGGCGCCGGCTCAAATCGGCGACGTTTTCGATCAAGGCTGTCATAGCATTGTCTCCAGCTGCATTGGGTAGCGGCGGCGGCGCGCTGATTGTTTGGATAAGTCGACTAAGTAAACATACGGAGGACGCCGGCAACGGATTTGTACACATTGTCGCACCGGCGCTTCCGGGCATGGTGCCGCATTGACGGTATCCGCCTTTCGCGTCCGGACCGGCGCGGGAACCCCGTACAACGGGTTTGGTGGCCTTAAATCTTGCGCGCAAATCTCCTGAAAATCTGGGCGCCATCTGAGAAGGATCTGCAAAGCAGGCCGCCATATGGCGGCGATGAACAGATCCTTGCCCTATGCGGATGTCCGGTTTCTGTCGGTCTCGGGTTTTGCCCTCGCGTCGGCGATACTGGCGATCGAACCCCTACGATGGCTGATCCACACGTGGCGTGAGCCGTCCTACGCGTCGTCCGGCTGGATCTATCTGGCGCTTTGCACCGGTCTGGTTGCCTGGAGCGTGAGCAGTCCTCGAACGCACATCGAACAGCGGGCGCATGCATCCGTGGTCTGCATGCTGCTGATTGCGGCAGGACTGCGCCTCGTCAGTCAGGTGGCCGCGATCAACATTGTCGGCGGGATGGCGCTGGCGCTCGATGTCTTTGCGCTTCTGACCTGGGCCGGGCTCGGCCGGCGCAAGCGGGCTTTGTCGCCGTTCTGGATGGCCGTCCTGTTTCTCTTTGCCTTGCCGTTCGAGCGTGTTGCGCAGCGTGTGCTCGGCTATCCGATGCAGGAGGCGTCGGCCTTCGGCGCGTGCCATTTGCTTTCGCCGTTCTTTCCCGACCTGGTCTGCGAGGGCGTGCGGTTGCGCGTTGGCGGACAGGACGTGCTGGTCGATCTGCCCTGTTCCGGGTCGGCAAGCCTGATGCTGGCGCTGGCGACCGTGACGGTGCTGAACGCCTTGTTCCGGCCGCGCCTGTCTCGCGCCGCATTTCTGATCGCGCTCACCATCGTGCTGGCGATTGCCGCCAACGCCTTGCGCATTGCTCTTCTTGCCGTCGGTCTGGTGGTCGAACCGGTTACGGGCCTCGATGTGATGGCGGCACCGGCGCACGATCTAATTGGCACAGCAACCCTTGTCCTGGGGCTCGCCCCGGTGGTCTGGCTTGCCGGCAAGACGACCCGGCCGGCAGAAACCACGCCGCGTCCGATTGCGCGCGTGGCCCGGCTACGGTCGTGGCGCGGAATGCCTTTTCTCTCGGCCGGCTTTGTGGTCCTGGCGCTCGTCATCGTCGGGCTGCCGCGCCAGGCGCTCGACGTGTCACGCACGCTGGCGGCGGTTGCCCTGCCGTCCGCCCTTGACGGCGCGATCAGGCGGTCGGAGCCGCTGAGCGCCATCGAGCGGGCCTATTTCGAAACGTTCGGCGGCACGGCGCAAAAGGCCAATTACGGTCCGATGGGCATGACGATCGTGCAGACGACGTCGCCGCTTCGCCATTTGCACGGTCCCGACGAATGCCTGCGCGGCCTTGGTTATTCAGTCACTTTCATCGGCACGCGGTTCGAGCCGGTTCCCACCGCGATCTACAAGGCCGAGGACGCGGAAGGCCGTGCCTGGAAAGTCGCCGTCACGTTCACCGCCGCAAACGGGTTTGCCACTTCCAACGTCGCCGAGGCGATCTGGCAGTGGATGCAACAGCCCGGCACCGAATGGCGCAGCGTGCAACGCATCACGCCGTGGACGCTCGACGACCGGGCCCGGGACCGGCTGGAACGCGCCGCGATAGCGGCCCTCGATCTCACCTGACCTTTCGAATGCCAAAGGAGCGGAAAATGAAAACGCGTGTGCTTTTTGTCCTCACCCTTGTGCCCCTCGCCTTCGGCGCGCCCGCCGCCACGCCGGCCTCGGCCCGCGACGCGGATCAGGCCGGGCAGGTCACCGCGTCGATCGACGGTGAACGGGTCTCCCTGCCGATGCTGAAAAGCGATTATGCCGTCGCCATCGACGGGACGATGGCGACGGTGACCCTGAAACAGACCTTTTTCAATTCCCGGGACCGGGCGCTCAATGCCACCTATCTGTTCCCGCTGAACCGCAAGGCAGCCGTCTACGCCATGACCATGGAAGTGGGCGACGAGGTCGTCGAGGCCGTGATCAAACGGAAAGCAGAGGCGCAGAAGACCTTCGACAGGGCCAAGGCGGACGGCAAAGCCGCTTCCCTCTTGACGCAGCATCGCCCGAACATGTTCACGCAGGACATTGCCAATCTGATGCCGGGCGCGTCGCTTACCGTGACGCTGAAATATGTCCAGCCGGTCCCGAAGGTCGACGGTGCCTACGAGTTGGTGGTCCCCTTCGTCGTGGGCCCGCGGTATGAGGGCAAGGGGTCGTCGGTTGTTGCCGACCGGTCAGCGCCCGACGCCGACATCGACGACGTCACCTTTGTGCCGGACGATGCCGGCGAGACCGAAGAGGTCTCCGGATGGTCGGTCGCCAAACTGCCCGACTATCCGCCGGTTTCCGGCCAGGACGCGCCCGGCGCCATCGATCGCGAGCGGGTCGGTTTTTCGGTCGCTCTTCGCGCGCCGGTCCCGATCCACGGCATGATGTCGCCGACGCATGCGCTCGCAATCGAGACCGGGGACAACAGTGCCCAAGCCACACTGGCGAAGGGCCGCACCATCGGCAACAAGGATCTGGTGCTGCGCTACGAACTGGGCGAGGACGACACAGTCGCTGCCGGTATTCTGTCCCATTTCGACCATCGCGGCGGGTTTGTCTCCCTTCAGATCGAACCGCCGAAAACGCCGGCCGACGATGCAATCACGCCGCGGGAACTGGTGTTCGTGCTCGACACGTCCGGCTCGATGAGCGGCAAGCCGATGCGGGCGTCGAAGACCTTCATGCGTGCCGCGCTCAAGGGATTACGGCCGGGCGACCACTTCCGGATCCTGCGGTTTTCCAACAACACGACCCAGTTCGCGCAGGACCCGGTGCCGGCGACGCTGCCGAACGTGCGTGCCGGGATCCGCTTCGTCGACAACCTGTCGGCCGGTGGCGGCACGGAGATGAACAAGGCGATCAACGCGGCCTTTGACACCAGACCGCTCAACAACACGATGCGCATCGTCGTCTTCCTGACGGACGGCTATATCGGCGCCGATCGCCAGGTCATCCAGACGGTGGCAAGGCGCATCGGGAACGCGCGTATCTATGCCTTCGGCGTCGGGAAATCGGTCAACCGCTATCTGCTTGAAGGCCTCGCAGAAGAAGGCCGCGGCCGCGCGCGCTATGTGGAGATCGATGAAGCGGCGTCCGAAGCGGCCGAAGCGCTTGCACAATCCCTCGACGCACCGCTCCTGACCGACCTTGAGATCGACTGGAACGGGCTCGCCGTGGATGCGCAAAGCCCCGCGCGTCTTCCCGATCTCTTTGCCGCCGGCGCGGTCAGAGTGCTCGCCCGCTATGAACAGGGCGGCGCCCACCGCATCACCGTCAAAGGCCTAATCAACGGCCGCCCGGCCTCCCTGCCGATCGACATAATCCTGAAAAACAAGCCATCGACCGGAGACGCCCCCGGCGAAAGCGCGCTTCCGATCACATGGGCCCGCGAACGCATCTTCGACCTGGAGCGCGCCTACACGATTTCAGGCGGCAAGGACAAACGGGCCGAACAGGCCATCACCAAGCTCGGCCTCGATTTTTCGCTGCAGACGGCGTTCACGTCGTTTGTGGCGGTGTCGACCAGGGTCGTGAACGCGGAACCCGGGAACAGCGTGGATGCCGCCGTCCCGGTGCCCCAGGTCGAGGGCGTGTCGACGCGGGCCTACCCGTCGCTCAATCTCAGCGGATCCTCGGCGCCGGAGCCGGAGGCCTTGTTCGGGTTGATTGCGGTTTTGCTTCTGGTGCTGGCGCGGTTTCGTAAATTTGTGTTGTGCCGGCTGCGAAGGCTTATGTAAGGGGTTTCACCGCCGCCAGCGGACGCGCCCCTGAACCCATGAAGCCCAAGATCTCCTTCACGCGATTGCCGACGATAGACCCCCAGGAAATTGTGGCACACATGTCCGACCCGCGGGTCGCGGAGCACATGCCGCTTCTGACGTTCGAATGGGACGAAGCGGCGGCGAGGAAATTCGTCGCTACAAAAGAGGCGTGCTGGCAGCGCGACGGTCTCGGGCATTGGGCGATCCTGTCGGACAATAGTTATATCGGCTGGGGCGGGTTCCAGAAGGAAGGTGATGAATGGGATTACGGCCTGGTCCTGAAGCCCGAAGCGTTCGGCCTGGGCGTTCGCATCTCAAAGCAGGCGCTCGCGTTCGCTGTTGCCGATGAACGCATCCCCTTCGTTACCTTTCTGCTGCCGCCAAGCCGCACCCGACTCGGCGCGCTCGACCGGCTTGGCGCACGGTTCATCGGTGAGGTGGAGCATGAGGGGGCGATGTTCCTGAAGTATCGGTTTGAGACCGGATAGCGACCGCGCCTGACATCTGGTGGCGGGTCGGGATGCCGCCTACGCCGGAAGCACATCGATTGTCAGCAAATTATGCAACCTTTGTTAACTCGATTAAGCGGAATACCTCGAAAATAGGGAATTTTTATTCGTTGTCATGCTCTCATGAGTTGATCGAAGCTCAGGGAGTTCCCGCCGATGCCCTTTGGAAGAAGAAATGCCAACGCACATGCCGTTGTTCCGCCGCATCCGGGGTCCGATCCCGATGGTGTGACCCGGGTCATTCCCAAGGACATGTGGAACAGGGATGATCCGACCGGCGCGTTTCTCCGGACGATGAGCGAAAAATTCGGGCTGAGTCCGGATGGTCCGAGCAATGTCGTTCCGACGCAGGATCAGGTGCAGGCTCGCTTCGATCAGCTGAAGGCAAGCCAGGAAAAATTCATTGCCAACGTGAACGCACAGCTTCCCGGCGAAACCACCATCATGCCCTGGACCCTCATTCCATGGGCTGTGTGGAACGAACACCACACCAATTTCCTGCTGATCACCTGCGAACTGTATCCGGTCGGACCGTGGAACATCATGCTTCTGCCCGCCGACGAAAGAAGCGCTCTCGTCCTCGAGTTACCCCGGCATCCGGGTGTCTATCCGGACGGACTGATGGAAGGTGCGCTCCAGATCGTCGGAGAATTGCATGAGGAGTTCCGGACCGCGCATGCCACAACGGCCGCCGAGGCGATGAAGGGAAACACCGCATGCTTCGGCGAATTCGAAGAGCGCCGCAAGATGACGGTAGCCAAAGTCTGCGGCCTCGCGCATTTCCTCGGCACAAAGACCTTCGGTGAAGACGCCATGTCCCGGCACGAAAAACTGTTCGGTCGCATGCTTGGCTGGCCGTCCCGTCGACCCTCGGAAGAGGCTACGCAGGCGCCATCGTAGGCGATTTCTGGCGCCGGGCATGACGGAGACTTCAGGAGCAGGGCGGCACGGCTGCGCCGTCGCTTCTGAAGGAGCGTTTTCGAAGTGACGATAATCGAGGCGCGGTAGAGCGGATCCGGTGTACGAGGCGGCAACAGGCACATCCTGTCCGCGATTGCCGTGAGGCTGTGTAACCTCCTGTGACCCCGCATGATCAGGCGACAAGGGTCGGTCGCCTTCAACGATCGTGGTCACTTGCTGCTTGTTCAATGAGGTCCAGAATTTCCGCGAGCGAAATCGTGAAAACGCCGGCCTCGCCTTTGTCATAAAGCGCGCGGAACTCCGAATAGGCGTCAGAGAAATCCGGGTGATCGACGGTTGGGCCATCATGATCCACGAGCTCGATCGCATCGGCGGCAAGCACGTCATGCGTGACCGGAGCGTGCGGCAAAAAGGATTGCACACCGTCCGCAAATCCCGGATTGCGAATGCGGACGCCCGTGAGCGCAATCGAATAAATCCGCCCCACCGCGCCGTTTTCGATTACGGCGAGGACATGGATGCGGGCGTCCTCGTCTTGCGGTCTTCCCTGCATGCGCCAGGTCTGTCCGGCCTTGAACGGTTGAGCCATTCCATCCCCCTTGGATCAATGTTTCGGTTATGGGAGGGACGCCTCCTGTTCATGAATAGCTTTGACACTCGGGCGACTGCCTACGGCGAAGCCCGCGGGGGTGTTCATGCCATTACCGCGGCCCGTTTTCCTAACAGAAACGCCAGTTGGAATGACCGTACTTTGCCATTGTACCCCCATCGTCCGTCTCGGCATTCGCCTCGGTTGAGCGTCTGGACGATGAATAAAACGAAAGGTAAAGTCTCGACGTCAGCTTCAATTTTGATATTTAGAATTACGCGTATGAGGCGATCCAAATCTCTGAAATGCATCTGTGTTATGGTGTTTTTGGCCTTCGCCGCGTTGAAAGCAATGGCCGAAGGCAATTGGGATCGTGCCGGGTCCTGTTTCAACAACGGGGATTTCGCCTGCGCTTTCGCTGAAGCGAAGCGGCTGGCGCTCGATCATCGTATTGCTGTAGGGCACGATCACAGAACAACCGACAGCATGACATTTTATCAAATGGCCAAAGTTGAATATTTGGCGTCGGCAGATCTGAAAGAAATAGAGGAAGCCTTGTTGTTTTCGCACAATCATTTCAGACAATACAGATCTCGGCTGCCGTTCTCGGTCGTGTTCGGTTATCTGAGTTACAAGCATGCCAGATCGCAGGAAGAAAATGCCATCTGGTCCGATTTGGACGGTGTCATTTGCGAAGCGCTTAACGAAGCGCCGAAACCGTCGTGGAGGAAATTGGTCGATACAAACCCTTTGACGAAGAAGGGCAAAGGCTACTTCCGCAGTGTCATGGCAATGAAGCCCTCCTGTGGCGTTCCATCTTCTTGACGCGCGGCGACCGAGTTAACTCCAGTAACGCCCAACTTAGTCCCCTTTCATTCGTTCGGCATCGGCCCTCGCTTGTCCGGCTTCAACGTCCTGCGGGTTCTGATCTCCAGATTGTCCAACCATTGGGCGGAACCGATCGGCTGGCCGATGGACTCCGCCCGGCGCAGTGCGCCTCAAGCCGTCCTCATTGAACGGCACGACAATCAGGTGGACTTGGTCCGGGATCGGCCGCGCTGTGTGACGTGGTGGGGGAGGCCGGGGACGACGAAGTGGGCGAGGCGAGCCAAGGCGTGAGTTTGTCATGGAATGGGGGGTTAGGTTAATTGTCACCGCAATACGCCACCAGCCTTCTAGGCGGCCACTCTGGAGGATCGCCGTTTGACACTGGTAGCATAGGGCCGGGTCACGATGTCGGTTGCATAAGGAAAGAATTCGTCCAGCTCATCAGTCTTTGCGAGAGTCAAATGGCCCTTTTTCGACAGATTGGAACTGTCGTAGATGTAGCGCTGACCTTTGAATTCCGGACCGATAATCATCACCCAGTGCTTGTGAACGGGCATTGAAATCAGCATGGCATCGCGCGTGGTCGGGGGCATGTAGCGCCGCAGAAATTCTACCTTGTCACCTTTATCGTATTTGCGCACCTCGTAATTGTGAGCCCCCGCGAGTCCCAGCAGGACCGGCATCATCGGTGCTGCGTTCATACCCACGTATGTCTTCGGCGACTTGCCCGGATAGGACAGCCCCATGTGACGATTCCGGAACCGGTAGATGTCGTCGCGGGTAAAATTTATGCTCAACGGAGGAATGCCCTTGTTGATTTCCGCGGCGATGTAGGCGCAGAAGAAACCACAATCGGATGAATCCTTTTCCTGACTCACTTCGAGGATGCTGGGCATTCGTTGAGGTACTCCTGTAAGGCGTCTTAATCTGTGCGGTAGGGTCCGAACTGGCCCATTCGTCGGCGCACCATTCCACCCGCTGACAATCATTACCGTTGGAATGAGTCCTTGTGGACAGCCTGAAGCCTTCAGGACGAAGGCGGACTGTTCGGTCGAAACCGGTGCCAGCACATTCATGAGGGGTATCGCGTTATTTGTTATGACCAATCTGGGTTATCATCGTCAGTTCGCCCCAAGCTTGTCGCGCAAGAGTTTCAAGTTTCATAAATTATTGATTTTCCATGTTTTTTTGGCAGTCCGCGGTTTTGCCTTCTCGTCATGAAAGATTGCGCCGGCACATATTGAAGGATAGCGGTCCGTGGCGCTGATCATCCGTCAGCGCCGTCCGCAGCCTCTTCGCTTTTGATGGCGGAATGGTTGACCTAGAGGCCCGGACTTTTGCTCAGTCGTGAGCGAAAGACCTAGTTATGAATGTAATAGTGCTCGCAAGATCCGCCTCGCCCCAAAGCGTAATACGAGTATAGCGCTACCAGTACCTACTAAAGTGGACTAACAAAAAAGACCAACAGCCAGAAGGGATCCGTCTTGAGCGTCTTTGAATGCGCAAGCCAAGTTTCGTTTTGGCCGATTTTGATATTCTGTGTTTGTTTCGCTTGGCTGATCTTTCGTATTGCCAAGAGAAACAGCTTCGGGCTGAAAGAGGCGGTTCTGGCTGCAGTCGGGCTTAAGAAATTTGAGCGAAATCTTGCCATCAACGTGTTGCTCGTCGTGACGTTGCTCCTGCCGCTGGTTTTGTGGATGTGGCTCATCGTCGAATGCAGTTCCGCCACCCTTTGAGAGGGGGGCGGTTGGCGGCCATAAGAGCGTTCTTCCAATGGCGTGTTCGGTGCCGGTTTTCTAAGGCGATTTTGTTCTATCGTTGGGGATCCCGCTTGCCACGCTTTGGCGTCCTGCCGGTCCCAGACTTGATCCGGGATCGGCTACGCTGTGTGACCTAGTGGGGAAGGCCGGGAAAGACGATGCCGGCGAAACGGACCGTTGGGAGAGGCTGTCATTATATGGGGGTTAAGTAAATTGTCTCCGTAATTCTACAGACAACGCAATATTCCACGTGCCGCGTCCAATTCATACGCCAAGGTCTGCATGTAATTTCGCGACCGCACCAACAGCTACCGTTCGACTATAATACCCCAGTTCCGCTTTCGACTTCGGTCGGCACCCTAAGCCTTCAAATTACTACTCACGGGCACGCTTTGTTCCTCTTTGTGCAGTAAGCACTGGAGTGCGCTCAGTGCCGGGACAAACGCGTTCTCGTAAGAAAATGCATGCCAGTCAATATTCTCGCGGGCACCAAGCCGATCTTGATGCAACTTGTCTCTCACGCTCTTTACTCGATCGACATGAGCGTCGAGCCTGAACTCTCCAGCTGGGTCGAATTCCCTTAGGAGCGACGGCTTCCATTCGTTCGGCCCGATGCGATTGGCTTCGGCTCCATCCAATTCGTTCTCCCGAAGCCATATTGCCGAACCGATTCCCTCACAGATTGAAAATACTCCGACGCAGAATTCGAAGCTCATGATGTGAAAATATGGCTCGAACAGCAGCGACTTGCCGCCGCCACGTTGGGCATGTGGTAAGATCAGCGCAGCTTTCAATTCCAGGCCCACTAACACGTGCTTCAGATTTGATATCAACCTTCTTCGTACCTCTCGGTCTAAACCTCTCGGAAGACACCGAAAAATCCACCCCTGCCACTCAGTCGACGTTGAAACCTTGACATATCCATCAGGATTTTCAGGTAGATGCGACAAGTAGAACATAACTTGGTCCCAGTATCGTAGCCGTTCGGCGGGAATTTCTTGTTTTTGGCTAGTTTGGCGTCGAGTTCACCTACCGTGTCTAACGGTTTCCTCGACAGTTTGGTGAGTCTTGGTCACGACAAAGCGTTCCGCACAGGAAGCCGCTTAAACTGTAGTTAGAAGCCATGGCCCAGCGACCAGAGTATCTGTCTTCGCTCTTCGCCGACGGGCTTCGGTCGATCGCAATTGACTGAACCAGCATAGTCGCCACCGAAGTTGCTAGTAGGCCGGGTTTTCTGCTTCGCCTTCCGATTTTGAAGGCTTCGCCGTAGTATCCTAGAATGGCAGTGAAATTCTTTTACATGGATGAGCAATACGTTGATCCAAAGAGCTACCGCGACGGTCCGGCTTGTCAGCGCAGGCGATGCATCTCTTTGACCGGTGTGCTGATTCCGGCCAACATACACGGTATATTCAGAAGCCGGTTCTACGGGGCTGTAGCCACGGCACTAGATATCGATGACAACATCATTCCCAAAATTCCGGAGATTCATGCAGTGGAGCTGTTTCCGGACCAAAATGACGAAGCCAAATTTCAATTCCTAGAAGACCTTGTTGCGCTCTGCGTCGAATTGAATTTCCAGATTTACCGTGTAGTGTATTATGAGACCCCGAAACTTCTCCGAAGTTTTCAAGATCGAAAAGAGATACTTGGTCTATGCTTTTCTGGTCTGCTGCATTGCCTTGAAAATGAGCTTGCTCGCAATGAAGTGTGGCCAGTTATGGAGAGTGATAACTCACCAAAGCAAGACAAATTGTTCGCCGGTCATATTCAATGCATCGATTATCTATCCTTTCTGATTGGCAACGAGTCGATGTCCATCGACAATGGAAATTTAGGAGAACTCCACTATAGCACGAAACGATCAGCCTATGGAGCAGTTACTGATTGCATATCCTATCTTCTAGATGCCAAATTTCTCAGATCGTTGGATATTACAGCGTCGACATTTAAGCAAAAACTCGCCGAGATAGCGATGAAACTCGAACCGTTGATCATGTTTGACGAGATCATTGAAATGAAATTTGAAAAGCCGCCCCCAGGTTATGTTAGCCAAGGTCCATATCGGTACGTATTCCCCATTACGCCGACCGACTAGCTTTAATGAAGTGGCCGCTCTGGCGCATCAGAGCGGGTCGCCAACTACGAAGAAATGCACCATACGAATGTACAAATCACTCACTGCGTGGAGCTGGTGAGTTGTTCGAGGCAAGCCATTGTCGGGGATTCTATGGTTGGATCATGATGCATCTAAGAGGTCTCCGGCGACCGCCATCGAATTAGCCAGCAATGTAGCTCCGGGAGGCCGCTCATGACCAAACGGGCCTCTCTGCGTTCTCAACACGGCAAGCCTTCAGCGGGCTCCTGTAAATTTCTCAGGAAATATACTTGCCTTACTTTGCGTCCAACAAGACTCTTTTATTGTTTTGATAATTATTTGAAGTGAATTTCCAAAAATATTTCAAGAATAGCTATGAACTCTAGAGCGTAAATCTATTGCGGTGACGGTTTACTAGATCCCTTTTCGAGATTTGACTGTCATTGAAAATCGGGCACAGCACGCCAGTATTGGCCGTTAAAGATCGGCATGTCGCGCACGTACAAACCGTGTCATCGACCCCATGACGCCACCAGCAGTTCGAAGCTGGAC
>JBCDLT010000006.1:0-148992 GCA_038745065.1 Pseudomonadota bacterium | reverse complement strand
TGGTGCCCAGGAGAGGACTCGAACCTCCACGACCTTGCGATCACTGGCACCTGAAGCCAGCGCGTCTACCAATTCCGCCACCTGGGCATGGCTGCGGACAGCGAACCGGTTCCTTAAAAGGGCTTGCGGGCCGTGTCAATCGGTGACGGGACCGGATAAGGGGTATTTCTGAAGGCGCCGGAACCGGCGGGGTTGTGCGGTCCCGGTCGGCGGGGTTGTGCTTTCCCCACCCTGCCACATCTTGCCCCCTGTACAGGCCTGACCGGTCTGGCTATTTAGAAAATCAAGGCACCCACCGGATCGCCGACATGCTGTCAGGCGCGCGCCGGCGGTGCCCGGGCAGATCCATGCGCCGGCTCGGCGACCTGCCGCGCCGACTCGCGTCGTTGCGGATTGCGGTCGGCGAAAACGGTCAGCAAAACAAGCGGACACGAGGAGTACAGCCATGGCGGGACTGGTCACGGGAGAGTCCAAGCTTGTCACCGTGTTCGGCGGGTCAGGATTTGTCGGGCGGCATGTCGTGCGGGCGCTGGCACAGCGTGGTTTCAGGGTGCGCGCCGCCGTGCGCCGGCCGGACCTTGCGCATTACCTGCAGCCGCTCGGCATTGTCGGCCAGATCCAGGCGATCCAGGCCAATCTGCGCTACCGGTGGTCGGTGGAACGTGCCGTCGAGGGCGCCGATGCCGTGGTCAACCTCGTCGGCATTCTGTACGAAGGCGGCCGCCAGCGGTTCGATGCGATCCAGGCACACGGTCCGCGCGTGATCGCGGAATCGGCAAAGGCCGCCGGGATCGATGAAATGGTGCAGGTGTCGGCGATCGGCGCAGACCCGGACTCGCCGGCCAGCTACGGCCGTTCCAAGGCGGCCGGCGAAGCCGCCGTGCTGGAAACACTGCCTGACTCGACCATCCTGCGGCCTTCGATCATATTCGGGCCGGAGGACAATTTTTTCAATCAGTTCGCCGGCATGGCGCAGACCGCACCGGCGCTGCCGTTGATCGGCGGCGGCCAGACGCGCTTCCAACCGGTGTTTGTCGGCGATGTGGCCGAAGCCGTGGCGCTTGCCGTCGACGGCAAGACGGCAAAGGGCACGACCTACGAACTGGGCGGTCCGGAAATCAAGACCTTCAAGGAATGCCTGGAACTGATGCTGGAAATCATCGACCGGAAACGGGCGCTGATAACGCTGCCGTTCGCGGCGGCCAGCGCGCTCGCCCGCCTCACCCAGATCCTGCCGAAGCCGCTGCTTACCGTCGACCAGGTACGGTTGCTGGAGACCGACAACGTCGTTTCGGAAGCCGCGATCAAGGAGGGCCGGACACTGGAAGGCCTCGGGATCGAGATGGAGACCCTTGCCGCGATCCTGCCGACCTACCTGGTTCATTTCCGGCCGCAGGGCGAATTCTCGCGGCGCGAAGTCGCCTGAAGGCGACCATGTTGCATTTCGTTTCGACCGGACCGCAGGCGGCGGGCTCCGAGGCAGGCCCGCTTGTCGTCCTGCTGCACGGCGCCGGCGTCAGCGCGTGGATGTGGACCTCGATCACCGAGCGCCTGCCGGATTTTGCGACCCATGCCGTCGACCTGCCGGGACATGGCGACAGCCGCGCCATTGCGTGGCGGTCGCTTGAAGACGCCGCCTCGGAAGTGGCCCGGGTCATCGACCGCGAGGCCGCGGGACGGCACGTCCATCTGGTCGGTCTTTCGCTCGGGGCGGTCGTTGCGCTCACCCTGGTGGCAGAAGGCCGTTCGGCCATCGCCTCGGCAACGCTCAGCGGGATGCATGCCGGCGCCATGCCGAACAGGATGTTCGTCAAGCTGGTAACCCGGCTCCTCGTGCCCTTCTGCCCCACGCCGTTTTTCTCCCGGCAGACGGCAAAGATGATCAAGGTGCCGAAAGACGACATCCCGCGTTTTGTCAGCGAAGCGGGCAAGGCGTGCGGACGGGACGTGGTGCAGGCCTGTCTCGATGTCGTCGACTACAACGCCCCGGTATCGCTCAGGACGGTCGAGACGCCGACCCTGTTTCTGGCCGGCGGCAAGGAACATCCTCACATCCTCGCCTCGCTCGGCCGCTTGGCCGGCATGATGCCGAACGCCCGGGCGGCGATCGCGCCGGGCCTCGGGCACGGCTGGTCGCGGGAGGATCCGGATCTGTTCGCCGCCGCGATCCGCGCCCGGGTCACCGGCGGGCCGCTGCCGGACGGTCTGCGCCCGGTCGAAGGAATCGATCAGAAGTAATAGAGACCGGCAAAGCCGGCGAGACCGACCGCGATGCGCCAATAGGCGAACGGCGCAAAGCCGTGGCGGCCGACGAAGTCGAGCAGGCCGCGGACCACAAAAACCGCGGAAATGAAGGCCGTGACGAAACCGATCGCAATCAGGCCGAGATCGTCGGCCGTCAGGATGTTCCGGTTCTGATAGAGGTCGAAAACGAAGGCGCCGGCCATGGTCGGCATGGCAAGGAAAAAGGAGAATTCCGCGGCTGAGCGCTTGTCCGTGCCCATCAAAAGCGCGCCCGCGATCGTTGCGCCGGACCGGGATACGCCGGGGATCATGGCAAGCGTCTGGCAAAAGCCGATCTTCAGGCAGAGGCTGACGGGAAAGTGCATGGCATCGGTGTAGCGCGGCTGCAGTTTCAGCCGATCGATCCACAACAGGATGAAACCGCCGACAACCAGTGTGGTGCAGATCAGCGCCGGCGTCTCGAACAGCACCGTCTTGATGAAGCCGTGCGCGAACACACCGATCACGGCGGCCGGCAGAAAAGCGACCAGGATGCCAAGCACAAAGAACCGCGCCGACGGTTCGCTCGGCAAAGCCCGCGCGACATTCCACAATCGGGCGAAATAGACGGAGAGGATGGCCATAATCGCGCCGAGCTGGATCAACACCTCGAACACCTTGCCGGTGCTTTCAAAGCCGAGAAAATGCCCTAATAGAAGAATATGCCCGGTGGACGAAACGGGGATGAATTCCGTCAGGCCCTCCACAAAACCAAGCAGAAGTGCGCCGATGATGGTTTCGGTATTCATCAAAGAAATCTCTCGGAGGCGGGCTGACGGGAGCTGGACGGGCGGGTTATATCGTCGTCACGTGCCTTTGTCTTGTGTGATTCGGGCGACACTTTGGTATCGTCCGCGATACTGTCCGGGCGTCGGTTCCACGCCTCAACCAGAAGTCAAATCCCGCCCCTGATGCTCACCCTCTACAGCCATCCCTTCTCCCCGCATTGCCGGTTCGTACGCCTCGTGCTCGGCGAATACGATATCGGCGCGCGCGAAATCGAAGAACGGCCCTGGGAACGCCGCAAGAACTTCCTGATGCTCAATCCGGCCGGCGACATCCCGGTCGTGGTGGAAAACGACGGCCCGGCCATATGCGGTGCCGCCATCATCATGGAATACCTCGACGAAACAAGGGGATACCGGTTCCCGAAAAAACGGCTCCTGCCGGATTCGCCGGAAACCCGCGCCGAGACCCGGCGGCTCGTCAGCTGGTTCCTAGAAAAGATGGACCGCGAATGTGTCGGGGCGCTGGTGCGCGAGAAGATCTACAAGCTCGACGTGCCGCCGGATATGGGGGGCGGGCCGCCGGATTCGGCCGCCATGCGCGCCGCGCGCGCCAACCTCAAACACCACCTGCGCTATATCGGTTATCTGGCCGCTTCGCGGAACTGGTTGTCCGGCAGCACCCTCACCTTCGCCGATCTTGCAGCCGCCGCCGCGCTGTCCAGCATCGACTATCTCGGCGAAGTGCCCTGGGACGAGGACGCCAACGCCAAAACATGGTATGCCCGCATCAAGTCGCGGCCATCCTTCCGCACGCTCTTGGCCGATGTCGTGCGCGGATTGCCGCCCGCTGCCAATTACCTGGATCTGGATTTCTGACGCGCGGACACACACTCAAACGCTTTGTCGCCGAGGAGGCGCATGCGCTCGGATTCGCGCTCTGCCGGATAACGGGCGCAGAACGCGACGCCGGCACGGCGGCTCGCCTGCGCACCTTCCTGAAAAGCGGCCGCCACGGCACGATGGCCTGGATGGCGGAGACCGCCGATCGCCGGGATTCTCCGCAAGCGCTCTGGCCGGAGGCCCGCTCGGTTATCGTGCTCGGCATGAATTACGGGCCGGATGTCGATCCGATGGCGACGCTCACCCAAAAAGACAAAGCGACGGTGTCGGTCTATGCCCGGCACCGCGACTATCATGACGTGATCAAGGGCAAGCTGAAACAGCTTGCCGGCCGGCTGGTCGCCCGGGCGGGCGGGGACGTGAAGGTCTTCGTCGATACCGCTCCGGTCATGGAAAAGCCGCTCGCCGAACGCGCCGGTCTCGGCTGGCAGGGCAAGCACACCAATCTCGTCTCACAGGATTTCGGGTCCTGGCTGTTTCTCGGCAGCGTGTTCACCACGCTCGAGCTGCCACCCGATCCGAAAGAGGAAGACCATTGCGGCTCGTGCCGGGCCTGCCTCGACATCTGTCCGACGGATGCCTTTCCGGCACCCTACCAGCTCGATGCCAGGCGGTGCCTCTCGTATCTCACCATCGAACATAAGGGGCCGATCCCCGCTTCCTTCCGGGAAAAGATGGGCAACCGGATCTACGGATGCGACGATTGCCTGGCCGTCTGTCCCTGGAACAAGTTCGCGCAGGAAGCCGGCGAAGCGAAACTGCGCGCCCGAGACGATCTGAAAGCGCCCGAGCTTTCCGCCCTCGCCGCCCTCGACGATGCCAGCTTCCGTTCCCACTTCACCGGCTCGCCGATCAAGCGCATCGGGCGCAACCGTTTCCTGCGCAACGTGCTGATTGCGGTCGGCAATTCCGGAGAACCGGACCTGGCGAATGCGGCGCGCCGGCATCTGGACGACGACAGTCCGCTGGTCCGCGGCATGGCCGTCTGGGCGCTGTCGCGGCTGCTGCATGCGGAAGCGTTCCGCGCCCTGGCACGCACCGGGCTCGCAGACGAACAAGATGAAGACGTGCGCGCCGAATGGACGGCCGGCCTTGCGTCATTCGACGGAACCGGATCGTCATTTCAGCGCCAGGAGAGCATGGAGATCCAATGAGTATGCGTTTGTTCGTCTTCGGCATGGGGTATTCGGCGCATGCGATCGTCGATCGCCTGCGGGCCGAGGCCGGTTGGATCGGCGCCACGACGCGGTCCGCGGAAAAGGCCGAAGCGCTTGCTGCCGACAAGATCGACACCTTCCTGTTCGACGGTACCGCGCCGACGCCGGAGATCGACCGGGCACTTGAGAACGTTACACATCTCGTCGTCTCGATTGCCCCGGGCGAGACCGGCGATCCGGTGCTTTTGCACTATGCGGATCGCCTGGCGTCGCTCGGATCGCTTGCCTGGATCGGCTATCTGTCGACGGTCGGCGTCTACGGCAACCATGACGGGGCCTGGGTCGACGAAACCGCGGAATGTCGTCCGGTCAGCAAGCGGTCGGTCTATCGGGACGAGGCGGAGCGGGCGTGGCTGGCGCTTGGAGAGCGGTGCGGCGTCCCGACAGCGCTTCTTCGGCTTTCCGGGATCTACGGGCCAGGCCGCAACGCGTTCGAGAATTTCCGCAAGGGCACCGCACGTCGCATCGACAAACCCGGCCAGGTCTTCAACCGCATCCATGTCGAGGATATCGGGCAGACGGTCGCCGCTGCGGCCCGGCAAAAGGCTGCCGGCATCTTCAACGTTACCGACGACGAACCCGCCCCGCCGCAGGACGTCGTCGCCCACGCCGCGGATTTGCTCGGCGTCGAGCCGCCCCCGCTCATCCCCTTCGACGAAGCGGAGCTGTCGCCGATGGGGCGCTCGTTCTACGGCGAGAACAAACGGGTCTCGAACCGGAAGATCAAGGAGGAACTCGGGATCAGGCTGGCCTATCCGACCTATCGGGAGGCTCTGGACGCGCTGAAGCCGGGTCCGTGACGGGGTACGCGTCCCCTTGAGCGTTGTTCCGGCCCGTCACGCACATTGCGGCCAAACCTACCCAACAAAAACAACTTTTGTTGGGTAGCGTTAGGGAACTGCCATTTGATCCAGATCAGTCCAGCACACCGGACTCGTTCTATGCTTGCGCCGCCGACAAGACCGGACAAGGACGCCATGACCGACACCAATTCCTATACGCCCCCGGCAAAACCGGTTGTCCGGGAGATTACAACCGACGACATCAAGGCCTCGGTGCTGGACGGACTGGAGGACTTCAGGAGGGCCCCCGGTTTCGGATTGTTCTTCGGCGGGTTCTACGCCCTCGGCGGCCTGGCGATCTTTTTGTGCCTCGGTTATCTGGACATGCGCTGGATGATCTTTCCGATCGCGATCGGCTTTCCGCTCGCCGGACCGTTCGCGGCGGCCGGCCTTTATGAGGTCAGCCGCCGGCTGAAAGCCGGCGAACCATTGCATTGGCGCGCGATCCTGGCCGTCATCTTCAACCAGCAACGCCGCGAATTCGGATGGATGGCGTTCACGACCCTGTTCATCTTCTGGATCTGGATGTACCAGGTGCGGCTGTTGCTCGCTATTTTCCTCGGTGCCCAATCGTTTTCGTCGGCCGGGTCCTTCCTGACGGTGATCACAACGACACCGGAAGGGATCCTGTTCCTCGGCATCGGGTCTCTGGTCGGCCTGGCGCTGGCACTGGTGCTGTTCTCCGTCAGCGTGGTCGCCATGCCGCTGCTGCTCGACCGCGATATCGACTTCGTTACCGCCATGGTCACCAGCGTTTCCACGGTCGTTCAGAACCCTGTGCCCATGATCGGCTGGGGCGTGCTGATTACCGCGCTCGTGATTGTAGCGATGCTGCCGGCCTTTCTCGGTCTCCTGATCATCTTTCCGGTGCTCGGCCACGCGACCTGGCACTTCTATCAGCGCGTCGTGACCTGATCGTTTCGACCCTCCCGAAAGCCGATTGACCTGCCCCATGGGCTACGGCATTGTCCGCACCGGAAAATCCGGGAGGAAACACAATGACATTCTTTTCACGCACCCGCCGCCAGGTGCTCGCCACCTCGCTTGCTGCCGGCATGGTGTTCGGCCTGACAGCCGGTGCCTCAGCGGCCGATACGACGCTCAGAATCTCACTGCAATTGCCATTGAAGAGCCATCTCGGCCAGAACCTGCTGCTCTTCAAGGAGGAGGTGGAGAAGACGTCGAACGGCGCGATTGCCGTGGAGATCTACGATTCCGCGCAGCTCTACAAAGACAAGGAAGTGCCGGCCGCCGTCGGATCCGGCTCGATCGAAATGGGCGTTGCCTCGCTGACCCGCTATGTCGGCGACATTCCGGCCGTCGACATCTTCTACCAGCCGTTCCTGTTCGACAGCGAAGAAAAGGTCCGGGCCGCTGTCGCCAAGGGCTCGGACGTGCGCGGCCCGATCGACGAGGCGATCAAGGATACCGGCTCCACGGTCCTGTGGTGGCAGGCCTATGGCGGCGCCATCATGCTGTCGAATGGCGGCCCGATCGCCACGCCGGACGCCATGAAGGGCAAGAAGGCCCGGGTTTTCGGCAAGACGCTCGGCGACTTCGTGACCGCTGCCGGCGGCGCGCCGACCCTGATCTCCGGGTCGGAGCAATATCTCGCCTATCAGCGCGGCACCGTCGATATCGGCATGACCGGCGTGTCCGGCGTCAAGTCGCGCAAGTTGTGGGAAGTCATGGATACGATCACCGTGACCAACCATGCCAACATCGAGTTCATCGTTGTCGTCAACACGGATTTCTGGAACGGCCTGTCGGATGACCACAAGGCCTTGATCGAAGCAGCGGCCGCGAAAGCCGAGAAGGACGTGCGCGACCGGGTTTCGCAGATCGAGGCGGATGCCTATGCCGCGGCCAAGGAAAACGGCATGAATGTCTACCAACCCAGCGATGCGGAAATCGAGGCATGGCGTGCCGTGAGCCAGCCGGTCTATGAGGCCTATTCCGAAAAGGCCGGCGACCTCGGCGCGTCGATCCTGAAAGCCGCGCAGGCGCTTTGATACTCTTCCCCCGGGCGCACGGTGCCCGGGGACCTTTCCATGTTGTTGTTTGCCCGCCTGACCACCGCTCTTGCCTGGATCGCCGCGCTGCTTTTCACGATCGCCGGCGCCATGCTGACCTATGAAGTCGCGGCCCGCTATTTCTTTACCGCCCCGACGATCTGGGCCGCGGAGCTTTCCCAGCTTACGCTGATCTGGGGATCGCTGATCGCCATGTCCTGGGCGCTTGCCGCGCGCCGGCACATCGCCGTCGACGCGGTCGTGCGCCTGTTGCCGCGCGATGTCCAGAGGGGCACGGAAACGCTCGCCATGATCGCTGTCGCCGTCTTCAGCGCGATGGTCGCGTGGCATGGCTGGGGCATCTTCTACGATTCCTACGAGCGCGGCCGCACCACCGGCAGCATGCTTGACCTGCCGACCTGGGTGTCGGAACTCGCCGTCCCGGTCGGTTTCGGACTGCTCTTTGTGCAGGCGCTGATCGAAACCGGCCGCGCGCTTTCCGGGGCCCGTCTCGACGACGATCCGGGAGATGTCATCGAGTGACCGCTCTCCTGATCCTGGTCGCGCTGTTCGCCCTCCTGCTGCTTCGGGTGCCGGTCGCGTTCGCCCTCGGCGGGCTGGGGCTGGCGCTCCTGCTGCTCGGCGGTTTCTCGCCGTTGATGGCGCCGCAGGCGATCCTGTCGACGCTCGACGGATTTATTCTGCTGGCGGTTCCGCTGTTCCTCCTGATGTCGAACGTGCTCTTGAAGGGCGGCGTCGGTCGGGACCTGTTCGCTGCGGTGCATGCCTGGGTCGGCCATTGGCCGGGCGGGCTTGCCGTCGCCACGATCGTCTCGTGCGGTGTGTTTGCCGCGATCTCCGGTTCGTCCGTCGCAACGGCGGCGACGATCGGAACCGTCGCGATTCCGGAAATGATCTCGCGCGGCTACGACAAACGCTTCGTCTACGGCCTCCTGGCCGCCGGCGGCACGCTCGGCATTCTCATCCCGCCGTCGATCCCGATGATCGTCTATGGCTTCGTTACGGAACAATCCGTCATCGCGCTGTTCCTGGCCGGCATCGGTCCGGGCCTCGCGCTGGTCGGCCTGTTCATCGTCTACTCGATGGTCTATGCGCGGTTTTTCGGCGGATACACGCCCGAACCGCCTGCTTCCTGGGCCGAGCGGCGGACCTCCAGCCTGCGGGCCCTGCCCTCCCTGGCACTCGCCGTCGTCATCATCGGCGTCATCTATTCCGGCGCGGCGACGCCGACCGAGGCGGCCGCTATCGGCTTTGCCGCAGCGCTCGTGATCACCGGACTGATGCTGCGCACGCTGACCTGGCAGGGGTTCAAGGAGGCGATGTTCGAATCCATGGTGACCACGGTCGCCATCCTTTTGATCGTGGCCGGCGCCAAGGTTTTCGGCAAGGCGATCACGCTCTACCGGATCCCGCAGGACATTTCCGTCTTCATCGGCCAGGCGATCGACACGCCGCTTGCGTTCATCCTGGTGGTCAGCGTGGTGCTCCTGTTCATGGGCCTTGTCTTCGAGGCCTTGTCCATGGTGCTGATCATGACGCCGGTGCTGCTGCCGGCGGCGATGGCGCTGGGACTCGACCCGATCTGGTTCGGGATCTACATGGTGGTCATGGTGGAATGCGCGCTGATCACGCCGCCGGTCGGGCTCAATCTCTATGTGATCCAGTCCGTGGCCCGCGCCAGTCTCGGGGATGTGTCGCGCGGCGTGCTGCCGTTCCTGGCGCTGATGCTTCTGACCGTCGCACTGCTCTATGTCTGGCCCGATCTCGCGCTGACCATCCCCTTCAAACTGTGACCCCGGGATCGAAAACTCCATGACCCCTGCCGACAAGCTCCGCACCCTGCTCGACGACAAACGCCTGCATGTCATGCCGTGCTGTTTCGACGCCCTGTCGGCCAAACTGATCGCGCAGGAAGGATTCGGCCTGACGTTCATGTCGGGCTTTGCCACATCCGCCTCGCGGATCGGCGAACCGGATCTCGGCCTGATGTCCTATGGAGAGGTGATCGATCAGGCCCGCAACATCTGCGACGCGGTCGACATTCCGGTGATCGGCGACGGCGACACCGGCTACGGCAACGCCATGAACGTCAAGCGCACCGTTGCCGGGTTCGCGAAGGCCGGCTGCGCCGCGGTCATGATCGAGGACCAGCTCGCGCCGAAACGCTGCGGCCATACGCCGGGAAAGGCCGTTGTCGACCGCGCGGAAGCCTTCGACCGGATCCGCGCCGCCGTCGATGCCCGCACCGAGGGCGCGGATATCCTGATCCTCGCGCGCACCGACGCCCGGCACGACCATGGCCTCGGCGAAGCGTTGGAACGGGCGGCAAAGTTTCATGAACTCGGCGCCGACATCCTTTTTGTCGAGGCGCCCAAGACCGAAGCGGAAATGCGGGAGGTCTGCCGGTCCCTGCCCGGATACAAAATGGCGAACATCGTGGAGGGCGGCGAAACGCCGGACCTCAGCCATGCGGAACTGGCCGATATCGGCTACGCGATCGCCGCCTATCCGCTGACGCTGATGGCAGCCGCCATGAAAGCGATGGTCGACGCTCTCGATGCCTTCCGCGCTGACCGTCCGCGCCAGGACATGCTGATGGATTTCACCGACCTGCGCGCCCGGATCGGATTCGACGCCTATTACCGGATGTCGGAGACCTACGCCTCCTCACGGCGCGACAGTTGACCCGGCCGCAGGGCTGGGCTTCGATGCCGGCCCTGCCCTTTCCAGCCCCCAGCGGAGCACCGACCATGGCCGAGACCGGAGACGACCGAACCGTCCTGTGGAACCAGATGACGGCGGAAACCTTGCGGCAGAAGGCGGACGACGGCGCGCTGGTGCTGCTGCCCGTCGCGTCCACCGAACAGCACGGACCGCATCTGGCAACCGGCGTCGATACGATCCTGTGCGCGGACGTGTGCCGGCGCACGGCACACAAGGTCGCCACTGAACGGCCGATCGTCGTGGCTCCCACCGTGTGGATGGGACTGGCCGAACATCATGTCGCCTTCGGCGGCACGTTCACGGTCTCGCTGACGACGTGGCATGCGCTCCTGCGCGATCTCTGCCAGGCGATCCTGCGCGCCGGCTTCGAGAAGATCCTGATCGTCAACGGCCATGGCGGGAACATGGCGGCACTCAACACGCTGACGACGGAACTCACCCGCGAACTCGGCGCGCCGATCGCGACCACCACCTATTTCATCCCGGCCACGCAGGCGGGGCTCGTCGCGCCGCTTCTGGAAGATCAGGAAGGCGTCATCCATGCCTGCGAGGCCGAGACGTCGATGATGATGGTCGCCGCGCCGGACCTGGTCGACGAGACCCGGCTGGCGGACGCGCATGGCCCGCAGCCCAGCATGGGCGAGGTGCTCTCGCCGGCGCTGCAGCGCTGGCGCTCCTTCAAGGACATCACGCTCACCGGTGTGCTCGGCGACGCAAGACGGTCGACGCCGGAGAAGGGCGAGAAACTGCTGGAAACCGTGTCCCAGACGCTTGCAGAGACGCTGATCGCCGGCCAGCCTTGGGATCGGTGATCGCCGAGCTCAGCTCCGCAGGCGTTCGCCCTCCGGATCGAACGGCGGTTTGGCCAACAGGCGCGCCCGGTGCGGGCGGCCGAGGATCGCGACATCGAATTCCGCACCGTCGGCGACGCGATCGGTGTTGATGAAGGCCAGCGCAAGGGACTTTTCGACCGTGTGGCCGTAGGCGCCGGAACTGACCTGGCCGACCGGCGCGCCGTCGGGCAGGAAGATCGGTTCGCCGCCGGAGGCGTCCGCGTCCGTTGCCTCAACATCAAGCATGACCAGTTTCTGCCGGGGCGCACGATCCTTCAGCGCGCAATAGGCCTCGCGCCCGAGGAATTCCGGCTTGTCGAGTTTGATCAGGCGCTCCAGGCCGACTTCCTGCGGCCAGTATTCCGGCGAATATTCCCGGCCCCAGCTGCCATAACCTTTCTCGACGCGCAGGCTCAGAAGCGAACGCGATCCGACCGGGCGCGCGCCGAGATCGGCGCCGGCTTGGAACAGCGCGTCGTAAAGCGCTGTCTGATCGGCTTCGTCGACGTAGATTTCCCAGCCGAGATCGCCGGTAAAGGACACACGGATTGCTACCGCATCCAACCCGCCGACCCGCATCCGGCGCGAGCGCATGAAACGGAACGCCTCGTTCGACAGATCCTCGTTGGTCAGGCGCTGCAACAATGCGCGGGAATTCGGACCGGCGACGTTGAAGCCGGCCTTGGCCGCCGTCAGCGACGTCATCGTGACGCCATCGGGCTTTTCAACGCTATCGAAGAAGCGCTTGTGGTAGCGCTCCGCCATGCCGGAGCCGACCATAAGAAAGTCGTCGTCGCCGAGTTTCGTGATCGTGAAATCGCCGGCAATGCCACCGCGGCGGCCGAGCAGCGGCGTCAGGCAGGAGCGGCCGGTCTCGGTCGGTACCCGGTTAGCGACGATCCGATCCAGCCATCCGGCGGCGCCGGGGCCACGGACGCTGTACTTGCCGAAATTCGATACATCGATGATCCCGACACCCTCGCGCAGCGCCCTGCATTCATCGGCGACCGGCTTGAACCAGCTCTGCCGTTCGAAACCGTATTCGTCTTTCGGCGCCACGCCGTTGCGGGCGAACCAGAGCGGGTGTTCCCAGCCATAGTTCAGGCCGAAGACCGCGCCCATCTCTTTCTGCTTTTCATAGACCGGGCGGGTGCGGACAGGTCTTCCGGCGTCGCGCTCCTCGTAGGGAAAGTGGATCTTGAACCGATGGCTGTAGCAGTCGAGAACCCGCGCTTTTGTGTAGGATTTGTTTGCCCAATCCCCGAAGCGCGCCAGGTCCCAGGGGAACAGGTCGTATTCCGGCTCACCGTCGACGATCCACTGGGCGAGCAGCAATCCGAGGCCTCCGGATTGCGAAAAGCCCGGGATGATACCGTTGCAGCAATAATAGTTCTTTAGTTCCGGAACCGGGCCGAACAGCGCCGAACTGTCCGGCGACCAGATCATCGGTCCGTTGATCACCCGCTTGATGCCGGCGGTGCCGAGCACCGGCAACCGGTCGCAGGCGCGCATGATGTTTTCTTCGATGCGTTCCAGATCGTCCGGCAGAAGGTCGTGTCCGAAATCGAGCGGCGTGCCGTTTTCCGCCCAGAACCGGCCGTCCTTTTCATAGGCACCGACCAGGAGGCCAAGGCCCTCCTGACGCAGGTAATATTCTCCGTCCCGGTCGGCGACCGACGGCAGGCGGCGGCCGAGCGCTTCGATTTCGGGGATGGTCTCGGTCACGAAATACTGGTGTTCCATGGTCATCAGCGGCAATTCGAAACCGGCGAGCGCCGCCACTTCGCGGCCCCACAGGCCGGCAGCGTTGACCACTACATCGGCGTGGATGGAGCCGTTCGGCGTTTCCACGTCCCAGGTGCCGTCCGGCCGCCGCCGGGTTGCGGTCACCGGCGTGAAACGATGGATTTCCGCACCGAGCTTGCGCGCGCCCTGGGCATAGGCGTGCGTGACGCCGGACGGGTCGACATTGCCGCCGTCCGGCTCGAACATGATGCAGCGGATGCCGTCGAAATCGACCAGGGGATGCAGTTCTTCCGCCTCGGCGCGGGACAGTTCATGGAAGTCGACGTCGAAATAGCGCGCCTTGGCGGCCTGGATGCGCAATTGATGTTCGCGGTCGCGGGTCTGCGCCAGATAGAGCGAACCCGGTTGGAAGATGCCGCAGCCCTGCCCGGTCTCCGCCTCCAGGTCCTTGTACAACTTCATCGTGTAGTACTGAATGCGGGAAATGTTGTTGTTGTCATGCAGGCCGTGGATGCCGGCCGCCGCATGCCAGGTGGATCCGGATGTCAGTTCGTCGCGCTCCAAAAGGACGACGTCGGTCCAGCCGAGTTTTGCAAGGTGGTAGACGATGCTGCAGCCGACGAGTCCGCCACCGATCACAACGACCTGGGCATGGGTTTTCATTCTGACGCGATCCTGTCTTGTGGTGCGGGCATGGAAAAGCGGCCGGCGCCGGGCCGATGCGCTTTCGACTGTCCGAAGAACCGGCATCATCGCGCCGACGGCGTCCTGCAAACGCCGCAAATCAGGCCTTTAGGGAAGCGAATGCGACACGGGTGTCTTGGCTGATCCGGGATTGCGTGCGGCAGGCAGGAAAGAGCCGATCCGTCAGGAGGCGCGGGTTAACCCCCGGATTTCATCAATCACAGCGACAGGCACGGTCAGGCCTTCGGCCTCGGCCCTTTTGCGATTGGCAAGCCGGCGGCTGCCGGGCAAACGCGTGCCCTCCTGGGCCGCCACCTGGCCGGCCAGCGCCTGCATGGCGTGTCGGAAGCCGTCGCCGGAAACCCGGGCGGCATCGACGGCAATCAGCAATTGGCCGACGCCGGGCGGATCGCCCTCGGCCTCGAAAAACGACGAGGCGGTCAGGCTGGGATTGGCACCGGTGAGGGCGACGGCAAGGATCTCCACCATCATCGCCAGCGCAGCCCCCTTGGCGTCTCCCATCGGCACCATGGACCCGGCAAGGGCGGCCTTGGGATCCGTCGTCGGAGCGCCCGACGCATCCAACGCCCAACCCTCGGGGATCGTTTCCCCACGCTTGCCGGCGGCCATGATCTTGCCGCGCGCGACTTTCGACAGCGACAGGTCGATAACCAGCGGCGGCTGATCGGGAACCGGCGCCGCAAAGGCGATCGGATTGGTTCCGAAGAGCGGCGCGTCGCCGCCCCACGGCGCCATGGCTTTCGGCGTGTTGGCGAACAACAGCCCCACACAGCCGCGCTCGGCCAAAGCCTCGACATGGCGTCCGGCCTGGCCGCAATGGTGGGAACGCGTGATTGCCGCCGCCGCGATCCCTGTCTCGGCGGCGGTCTCGGCCAAAGCCGAAATCGCCATGTCCAACGCACGGTAGGCAAAGCCATTGTCGGCATCGACGGAAATGAAGGCAGGAGCCACCCGGCGCAGCGTCGGCACCGCGTCGCCGTTGACCTTTCCGGTGCGGGCTTGCGCCGTATAGGACGCAACGCGCGACAGGCCGTGTCCGCCTTGACCGTCGACCTCAGCACCGATCAGCGCGCGCGCAACCGGATCGGCATTTTCCGGGCTGGTACCGGCGGCCGCCAGCGCCGCGCGTACGAGATCCTCCGCCTCGTCGCGGGTGAGGGAAACCGTATCAGCCATTTTCGTTCTCCAGGACGGCGAGCACATTGGTCACCGTGACGTCGCTGACGCGCACATTGCCTTCGTTGGTTACACCGGCGACGTGCGGGGTGAGGATCAGGTTCGGCACATCGTCGAAGGCCGCGCCGGCGGCAGCGTCGAGCGGTTCGGCTTCGAAGACGTCAAGCGCGGCTCCGCCAAGGCGTCCGGCTTTCAGGGCGTCAATCAATGCCGCCTCGTCGACAACGCCGCCGCGGGCGGTGTTGATGACGATGGCCGTCTGCTTCATCCGGCGGAGCGCATCGGCATCGATCAGATGCCGGGTGCCGTCCGTCAGAGGCACGTGCAGGCTCAGGATATCGGCGCTGGCGAGAAGCGCGTCGAGTTGCATGTTCTGTACTCCGGCCCAGACCGGATCATCCGGCGCCAGGAACGGATCATGGGCGGCGATGCGCATGTCGAAAGCGCGTGCCCTTTCGGCGACAGCTCGGGCGATGCCGCCGTACCCGACCAGGCCCAGCGTCCTGCCGAACACTTCGCCCGCGATCAGGTCCTGGCGAGGCCACTTGCCCGCGCGCATAGAGGGTGCTGCTGAAAAAACCGGGCGCACAAGGGAAAGTGCCGCCGCCATGACATATTCGGCGACCGAAACCGTATTGGCTCCGGTCGCCGGCAGGACCGCCACGTTGTGTGCCTTGCAGGCCGCCAGGTCGATGTTGTCGAGCCCGACACCGAGTCGGCCGACGGCCTTCAGCCGGGGACCGGCCGCCAGCAGATCGGCGTCGACCTGGGTCCGGTTGCGGACAATGAGGGCCGCGGCATTCTTCAGTTCGACCGACAAGCGATCGCGCTCGTCGACCAGCGCGGGATCGTAGAGTACCGACCACGCCGGGCCGATCCGGCCCAGCGCGGCTTCGTCCATGAATTCGCTGACGACGATGTCCGCCACGTCAAGGGCTCAGGCGGACCGGTAGAGCTTGGTCATGGAGAATTCCCGGTGACCCAGCGCTTCGGCCGCCGTGTGCCGGCCGTTCGCGGTGCGCACGATCATCTCGATCAGGGCGTCGCCGGCCTGGTCGATGGTCTGTTCGCGGGTCAGCACGCCGGTCACGTCGACATCGATATGCTCCGACATGGTGCGCAACGTCCGCGGATTGCCCGAGATCTTGATGACCGGCACGATCGGGTTGCCGACCACATTGCCCTGACCGGTCGGGAACGTGTGGATCACGTAGCCGGCCGCTGCCATCAGGGTCACGCACTCGGCGGCCGCCGAGGACGTGTCCATGAAGTAGAGGCCTGGCCCTTTCTTCGGCTCTTCCGCCGGCCCCATCGCATCGATGTAGGTGCTGGTCCGGCCGATCTTTTCCAGATTGCCGAGCGCCTTTTCCTCGATGGTCGACAGGCCACCGAGAATATTGCCCTTGGTCGGCTGACTGTCGGACAGATCGTCGGTCTGGTGGGCGAAGATCACCTCGTCCTGGTAGGCCTGGAAGATCTTCATGAACTTCTCGCCGGCTTCCGGCGTCGCCGCGCGGCGTTTGCAGATGTGCTCAGCGCCGGTGATCTCCGACGTCTCGCCGAAGACACCGTACAGACCATGCGGCACCAGCTTGTCGTACATATTGCCAACGGTCGGGCAGGACGAGAGCCCCGTGGTCGTGTCGGATTCCCCGCATTTGGTCGACACCCACAATTCCGAGAGTTTGCACTCTTCCTTTTGCAGTTCGGTCGCCCAGTGGACGAATTCCTTCGCCTTCCAGCTTGCCTTGCGAATGGTCTCCAGGTCGCCGTTCTGCTCGATGGAAAAGGCGGCGACCGGCTTGCCGGTTTCGGCGATGCCGTCCGCGATCACGCGCGTCCATTCCGGTTCGATGCCGATCACGACGACGGCCGCGACATTCGGATTGGAGCCGGTGCCGATCATGGTGCGGAAATGCAGTTCAAGATCCTCGCCGAACTGCAGACGCCCGTAGGCGTGCGGGATGGCCAGCGTGCCCTTGATGTTGTTGGCGACCGCCTCGCAGGCGGCATTGGAAATGTCGTCGACCGGCAGGATGACGACATGGTTGCGGACGCCGACACGGCCGTTTTCACGGCGCCAGGCGGAAACGGTGCGGCTTGCAAGATCCTGGGTCATGGCGCTTACCACCTTTTGGTCTTGAGATTGTGGGTGTGGACGTGATCACCGGTGCCGGCCGGACCGACCATCTTGCCGATGTCCTCGCCATATTTGACCACGGTATCGCCTTCGGCGAGATCCTTCAAAGCCACTTTGTGACCGATCGGGATGTCGGCGTTTGCCGTCAGCCGGAAATCGGAATTGTCCTCGGTGACGACGCACAGCATGTCGGTGCCGGCGGTCAGCCCTTCGATGACGACGACACCGACATTGTCGGCCTTGTCGTGCACAAGAAGATGGGGGGCGCTCATGGGCGTGTTCTCCTGCGTGATGTTCCCGCCGTTGCCCGTGGGCCGGTTTCCACCGGCCTTGTGCGGAACCGCCAGGGCTCCGGTATGGGCTCCCGCCGGGTTCCGGCGGGCGGCGTCTTGGCTTTATAACTTATATAAGATATAATATTCAACACTGAATTTGGACGGAATCGAATCCTTGCGGCAGGCGCACGGCGACGGCCGGCCGAACGGGCACGAAACACGGCACGGGCATGGCATTGAACAGGATCGAAGCGGTTCCCCTCTACCAGATGGTGCGGGAACGATTGATCTCCCAGATCGAAGACGGCACCTGGCGGCCGGGCGTTGCCCTGCCGAGCGAGATCCAGCTCGGCGCCCAATTGGGTGTCAGTCAGGGCACCGTCCGCAAAGCGCTGATCGACCTGGAAGCGCTCGGCGTGATCGAGCGCAAACAGGGCCGCGGCACGTTCGTCAAGGCGGAAACGCCGGAACGCTCCATGTTCCATTTCTTCCGCCTGTCGAAACCGGACGGCGAGCGCATCGCCCCGTTGACCCTGCAAAGCCGTATTCGGGAACGAGAGGCCGGCCGCGCGGAAAAACGGGCCTTCCAGTCATCGACCGATCTTGCGGTCGTCGAAATTCGCCGCCACCGACGTTTCGAGGATCGCCCGCTCGCCGAGGAGACCGTGATCCTTCGCGCCGACTTTTTTCCTGGGATCGCGCTAAGGGACGATCTGCCGAATGCGCTCTACCCGTTCTATCAACAGGAATTCCACATCTCGATCCTGCGGGCCGAAGAGCGGCTTTCGGCGATCGCGGCGTCAAAATCCCAGGCCCGGGCGCTGGAGGTTGATCCAGGGTCGCCCTTGCTTAAAGTAGAACGCAAAGCACGCGATATCCGGGACAGGATCGTCGAACTCCGCCAAAGCGTGTTCGTTACAGGAGATTTGACCTATGATGTCGACCTGTCCTGACCGTCGGTTGAGAATGAAAGACAAATATGCCGGCAACGATCCGTTCTGTGATTCGACGATTGCCGGGCGCGCAAGAACGGGTCTGGTACTTCGCCGAGACTGATGAGCCGGTCGTCGCCCTGACCATCGACGACAGTCCCGACCCGGTGACCACAGATGTTATCGCCTCGGTTCTGGCTCGAAACGGCATACCGGCCACCTTCTTCATTACCGGCGATTATACGCGCGATGCGCCCGGAGTGCTGGAACGGCTTGTCGAGGCGGGGCACGGTCTCGGCAATCACCTGATGAGCGAAACGCCGGCGATCCGGCTGTCCCCGGCGGTCTTCCGGGAAAAGCTCGTGGCCTGCCACGCCCTGATCGCACCTTTCGGCACGCCGCGCTTTTTTCGACCACCATCCGGCTTCTATCGCCGGGTGTTCGTCGATATCGCCCAGGCGCATGGCTACCGGACCGTGCTCGGCGATGCGTTTCCGTTCGACACCCATATCCGATCGCAGCGGATCCGACGGTCGCTTCTGCAAAAGAGCGTGGCGCCGGGATCGATCATCATCCTGCACGACCGCGGCCGGCGCGGCGAACGCACGGTGGAAACCCTTTACTGGATGCTCCCATGGCTCGAAGCGCGAGGATTGCGGATCGTGCCGCTTGAGGCGTTGTTTAGGGACGCACTGTAATACCCGGTTCAGGACTGCGTTACGGTTTCCGCGGCGTCCCGGGCCGCCTTGCGGCGCTCCGCGGCCAGCGATGTCAGGCCGAAATCGTCGAGGATCGTGTAGAACGCGGGCACAACGAAGACGATCAGCAAGGTTGTGCCGACCAGGCCGAAGGCGATCGACGTTACCAGCGGCACGAGAACCTGGGCCTGCAGGCTGGTCTCGAACAGAAGCGGAATGAGCCCCGCCACCGTCGTCACCGATGTCAGAAGGATGGCGCGGAACCGGGCGACCGCGCCCTGTGGCGCTGCTTCGGCAACCGATGTGACGCCGGGCGCGTGTTCGTTCTTGATGAAGTTCACAAGCAGAATGGAATCGTTGACGACGATGCCCGCCAACGAGATCACACCCAATGTACTCGGCAGCGTGAAGTTGATCCCCATGAGATAGTGACCGTAAACCGCACCGATCAGCGCGAACGGGATCAGCACCATCACCACGATCGGCTCGGCATAGCTCTTGAACTGAAAACTCAAAAGCAGGAATACGGCGATGAGGCCAAGTCCGAGCGCTCGCAGCATCGAGGCCTGGGTCTGCGCGGCCTCCGCATTCTGGCCCTCGGTGCCGGCGTCCAGACCGGGATACTTCTTCAAGAGTTCAGGAATGAACCGCGTCTCCGTATCCCGCACGATGTCGCTGGCATTGGCGGTTTCGGTAACGACATCGCCGGTGATCGTCGCGGTCACACGCCGGTCGATCCGGTTAATGCGGGTGACGCCGCGATCCGATGTGATCGTTGCCACCGCCGACAGCGGCACGCGCTGTCCAGCCGGTGTCTGCACAGTGAAACCATCGAGGTCGCCAAGCGAGGAACGATCGCGCTCGGCCATGCGGACATCGACTTCGTAGTTTTCGACACCGATCTGCACCTCGTCGGCGGTGACGCCATAAAAGGCAGCCCGCACCTGGTCGGCGATCATCCTGGCATCGAGACCGAGCGCGCCGGCACCATCCTTCAACGAGATCTTCAATTCCGGTTTGCCGAGATCAAGATCGTCGGACAGGTTGTAGACGCCCTGATAGACCTTCAGCCAGTCCTGAAGTTCCAATGACGCGGCCGCCAGGGTGTCGATGTCGGAATGAGAAAGGCGTAATTCGATGGCCCGGCCGGCCGGGCCGAGCGACGGTTCGGTCACGATGATGCGGCGGACATCCAGATCGGCGGGAAACTCCCGGCGCCAGGCGGTCATCACCGTTTCATTCGACATGCCGCGCAGAGCGCCGTCGAGCATGTCGACAGTGACGGTGGCCAGATAGGCGCCGTTCGTGCCGGCGTCGGAGTTTTCGTTGTACCGGACAAGCACGTTTTCGATCAGCGACGCGCCGCCTTCGTTCTCCGGGGACAACGCTGCATCGACGCGTTGGAAGGCCGTTACCACTTCGCGGACGACAGAACGTGTGTCTTCCAGTGTTGCGCTCGACGGCAATTCGATGCGCGCTTCCAACTGGTCTCCGTCAAGGCTCGGGAATGCTTCGAACTTGACGGCACCGCCGGCAAACATGGCCAGCGCCGAAAGGAACAGAAGCACACCGATACCAAGCGTCAGATACCGCCATTGCACGGCCCATGTCGCCAGAGGGCCGACCATTTGGGTGCGCAGCCATTGCACGCCGGCTTCCACCGCTCGGGTTACCCGGTTCTGTCGGTCCTCCGCCGCGCCGTGCGACAGGTGGTTCGGCAGGATCCAGAACGCTTCGACGAGGGATACCGCCAGCACCATGATCATGACCATCGGGATGACGCGCAGCACCTCACCGATATCGCCGTCGATGAAGGCAAGCGATCCGAAGATGGCGATCGTGGTCGCAAAGGAAGACAGAATGCCAGGCAGAACCTGTCGCGCCCCCTCGACGGCCGCGTCGACCGGGGGCAGGCCGGATTGCCGTTTCGTCGCGATGTTTTCGGCAATCACGATCGCGTCGTCCATCAGAATGCCGATCACGATCAGGAGGCCGACCATGCTCAACATATTGATGGTCAATCCGGTCATTGCCATCATTGCAAGCGCGCCAAGGAACGAAACCGGCAGGCCCATGCCGATCCAGAACGCCTGACGCATGCCGAAAAACAGCCACATCGTTGCGAACACAAGGACGATGCCCTGCAGGCTGTTTTTCAAAAGCATTTGCAGGCGATCGGACAGGATATTGGAACTGTCCCGCACGATCGTGAAGGCGAGACCGGGCGGCGCCCTTGCCTTTTCGTTCTCGATGAAGGACTTGAGCCGGCCGACGACATCGAGCGTGTCGTCGCTGTGCGTCTTGGAGATGTCGAGCATGGCGGCGGTGCGCCCGTCGAGCCGGTATTCGACCTCCTCGTCCTCGAACCGGTCGGTGATCCGGGCGATGTCGGCGAGCCGGATCTGCCCGCCGAGTTCGGACGAGGCGACAATGATGGAACGATAGGCGTCGAGCGCCAGGCGCTGGTCGGCAAAACGCAGGAGCGTAACGCCGCCTTCGGAGACGATTTCACCGGCCGGCAGATCGATGTTCTGGCGCGACACGGTGGCGGCGATCTCTTCCAGGCTCAGTCCCAGCCCGCGCGCGGCGGCATCCGAGATCTCGATACGGAACTGACGGTCGGAGAAACCCTTGACCTCGATCTGCGGTATGCCGCCCCAGCGCAGCATGCGATCCTTGACGTCCTCGGCATAGGCTTTCAACTGGGTTCGGTCCTCGATACCCGTGATGACGAGCGACGCCACGAAGTCGAGGCGGCCCAATTGCGTGATGACCGCATCTTCGGCTGAATCCGGGAATTCGGTGATCGCTTCGATTTCGGTCTGGATGTCGAGGAAGAACTGGTCGATGTCCTCGCCCTGGATCATTTCAACCGTGGCGATGCCGACGTTTTCGCGCGCCTCGCAGCGCACTTCATCGACATTCTCGACGCCCTCGACCGCCTCCTCTATCCGGCGGCATATGGACCGCTCGACGTCGGCGGGCGCGGCCCCGGGATAGACGACGCGCACCTCGACGTTTCGCGTCGAAATCCGCGGGAAGGTCTCCAGCAGGAGACTGGGCGCTATCACGAGGCCCATGACGATGAAGGCCGCCATCATCAGGTTCGCGGCCGTTGGATGCTCGGTGAAAAAGCGGATCACTGGTTCGCCGCCCCGGCCCGCACAAGGGCCTCGGGCCGCGCCGCCCGGTCGAGCCGGGTATCGGCCTCCAGATCATCGCTCGGTTCCAGAAGCATGCCGTCTATGGCGGGCGAAAGATCGTTGACGACAACCCGCAGCCCGGTTTCGGGCGCGTTACGCAAAACCGCGATGTCCCTGAAGACATAGGCGATCTCGACCGCTTGCAGACGCAGGCGGTTATCCGCATCCACGGTTCGGATCCGGCCGTCGACGATGGCATTGCGCGGCAGAAGCACGGCATCGTCGACCGGCGGACCGCGCAATTCCACTTCGGTGAAGAGCCCCTTGATCAGCGGCGGTTTTTCGCCCGGTTTCAGATTGGCATAGGGCCGGTCGACAGAGACAATCACCCCGATCGACCGCGTCTGCGGATCCACCGTGTCGCTGCCCCGTTTCACCGTAGCGTCCCAAACGGTCTCCCCGCCTGTAAATCCGACCCGCACACTGGCTTTCAATCGGCTCAATGCCGGCCGCAAGTCCTCGGCCCGGTCAGCGTCAAGCCGGCCCGTATTGCCGAACGCCAGCCGGACAAAGCCGGCCATCTGTTCCGGCGTGATCTGAACGTCGATCTCCGCGGCATCAATGCCGTCCAGCGAGCCCATCTTCGTGCCGGACGAAATGAATTGACTGATTTCGACATCGGCCTCCGAGACCCGACCCTCGAACGGCGCGCGGATGACCGTGCGGTCGAGATCGAGTCGGGCGATTTCCAGTTCGGCCTGAGCGACGGCCTTTTGCTGCTCAAGGGCCCGGATCTGTGCCGGGAACAGGGTCATCCGGTTTTCCAGTTCCTGCACCTGGGCCTGCTGGGCAAGCACGGTGGTCTGCTGGTTGTCGAGACTGGATTGCGGCACGGTTCCGCGCGCCACCAATTGCTCCTGGCGTTTCAGTTCGGTGGTCGCCAGTTCGAGCGAGCGCTTTTCGATGGCAAGCGAAAGACGGGTGGTCTCCCGCGTGAGTTCCATCTCATCGATTTCAGCGTCGGCGCTTTCGATATTGGCCTGCGACTTCGCGATCGACAGTTCGAAGTCCTCCGGCGCCAATCGGACCAGAACCTCGTCCTTGCGCACAAGCCCGCCCCGGACAAAGGCCGGATTGACTTCAGTAACCCGAGCGGAAACTTGCGCGATCGCGCTCCAGGTCCGCGCCGGTTCGACGGTGCCGAATCCGGTTACACGGGGCACGAAGGTGCGCGGTTTGACGGTCACGATGCGTGCAACCGCGGCGCTTTCTTCCGGCAAGGTGCGTTCGGGCGCCTCGCGGTGGGACGCCGAATAAAACAGCAGGGCTGCGCCGGCCACAATCGGGGGGACGATCAGGAGTGTTCTCAGAACTGACATGCGCCACGCGCCTTACCACGGGACCGGGCGCCCGCTTTCACAGCATTATGTAGGCAATCGCGGCGCGATCCGCACATGAATAGTTGGCAATGTTGCGACAACACGGCGGTTTTCGACGTCTTCAGTCGCAGTGCCTTGTACGGCCATCCTATCCTGCTACGGAATGAACAGTCTGATTTTCAAGCGATTCGCGGCCCATCATGTTCTCTAGACTGCCTGTCCTTCTTCTGATTCAGGGACTTGTCCTGGCCGGCTGCACGACGACACCGGAGAGTTCCGGACCGGCACCGACACTCTCCGCCGCGCCTTCGCCCGGGGTTGTCGTCCTGCGCGAACCGCAGCGCGAGGAAACCCGGTTCCAGTCGGCGCGCCATCCCGAACTCGGCACCCTGTCGGTGCGCTCGTTCGCCAATTCCATGGGCCGCGACCGATCGGGGGCCCGCCGTACCGGCCATATGGTGACCATAGCGCTGGCCTCGGGCGACCGGTTCCCACCGCTCGCCCGGGAGGCCGACGATGCGCGCACGCTTGCCGTCGTCTCGGAATTCGCCGCGGGGCGACTGTGCCGGGATACCGGCATCGATCGTGTGTTTCGCGCCACGCCCGGTTCGGCCTTCGGGACAGAGACAACGATCCAGCAGCGCAATCTCAAGTCGGCAGTCGTAGCATGCCGGTGAACCCGATTGCACGTGCCCCGCAGCGCGCCATGGCGACCCGCACCGGCCTCAAGAGACGAAAGTTCGAAAAAAGTATATGCCGGAAAGCAGCAGACCAAATGCAACGACGACGAGGCGCAGGTAACGCGCATCGACCCGCTTCGCCAGGCGACCGCCGAAATAGCCGCCCAAAGTACTGCCGACCATCACCGTGAGCGCTTCCGGCCAGGCGATCAATCCGCCGACACCGAACACGAGAATGCTGAGGATCGTAAAACTTGTCGCCAGCAGGTTCTTTATGCTGTTGGCCTGGTGGAAATCGCTGAAACCGAGGATCTGGGCGATCGCCAGCAGGATGATTCCCAGCCCGGCTCCGAAATAACCGCCGTAAATTGAGCAGACGAACAACGCTCCATAGGCGAACGCTCCGGTATGTCTGTCGCCCGCGAAAAACAGCAGGCCTTTCCGGACACTATCCCCGAACGCGAACAGTCCGGTCGCCAGCAGGATCAGGAAGGGAATGAGGGCTGTAAAGACCTGCGGGTCTGAAACCAGCAACAGAAGCGAACCGCATAGGGCGCCAAGCCCGGAAACGATCAGCAACGGCCGAATCCGGCTCCCAACCTGCCTCAATTCCTGCCGATAGGCCGGCAAGGCGGCCGCGTTTGACGGCAAAAGCGCCAGGTAGTTCGTGGCGTTTGCCACGACCGGCGGCAATCCTGCTGCCATCAGTGCCGGAAACGTAAACAATGTCGCGCCACCGGCGACAGCATTCCAGGCACCGCCGAAAACGCCGATCCCTATCAGGGCAACAATCGAATCCCAGGCCATCCGTACATCCTTATTGGGAGCCGGACCCTAGGATTGCCATTGCGTTCGATAAAATGAATAATTGGCATAGTCTTCATGAAAAAATACGAACGCAATGGAATTGAACAGCGACCTGCTCAGGACCTTCGTGACAATCGCCCAGTGCGGAAACCTGACCGAAGCGGCTGCACGCCTGCACCGGACGCAATCGGCGATCAGCGTTCAGCTTCGAAAGCTTGAGGCCGACTTGAACGCCCGGCTCTTTAGCCGGACTCCCAAGGGGATGACCTTGACCCATTCCGGCGAGAGGCTGCTTCCGACGGCAAAGGCCGTTCTCGCCGAACTCGGACGCGCCCGTTCCCTGTTTGCCGAACCGCTTGCCGGACACATCCGCGTCGGAATTCCGGACGATTTCGAGGACACAATACTGGAACGCGCCCTGGCGGAATTCTCGGAACGGCATCCGGGCGTGCATGTACTCGCCAATTCCGGCTGTACTTCGGGGTTTCCTGCGGCGGTGAACGAGGGCCTCCTGGACGTTGCCGTCTGTTCCGGCCCCGAAAACACAGCCGGTGATGTCTTCATGACGGAAGCAACGGTCTGGGCGGCCGGGCACTCCGGCCCGCCTCCCCTCGACGGACCGGTCCCGCTTGCCATTCTGGATCGAAATTGCTGGTGGCGCGACCTGCCGATCGACGCGCTTGAGAAACGCAACCGAACCTATCTGGTTGCGTTCAAAAGCAGCAGCTTTTCAAGTCTGAAATCCGCCATCCGCGCCGGTTTTGCTATCGGCGTCCTGCCGGAATCCTGCCTTGAAAATGGAATGCGGCGGCTCGCGCCCAAGGACGGCTTTCCGGAGCTCCCGGCTTCCAAACGCTCGATCCTGGTCCGTCCGGAGGCGCCGCGGGATGTTACGGATGCAATGGCGGAGGCGCTTCTCAATGCGCGTTTGTGAGCATCGGGCTGGCACCAGGAGAACTGGCCAGAGCCCGGACCGCGATCGGGTCCAACGTCGAGCCGGCCCTTGACCCGTTCGGTTACTTCACGTCGTAATGGCGCATCCGCGCGGTGCCCTTTGCGGACACCTCACCGGCTGAAATCAAGACGGATCCGGCGGATGTCCGAAACAAATCAGGCTTCGGACGCCGCCGAAAAGCCGTTGTTTGGGAGGAAATCATGACGCCACGTTCCAGGCCGGGCTTTAAGGCGGCCGACCATCGCCGACCGCTGGCACCAACCGGCGATCGCCGGCCGAAAGACCGGTCCTGCTTACCGTGGTAATCGTCGATGTACTGAACAAGAAAAAGGGCTGATAATGCGCCCGGTTCTCCCCCCAACGCCTGCCTTAACAGGGAAAGGCGGCGCCCAGTGACCGTGCATCCCACAAGGCTTGCCCTCGTCGGGCTTGGCAAGATTGCGATCGACGAGCATGTCCCTTCGATCGCGGCCTGCCCGGCCTTCGACCTGGCCGCCACGGTCAGCCGCAATGCTTCCTTGCCGGACCTGCCCTCCTATCACCATCTGGACGGCCTCCTGGCAGCCCGGGACGACATCGATGCCATCGCCTTGTGCGTGCCGCCGCAGGTCCGGTTTGACTATGCGCGCGAAGCGCTGTCGGCCGGCTGCCATGTGCTGCTTGAAAAACCGCCGGGTGCCACGCTCGCAGAGGTCGACGCCCTGCGGCGGATTGCGGACGATGCGGGCCGCGTGTTGTTCGCCACATGGCATTCCCGGTTTGCCCGGGCGGTCGGTACGGCCCGCACCTGGCTGGAGCGCCACCCGGTCGAGCGTGTGGGCATCACATGGCACGAGGACGTCCGGCAGTGGCACCCCGGGCAACAATGGATCTGGGACCCTGGCGGGTTCGGTGTCTTCGATCCGGGGATCAATGCGCTCTCGATCCTGACGGACATCCTTGCCGAGCCGGTCCGTGTCACGGCGGCGGAGCTGGATATCCCTGCCAATCGGGAAACACCGATCGCTGCCCGCCTTGTGCTGAGGGGTGCGGGCGGACTGCGCGTCGATGCGGATTTCGACTGGCGCCGGACCGGTGCGCAGAACTGGACGATCACAGCCGATACGCCCGACGGCCGTCTGACGCTTGCCGAAGGCGGCGCGCGCGTCGATATCGACGGGATCGAACTCCCCGTCGACGGCCCGCCGGCATCCGAATATGACGGCATCTACGCCCGGTTCGCCGAACTGCTTTCCGCCGGTAAGAGCGATGTGGACGTCGCCCCCCTGACCCACGTGGCCGACGCCTTCCTGATCGGCCGGCGCATCACGACGGGTCCGTTCGACGATTGAGCCGGCTCGGCGCGTCGCTCAGTAATCGATGCGGTTGACCAGATCGGCGACGATGTTGACGAGTTTTTCGATGTCTTCGTCCCGCGAAAGCCGGTGGTCTCCATCCTTGATCAGCGTCAGCACCACGTCGTCCTGAGCCAGCGACGATACCAAACGGAACGCATGATCCCAGGGCACGTCGGTATCCTGCACGCCCTGCAGAATGTGCACCGGACAGCCGGTCTCGATCGGGGCGCCGAACAGAAGGTTCTTGCGCCCGTCCTCGATCAGCGCCCGGGTAATGACGTAGGGATCGTCGGAATATTCGGACGGCCGCAGGAAGGCGCCCTTCTCCATGATCTGGTTGCGGACCGGGGAAGAGAACGTCTTCCACATCAGTTCTTCGGTGAAGTCGACCGCCGGTGCGATCAGCACCAGGCCGGCAATCGTCGGCGGCTGCAGCGGGTACTTGGCCGCCAGGATCTGCGTCAGGAGCAATGCGATCCAGCCGCCCATGGAGGACCCGATGAGAATGGACGGCCTTGAACAATAGGTCTCGAAGACCGCATGCGCCTCCTCCAGCCAGCGCGATACCGTGCCTTCATCGAAGCGGCCGCCGGACCGGCCGTGGCCGGAATAGTCGAAGCGCACCATGGCTAGACCGTTTTCGGAGGCCCAGTGGTTGAGCATTTCCGCCTTGGTCCCGGTCATGTCGGATTTGAAGCCGCCGAACCACATCAGACACGGGCCGTCGCCGTCGGTTTCCAATACCGCGATGGCCCGCTTGGCGTCCTCCTCCTCGCCAACTTCGATGAATTGCGGTTCACGCGATTCCATTGTACGCCTCCGGAGCCATGCCAAAGGTTCTCTTGCTGTCATCACGAGCTGGCGCCGATTCGAATGACCGGCAGGGGACATGGACTGTCTCCGACTTTGCACGGAATATGCGGGAAGAAAACCCCTGATGCACAATCGTACCGTCTTGCAGGTCATCCCGGCCCTGGAAACCGGCGGTGCAGAGCAGACTGCTGTGGACGTGGCGGCCGCGATCGTCGACGCAGGCGGAACGGCGATCGTGGCGAGCGCGGGCGGGCGTCTGGAATCCACGGTGGCGGAAAGCGGCGCCCGGCACGAAACGCTGCCGCTCGACAGCAAGAATCCGGCAGTGATGGCGCTCAATGTCGAGCGCCTCGGACGCCTTGTCCAACGATACGGGGTGGATCTTGTGCATGCCCGCAGCCGCGCACCGGCCTGGTCGGCGCTGGCGGCCGCGCGGCGTGCCGGCCTGCCCTTCGTAACCACGTATCACGGCGCCTATGCCCAGACCAATCCGGTCAAGGCGTTCTACAATTCCGTCATGGCCAGGGGTGACGTGGTTATCGCGAATTCGCACTTCACGGCGCGCCTGATCGCCGAACGCCACGCCGGTGCCGAAGACCGGATCACTGTTGTGCACCGGGGCAGTGACCTTGACGGGTTCGACCCCGCGCATATCGACGGCAACCGGCTTGCGAATCTGCGTTCCCGCTGGGGTCTGGTCGACGGCCCGCCGGTGGTTCTCAACCTTGCCCGGTTGACCGGATGGAAGGGTCAGACGGTGCTGATCAATGCGCTGAAACAACTCGAACAGGACGGGGTGTCGGAATGGCAGGCCGTGCTGGCCGGTGACGACCAGGGACGCACGGCCTACACCAAAAGCCTGCATGCCCGGATCGAAGACCTCGGGCTGTCCGACCGCGTGCGGATCGTCGGGCATTGCGACGACGTGGCCGCGGCCATGACACTTTCCGACGTCGTCGCCGTTGCGTCGACCGAACCCGAAGCCTTCGGGCGTGCTGCCGTCGAAGCGCAGGCGTCAGGAACGCCTGTGGTCGTCACCGATATCGGCGCGGTGCGTGAAACCGTGCTCGCGCCGCCGGAATGTTCGGAGACGGAGCGGACCGGATGGCGCGTACCGCCAAACGATTCCCGCGCACTCGCGGACGGGCTTGCGGCCGGCCTGTCGCTTGCCGGACCGGAGCGCGACGCGCTCGGTGCGCGTGGACGCGCCCACGCCCGTGCCCACTTTTCGCTCCACGCCATGACCGACAAGACCCTCGACATCTATCGAAGCCTTCTTTCCTGACCTCCATCAAGACGGACCCCGCCAATGTCCACGCCGCTTCAATCCCGCCTCGCCGACCGGTTCGGAGATCATCCGCAGGATCCCGGACTGGAATCGGTTCCGGATCTCTGGACGCACCTGGCCGGCCGGTCGTCCTGCCGCCGGTTTACCGATGAGCCCGTTGACATCGCCCTCCTGGAGACCCTCTCGGCCCTCGCCCTTTGCTCCCCGACAAAGAGCGACCTGCAACAACGCGACATCATCGTGGTGGAGGATGAAGCGATCCGCGCCCGATTGAGCACGCTCCTGACAGGCGGACGGCTGGGACAGGACTGGATCGAAGGCGCGCCACGGCTGCTTGTGTTTTGCGGCAACAATCGGCGCCAGCGTCTGGTGCATACCTGGCGCGGGCATCCTTTCGTCAACGACCATCTCGATGCCTTCTTCAACGCGGCCGTGGACGCGGGGATCGCCATGACGGCCTTTATCCTGGCAGCCGAAGCGGCCGGACTCGGATGCTGTCCGATCAGCGCGATCCGAAACCAAGCGGATACGGTCTCGGACATCCTGAACCTGCCCGATCACGTCTTCCCGGTCTGCGGCCTCGCGGTCGGCTGGCCGCAATTCCAGCCGCCGATCAGCCCGCGGCTCGGTCTTGGAACGACCCTGCATCGCGACTGCTATTCCGAAGATGATCTGCACGAGGCGGTCGAGACCTATGATCGGCGCCGCAATCTGACACGGCCGTTTTCGACACAGCGCGGCGAGGAGCGGTTCGGAACCCATGCGGATTACGGCTGGTCGGAGGACAAGGCCCGCCAGTATGCCGAGCCGGAACGGGAAGACTTCGGCCGCTTCGTGCGAGCGAAAGGGTTTCGCCTCGACTGACGCAGGCCGTGGCAAGCGTGCGGGAATTGCAGGCTAGGTAATCCGGCTAACGGTCCGGATTCCCAATCCGTGTTGCGGCAAGTGCGCCCGATCGGTCGCTCGGAAACGAGCCTGCGGCAGAATCGCACGGTTCGTTGTTGACTTCTTCACAAAACGGGCGGATTCTAAGGACAGTGTGCTTTTCCGACTTGACCGCAAGCTTTCGCCCACCGAAATAGGTCGGAAACGCATGTTTTCATGGTTTAACTCTAGAGGAGAGAAGTCCCATTCGAAGACCATTTAGGGCGCCGCCGCCCCAAAAAGAGGGGCCTCGCGTCAATGACGAAATTCGCGTCAGAGAGGTGCAACTGATAGACGAGGAAGGAACCAACCGAGGGACGGTGTCAATCGAAGAGGCCCGTGAGCTCGCAACGGAATCCGGCCTCGACCTCGTGGAAATTGCTCCCAATTCAGCCCCACCCGTCTGCAAAATTCTCGATTACGGCCGTTACAAATATCAGGCGCAAAAGCGTGCCGCCGAGGCGCGCAAGAAGCAGAAGACCTTCGAGGTGAAGGAAATCAAGATGCGCCCGAACATCGACACGCATGACTATGACGTCAAGATGCGGTCGATGAGGCGTTTCTTCGACGATGGCGACAAAGTAAAGGTTACGCTGCGTTTCCGCGGCCGTGAAATGGCTCACCAGAATCTCGGCATGGAATTGCTGCGCCGGGTCAAGGATGAAACCGCTGAAATCGCCAAGGTCGAAGCGGAGCCGAAACTCGAGGGGCGCCAAATGATCATGGTGCTCGCTCCCCGCTGACCGCATGCCCCCGAGCCGATCGGGGGCCAAACGGCACGGCACTGCTTCCCCCGCCACAATACTGACGACAGACCCGGCGGTCCGGACCGCCGGTCGACGACATGTCGGCCGGCGTCCCGCAGTGCCGGCGGTCCTTCCTGTGCGATCAGCGCACAGATTTACCTAAATGAATAAGTAATTCTGCTCCATCTGGTCTTGGCTTCCCCTACCGGATTCTCAACCTGTGAAATTTCCTTATTGAATAATTGCTTAACACGACCTTAAATTAAAAAAATGGCGATCATACCCAATGTATTCGCCAAAAAACAGGCGCGGAGGTATTTATGCGTATCAGTATTTTTACGGCAGCTCTTGTTGCTTTCCTGATGGCGGCACCCCAGGCGGGCTTTGCCGCGGTGGTCGCCAAGATCGATATTTCGTCGCAGCGCATGCACGTCTACATCAATGGAAAAGCACGCTATTCCTGGCCGGTCTCGACTGCCCGGCGCGGCTATCGCACGCCATTAGGTTCATTCAGGCCGACCCGCATGCACCGCACGTATTACTCAAGGAAATACTACAATTCACCGATGCCGCACTCGATCTTCTTTTATGGCGGCTATGCAATCCATGGGACCGGTCATGTGAAAGCGCTTGGACGGCCGGCCTCGCATGGCTGCATCCGGCTGCATCCGACCAATGCAAGAGCGCTCTATAACCTGGTGCGCAAACACGGACCGCGCAACACGCGCATCCGCATTCAGAGATAGCGGACCGTTCATTCCCGCCGACAGGGTGACGCGCCGGACCGGACGGTCGGGCGCGCCACCCGTGCCAGAAACGGTCAACAGAGTAAGCAAGCAGCGTATCGCCCGTGCCGCGTTTCCGGTAAACAATGGGCGCCATGCGTGCCTCAGACCTCCTCGCTCCGACCGATGACGGCCTTTTTTGCCGGCCCGGCGGATTTCACATCGATCCGATCCGCCCGGTAGACAAGGCGCTGATCACCCACGGTCATGCCGATCACGCGCGCGCCGGACACGGTGCGGTGCTGGCGACCGACGAAACCCTGAAAATAATGGCGATCCGGTACGGCGACCCGTTTGCAGGGCAGGTGCAAACCGCCGTTCCGGGTGAGACCGTTACGATCAACGGCGTCGACGTCACCTATTATCCGGCCGGGCACGTACTCGGGTCCGCGCAAATCCTCGTCGAAAAGGACGGGCTCAGGATCGTCGTGTCCGGCGATTACAAACGCCGCTCCGATCCGACCTGTGCCGATTTCGAGCCGGTGCGTTGCGCCGTCTTCGTCACCGAAGCGACGTTCGCCCTGCCGGTTTTCCGTCATCCGGACGATCGCGAGGAAATCGCCAAGCTCCTGCAATCCGTCGAACGGTTTCCCGAACGCAGCCACCTTGTCGGCGCCTATGCGCTCGGCAAGGCGCAGCGGGTCATCAAGCTGATCCGGGACGCCGGCTACGACCGGACGATCTACATCCACGGTGCGCTTGCAAAGCTGAGCGCGTTCTACGAGAGCGAAGGCGTCGCGCTCGGTCCGCTGGCTCCCGCAACGATCGAACGCTCCAACAAGACCCAGTTCGCCGGCGAGATCGTGGTCGGCACACCGTCCGCTTTTAACGACAAATGGGCACGGCGGTTTCCCGACCCCGTCACGGCGTTTGCGTCCGGCTGGATGCGCATCCGGCAGCGGGCAAAGCAACGCGGCGTGGAACTGCCGCTGATCCTGTCCGACCATGCCGACTGGGACGAACTGACGACGACGATCCAGGAGGTCGAGGCCGAGGAAGTCTGGGTGACCCACGGGCGCGAGGAAGCGCTTGTGCGCTGGTGCGAAATCAATGGCATCGCCGCCAAACCGCTGATGCTGGTCGGTTACGAAGACGAGGCGGAATGATCAGCCCGGTTCCGACCGGCGCTGCGGCCGACCCTCAAACGAGGCACCCTCGTCCGGTTCGCCGAGGCGATAGGACCGGATCGCGCGCTCAAGCGCTTCACGGATCCATCCCTTGGGCACGATATGCCCGCGGTCGTGCAGGCAGAGCATGACCTCCTTGCCGCTGTCGCACGACGACCACAACAGGCATTGATGAGCGTTGACGGTTACGGTCGCGTCCGGCTCGCGGGCGCACATGTTGGTGCGATGCCAGAGATCCACAGCCACCCGAGGGTCGCCGTCCGCGCCACGCGGCAATTCCATGACCCCGTCCGTCAACCCGTGCACATGCATGACGTTTACCGGGCCGGTCGGGCAATCGGTAGATTCCTGGCGCCACAACGTCCCGGCCGCCGGCAGGATTCCGGCGACGACATCGCCGGCATCGCAGGCCAGTCGCCAGGCCATGGCCGATCCGAAGGAAAAGCCGGTTGCATAAACCCGGGTTTTGTCGATCGGGTACCGCCGCGCCACATCCTTCAAAACAGCCCGGACGAAAGAGACGTCACGGTTTTCCCGTTCCCAGAAATCCCACGTCCGGCTCAACCCTTCAGGCGCGACCAACAGGGCGCCGTTGTGATTGATCGCATTCAGCACTTTCGGATTTTTGAGCGGATGCGACGACACCCGTTTCCAGCCGTGGAAATGGATGAGGACCGGCAGAGGCGAGACGCCGTCCCAGTTTTCCGGCGGTTTCGCACGATAAATGCGTTTGCCGATGGCGCAGGCCTTTTCCAGACCGCACGGATGTTCGAGCGTGGGCGTGCCGTTTCCGGCGGCACCTGCCGGCGTCTGGCCGGCCAGCGCCGTTGCGGTACCGAGACCTGCCAGGCCGGCGATCAGCCCCGCTATTATCCGGAAATGCATACACGTCTTCCCATACCGATCCTATCGCGGATCGGTAACTTATGACGCGTCAGGCGAAACGCCCATTCACATAAAGGTCACGTGCAATCACGTCCTGCGCATCCGCATCGCGCGGGACGTCGCGGCCCATCTTCCGGCACGAGGCGTGCCGGACCGATCAGGTGCGGTAATCCGGTTCGTCGCGATCCAGGATTTCCTTGCAATCGGCGAAATGCTTGATCGCGGATTCCGGATAGGCGTCCAGTTCGCTGGCTGTCTTTTCCGCGATCTCGTCGGACAGAACCCGCAACGGTCGCCCGGTCATGTAGGCGGTGACCAGGGTTTCTGCGGCCCGCTCGAAGTAAAACAGGCGGTTGAAGGCGTCGGCCACGCTGTCGCCGATCACCAGCACGCCGTGATTGCCCATGATCATGACTTTGCGCCGCGGGTCGGCGAATAGCTGCGAACATCGCTCGCCTTCTTCCTCGAAAGCGAGACCGCCGTACTGCTCGTCGATCACGACGCGATTGAAAAACAAAGCCGTGTTCTGATCGATCGGCGGCATGGAAGAATCCGCCAGGCTGGCAAGAACGGTGGCGTACTTGGAATGCACATGCAGGGCGCAGCGGGCATGGCGACAATTGCGGTGTATCGCGCCGTGCAGCCCCCAGGCCGTCGGATCGGGCGCATTGTCCTGTTGCATGGTCTGTGGGTCTTCAGCATCGATGACCAGAAGATCGCTGGCCCGGATCAGCGAAAAGTGACGCTGATTGGGGTTCATCAGGAATTGTGTGCCGCTCTCATTCACGGCAAGCGAAAAATGGTTGGCAACGGCTTCATGCCAGTTGAGACGGACCGCCCAACGGAACGCGGCCGCCAGATCGACCCGTTCGGCAAAATATCTGTCGACTTCCTGCAAATGCGTCGGCGCGGTCATGGACATGACGGTTTCCTTTCGCTCGCGTCGGGATGACGGCGGCCGGCAGAGTGACAAATTACGGGCCGTCTGCCAATGCCGGATGACGCTTTGCCGGAATGGTCTTCGCACCGCCTTGCCAAGCGCGCAATCCCGTCCATAGTGGGCGCCGCGACCAGACCGAGTAATACCAGCGGTGATGACTTTTGACCGTTTTTCCACTGATCCTGTCGGGCGGTTCGGGCACCCGCCTGTGGCCGCTTTCACGCGCCAGATATCCCAAACAATTCATCCCGCTGACAGGCGATGACGGCAGCAGCCTGCTTGGACGGACGCTGCAGCGCTTGCCGCGCGGCAAGGGTGTCGCCGCGCCTACCCTCATCTGCAATCAGGACCACCGGTTCCTCGTCGCCGACGAGCTGGAACGCGCGGGGCTGGCGGCGCGGGAGATCCTGTTGGAGCCGGTGGCGCGCAATACCGCGCCGGCCATTACTCTGGGCGCCCTGTCGGCAATCCGGGAGGACCCCGACGCCGTGCTGGCAGTCATGCCAAGCGATCACCGGATCGGCAGCGCGAGCCGGTTTCAGGATCTTGTCGCCCGCGCCGCGGAAGAGGCGGCTGCCAGGCGCTTCGTTTTGTTCGGCGTGCCGCCGACCCAGCCGCATACGGGCTACGGATACATCCGGTGCCACCGCGACGCCAATGCACCGGATGCCGCATTGCTTGCCGTCGACAGGTTCGTGGAAAAACCCGATCGCGAAACGGCGGAACGCTATCTGGCCTCCGGCGACTATTTCTGGAACAGCGGCATCTTCATCCTGCATGCCGCGACGTTCCTGGACGAAATAGCCCGGCTCCAACCGGTCCTGTCGGAGGCGTGCCACGCCGCGCTCGACGGGGCGGTGCCGGATCTGTGTTTCCTGCGCCCGGACGCCGTCAGCTTCGAACGCTGTCCCTCGGTCTCGGTCGACTATGCCGTCATGGAGCATACCGACAAAGCGGTCATGATGCGGCTCGACACGGATTGGAGCGATGTCGGCTCATGGTCGGCGCTTTGGACACTCGGGCAGGCCGATGCAGACGGCAATGTCGTGCAGGGACGGGCGATCGCCACCGACACCAAAGATACCTTCATCCATGCCGAAAGCACGCTGGTCGCGACGCTCGGCATCTCCAACCTGGTGGTCGTCGATACGCCGGATGCACTCCTGGTGGCCGACCGGGACCGGGCGCAGGACGTCGGCGCCATCGTCGCAGCAATCGACGCCGGCGGCGGGACGGAACATGCGGAGCACCGTCGGCATCACCGCCCCTGGGGAACATTCGACGTGCTGAACGAAGGGCCCGGTTTCAAGGTGAAACTGATCAGCGTCAAACCCGGCGGCCGGCTTTCCCTGCAGCGGCACCGGCACCGGTCGGAACACTGGGTCGTGGTGGCCGGCACGGCACAGGTGACGCGCGGCGACGATGTGCTTTCCGTACAGCCGAACCAGTCGATCTACATTTCGGCCGAGGAATGGCACCGTCTGGAAAATCCGGGACAAGAGGATCTCAAGATCATCGAGGTCCAGATCGGCGCCTATCTCGAAGAGGACGACATCGAACGCAAGGGAGACGCCTACAATCGCGACGCGTCCGAGCGGTGAGGAGAGCGCGGATCAATCCAGTTCGAACGCGTCCTTGTAGTCCTTTTTCAGGGCCGGGTCCTGATCTTCCTTTTTCAGGACGCAATTGCCGACGACGAGACGCTCGATCTCAGTGCCCATGAAACAGTTGAAGGCGTCCTCCGGACTGCCGACGATCGGCTCGCCGCGCACGTTGAAGCTGGTGTTGACGATGACCGGACAGCCGGTGTGCCTTTCGAAACGCTCGATCAGGCTGTGATAGGCCGGGTTGGTTTCGGCGTGAACGGTCTGGATCCGGGCCGAATAATCCACGTGGGTGACTGCCGGAATCTCGGAGCGCACCACGTTCAGCTTGTCGATGCCGAACAAGGCGTCCTCTTCCTCGGTCATCGCCCGGCGGCGGTCGGCGGCAACGTCGGCGACCAGCAGCATATACGGCGAATCGCTGTCGATCTCGAACCAGTCGCTGGCCCTTTCCCGCAACACGGAAGGAGCGAAGGGACGGAACGATTCCCGGTACTTGACCCTCAGGTTCAACGTCTTCTGCATGGCGGGCGATTTGGCATTGCCGAGGATGGAGCGGCCGCCGAGCGCCCTTGGCCCGAACTCCATTCGCCCCTGAAACCAGCCGATGGCGCGGTCTTCGGCGAGGTCCTGCGCCGTGCGGTCGAGCATGGTCTCGTAATCGACCGCTTCGAAGCGGGCGCCGACGTCCGTCAGACGGCGTTCGATTTCCGCCTGGTCGAAGGACGGGCCGAGATAGGATCCCTGCATGCCGTCCAGCGCGCCGTTCAGGGTGCGGGGCTTGTCGCCATACATGTAATGTGCGGCAAGCGCGGCGCCGAGCGAACCGCCGGCGTCGCCGGCCGCCGGCTGAATCCAGATATTCTTGAACTTCTGGTCGCGCAGGATCTTGCCGTTGGCCACGCAATTGAGCGCGACACCGCCTGCCAGGCACAGATTGTCGGCCTGGTATTCGGCCTGCAGGGACCGGGTCAGCCGGTACATGACTTCCTCGGTCACCTTTTGCACCGAAGCGGCCATGTCCATGTGAAACTGCGTCAGGCGCTGTTCGGGTGCCCGGACCGGTTCGCCGAACAGGTCGGAAAACTTGCCATTTGTCATGGTCAGCCCGGTGCAATAATCGAAATATTGCTGGTCGAGCCGGAAACTGCCGTCGTCCTTAAGGTCGATCAGGTGATCGAGCATCTTCTGGGCGTATTTCGGCTCGCCATAGGGCGCCAGGCCCATCACCTTGTATTCGCCGGAATTGACCTTGAAGCCGGTATAGTAGGTCACGGCGGAATACAGCAGGCCAAGCGAATGCGGGAAGTGCAGTTCGCGATCGATCGCCAGGGTGTTGCCACGGCCGACGGCAACAGACGTCGTGCACCATTCGCCGACGCCGTCGAGCGTCAGCACGACGGCTTCCTCGAACGGCGAGGGATAGAAGGCCGACGCCGCGTGGCTCATGTGGTGTTCGGTAAACAGCAGCCTTTCCATCGTGTCGAAGCCGGGATCGATGTCCTTGAACTTGCGACGCAGAAGGTCTTTCTGGAAAAGCTTTTCCTTGACCCAGATCGGAATCGCCATCTGAAACGACCGGAATCCCCTGGGTGCAAACGCCAGATAGGTTTCCAGGAGCCGTTCGAATTTCAGGAAGGGTTTGTCGTAGAACGCGACGTGGTCGAGGTCGCTCAGCTTCAATCCGGCCTCGGCCAGACAATAGGCGATGGCGTGGTCCGGAAAGGCTGAATCATGCTTTATGCGCGTGAAACGTTCTTCCTGGGCTGCAGCAACGATCTTGCCGTCGACAACAAGGGCCGCGGCGCTGTCGTGATAGAAGGCGGACACTCCAAGAACGCGCATGACCTGACCCTTATCCGGTTTACCGGGTGCGGATTTTCAACTGCAAGCCGCCAACGCGCCGGAGCCCTAGAAGGGGCCTCACACGACAGCAGGACGGAACGGGACCGCCGTACCCGCTGATTTAGAAAATCGTGTATATGAACGGCGCGACTGCGGATCCCTGTGTCAGCACGATAAGCCCGCCCAGCAAGACCAGCATTACAAAGATCGGCAAGAGCCAGAACTTCTTGCGAACCCGAAGAAACTTCCAGAGTTCACTTACAAAAGCAATCATCGCCCCATCCTGATCCCGTCGCCGGCTCGTCTGACGGCAGGCATACCATCATGCCTTCCAGATTCGCTGTGCTTTTATCGCGAGGGCTGGCCGATCACAAGCCGCAATGCCGACCTCTCCGACCGGAAATTGCGGGCTCGGTCACAGGCCGGTCCGCGCGACTTCGGCGAGGCGCTCAGAACTGGTTTTCCATCGTATCGGGTTCGGGACCGGGCGGCGTGCGCTTGATCCAGTAGCTCGTCGACTCCGGTTCCATTTTCAGGCGCAGCAGATCCTTCTTGGCAATGCCGCGAAGGATCAGGCCGATCGGAATGAACGTGACCAGGAACAGGAAGCCCATGACAATCGGTGTCATGATCCGCCCCAGTAACAAGCCGAATTTGAACCAGAGGATGTTCAAGGGACGCAGCGCCCGGGGAAACACAAAGCCCAGAATCAGAAAGGTCGCTGCGATGGCGACGGCCCAAAGCCGGACGGCTCCGCCGCCCCAAAGCGGCCACAGGGCGACGATCATAAAGACCACGGCAAAAACGATGCCGAAGCTCTTTTCCGATCCCATGACGATCTTGTCTTCACGATCCGATGCATCATGGGTTTGCGGTTTGGCCATCGCACCTCGTCCCTTTTGCAAGCCATAAAACGCGCCATTTGGCGGCGCGCACGACCGTTAGCCGCTTCCTACGAACGACTCAACCAGATAAATCGCCAGGGGACCGGTGCGGATGGGATCCGATGTGATCGTGGCGTTTCCGACCTGCCAGACACCATCCGTGTCGCGCGTGAACGGCAGCGCACCCGCACCCGTTTTCAGCTTTCCCGATCCCGCCTCGTACTTGGCCGCAGCCAGCGGATCGTCCGCCTCAACAACCGAATGGGCAACCGGGCATACATGCCAGCGCGCGCTTTCGACCAGGCGACGCAAACCGGTTTTGTCCGCATCATCGTCGATCAGGTCGCTCTGCAGGTCGGCAAAGGCCTCGTCCGTCGGCAGGAACACCAGAGCGGCCTCCCTGCTGCGCATCAGACCGGCGACGGCTCCGGTATGCAGCAGAAGCGCAAGCAGCGTGGCAGCGCGTTGACAATTTCGGACCTGCGCGACCTGCCAGACCCGAAGAGCCTCTCGCGCAGCAATCAATCTGTGGATAAGCAGGTCGGCGCCCGCCTCGACAGCGCGCCATTTGGCTTCGGTCACCGGTTTGAAATGCCAGCGAATCTTCTGTCCGACCATGAAATCATTGGATTTGCTGTCATATCTGAGCCACCAGGGCGCGATCGTCAGCGGGTCGGCCGTCCGCGGCAGGATGTGCCACTGCACGTCCTTGCCGATTTCAGCCAGCGACACCGCAAACAGGTCGTCGCTGTCGCACAGGAACGATACTTCGTCCTCCGTTAGACGGCTGTCCGGCAAGGCGGCCGAATTCAGATTGAAATAGGTCGGATCGAACAGGAACATCTCCCGGGCAAGCACCCTTACGGCAAAACCCTCGCCGGGTACCGGCCACAGAATCATTTCCGGATGGATCGGGAAAAAGTCGCTGTCGCGGAACGAGGCCGCCATGAGCGGATGCAGGCTGGCTGTACAAAGCTCCACCATTTTTTGCTGCGAAACCGGCAATTCGATCCGGTCCGGTTCTTGCAGCTTTTTCAGGGCCTCTAGGAAGCTGTCGCTTTCGGCCCGCAAGTAGGTCATGAAAACCGCGCGATGTCCGTTGGCCAGACGGTCGGCGATGACGCCGAACGAATTCCCGGCCCAGGCGACATCCGGCGGCATCAACAGCAGATATTCACGGCGTTCGCGCGCCCTGCGGGTGGCTTCGTTCCAGGCATGGTGGTGGGCTGCAATCGGATCTGAAAGGATGTCGGGCGAGAGGAACTCGAACTCCAATTCAACGTTCAGATCCTTCAACCGTTGCATGGCAGGCGACGTCCGGATCGTCTCGTAATCTTCCTTGCGGGTGAACGTGAGATAGCGGATCGGAAACCGGTCGGCGAGTAGCGGCAGATTGCCCGCGGCCAGAAGAGTCGGCAGGTTGCAAGTCAAATGCGCCATGAGGTGCCACACGCCCCACACAGCCGTCGTCATGAGTATGCGGACGTCTCCGGCTGACCCATCCGCGCGCGAAACGGCCGGATCGGTCAAGAAGGACTTCTCCGATTGACCCGCAGACGGCGTTGTCCCAGCGTTCGTGTCCATTCCTCTTCCCCTTGCACCCCGAGCGAGAGCGTGTGTATACGGCCGTGTGCGGGGATACAAGAATCGCAGTGTCAAAGTGCCAGTCGGCACTGCGACTGCATCTTCACGGTCGTCCAGCGAGCGCGCATTCCGGTTGCGTCGCTTTCGCCTCGGGGTTCCAGATCGGTATGTTCAACGACCTGCTTGCCAGAAGCCCAGGCCTTTCGGACGAAGACCCCCCGATGGCCACAGCGGAGGCCGCGTGCAGGCAAGGTAATTTCCTCGGCGCCATTGCAATCCTCACAACGGGCTACGAACAGGGAGGACCGTCCGACCTCTTGGTGCGGGCCTATACCTATCTGCAATACCTCCTGGCAAGCCGAAACATGCTGCGGCGCGCGAACGCCCTGTTCGGCGGCGTTCAAAGCCTGAACTCGCTCGACCGCTTTGCTGATCGATATGACGATGCCACGCTTGACCGCCTGGAAATCGAACTGAATGCCTACGTGCTTTCCAGACGCGGGCAAGACCGTGAACCTTCAGACGCGCTGTTGCATCTGGCCAAGATCCGGTTCGCCGCCGGCGCATCCGTCGATGATGTTCTTTCAGCCTTACCGGAAGCAGAAGAATTCAGCCGTCAAGTCCATCGCCTTGCACTCCGCATCCATCTTAAAGACGGCGACATAAGCCGTGCGGAAAGCCTTCTCGGAGAACCGGTCGACGCGCTCGACCCCGGTGTCGAGGAATTGAGGGCGCTCGGCCGTGCCTGCGTTACAAATGGCCGCGATCGGGCGGCAGCAGGATATTTCAATGCGGCGCTTTCGGCAGAGGCGCCGTTCATACAGCACGACCGTTCGCAAAATGCGGTAAACTATGCCAAACGTGGCATTCCCACCACCGGCCTAAGGCGCCTGTCGGACATGTTGAACGACCTGCTTCCCGCCAACTCCCTGACATGGCGTGAAAAGGATTTTGAAAACGAAGCACGATCGTCTCTCAAGAGCGGTAACTATCCGCGTGCCGTGGCTATCCTCGCGACGGGCTACGAACGCGGAGGGCCGGCCTCGTTTCTCGAATGGGCCTATACCTATCTCCACTATCTGCTCATCAGCCGGCGGATGTTGCGCCGGGGCGCCGCGTCGTTTGGCTGGAAGCTCGGCGACCGGATGCTGCAAACGCTTTCGGTTCGGTATAGCGATGCGTTTCTCGATGGGCTGAAGACGGATCTGGAAACCTACATGGTTTCGCGCATCGGCCAGGAGCGCGAACCGTCGGGCGCGCTGCTGCTCATGGCGGAAATACGCATGGCCGACGGAGAAACCGCCGACAGCGTGCTTCCGATCCTGCCGCGTGCAGGTGCGATCCGGACCCGGACTCGCTTTGCCACGGCTCAGGCCTATCTGGCCGGCCAGGATACATGCAAGGCGGAACCCTTGTTGCTGCAGACCGTGCGCGAAAACGAGTCCGCCGTGGCGGAAATGCAAAAACTCGGCGAAATCGCTTTGGGAAAGGGCCGCATAAAGAGTGCTGCCGAGCTTTTCGATCGGTCACTACGCGCCACCTATGCACCGGTCATGCCGTCGGATATCGCACCCGGCGAGGTGCGCTTCGTCTCTACGATCCTGGACAATTACGACGTCTATGCCAGCTCTACCGGTTTCACGATTATCAAGAAACAGCCCTCCCAGATCGGCGTCGTGATGCTGGGCGACCGGCTGTTCGAGATCCTGAACACGCCCGGATACCGGCAATGGCTGTGGGTCAAGCGCGTATTTGGCCGCGTCGTGGATTTCAATCGCTTGCGGACCTGGACGACGCCCCAGCGTAACCGGCGCGTCGAGCGCACCGAGCCGCGGCGAAGTCGTCTCGGCGAAACCATCCGGGGTCTGTACGGCACGGTCATGCGGTTGCCGGGATTGTCCACGCTCCGCTCCGGGCTCGGGAACGTCGGCTTCAGGAGCGGCCTTTTGCCGAATCTCACAAAGCGGGTCGGCGCGGTCCCGCGCTCGACGAAATCGCATTTCCGGCAAAAGACCCGAGACCTGGTCCTGATCTTCATGCGGGCATTGGTCGGACGCTGGATGGCAGCGCGTGAGGTGCCGGCAGCGCACCAGACGCGTGACGTCCAGGAAATCTTTCGCATTATCAGCCGTATCGAGAGCGCGTGAACCGGACAATCCGTTTCCGGTCAAAGGGGCGCCAGAACACTTTTTTCAGCCCGATCGGACCGCGCATAGCGGAACAGCACACCGTCCGGAACCGGCGGCGCGAGCCGTGTATCGTCCGCATCCGCCGCATGCATTTTCGATTCAAGGGCCCGACGCAGAACCGCGCCCGCCCCGCTGATTTTCAATTCTGTCGGGGGCGTGTGCAACGACCGTAAGGCGTCCCGGAACGCGCCGGCGCGGATCTGACGCCTCAACCGGATGTCTGCCAGCCTTGCAGCAATCCATCCAAGAACCGGCCGGCCGAAGCGATGCACTGCACCTATCAAAAGTGCGGCCAATCCTAGAATGACGACGAGGGCGGCGGGCGTCGAAAGGACAGGCGGGATCGGCGTACGGGCAATCGCCTGAAACAGCGTCTCCTCCTCGCCGATGGCGCGCAGCAGCGCTTCGCGGTCCGGAATTCCGATATTGATCCGCCGTGCCGGTAAGACGGCCATTTCCGCCTTGTCCGTCTCGACGTTCCACCAGGCAAGGCGGATCGTGTCGGGGAATACCGGGATCGGACTGAGGGCCCGGATTCGAAAGCCGAAGCGCGCGTCCGCGCTGGCGCCGGTTTCGGTAATCGTTGTCTCGCGTTCGTTGCCGAGCGGCGTGATCAGAAGACCCCGCGTTTCCTGCATCGAAAGGGCCGGGATCTGTTCGGCCGTCACACCTTTGGCATGCACGACGATGTGACGTTCAATCTCATCTCCAGCCGAGAGATCCCTCGGATCTTCCGACCATTCGTCAGTGACACGAACCTGCGACGCCGGCAGCCACCAGTCGGAATCAAGCGCGCCGGCCGGGCGGACCGTGAGCCTTATCGGGCCGGTGTCCAGGGCATAGGCCGCCCGTTCACGCCGTGACTTGACCATCGTGCCCTCGGCTCGAAACGACGCGAGCTCGACCGGGCCGGAGCGTTCCGGGAACAGCAGGAAGCGCCAGGAAATGACCCGCCAGCCGTCATCCTTCGGATCAAGGACACGACGCTCCGCAAAGACGGTCTTCGACCTCATGCCGGGAAATGCCGGAATGTCGAAGCTTTCCTCAATCAGCGGATAGCGGTGTCTCAGTTCGAGGTCGAGAACGGTCTGCGATTGAAGATAGGGATCCGCGCGCGACAGGCGCGCCGCGACCCGGATGTTGTCGGGCCCCGGGACCCAGTCCTTCGTTTCCGCGGTGAGAACGCGTACCGCTACGGAATTGGATGTGACCGAGCCGGCCGTCAGCGGACCGATAACATGGGTGCCCACACCATTCGGCAGGATGTGGATCCTTCGGATGCGAACTTCGGCCACCTTGCCGTCCACAACAGCAATGCGTGTGCCGTAAGTCTCGCGCACCCGTTCGCCGACGGAATCGAGCGCAACGTAGTCGATTTCGTCCTCCAGTCCGGTGGCCTCCACAAGCACGACCAGCGTATCGCCCTCGAAGAATTCCGAGCCCTCGACGGTCAGTTTGAGGAATTGCGGGGCCTTCGCGATGCCGGTCGTCGGCATGAGGAAAACTGCGGCTACCGCCACAAACAAGCCGGCCAGACCGCAGAAACGGCGCGATTCTAGATGTCGCCGCATGCCGGATCGCCTCACCACGGATTGCTGCCGGGCGCCGGCAGGGTGCCGAGGGCCTTACGGCGCCGCATTTCGAGCGCGATGCGCCGGTCCAGAAAAGCCGCGGGGTCATCCTTGATCGCATTCAGCCATTGGCGTGTGGCCTGGCTGTCCTCTAATTGCACGCGTGTGCCTGCGGCCTGTGAGGACGCCGCTTCATCGTGCGTCCGGCTGCCGCCGGCCGTCTCCTCTTCGGCTGCCTCATCACCGGCTTGCCCGCTCAGGCGGGAGATCTCGCTTCCCTGTCCGTCATCCGGCACCCGATTGCCGTCGGCCTCGTCTGCGCTGCCGGCATCGCCCTTGTCGGCCTGTTGCCCGTCGCCGTTCCCGGCCGGGTCCTGGCCGGCTTGCGATGCGGAATCCTGACGATCGCCCTCACCGGTTTGCGGACTGGCGCCGCCGGAGCGATCCGTATCCTCGTCGAGACGTTCGATTTCCCGGCCTTCGGGTTGCAGACCGGCTTTCCCATCCTTGCGTTCGTCCGCGGCAAGAAGCGCGCGCATCAGATCCGCATTGTAGGCTGCGTCCTGCATCGCCGGATCGCGGGCAAGCGCCGCCAGATAGGCTTCGAGCGCCAAGGCCGGATATCCGAGCCTGACATAGGCATTGCCGAGATTGTAAAAGGAATCCGCATCATCGGCGCGTACGAAAGCCTCGACAGCGCGCCACCATTGGCCCGACCGATAGAATGCCGCCCCTTTCCAGGCCGGATCGGTAAAGATCTCCGCCGCTTCGGCATAGCGGCCCTCGTCAAAGAGGCGCCACGCAACGGCATCGTCGCCGGCGCGTGCCAACCCGGCCGCCATTATCAGAACCGCCAGTGCGATGCAGATCCTCACGCCGTCACCCTCCGGAACAGAAAAAGGAAAAGCGGGGCCATCAGAAGCAACAGCCAATGAGACTGGTTGATTTGACGTACGGTTGTCAACGGGGCCGCAATCAACCCGAGATCGCCGGCGTTTTCTGCGAGAACGGTTTCCGGCAGGCGCCCGGCCAGGCCAATGGCCTGATGCACGCCGCCACCGGTTTCCGCCAGACGATCCGCGGCTTCGACATCCACCGGTTCCGGATCGCTCGTTGCCGGATCGGCGAAGGTAAGCACGTCGAGCCGGTGCCCGGAGCGGGCCAGCCGGCGCCCCATCGCGACGGCGTCCTCGTGGATGTCAGGCCCGTCGGTCAGGAGAAAGACACGCCCGCGCAAAAGCCCGCTCTCGTCCATGACATTCGAAGTGAGCGCCAGCGCGCGGCGCACATTCGACCCGTCGATCGGCACAGTACCGGGCTTCAGAGCGGCGAGATAGGCCTGATAGGGACGTTTGTCGAACGCAAAGGGTGCCGCCAGATACGCATCGCCGGCGAAAACGACAAGCGCGACCGGGCGGCCGCCGGCACGAATCGCCAGTTCGGCGGCCACGTCGCGCGCCGCGGCGAGCCGGTTCGGTGCGATATCGTCGGTCTGCATGGATTTCGACACGTCAATGGCGACGAGCCAGCCTTCGGCATGCAGGAAAGCCTTCTGATTGTCGGCGATACGCGCCGGGCCGGACAGGGCCAACGCCGTCAGCGCGGCAATCAACAGGGGCAGATTGATACCGGCGCGCCCGAGGCCACCCGGCCGCAGATAGGCCAGCACATCGGGCGCCATGATCCGGTGCCAGGAATCACGCCGCCAGCGGTCGCCCCACCACAACGCCAGACCGGCAAGGCACGCCGCCAACAGGATCCAGGCCGGCACCAGCAGGGTCATGACGCCTCCCGGAACAGCGGAACAGCGGCGTAGGCGATCAGCACGCCAAGCAGCATGACCAGAAACACGTTTCGCAAATCGCGTCTGAGCACGACGGGAGGAGCGTCGCTCGGTGCGCTCTCAAGCATCGAGATCTCCCCGTAAACAGCCGTCAGATCCTCCGTCGTGGACGCCCGGAAAAAACGGCCGTCGGCAATCCGCGCCACCTCCTCCAGCGTTGCCTCGTCGAGATCGGCCGAGGGATCGATCCGGCTGGCCGTCGTGCCTTCCGGCGCGGCTCGGGTCGATCCGAGCGCGATGGTGTGAATCCGGACACCGAAATCCCGCGCCAGCCGCGCCGCGTCCTCCGGTTCGCTCTCCCCGGAATTGTTGGTGCCGTCCGACAACAGAACGATCGCCCGTTGTTCGGCCGGATCCTCGCGCAACTTGATGGTTGCAAGGCCCAGCGCATCGCCAATCGCCGTCGTGCGCCCGGCCATGCCGATGCCCGCTTCAGCGATGGCGTGCGCCAGCGCGGCGGTATCGAAGGTCAGCGGGCTGGCCGTAAAAGCCTCGTCTCCAAACAGAACGAGGCCGATCCGGTCGCCTGACCGCCGGCTGACAAAATCCATGGCCACAGACTTGACCGCGTTCAGTCGATTGACCCGGGTTCCGTCAAGCACAAAATCCTGCCGCTCCATCGATCCGGACAGATCAATGGCCAGAATCAGTGCACGGCCACTTGCCTGACGGATCTCCGACCCGTCGATCCACGACGGCTGTGCCAAGGCGGCCAGAAACAGGATCCAGGCGAGCCATGCGGGAAGGGATTCTCGACGCCAGACACGCACACCGGCCGGGGCGAGAGCCTGAAGTGCCTCGGCCATGTGCGGCGGGACGGAGAGGGCAGTGCCGGCCTGGCGCGACCGCCATCGATCGAATCGCATCACAATCCAGGGAAGCGGCAGAAGCAATCCGATCCAGGGCCAGGCAAAACTCAGCATGGCCGGCCCCGCGCCTTGCGCAAGACGTGCCGAAGGCCGGCAATCAGTTCCAGTCGCTGCGTTTCGGTCGGTGCAACGCCGCGATACAGGTCCGCGCCGAGGATCCGGCCGGCGCCCTCGGAGAAAAAGCGGCCGCCGAAGACACCGTCAAGCCGTTCAAGGTAGGCAGTGCCGTGAAGATGCCGGAACGCGGGATCGCCGGAGAGCGACAGCACAACGCGCCGGACCAGCGCGGCAGCTTTGAATATGGCCGCGTCGGGATCGAGCCCGTCAAGGCGTTCGAGCTCGCGCATGCACTCCCGTTTCCAGGCGGGGCGGCGGATCAGACCGGCCCAGAGTGCCATGCCGATTGCCGCCAGAACGATGACGATCAGAACCAGGGCCCATAGATCGGATTCGGCCGTCGGGACCGGCGGCAGATGAATGTCACGCAGACGCGCCAAGAGATCGGTTTCGGTATCCACCTTTCCTCAGGCCCCCAATATGTGTGCCGGGCCGATATCCGGGCTGGCGCCGACCGGCCCGGTCTCCAGCAGCGGAACGCCGGCATTCCGGAAATCGCGTCTGATCCGTTCATCGCGTGCCGTTAGGAGATCGCGCAGGCTGGCGGCTGTCTCCTTGCGAAGCGATACCCGTTGGCGCTGTCCGTCCGTGGCGCGAAAATCGTAGGTTCCAGGCGGCAATCCGTCGGTTTCCATCGGGTCGCGCACCCATATTGTGACGAGACGGCCGCGCAATCCGGCTTCCTTCAAATGCACCGCCCATGCCTCGCCGGGCAGGTCCAGGCCGGTCACGAGCACCACAAGGCCGGCCTCGCGACGCCCGGAGGCGATGCGCGCCAGAACCGGCGCAAGCGCACTGCTCTTCGTTTCGTCGGCTGCATCCTGGCGGGCGCCGGTGAAGCGCTCGGCAATCAGGGCACAGGCGCGCAGGGCGCCGGGATCGCCCGAGACAGGCCGCGTAGCGTCATGGCCGCTGCCATCGAAGACAAACGCGCCGCAGCGATCGCCAAGATCGGCAGCGTGCCATATCAGGGCTGCTGCCATGCGACAGGCGGAAACGGCGCGCAGGCTCTGCGTTCCGCTGAACATGGCAGGCCGAAGGTCGACGGCAACGGTCACGCTGCGCTCACGTTCCTGGCGGTACAGCCGCAGATGCGCCTGCCCTGTCCGCGCCGTAACGTTCCAATCGATATGCCGGACGTCGTCGCCTTCCACGTATAGACGCAGATCGTCGAATTCGAGGCCCTGGCCCCGGCGCCTTGTGCTCAAACCGCCCGGAAACCCTGTCAGGCCACGGCGCGGCGGCACGCGGCGCGCACTCGCCTGGTGTCGGCTTGCGATCAAGTCTTCCAGAGTGACACGAGTGCCTTGCCCTTCAACATGCACAGGTTTCGACGGTCCGAAAAGGCGGGCACCCAGCTTCATCACACCACCGGCGTCGCCTCGAGAATTGCCCCGACGATGTCGCGCGGCGTCTCGCCGTCGGCGCGGGCGCGATAGGTCAGGCCGATGCGCCCGGACAGGATGTCGGGAGCCAGATCCTTGACGTCGGACGGAATGACATGGTCGCGGCCGTCGAGCCACGCCATGGCCTGGCCCGCTGTCGCCAGGCCGATCGACGCGCGCGGACTGGCGGCATGCTCGATGGCGGCCGCCGCCGCTCCGCCGGCCCCCTCGCCGCGTGTCGCCGCGGTCAGGCGCACGATGTAATCGCGCACAGCCGGCGATACATGGACCTGCCTGACCTCGGCCTTGGCGGCCGCGAGCAGCGCAGGCTCGACGATCGGAAGCACCGCGGCATCGGGCGGTTCGGCAAACTCGCCGAGCGCGAGATCGAGCACACGCCGCTCGTCGCCGGAATCGGGCATCGGCAATTCAATGAAAAAAAGGAAACGATCGAGTTGCGCTTCGGGAAGCGGATAGGTGCCCTCATGCTCGATCGGATTCTGCGTGGCGGCCACCAGGAACGGCTCGGCGAGGCTGCGCGTGGCCTTGCCGACGGTGATCTGGCCCTCTCCCATAGCTTCCAACAGCGCGCTCTGCACTTTTGGCGGCGCCCGGTTGACTTCGTCGACGAGGACCACGTTGGCAAAAAGCGGACCCGGCAGGAAGTCGAAATCGCCGGTCTCCTGACGAAACACATTGGTCCCGGTCAGATCCGACGGAAGCAGGTCGGGCGTTGCCTGTATTCGGGAGAAGATCCCGTCCACGCCCTTTGCGAAGAGCTTCACCGCACGGGTCTTGGCAAGACCCGGCGCGCCTTCGATCAGTACATGTCCGCCGACCAAGAGGGCAACCAGAAGGCGATCGATCAGCGTCTCGCGGCCGATCAGGAGGCCGGCAAGACCTTGACGCAGGTCGGAAAACCGCGCCGCACCGGCATCACCGACATTGCTGACATGCGTGCCGAGATCCGCCTTCATCGGATGATCAGACCCGGATAGAGGCGTTTGCCGGTTTCAGCCTTGATGAATTCATCCAGGTCGATCGGCCGGTCCGTGTCCGGCGGACTGGCCAGCGTATTAAGGTCGCCTTCAAGCAGTTCACCGGCAATGCTGCCGTCCGGGCGAAGCGCGAGGCGATAATAGAGGCCGTTCCATGCATCGATCCCGAACTCGGACGGCGCCTTGCGGATGAAAAGGAGCGAATATTCCAGGTCCTTCAGGTCGCTCTCCGACACCGTCATCTTCAGATCGTAGGGATAAGGAAGATGGCAGAACCATTCGGACTGACCTTCGATGCAGCGGAAGGGCCGCATGGAAAGGAAATGGTCGTTGAACAGCGGCGTATCCAGCGACACGGCAAAACCACGCGTCTCGCCGCTGCCGGAAAACACGATCGACCCGACCGGCGTTTCTTCACCCTCCCGATCGACGAGAAAGATCGTGCCACGGTCGGGAAACGCCAGGGCCGGCATGCCCGGCAAACCGATCGCGATCAGGAGGAGTGCCGCCCAGAGCGTTTTCATTGCTCCCGTCCTTCAAAAAAATTCACCGGCTGCGCCGGTACGAGCGCCCGCCCGGATTCGCGCCATCCGTCGGTTCCTGACGGAAACCAGTGCACGTTCCGATACCCCCAACGGATTGCCCGACGCGCCGCGTTCCACGCCTGCCAGCAATCCGATATGCAGAAAAACACGACCCGCGCCGCCGGATCGCCCCCGGTTACGCGTTCCAGATTATGGAGGAAATAGTCCTCAAGGTCGTCCTCGAGATAACCACGTCCGACTTCGGGCAACCAGACGGATCCCGGAATCGTCGCATGCGCTTCGCTGACCCGCCACGACCCGTCGAGCGGATCGGCGCCGGCCCCCTTGGGCGGATAGACATCGATAAGGATCGGCGGATCTTCCGCGATCAGGGCCGCAAGCCCGTCCGCGTCGACCATTGTTCCGCCCGGGATCCGATCCGGCACGGGTGCCCTGTACCGTCCCATGCGATAACCGGTGTCCGGGTCGACCCCCGGCGGGAGCGCGTGCGTGTCCGCGGCCTCAGGCGAGCTGCCGAGAACAGCCGGCACCATCGACAGAATCATGGTCGCGATGAGCAGCGGGCCCGCCTTCATCGCCGTCCTCCCGCTTCCTGTGTTTGGCGGCAAGTATAAAAACCGCCGTCGTCGGCAGGCACCTGTACCATAGTACAATTCTGCCTCGGACAACCGGGTGTACCATGGCAAAAATTGCGAGTGCCTCGGCAGAAACCGGCACAGACAGCACTATGGAGTGTCCGCGTGACCCGGTTCGGATGTGACGCAGGCAACGGGAGGAAACCGGAATGCGATCAATCGTGATGCGGCTTGCCGGCTGCGTGCTGGCGCTTCTTTGGGCGGTCGGCGCGGCTGGCGCAGGCGATTCCATCCGGCTCGGCGTGTTGAAATTCGGCACGGTGAACTGGGAACTTGCCGCCCTCAAACATCACGGTTTCGACCGGCAGAACGGCTTTGACCTCGATATCGTGCCGCTCGCCGGAAAAGACGCGTCGGCCATCGCGTTCCTCGCCGGCGACGTCGATGCGATCGTCACCGACTGGCTGTGGGTGTCGCGCATGCGCGCAGAGGGTCGCGATTACGTCTTCGTACCGTATTCCTCGTCGGTCGGCGCAATGATGGTGCCGTCGGACTCCGACGTCAAAACACTGGCCGACCTGAAGGGCAAGACCATCGGCGTCGCCGGCGGTCCGCTCGACAAGAGCTGGCTGCTTCTGCAGGGCTTTGCGCAACAATCGTCGGGCCTCGATCTGAAGGCGGAAAACACGATTGTTTTCGGCCGGCCGCCACTGCTCGCGGAAAAGGCCCGACAGGGCGAACTCGATGCGGTCCTGAACTTCTGGCACTACGCAGCTCGCCTTGAAGCCGTTGGTTTCCGGCGTCTGGCCAGTGCCGAGGACGCGACCCGGCAATTGGGCGCGACCGGCCCGGTCTCATCGATCGGCTATGTCTTTTCCGAGGCCTGGGCTGCGGAGAACCCCGAGATGGCTCTCGGTTTCGTTAAAGCCTCGCGGGCGACTAAGTCCCTGCTGAAGGAATCCGATGCGGAATGGGACCGCTTGCAGGATGAAGGCGTGATCCGCGATGACGATACGGCACTCGCCACATTGCGGACCCGGTTCCGGGAAGGCATTCCCGCGCGCGCTGTCAGCGACGAGGAAGCCGACGCGGCCAAGGTCTACGAGGTTCTCGCGGCGCTTGGCGGTGAAAAGCTGGTCGGTTCGGCCGAGACGATGTCGCCGGGAACCTACTGGCAACGCCTGAAGCATGATTTCTAATCCGATCTCCCGTCCCCCGACTGTCCCGGCGATTACGGTTCTGGCCTCGATCGCCGGGCTTTTTTTTGCCTGGTGGGCAGGCGCGCTGTTCGCCGATCCACTTGTGTTTCCGGGCCCCGGGGCCGTCCTGGCAGTGCTGGTGAAGGAAACGGCGTCGGGTGAGTTGCCCTATCATCTGGGCATCACGCTTTTAAGGGTCGTGGCGGCGTTCACGCTCGCGATCCTGATCGGTTCCGCCATCGGTATCTTTCTCGGCCTCAACAAGGGCGCCAACCGGTTTTTCGATCCGTGGGTCGTCCTGTTCCTGAACATTCCCGCACTCGTCGTGATCGTGCTGGCCTATATCTGGATCGGCCTCAACGAAGCGGCCGCGATCGGCGCCGTGGCGGTCAATAAGATTCCGAACGTCATCGTTACACTGCGCGAGGGCGCACGCTCGATCGACCGTTCGCTGATGGAGGTCGCCAGGGTCTACCATCTGCGGCGTTCGCAGGTCCTGTTCGACATCGTGCTGCCGCACCTGCAGCCGTTCATCGCCGCGGCGAGCCGGTCCGGCATTTCGCTGATCTGGAAGATCGTGCTGGTCGTGGAACTGCTCGGCCGCTCGAACGGGGTCGGCTTCCAGATCCACCTGTATTTCCAATTGTTCGACGTCGCCGCAATCCTGGCCTATACGCTGGGATTCGTCGCGGTCATGCTGGCCGTCGAAATCTTTATCCTCCAGCCCTTGGAGAATCGCGCCACACGCTGGCGTCCCGCCCATGCTTGACGTTGCTCTTGGCGAGATGACCTACCGTTCCGCAGACGGCGGCGCGCACAAGGTGCTCGAATCGGTGAGGTTTCAGGTGAGCGACGGCGAATTCGTCTGCCTGACGGGACCGTCCGGATGCGGCAAGACCACCATCCTGCGCATCATTCTGGGTCTGGAGACCGACTTTGCCGGATCCGTTTCAGTCGACGGACAGGATGGCCGGATTGGCGTCGTCTTTCAGGAACCCCGGTTACTGCCTTGGCGCAGTGTCGAACAGAACGTGCGCATGGTCTTGCCCGATTCCGGTCGGGGACAGGACCTCGCTCCGCTGTTTCAAGCACTCGGCCTGGAAAGCCATGGCGCTTTCTTTCCCGGCGAATTGTCGCTTGGTCTGGCGCGCCGCGTCGCCATCGCGCGCGCCTTTGCCGTGGAACCCTCGCTGCTGCTTCTGGACGAGCCGTTCGTGTCGCTTGACGAACCGACCGCGGAACGCCTTCGGGCCCTCCTGCTTAGGGTCTGGTCGCAGCGCCCGACCGCGGCGCTGATGGTTACCCACAACCTGAACGAAGCGCTGGAACTTGCCGACCGCATCGTCGTGCTATCGGAACGCCCGGCGACGCTGCGCGGGGACTTTTCCATTCCGCTTGCGAGACAGGACCGCGATGCCGCGGCGCTGGCGGACCTCAAAGGGCAATTTGAGGCAGCCTTTCCCGCACATAAAAAAACCGGCTCCGTTTGACGGGAGCCGGTTCGGAAGGCCTGCTCGCAGACCGTTGATTTGCGTGATCGTCAGTCCGTTACCGTGATCTTCAAGGGCTCGGTCCCCGGTGCCCGCAATTCGAACGAACCGGGTTTGATCGGGATGAAACTGATCTCCGCCTCGCCCTCGTCGTCGAACTCGATCGAATCCACGCCGAGCGGCCGGATCTCGATGTCGTTGATGACAATTTCGTCGATCCACAGATTGCGGAAGAAAGCCGCACCGCTGATCGCCATTTCCGCGGACCCGTCCGCCTGGATGATGATCTCGTAATAGGTACCGGCCTTCAGCTCGAGCGGTGCCTCGGCCATCGGCGAACCGGACGACAGCGTGATCGGCGGCAGCTCGACGGCCTTGCCGACGAGCCCCGACTGCGCCAGGGCGCCGGTCACAATCGTCGCTGAAAGCGCCAGCGCGGCACAGGCGGTCGCAAGGGTTTTCATGTCATTCCTCCCAAGTCGATGGTGAGCCCGCACACAGGCGGGCGGTTGCAGTAAAAGATCCGGGCCGGGTCATCCCGGGATGTGTTCCTTGGGCAGAATGGCCGCCCCCCAGGGAAAGCGGCCGACCTTGATGGTCTTGATCGCTTTCAGTTCGTTGACGTCGATGACGGTGACATCGCCGGACACCCCGTTGGTCGTGTACAGACGGTCCTGTTCCGGCGTCAGCGCCATGTGCCAGACCCGGCGCCCGACCAGAATGTACTCGACCACTTCCATGGTGGACCGGTCGACGACCGCGACATGGTTGGACGGACCAAGTGCGATAAAGGCGAGCTTGCCGTCGCGGGTCAGTTCCATGCCGACCGGCTGAACCCGATCGCTCGAAATGCCGTCGATCGCGAAGTTCAGCGTCTGCTTGATCTGTTTGGTCTCGACGTCGATTACCGATACCGTCCCGCCGATCTCCGAGGATACCCACAATTCCTTGTCGTCGAGGGTGAATTCGGCGTCGCGCGGCCGCTGATCGACGAGCGTGTTGTCGACCAGAACCTGTTCGTCGGTGTCGATCCAATGCGCCATGTTGGTGGTTTCGGACGTGACAATCGCCCATTTGCCGTCATGGCTGACGGCCATGCCTTCGGGTTCCACACCAACATCGATCTGCGCGATGACCGTGCGGGATTCGACATCGACCACGGTGGCGATCGCGTCGTCCTCATTGGCGATGTAAAGATGCCTGTTGTCCGGGTGCAGCGCGAATTGTTCCGGATCCTCGCCGGACGGCAATTCGTGCAGGATGCGGTCGGTGGCCAGGTCGAGAACCTGGACCGTGTCGGAATCCGAGGCGCAGACATACAGGTACTTGAAGTCCCGCGACAGGGTGATGCCGCGCGGTCGCTCACCGACGTCGATCGTCTTGATGACTTCCTGGGTTTCGGTGTCGATCACCGAAATCGTGTCGTCCTTTTCGTTGGAGACGTAGACCCAGTGGGCCTGCGCCGCGGATGCCAGCCAAATTACGATCAGCGGCGATGCCAGGATGCTCAGTTTTTTCACTCGGTCGTCCTCCCCATTGCGGTGCATTGGCTTTCCGGTTCATCGATACCCAGCGTGTCGAGTTCGGTTACCTGATGCAGGAACCCCTCTACCGGCGTCAGGCTGACCACGGCGCGCGGATGCACCAGCGGGATCGGCTGGCGCAACTGACCGTTCCAGTTCCGGAAACTCATCTTGGCGCCCTTGAAGGCGGCAAGCGAAAAGGCATCCGACAGGACGTAGTCGCGGACATCCTCCACGGCTGCACTCTTGGTGCGCGTTACCGCTTCGCCGACAGAGCGGACCGCCGCCCAGGCGGCATAATCGCGCGACGTCATCGACCGCTCCGCCTGCTTGACAAAGCGCGACTGCAATTGCGCGGCGCCCCATTGCTCGACGACCGACGACCAGGCGACAGCCTCGATGCCGGTGGATCCGGCAACCGGACGCGGCAGCCAGGTGTTGTACAAAACGTAATGACCGAAATCGTGGTCCTCGTCGGCCACCAGAACCACGTCGTACGCGTCGGCCTGTGTGAAGACCGGCACTTCCTGGGCGGCGTTGCGGCGCATATCCGCATCTTCAGTCCAGGTCTTGTCGTGATCGATGGAGAGCCGGAATTTGTTTGCCGAGGCGCGCAATGCCTCGGCGAATTTGGCGTCGCCCGGGCGATTGCCTTCGATCAGGAACAGGGACGACCAGCGGCGTTTGGTGAAGAACTGCATCAAGGCGTCGGCGAGCATGGCGCGCGACGGCAGCGTATGCAGAACGTTGGCGCGGCATTCGGCATCCCGCAAGGCGCTGTCGGCACTGCCGGCATTGAAGATCAGGTCGTCGGCGGCTTCGGGCAGATCGGCGATCAGATTGACGGCACCGTCGGGCACATTCAGGACGACCAGCTTGGCCCCGCCGTCCAACGCCGCCCGCGCGGCCTCGGCCACATCGCCGTCAGTTTCAACGATGGTTTCCTGCACCTGATAATTCTGCCTAAGGAATTTTCCGGTCGTGTTGTTGTCGGCGATGCCGAGCCGGGCACCCTGACGGCCGTCGTCTTCCGGCCAGCCGACCAGATTCGACAGGACAGGCGGGCGTAACGGCTGTTGTTCGATGTAGATGATCTCGACGGACAGGTCGGATGAAAGAGCCGCCTGCCCCGGCAGCGCAGTCAACAACACCAAGGCGGCGAGCCCGGCCTGACCGGTTCTCCACACGTTTTGCGTCATTTATTCCTCCCGTTGCGCACAGGCTATCAACGAACGGCTTAGGCACAACAGGACTAAAGTACACCGTCCAAATCCCGATTTGTGCACCAAAGGCCAATTTGTGGGCGGAAGGGAGATTGTTAAAACTTGTAACCAATGATGAAGCGCCTTGGGAGGAACCGACTATGCGCCTGAAACATGCCCTCCTGGCCGGATTTGCGGCCCTTGCATCCGGAATATTCGTTGCTGGCAGCGTGTTTGGACACGGCGACGTCCAGCCCCAGGCCGTCGACACGACGGGCCTCGATCCCGTCGGCGAGGACTGGGCGGAAGAAAACCCCTATCGGCTGAACGGCGGAGACCAGTACGATCTCGCGGTCGAGATCGGCGCTTCCGGCTACAACCAGAATTGTGCCCGTTGTCACGGACTGGAGGCGATCTCCGGCGGTATTGCGCCGGATCTGCGATATCTTGAAGAAGGCATGTTCGGCGACGAATGGTATATGGAAAGAGTCCGGAAGGGTTACAGCCAGAACGGCGCCTATAAGATGCCGCCGTTCGAGGGAATCATCAGTCAGGAGGCCATGTGGGCCATCCGTTCATATGTGGAGACGCGTCCTGAAGACGATTGATCGGCGATCCGCCGTTGCGACGGTTACGGCCGTCGCCAGTCTTTTCTTCGCACTTTGCTGGCCGCCCCTGGCGCCGGACGCTGACGCGCGTCCGCAGGAAGATGTCGAACGCAGCGGCTATGTAACGATCTTCGTCTACAAGAACTTTCAGCCCTATTCCTGGGAAGAGGACGGCGAAGTGGTCGGCATCGATGCCGACATAGCCCGTGCCATTGCCGAGGGCCTTGGCGTCGAACTTCGGCTCCTGGTCCGCGAGGCCGACGAAAACGTCGACGACGATCTGCGCGTGAATATCTGGAAGGGCGACCTCATCCACCGGCAGGCCGCCGACATCATGCTGCACGTGCCCTACGACCGGGAACTGGAGATCCGGGCGGAAAGTCTTGCCGTGCTTTTCAACCCGTATTTCGGGGAGGAGGTCGGCGTTGCCTATGACGGCGACGTCATCCCGTCGGTGGAGACGTTCGCCCGTTTCGTATCGAAGCCGATCGCCGTGGAACTGGATACGGTCAGCGACTTTTTCCTGTCCGGTGCGTTTCGCGGTCAATTGCATCAATCGATCCGGCGCGGCCGCACCTTCATGGACGCGGTGCGCCTCTTCGAAGAGGGAACCGTGCCGGCCCTGATGGCCACGAAGGCGCAATTGCAATGGGTGGCGTTCCGCAATCCCGACCGCAACATCCAGATCGCCAAACCGCCCATGCCCGGCATCATTCGCGACAGCTGGCCCATCGGCATGGCCGTCAAAGAAGACAGCCGCGATCTCGGCTATGCGGTCGGCGACGTCATCACATCTTTGAAAGAAAACGGAAAATTGTAGGCGATTTTCGCCCGTTACGGTGTAGACTATCAGGAACCGCCGCTGGACTAGAGCACCGTCGTCCGGCGTGATTTGGGAGGATCACATGAAACGCATCCTGGCCGCCTCAATCCTTTCGGTGAGCCTCGCGGCACCGGCCCTTGCCGGCGAGTTTCCGGAAGATCCGCTCAAGTCGGTGATGTGGGAATACATGGCCGAACGATTCTTCTCCGACGGCAAGATCGTCTTCGATCCGCGGGTTCGGGTGCATACGCCCGATTCAGCGGAAAACCAGATGTTGGTTCCGGTCACCGTGGATGCGCGCGGATTGTGGGGCGTGCGCGAGATCCTGGTTGTCGCCGATCTCAATCCGCTGCCGCATGTGCTGACGTTCCATCCCGACCAGGCCGAGCCCTTCATCGGTTTCCGGCTGAAGGTGGAACAGGCGACTGCGATCCGGGTCGGGGTGAAGACCGTGGACGGCACCTGGTATATGGGCGGCAAGGTGATCGACGCTGCCGGCGGCGGCTGCACCGCTCCCGCCTCGGTTCATTCGACAAAAAACTGGATGGCATCGCTCGGCAAGACCCGCGCCCTGGTCCGGCGCATCAATGACGACACGCTGCGCGTCAAGGTCCGGATGAAACATCCCATGGACACCGGCCTTGCCGACGGCATCCCGGTCTTTCACATGAACCGGATCGGCGTGGAAAGCGGCGGCGACAGCGTGGCACGGATCGCGCTTTATGAACCGGTCAGCGAAGATCCGACCGTAACGATCATGCCGAAAGTCGCCAAACAGGCATCCGTGCTCGACTTCTCGGCCAGCGATACGGAAGGCAACACCTATTCCTATCACCTGCCGGTACCCGCCGAACCGGCGCTTTAGGGAATCGGTCTCGGAATGCAGGCGGGACGCCGGTATACACGCCGGGATTTTTTCGGCATTGCCGCAAGCGGTTGCGCGTGCGTCGCGTGCGGCGGCGCCAACGCGCAGACGTTGCGCTATGACCTGAAGGCGGTCGAAATCGCCCCGCAGAGTTATGCCGTATACGGGGCGCAGGAATATTTTACGTTCCAAAACGGCGGTAACATCGTCAATACGGCGTTCTTTGGCGTGCCGGACGGCGTCGTGGTCGTCGATACCGGCCCGTCGCGGCGATACGGCGAAGCGTTTCAGGAGCTGATCGCAGCTACCCTGCCCGGCCGGGACGTCGTGCGCGTGTTCAACACGCATCACCACCCGGACCATTTTTTCGGCAATCAGGTGTTCGACCGCGGCCTCATCGCGGCCCCGCAGACCGTTATCGACAACATCGACGTCGACGGCGTGGCGTTTGCCGACAATCTCTATCGCCTTGTGGGCGACTGGATGCGCGGCACCGAACCCGTGGCCCCCGGCCTGGTGATCGACATGGATCGGGAAGATGTTGGCGGGCGCGCGTTGAGCTACTTGCGTCTGGCGGGGCACACCAGTGCCGACTTTGCATTGCGCGACGATGCTACCGGCGTGCTCTACGCCGGCGACCTCGCCTTCCTGGATCGTGCACCGACGACGCCGCACGCCGATCTGGACATCTGGCGCGCCTCGCTGCGCACCCTGCTTGCCACCGACAGGGACGTGCTTTTGCCCGGCCACGGCCCGGCGGACCCAAAGAACGATGCCATCCTGCAGACTCTCGACTATCTGGATTGGCTCGACGGCTCACTTCGCGATGCCGTGCAGAAGGGTCTCACGATGACCGAAGCGATGGCCGTTCCGATTCCCGATCGGTTTGCGGCGCTCGGCGTCGTGCGGTCCGAGTTCGAGCGTTCCGTCGTGCATCTTTTCGAGCGGTTCGAAGATGAACTCTACGAATCCGTGCCGGTTGCGGACTGATAGGGACTCGTGCCGCGCTCTCGGGCACTGTGTTGCCGTTTGTGTACTATTTGCCAATAATCAAGCGGGCACCCCGGGACTACACTTCGGGATGAAAGGTGTCTGATGACGCGTTTCTGCCAGCGGCGCCGCGGGACGGCGCTCTCTATCGGGAGGACTATCATGAGATTCAACGCACTACTTCTTGCAGGGGTGAGTGCCTTTATCCTGTCACACGCACCCGTATTCGCCGAAACGGAGGTTCAGGTCGATGATATCGTCAACGACCAGGCGACCGGCGACGACGTGGTGTCATACGGGCTCGGTCCGCGCGGACAACGCTTCAGCCCGCTCGACACGCTGAACAAGAGCAACATTTCCGGCCTGACGCCGGCATGGTCGTTTTCCTTCGGCGGCGAAAAGCAGCGCGGTCAGGAAAGCCAGCCGCTGATCAAGGACGGCGTCATCTACGTGACAGGGTCCTACAGCCGCATGTGGGCGATCGACGCCAAGACCGGCGACGAAATCTGGCAATACGATGCCCGACTCCCGGAGGGTATTCTGCCCTGTTGCGACGTGATCAATCGCGGGGCCGCAATCCTGGGCGACAAGGTCTTTTTCGTTACGCTCGATGCCAAGGTCGTCGCGCTCGACCGCAAGACCGGCAAGCCGGTGTGGCGCAAGAAGATCGGCGATTATGAAGCGGGCTATTCGGCAACGGCCGCACCTCTGATCGTGCCGACCGAAGCGCACGGCCCACTCTTGCTGACCGGCAATTCCGGCGGCGAATTCGGCGTTGTCGGCGCCGTCCAGGCGCGCAACCCGGAAAACGGCGAACTCGTCTGGTCGCGCCCGGTCATCGAAGGCCATATGGGCACCTTGAACGGTCAGGAAACCACGATGACGGGCACGGTCAACGAAAGCTGGCCGGGCGATATGTGGAAGAATGGCGGTGGGGCCACCTGGCTCGGCGGCACCTACGATCCGGATACCAAGCTGGCCTATTTCGGGACCGGCAACCCGGCGCCGTGGAACTCGCACCTGCGCCCTGGCGATAACAAGTGGACCTCGGCACGCATTGCGATCAACCCCGAAGACGGTGAGATCGCCTGGGGCTTCCAGACCACGCCGCATGATGGTTGGGATTACGACGGCGTGAACGAGTTCGTGCCGTTCGACATGGAAAAGGACGGCCAGACGATCAAGGCCGGCGCCACCGCCGACCGGAACGGCTTCTTCTACGTGCTCGACCGGACCAACGGCGACTTCATCTCGGCATCGCCTTTCGTCCAGAACATCACCTGGGCCAAGGGCATCGACGAAAACGGCCGACCGATCTTCGACCCGGAAAACCGCCCGGGCGATCCGGCCGAAAGCGCCGATGGCAAGAAGGGCAAGTCGATCTTCGCCATTCCGTCCTTCCTCGGCGGCAAGAACTGGATGCCGATCGCCTATTCGCAATCGACCAAGTTGTTCTACATCCCGTCGAACGAATGGGGCATGGACATCTGGAACGAGCCGATCACCTACAAGAAGGGCGCGGCCTATCTCGGCGCCGGCTTCACGATCAAGCCGCTCTTCGACGATTACATCGGGTCCCTGAAGGCCGTCGACCCGGCCACCGGCGACGTCAAGTGGGAATACAAGAACAAGGCACCCCTGTGGGGCGGCGTTCTGACCACGGCCGGCGGACTGGTCTTCACCGGCACGCCAGAAGGACACCTCAAAGCGTTCGACGACGAAACCGGCGAGGAATTGTGGAACTTCCAGACCGGATCCGGAATCGTCGGCTCGCCGGTGACCTGGATGCAGGACGGCGAACAATGGATCGGCATTACGGTCGGCTGGGGCGGCGCGGTGCCGCTCTGGGGCGGCGAAGTCGCCAAGGCAGTCAAGAACATCAACCAGGGCGGTTCGTTCTGGGCGTTCAAACTGCCGCGGCAACTGGCCTCCAGCAACTAACGAATGCGAGCGCAGGCCGGCGTCTTGTCGCCGGCCTGTTCTCCCAAGGTGACAATCTGCCGCCGGTTTCAACCGAATACCCCGTTCACCCATGCTTACGGTGCCGTTATGTTCGCATCTGACGACATGACCCGGTTCTTGATCATTGATGACCACCCGCTTTTCCGCGAGGCACTGCACAGCGCGGTAGAACTTGCCTATCCCGAAGCGGAAACGGTCGACGCCGCATCGCTGGACGACGCGTCCGGCCTGCTCGAAGGCGATCAGAATTTCGATCTCGCCCTTCTTGATCTGAACATTCCCGGTGTCCGCGGCTTCGAAGGACTTCTGCACATGCGCGCGAATTTTCCGCGCATCCCGGTCGTGGTCGTGTCCGGCCATGACGACAGCCGCATCGTGCGCGAGGTCATGTCATGCGGCGCTGCCGGCTTCATTCCGAAATCGGTCAAAAAAGCCGATCTCGCAAACGCCATCCGCACCGTCATGGACGGTCGGGTCTTTCTGCCGGCCAAGTATGAAAATGCCGAACAGGACGCCGATGGCGAAGCGCGCCAGGGCCTGATGCAAAAGCTGGCCACGCTGACGCCGCAGCAATTGCGCGTCCTGAACATGCTGCGCGACGGCCTCCTGAACAAGCAAATCGCCTATGAATTGCAGGTCGGCGAAACGACCGTCAAAGCGCATGTATCGGAAATCCTGCGCAAGCTGAACGTCGTCAGCCGAACGCAGGCCGTCATCGAGGTGTCGAAGCTTTACGGCGAGGACCTGCTGCGCGAAGACCGGCAGTTCGAATCCGCCGCGCATCACTGAAATTCATAGACATGGAGTGCCGGACGGCCGCTTTGCGGCCCGCCGCCCTCATGCATGGGCGTGCAGCAGAAGGTGGCTCATCAGCGCCCGTAATTGTGCCGGCTTCAGCGGTTTGGGCATGACATCTACATGGGCCCGCTCGGCCAGGGTCTGAACGATCTGCGAAGGGTCGGCCGTGACAATGATGGCCGGAACCGGCTTGCCGAGAATGCCGCGGATATTGTCGATCGTGACCGTACCAAGATCGCCGTGATCGAGATGCTGGTCGGCAATGACAATGTCCGGGATCCAGGCCGTATCGTTGAGTGCGGACAATGCGGCTGCGGTTGTCGCGGCTGTTCGCACATCGCAGCGCCAGCCGCTGAGCAGGATGACCATGGCGTCCTGCACAGCCGCATCGTTTTCAAGCAACAGCACCTTTGCATCCGTCAGACCGCTTTCGGCATCCGCCTGAATGGTCAGCGCCGAGCGGCGCCGCTCGAAGGTCGGATTGATGATCCTCGGCAGGGACAGGCGGAAACGGGTCCCACGGTTCTCACGCGAGGAAAACGACAGATCGTGATTGAGTGCGCTCGCCATGCGTTTGACGATCGACAGGCCGAGCCCGAGGCCGGCCTGCGCCCCGTCGGGGCCCGAGGCGGGCACCACGCCGCGATGGAATTCTTCGAAAATCAACTCGTACTGGTCCGATCGAATGCCGCAACCGGTATCGACGATATCCAGATCGACGGTGCGTGATCGCGGTCGAACCGCCACCAGCACACCACCCTGTTCGGTATAGCGCAGGCCGTTCGACACCAGGTTCTGGAGAACCCGCAAGAGCATGGTCTTGTCGCTGCGCACCGTGAGGTCGCGGGACCTGAAGCGCAATTCCAAACCCTTTTGCTCCGCAATCGGCACGAATGCAGAGCGCAGGTCGTCGAGAACCGGCCCAAGCCGCAGGGTTTCCATCTGCGGGGGCATGACGCCGGCATCGAGGCGCGAAATATCCAACAGCGTGCGCAGCAACTCGCTCATTGTCTCCAGCGAGCGCTCGACCTGGCGTACCAGAGAGCGTGCCTGTTCGGTCGTCTGCAGGTCGGCCAGGCTGGACATCGACAATTGCGCCGCATGCAGCGGCTGAAGCACGTCGTGACTGGCGGCAGCCAGAAACTTGGTCTTCGACAGATTGGCAATCTCGGAGGCTTCCTTGGCGGCGGCCAATTCCAGGTTCGTGCGTTCCAGGCTGCGCAGGGTCGATGTCAGTTCCTCCGTGCGGCGCCGGACCTGTCCTTCCAGATTGATGGCCGTCTGGAACAGCGAGAAGGCATTGCCGTGCTGATCCATGGCGCTTTCCACGCGCGCGATCAGCGCCTCGTTGATGCGCTTCAGGCGTTCGACATCATTGATATCGCCAAGCGTCATGAACCGGCCCGGCCATCGGCATGTCCGAAGGCTACGCCGGTGAAGGTCTGGTTCAAATGCATGGAGCGATATTGTTCGCCATAGGTGTTGAAGCCGACCACATGGTTCTCGCGGTAGATTTCGCAGATCCGGCGCGTCGCCTGCCGATTGCGGGCATCGATCTGACGCAGCACACAATCGAAGCCGAGCACGAAGTCGATTTCTCCCAGCGCCTCGCGTGCCTCCTCGAAGGCGCGGCGGGTCGTCCGCGCCATTCCGGTGGGTTCGGCCACCGTCAGCACGATGCCGTCGTCGATGGCGCAGAAGAAGGAGAGCGACCCGTCATCATTCACCTTCTGGATCGAGCGGCAATAATATTCCCCGCCGACCCGCACGACGAGAGGGTGGGAGGCGAAACTTTGCGGCGAAAGGGATTTCTGCTGCGTGCCGATGACGTTGGCATATTCCAGCGCGGCCGGCGCGGCATTCAGTTCATGCACGATGCGTCGGGCAGGATCGGATCGCGTCACAACCAGCTTGCTGCGGGTCGGGATGAAATTGTCGGTCTTGAAAATCCGCATCGGCAGGTCCGACGCCACCAGCAGAATGATTGCGCAATCGTTCTCGATCTGGCCGTTCAAGATCAGACTTGTCTCAGAAAAGTTCAGGTCGTCGCCGGCCGATCCGCCGAGCAGCGGTATGTCGTCAAGCCCCCAGTGGATCGCCGCCGTCACCGCCTCCTCTGCATAGGACATGCCGTCGATCAGGCACATGGCAAAAACCGACCGGGACTGCGCAGAAGAAAGCCGATCCAGGAAAGCCCGCTTTCCAACCGCAACACGCGAGGAAATGCTCTCAATTCCGGCACCGGAAATCGTCGACACGCATAACGCATCAACGACAAAGGAAGAGCGCGGAAACAACAGGACCACGACCTGTCCCTCGACAAGGCCGGACGGCGTGATCTCGCCGGCCGTCGAGCACGCGGCATAGTCCAGTCCCGGACACGTCGCCTGCATCAGATCCGCCACGTCGCGGGGCCGGCAGGTCGATTTGGAAAAGTAAACAACCGCAAAACCGAAATCGCCGGTCACGTTTTCCGCGCGCAGGCGGTCGCGGACCGATGCAAGGCCGGAATCCTGTGTAAAAAGGCATACACCTCCGCAGGAAAAAACCCTGCGTTCGCAGTCCACCACGATCTTTCCTCCCGATCAGGTGCGCGGTTTTATTGTTATGCACGTCGACAGGATGTCATGCGACCGGAGCGATGGCAAGCGGAGGCCGGGTTGAAGACAGAAAGTAACTTTTGCAACCTAAAGGTCTGTTTCCCGGCTTCGATAATACGTAAAAATGCGTCCCGAAGCGCTGGCGGCAGGCCCGGTTCCGGCACGAAAGCGGCCTCGTAGCCACACGAGGCGACACGAAGCGATAAGTGCGTTAACGTGAGGTGGGCGGTGCTGTAGCCTGCATCGCCCGGGATGTGTCAGTGCTCTCTGGGTGTTTGCCAGTCAACGATTAGCCGGATGCTGCGATCTACGCCAAACGCCTCCACTCGAACTGTCGACCATGTGCGACTGGACCTTCGTCGCGTCAATCCCCGTGAATCGCTGGAGGCCGCGCGGGCATTCTATTCAGGCATCCTGAGCGTCGACGTTCTGGACCGGGAAATCCCCGTCCAGAACTACGGCGTGTCCTGGCGGCTCGGCGACGGGATGGTCGCGACAGAGGGGACCACCAGCGCAGGCGTGCGCCTGTCACCGGACCGGAGTTGGCTCTCCAATGCGCGCGGAGAGTTCTTGATCGTTCGCATTTACAAGACCGGCCGGTCGATCGTTTTCAACAATGATGACATTCGCGATCTGAGAGGCGGATGCATATACATTTCCGATCGCTTCGACGCCCTCTGCCTGGAAACGGGCGACACCCAATCGCTGGTCGTGCGCGCCGACAAGCTCGGGCGCGACCGGATCGATCCGGTATACAAGGCGATCCCGGCTATCTCCCCCTTCGGACGTATCCTCTATTCGGCGTTGTCGACGTTGTTCATGGTGCTCCCGACCTGTAGCGCGGCCGAAGCACAGGAACTGGGTGTGGTCGCATCGGGTCTGCTGCAAGCGGTACTTGACGGTCAGATCCACCGCGAGGATCTGCAGCAGAAATTCGCGGCCGCACGTGCCCGAGCCCTGCAGGTCTACGTGGCAGCGAACGCCCTCGATGACACGCTTACGGTCGATACGCTCTCATCGACCTTCAATGCCTCGCGAGCGACCGTCTATCGTGCCTTCGAGGAATTCGGGGGAATTCATCGATATATCGCCAGGATCCGCTTGCTGCGTTCTTTTGCGCGGTTATCGACGGCGGAAGCCTCCCGCGGGCTTGTGGGAAACGTCGCGTATGCCTGCGGATACCAGGATCTGGCTCACTTTTCCCGCGCATTCAAACGTGAATTCGGCTTTTCACCATCCGATGTCGTCGGGTTGCGGAACGCCGAAGGCCAGGACATGGCTGCGCTGCAGACGCAGGAGCAATCGTCCAGGCTCACGCCGATGATCCGGCTCTACGGTTGAAGTCGAGCGGGTATCGATCGCCGGGCCGGGAACCGGTTCATCTAACGGCAAACAACCGCTTATCTGTCGCTCCCGGCCGTCGGCTTTGGGAGCAGGTCATCAGGCGGCCTCGGCAGGCGGGTTGCCTGCTCCGTTGCTTGACCAGAAGGATGCGAGGTTCGGCACGCCGAGCATCGATGGCGCAGTCGCGTCGCGCAATGGCGCCCCGCGGGCAACACGGCACCCAGCGAGCACATCGCTGGGACGCAGACCATAACAGCTCCGGAACGCCCGGAAGAACGCACATTGATCCGGGAAGCCGTATTTTTCTGCAATCTGCCGAATGATGCCTCGTCGCGGCGTCACGGTGCGCAATTCGCGGTAGACGGCTTCGAGACGCTGCTGGCGGACAAACCGCGCAACGCCGCCGACATCCTCGAAAGCGCGAAAGACCGTGGCGCGTGACGCATGAAAGACGGACTGAAGCCGCCGAGCCTGGAGATCGTCGTCGAGCAGATGCTTCAGGACGTAACGTTTCATCGCGGCAGCCCGGACGGCGCTCAATGACGCATGGGCCTCGTCATCAAGCCTGTCGGAGCTCATGAGTGCGCGGACCAGCGCGATCAGCGACGGCTCGAGGGCCTTGGCTTTGGCAGGTGTCAACGTCGGCAGACTTTGAAAGAGCGATCGCCCGGCCGCAACGACTGCTTGCCCGATCCATCCATCGGTCCGAAACGACATGATCCGCGGATGACGGGACGGGTCGTAGCCGACGCTGTCATAGGACAGACGCAGGGATATTCCTGACCCCTCTTCAATCCGCGGCAGCGTATGCCGTGCATGCATCAGATGGATGCTGTCGGGAAGCAACAGCGCTTGCGTGTCGCCGCTCTGCGCCAGAACGCGTCCCTTCCAAATGACACGCAGAAACATCATCTCGTTAAAAGCGGGATCCAGCCGGCCCGTCGATCTTGTGGCGAGCAGTGAATTCTCAAAGGAAGACGCTGCGACACCGCCGAGCGAAAAGGCCCGTAGCCTCAATGTCGGGCCTTTTTCTTTGCGGCCATCCGCTCGGGAAGCTCTAGCGGCTCGACGATAATCATAGAGCCCGTGGCCAAGCTCATTCATTGCGTCGAGGCGATCTGCCGGCGCGTGATCGTCGGTGTTAAACCACAAAGACGGAAGCGCGTTCATCTGTTCTGGCATTTTGGCGACCCTCATTGCGAAACCGCCCAACCCCGCTGTCGTTTTTGCCTCTTGTGATTTTAGTCGCAATTCATCACGCCGATCGGGCGCAATTGACCATCAGATCCAAGGATTACCTGAACGCTGCCCGAACTCCATGCACCAGCGTCTCAATTAGACAAACCCCGTCCTATGAACGCAGGCAGCCCATGCCCGACCCCTTCGATTGATGAAGGCATTTCAGACAGGGCGTTTTCTTGGCATGGCTTTGGGACAGATCGCCACGACGCATCGGTCGATACGATGACGGGATGCGCAGACGGCAAAGGTGGTAAGGCCGTACCGCCTCTGATCGCAGCCGCGCGGCTACCAGGTCAGCGCGCGCTCTGACACAGGCAAACCCCCAGCGGCTCGATTTGGAGCGCTGTGCCAAGACCATCAATGAGCTGAAGCGATAGGTCCGGAATGGACCCTTTTGGAAATGGTCGGAGTGGCAGGATTTGAACCTGCGACCCCCTCGTCCCGAACGAGGTGCGCTACCAGGCTGCGCTACACTCCGCGCCAGGCCAGGCTTTTGTGAATGCCGGCCGATTGCAGGAGGGCGTTATAGCGGCGACTCGGGCGCCCGGCAAGCCGAATTTGCTGCTGAAATCAGCGCATTTTCGCGGCTGTCACCGTGGACCTGAAAATTTTGCCATGCGGCTATTTCGACGGTTCAGATGGTTGCGGGAACGTATCGAAGCGGCTATAGGGAACGCCACCTCATCGATGGGGCGTCGCCAAGTGGTAAGGCACCGGTTTTTGGTACCGGCATTCGCAGGTTCGAATCCTGCCGCCCCAGCCAACCCATCCGATACGATAGCGGGACGGTTGCGTTTTGCGATCCGTCACGCCGGAGCCGACCTCAGATAGCCGGCTCACGCGGACTTATTTCTTCAACTGGTACCCGGTCCGGAAGATCCACCAGACGATGGCGATGCATAAAAGAAGAAACAGCATGATCATCGCCAGGCTGGTGACGACGTTGACGTCGGAGATCTCGTAAAAGCTCCAGCGGAACCCGCTGATCAGGTAAACGACGGGGTTGAACAGCGTCACGGTCTGCCAGAACGGCGGCAGCATGTTGATCGAGTAGAAGCTGCCGCCCAGAAACACCAGCGGCGTCACGATCAGAAGCGGCACGATCTGCAGTTTCTCGAAATTGTCCGCCCAGATGCCGATGATGAAGCCAAACAGGCTGAACGTCACGGCGGTGACGATCAGGAAAAACAGCATGGCAAGGGGATGAGCGATCTGAACCGGCACGAAGAAATGCGCCGTGGCGAGGATGATCAGGCCGAGAATGACGGATTTCGTCGCGGCCGCGCCGACATAACCCAGCACGACCTCGAAATAGGAGACCGGTGCGGACAGCAATTCATAGATCGTGCCAGTGAATTTGGGAAAATAGATGCCGAAGGCGGCATTGGAAATGCTCTGGGTAAGCAGGGACAGCATGATGAGGCCCGGCACCAGAAACGCGCCGTAGGAGACGCCGTCGATCTCGGTGATGCGCGAACCGATCGCCGAACCAAAAACGACAAAATACAGCGCCGTGGAAATCACGGGCGAGACAATGCTCTGCATCAGCGTGCGCCAGGTCCGCGCCATTTCATAAAGGTAGATCGCCTTGACGGCATAAAAGTTCATGGGCACGGCCTTTTTGTCTTGCGCATGTGCTGGTCGGTCATGTGCTGACGAGCGTGACAAAGATGTCTTCGAGGGAACTCTGCGTCGTCTTGAGGTCGCGCACCTTGATGCCAGCCACGTTGAGATCCTTCAGAAGCGACGTGACCCCGGTGCGTTCTGCCTGGGTATCATAGGTGTAGACCAATTGCCTGCCGTCGCCTTCCAGGTCGAGATTGTAGGCGTCGAGCGCCGCCGGGATCGCGTCGAGCGGTTCCTGCAGGTCGAGGGTCAGGAGCTTCGTTCCCATCTTGCGCATCAGACTGACCTTGTCCTCGACCAGAATGATCTCGCCGTGATTGATGACGGCCACGCGGTCGGCGATCTCCTCGGCTTCCTCGATGTAATGGGTGGTCAGGACGATGGTGACGCCGTCCTCGCGCAATCTGCGGACAAGCGCCCACATGTCCTTGCGCAATTCCACGTCGACGCCGGCGGTCGGCTCGTCCAGGAAGAGGATGCGCGGTTCGTGAGCAAGCGCCTTGGCGATCAGCACCCGTCGCTTCATGCCACCCGACAGCGTCATGATATGGGCATCCTTCTTGTCCCAGAGGGACAAGGATTTCAGCACTTTTTCGACATGGTCGGGATCGGCCTTCAGACCGAACAGACCGCGGCTGAAGGAAACGGTTGCCCATACCGATTCGAAGGCCTCGGTGGTCAATTCCTGCGGCACAAGGCCGATCAGCGAACGCGTCCGGCGATAATCCCGGACGGTGTCGTGACCGTCGACCGTGACTGACCCTTCGGAGGCGTTGACGATGCCGCAGATGATACTGATCAGCGTCGTCTTGCCGGCCCCGTTCGGACCGAGCAGGGCGAGGATCTCGCCGCGCTCGACCTCAAGGTCGACGCCTTTCAGGGCCTGGAAGCCTGATGCATAAGTTTTGGTGAGACGGGAAACGGAAATTAGAGCGGACATGGCCGCTCCATAAAACATCGTTCGTCAAAACGGTAGAGGCAATCGGCAGCTAGTCCTCTGAATCCTGGCAGCACATAGGGCGCCTTAGGCGCGATATCGTTCGCGCATCCATGTCACGGAATCCCGTACGAGCGTTTCAAGCACTTCCGGGTCGACGTCGGAAAGACGTTTCAGATAGAGGCAGGACCTGCCGGTCTTGTGTTTCCCCAGCTTGTCCATCAGGTCCGCGAACGGCTCGAACCCGGGCATGATGTAAATCGAGAGGGCGGACTTGCGCGGCGAAAATCCGGTCAGCAGAAACGACCCGCTGCGGCCGCTTTCATACGTGTAGTCGTATTGCCCGAAGCCGACAATGCTGCCGCCCCACATGACCGGTTCCTCTCCGGTCACGCGTCGCATCATGTCACACACACTATCCGCGTCCTTGCGGCGCGCCGCATCCGTGACGGTGGCGAGGAAGCTGTCGACCGGTTGATCTGTCGGCACGGTCTTCATGGTTCGATTGCCCTGTCACACGGTTTATCGCCTGCGGCATTGTACGGTCCGGCGCGGGACCGGACAAAAGAAAACCGGGCCCTCCTTTCGAAGAACCCGGTTGTTTTCGTTTGTTCAGGCACTGGCCCTGTCGATCAGTGCCGATACGGTCAGTCCGTGTCCTTGGCTGCCTCGGCGCGGGCCTTGGACCGGCTGGAAGACGCGGACTTCTTGGCCGGCGGCGGCGTCTCTTCGACAGCGGCTTCCGGTTCCGGATCCTTGGCGTTGCCGATCGTATCCAGCGTCTGGGACAGGGATTCGACCAGTTCGTCACGCGAGATAAGCTGCTTGTTGGCGGCTTCCAGGCGCGATTCCAGTTCGACGATCCGGTTTTCCTTCAGGCGCAGGATTTCGTCGAATTCGCTGCGCATCGCCTCGGCTTCGAACGTGCGCTCTTCCAGGCGCGTCTTCTGTTCCTGATATTTGGATTTCAGATCCGCATATTTCGACTGGACGTCGGTCAAGTCCATGGAATTGCGCTCGTTGGCCTTTTTGAGATCCTTGATCTCGGCCGCGGTGGTCGCCAGTTCCTTGTCCTTCTGCTGGGTCGCATGTTCGACCGCGTCGAGGCGCTTGCGGGTCTCCTGGTGGGCGGAAACAATTTCCTCGTGATCGCGCTGCTGGACCTCGATCTTTTCGAGCAGGGACTGCTTGTCGCTCTCCAGTTTCACGATCTTTGCTTCGCGGGTGGAGATCTCGGAGGCCAGGACCCGGTTTTCCTCGGACAGACGCGCCAGTTCGAGCTTGGCATTGCCCATCACGTCGCGGCTCGTCGCACGAACGGCTTCCAGGAGCGAAATCTGCTTGCTCTGCTCTTCGATGGTTGCCTTCATATCCTGGCAGCGGCGAGCGAGTTCATCCGTGTTGGCGCTCAACGTCGCGGACTTCGCCTCGATGCTTTCGAGATGCATGATCTCGACTTCGGCCTTTTCGAAGTAGGATGCAATCACGTCCGCATGTTTGCCGAGGCTGGCAAGCAGGCTGGCCCCGTCACGGATCTTGTCGCGCATGTCGGTGAAGGATTGCTGCTTGCGCCGGATTTCCAACAGGCGCGCCGAGTGGGCTTCCGGCATTCCGATTGCTGGCGCCTCCACCACGGTTTCCACTTCTTCGACGGGATCCATTGCAAAATCCGCTTCCACGGCAACCGTGTCTTCCGCAATCGTTTGGGGGTCAATCGGTTGGGGGTCAACCGGTTGGGGATCATCGGCCGGGACCAGATCGTCACCCAACAATTCACGCTCGAGATGCTCCGCCAGACGCCCTTCGGTGAAGCCGGTCTCGGCGTCTCCCGACGGTGCCTTGGTTGTATCTTCGCGGTCGACATCGGACAGAACAGATTTCAGTCGGTCGTCGCTCGAGTCGTCAGCCGGCAGGACCGTCTTGAATTCCGTATTGGAAGAGTCAGCCTTCGTCGAAAGCATGTCTTCGATCTTCGAATGTGTGGTCATGACACTCCCTGCCACGATATTTCGTTTATGGATTTTGTCATTAGTATATTTGAAAACGAACTGTCATCTCAATGTTTCATTAACCATTAATGTTAACACTTATGGCAGTGATGTGACAGAGAAAACGCCGAGCGGACGAGAGTCGAACGACTCCGCAATACTAAAGGTAGATTCAAAGAGACTCCGGGACTTCGAAAAGACGCGTCAAATGTGAGCTCGAAGACTCGACGATTACCACGTCACTCGATCGATCACCAGTCGCTTGCCCGATCAGTGGTCGCCCTCGCAAAGCGAATGATCGGACAGGGCCTGGAGCACTCGGCAATCGCCGATCGACCCGCCATTGCATTCATCCGTCATGCGGACAAGTTCCGCTTCAAGGCGCCGCAATTGCGCGATGCGGGCGCGGACGTCGGCAAGATGGTCGCGGGCAATGCGGTCGGCGTCGTCGCAGGCTCGTTCGGGATGGTCGGCAAGCGCCATCAGGTCGCGGATCGCGCCGAGGCTCAATCCCATATCCCGTGCATGTTTGATGAAGCCAAGCCGCTCAAGATCCCGTTTCGTGTAGCGGCGCTGATTGCCGGCGCTCCGTGCCGGTTCGGGGATCAGGCCGACGCTCTCGTAGTACCGGATGGTAGGCACCTTGACGCCACTTTTGCGGGCCAGATCGCCAATCGAGACATCCATGACGTTTTTCCTTGAACCTCTAGTGACTATAGGAATTAGCATCCGCTCGCACTGATTCAACCCGGATTCGGAGCGGTGGATGGCTGCTTGCTGCGACAGTCGGAAGACGGTCTTCGACGGCGTATCGGCGGACTACAAACGGCGGCTTTGGATCGTGATCGCGATCAATGCCAGCATGTTCGCAGTGGAAATGGCGGCCGGACATTTTGCGCAATCCCAGGCATTGAAAGCGGACGCGCTCGACTTCCTGGGCGACGCCCTCACCTACGGCCTGTCGCTCGCCGTAATCGGTTGTAAGCTGCGCACCCGGGCGACCGCGGCTCTGTTCAAGGGGTTCAGCCTGTTCCTCATGGGCCTTTGGGTCTTCGGCTCCACCTTCTACCAGGTGCTGGTGCTCGGCGTGCCGCAGGCGCATGTGATGGGCGTGATCGGCGTCATGGCGCTCTTGGCGAACCTCGCCAGCGTGCTTCTGCTCGTCAGCTACAAGGACGGCGATGCGAATGTGCGTTCTGTCTGGCTGTGCTCGCGCAACGATGCGATCGGCAATGTTGCCGTGATGGGCGCGGCCCTCGGGGTCTATTGGCTCGGCTCCGCGTGGCCGGACCTGATCGTGGCCGGCCTGATGGCCACCCTGTTTCTGTGGTCTGCGTTCCGGATCATCAGACAGGCGCTTGGCGAACACCGGGAGGCCGGCGGCCATCCGGCGCCGGGTTGACGGCGGATTGCCGCAGGCATTTTTCAACAAATACTTGGTGTTTCTTGCGCACAACGATCGAGTTACGACACAAAACATCGCAACGGACCCAAAACCTTGCCCATGTGTTGCGTTTTGGCCGCGGACGGTTCGGTTTCACCCAAGCAGGCTTTTCACCTGCCAATAACGCCCCCATATTATGTTGCATTGCACAATCGATTCGCGTCCTTGTTTCTGGCGCCCCATAAAAACACCATCTGAGGAAAGTCCGGGAAAGGTTTTCGTTCCACGCGTTCTGGAGAGAACACCGATGAAGGACGGCGCTTTCCCTTTCGACCCTGCGATCCGGCGTCTCTGGCGCTTCGATCGGACAGCCCTGAAAAAACACTTTTCCCGGCTGGGGCCGGAATCCCGACGCATGCGCTTCGCCGGGGTGGTCGGTGACGATTTCGTCGCCCGCCATGCCGAGTCGCTGCTCGACGGCGATTCGATCGTTTACGGAGCGTTCCCGGACGGTGTCCTGCGCGCCGTTGCCGAACTGAGCGGCCTGCACGACCACGACCCGACGGCGGCCGAAGCGGCGTTCTCCGTGGAGTCCGATTTCCGGGACCGGGGGATCGGCGACGCCTTGCTGTCGCGGGTCATCACCGCGGCCCGCAATCGCAATGTCACCTCGCTTTACATGCTGTGCCTGCGTGAAAACGAGCGCATGAAACATCTTGCGATGAAGCACGACGCACGGCTGGAGTACCACACTACCGACGTGGAAGCCCGCCTGACGCCGCAACCGCCGAACCCGTTTTCGATCGCCCGGGAAATGGCCGAAGAAACCCGCGGCCTTGTCCAGGCGGCCCTGCACTGGCCGACACACGAAGACTGAAGCCCGGGCGTCGGCCGACCATCGGCGACGACCGGTTTCGCAGGTCAGTGACTTGCGGGCACGGCGTCTGTCGCGCCGGTTCCTTTCGGCTTCATTCATGCGCGCTGTTCGAATAAACCTGTGTCGTATCGAGACGACGATCCGATATTGCGGAGGGAATCGAGATGGCGCAGGGATTTCGGGCGATACTTGGCAGCCTTTGCCTCTTTGCGGGCCTGCTGAGCGCGAGCGCGGATCGGACTCGTGCCGAGGACGGTCCGATCCCGCTGGGGCTGGTCAAACAGGCCCTCAACGCGACCTCGGGAAACTGGGTCGCGTTCCGCAATTATAACGGCCGGCAATGGGTTTATCTTACCCAGGTGCTCACCTGGAAATGCGGTTTGAAGGAAGTGCGTTATGCGATCAATTCAAGCGCGCTCACCGAACGCTGGCCGCTGCCGGCCTGCAATCCGCAAAATCCCTATGCGCTCGATCCCGAGGCGGACCATATCTACACCTATTTCGCACCGGGCAGCGTATCGTTCGTCAGCGTTCAGATCGTTTTTGCGGACGGGACGGAAACCGACATCATGACCTATGTGCCCTGCGACGTGCCGGGCGATCAGACGTGCGCGGCGCTCGTGCAATAGATACAACGTCGCGCAGGAAATCGGCCGGCACCACGGATCGGCCAAAGAACGACCGCATTGTCACCGCATTTGCACCGCAATTAGCGCGGAGGTGTCTGCACGCTCAGGCGGTACTCGCCATGTGTAAGGGACCTCCCGCAAACGCGCGCCGGTCGGCGCCGTCCTTCACGCATCGCACGACACGCCACGGAGGAATTTCAGGCCGTACTGGGCACAAAGATCTGGGAAAACACAGGTCGAAAACCGGCCCGCCGGAACGGTATTCTGTCGGACGGGGCAAAAGAAATCGGTAAGGCGGAAACGGACTTCGAGCACCGGCCCAAGGGCAAGAACCCTGTCTGTCGACTGGAGCGGAAAACACACGATGAATCTCGCGATTTTGGGCTGCGGCTATGTGGCCGATTTCTACATGGCAACAGTGCCGGACCATGCCGATCTCACCCTTTTGGGAGCCTATGACACCGATCCGCAGCGGCTGAAGGCCTTTGCCGACCATCACGGCATCAAGGCCTATGAGAGTTTCGAGGCCATGCTGGCGGACGCGGATGTCGAAATGGTGCTCAACCTGACCAATCCGCGCGCGCATTACGATACGACAACGGCCTGCCTGGAAGCCGGCAAGCACGTCTATTCGGAAAAACCGCTCGCCATGGAATCGGTTCCTGCCGCGGAACTGGCGGATTTGGCTAAACAGAAGGGACTGCGCGTGGCGACGGCACCGTGCAGCATGCTGACGGATACCGCACAAACGCTCTGGAAAGGCATCAAGGAAGATGCCGTCGGTCCGATCCGACTGGTCTATGCCAATTTCGACAGCGGCATGGTGCACCGGCACAACCCCGCCGGATGGCGCAGTGTCTCCGGCGCGCCCTGGCCGATGAAAGACGAATTCGAGGTGGGCTGCACCTACGAACACGCCGCCTATGTGCTGTCGTGGCTCGCCGCCTATTTCGGCCCGGCCCGCCGGATCCAGTCCTTTGCGTCCACGCGGATCAAGGACAAGGGAATCGCCGTCGATGGCATGGCGCCCGACTTCACGGCCGCGTGCATCGAATACGACAACGATATCGTCGCAAAAGTGACATTCGGTATCGTCGCGCCGCTCGACAAAGGCATCAAGATCATCGGCGAGAACGGCATCCTCTACACAAAATATGTGCGGGACGATGCGTCGCCGGTCTATTTCCAACCGACTCCGCCGGACCGCTTGCAGAACGCCATATCACGTCGTTTGGGAAATCTCAGAACCCAGATCGAACACAGGCTCGGCCTGCCGTTTTCGATCAGCGGTCTGTCTTATGAAAAAAAGTATCCGAGCGCCCGCCGATCGAAGGCCGTGCGATCCGGCCGTAACAAACCGGTCGACTTCATGCGCGGCCCGTCAGAACTGGCGGCGGCAATCAGGGAAGACCGCCCCTGCCGCCTGTCGCCGGAACTTGGGATCCACATGGCTGAACTGATCGAATCCCTGCAATATCCGGAACGCTTCGACCTGCCGCGCACACTGACGACGACGTTCGACCCGATCGAACCCTTGCCGTGGCGGTGAGCCGGCGGTTTCCTTCGGGCCCCGGTCAGATCGCTTTGAGGGAAACGGGTGCGGGCGTTGTCGTCTCCTGCGAGCCACGTACCTGATCGAGAATGCGCGCGACGGACAGGGTATCCGCATGGGACATCGTCTCGCTCTCGATCCGGGCCTCGCGCACGCATCGCATGACTTCCAGGGCCTCGAATTTCAATCCGCTTTCGCCGGGCTTGCGCATCAGGAGCTTCGCCCGGCGCCGCAAAAGCGCGTTCCAGAACGTGCCCTGGACCAGTCCGTAATACGGGATCTTGTCGACCTTCGGCACGGCCTTGACCGGATTGTGTTTGGCGGTCGCGCCACCCGAGGGTTCGTTTAACCGCATCACTTCGGCATAGCGCGGGGAATAGAACGGCGCCCCGATCCGGACCCGGCCCTTTGTGCCGGTGATGACGGCCTCATTGTTCATGGTGAGTGTATTGCTGGCGGACACGGTTGCCAGGGCGTCGGAATAACGCAGGCTGAGCGTGCAGCCTTCATCGAGCCCGGTCTCGCTCTCGATCAGGTCCCCGTGCACACTTTCCGGGTTCCCCAGAAGCATCTGCACCAGCGAGGTGCCGTAGACGGCAAAGTTCAAAAGCGCGCCGCGGCCCGGATCGGCATCCTGCAGGCGCCCTGGCGGCGTGGCGTAACCGACCTGGACGCTGATGTTGCGTATCCGGCCAAGTTCGCTGCTGGCGGCCATGCTGCGGATCTTGCCGATCAGGGGGCTGAACCGCAGCCACATGGCCTCCATGCAAAACGTGTTTTCCTGGCGCGACACCGCCAGGACTTCCTCGGCTTGAGCGGCACTGACTGCAAAGGGCTTTTCGCACAGCACGGGTTTCTTCGCACGCAAGGTCTTGATGCAGGTCTCATAATGGAGAGCTGCCGGCAGCGCGATGTAGACGGCGTCGATCGCTTCATCCGCAAGCATCTCTTCGAAGGAATCGTACGCCGCGGCCATCCCGAAAGCGGAACGGAATTTTTCGGCATGTTCCCTGCGTCGGGAAAACACCGCATGCAAAGACGCGCCCTTGATGAGGGCGACCTGCGAGGCAAAATCCGCCGCGATCTTGCCTGTTCCCGCAATTGCCCACCTGAACGGTTTTCCTGAAGGATCCATCGTGCCCCTCCGATGTAACGTGTTCGGTCACGTGTCGAACCGCACCGATCTGTGCGGCCGGCTACACGCCACCCGCCAATCCATGCGGGTGCTGCAGTGCAGCGTGGCGCGAGCATGGGGCGTAAATGCGGCAAACTGGGATCTAATACAAACGGTGTCTTCGATGCCGGCGAAAAAACGCGACGCTCGCAGCGATCAGATCCGATGCAGCTTCGTCGCGATCTCAGCCACACGACGGCCCAAACCCCGTGCCTGCGCCGCCTCTTCCGGTTGGATAGACCGGGACAGGTCGCGGACCGCCAGCACGGATGCGCCGTAGGGGGAACCGCCGAGCGCGCGGGTGGCGTCCAGCATATGCGGGTTCTGGGAATAGGGCGATCCCACGTAGATCATGCCGAGGTGCAAAAGTGGCACAAGCGACGTCAGGAGCGTCGATTCCTGTCCGCCATGCAGGGTACCGGAGGACGTGAACAATCCGGTCACCTTGCCCTCCAGACTGCCCTCCCACCATAGCCGTCCCGTCTGGTCGAGGAACCATTTCATCTGGGCGCACATATTGCCGTAACGGGTCGGCGTTCCCCAGATGATGCCGTCGGCCCAGACGAGATCCTCCATGCCGGCTTCGGGAAGGCCGGCAAGCTTTTCCCGGGCCTGGCGATAAAACGTGTCGTGCGCGGCTCGACCGGGGATATCCGGGTCAAGCGCCTCCTGCAGTTCGGGAATCAGAGCGAGCTTCACGGTGGCGCCCGAGACCTCGCGGGCGCCGGCGGCAACCGCTTCGGCGAGCGCATGGGTGTGTCCGTAGCTGGTGTAGAAGGGCACAAGGATGTTGGTCATGCGCATGCTCTCATTGGTGCAAGCCCAGAGGCGTGAAAGGAAGGGCGGGCGACCGGGCAAAAGGTCCCGGCAGTCAGAATTTGGCCGAGACGCCGAGCCCAAGGACCCGGCCGCGATTGACATTCGCCGTCGGAACAGGGGCTGTCGGAGTACCGAAGTTCTGGCTGTAGAGCACCGCGACTTCGTCGGTCAGGTTCGTGCCGAAACCATAGACCTCGACATTGCCGACCCCGGCGCCGATCCGGGCATCCAGGATCGTGTAGCTGTCGATGATCGTCGAATTGGCCGGATCGGCGGCGCGATCCCCGACGTGATTGACCGAAAACAGATAGGAGACCCGGTCGACCGGACCGAAATCGACAACGGGAATGTCGCCCGACAGCGCGGCGGAAAGGGTGAAGCGAGGCGTCAGAGGCACGCGGTCGCCGTCCATGGCGCCGGACAATGCGGTTCGCGGCACATCGTCGAATTCGGCCTGCTGCAGGCCGACGGCAAGATCGAGACGGGCCCAGTCCGTCAATTCAGCACTGACTTCGCCTTCGATACCGTACGAGGTGAAATCGAGATTTTCGGCGACGTTGCGAAAGGTCGTGGCATCGAACTGATAGGTCTGTCCGTCCGAAACGTCATTGTAGAAGGCCGCAGCGGAATAAAACAGCGCTGGCGATCCGCCGCGAATGCCGACCTCGAAACTGTTGGATGTCGACGGTTCGAAAGGATCGATCGGCTGGCCGACAAGCGCGTTTGCCGCAAACTCGCCATATCCGCCGGATGCATAACCGCGCGCGGCCCGGGCATAGACCAGATGGTCGGCGAACCGATAGGCAATGTTGACATTGCCTACGACGTAATTGTCGTCAAAGCGATCGGTTTCGGAAAAGCGCGGCGTTCCGGCCAGCGCGCCGAAGAAGTCGGTCGTGCCGCGGTAGTCCAGTTCGTCGCGCGCCACCCGCAAACCCGCCCCGACCGAAAACCGCTCCGAAACGTTCCATGTGACATCTCCGAACGTGCCGATCGTCGTGTTCGAATTCGACGAGACCTCATCGATGTTGAACGACGGGATAATGCTTCGCCGTGACAGGTTACGATCGAATGTCAGGTCCAGATAGCTGGCGCCAACGAGCCACTCAAAGCGTTGCCCCTCGTCGGATTGCAGGCGTACCTCGAAGGAAATCGTTTCCTCGTCAGTCGCGGTGATGCTCCGGTCGTTGGTCGGGTCGGTCGTAAACCGGGCGGGAATACCGAAAGCCGCGGGAATCAGAATCGAATCGGTCAGATCGAAGTCGCTGCCGATCTTGGTGCGCTCATAGGCGCCAAGGGCGACCAGCTTGAAACCCGAAAAGGCGTTTTCTATCCGGGCTGTGACCCTGTCGGTGTCCCGGTCCGCCTTTGAGAGGCCGCTTTGCGCGGCAATCGGAAACCGGGGGTCGGTCAGGAGGATGTCGCCCGTCGGCCGGAAGTCTTCCCGCTCGGCCTGGTAAGTCAGGCGCACAAAGCCGGTGTCGTTGAACAGCCATTTGGCGGAGGCGCGACCGGCAAAGGTTTCTGCCTGGTTCGTATCCTCGTCCGTAAGCGTGTTCGGCACGTCGCCGTCGAAATCCGTGAACCGAACAGCACCGCGCACAAGCAGCGAATCCGAAATCGCGCCGCCGCCGGCTCCTTGAACCGTTATGTGACCGTTCTCGCCGCCTTCCGCACCGAAGTCGCCGGTCCATTCCTCGGTCATCTCACGGGTAACGATGTTGATCGCACCGCCGATCGACGACCGGCCGTACAAGGTGCCCTGCGGACCCTTGAGAACCTCCACCCGTTCCGCGTCGAGGAGCATCGCATCGAAACTGCGCAGCGGTATCACGTGTTCGTCCAGCGTTACACTGACCGCGGCATCGTAGGGGCCAAAGGTCGCCAGACCGCCGAGGCCGCGCAGATTGATGGAATTGTTGCCCGGAAATCCAAGGCCGATGAAAGATGCGTTCGGCGTGCGTTCGATAACGCCACGGACGTCGTTTCCGCCGGCCGATGCAATCTCTTCCGGTCGCACGACCGAAACGGACGCCGGGACGTCCGTGATGGGCTGTTCACGCTTGCGGGCCGTGACGACAAGCGGATCGAGCTCGATGAGGCCGGTTTCCGGGTTTTGCGATTGCGCCAAAGCAGAATTTGCGATCGCGACCACCGCGACCGACATGAATGATGACACAATCCGCATGAACGCCCCCCGCGGTAAAAGATACCTCGGTCAAGGGGTTATCAGGTCTGCGGTCCTAGTTCGTTGCCGTGCATGCCAAAGACGTGGCCGGGCCGGCCAAAAGTCATTTTCGCCTTATCTGCTTGGGCGAAAGTCCGAGTGTCCGGCTCATGCTTCTGGAAAAAGTGGACGCGCTTGCATAGCCGGCTGCGAATGCGGCCTGCGTGATCGTCATCTCACCGGAACGGATCTGTTCGGCGGCTCTTCGAAGCCGGAATTCCCTGACAAAAGCAAACGGCGTGGTTCCGAAGACGGTCTGGAAATCACGGTGCAATTGCCGCAGGGACGTGCCCAGTTCCTGTGCCGTGGCTTCCAGGCTGAGATCCGAAATGCTGGTTTCTGCGAGATAGGCGCGCGCTGCCCTGGCGCGGCGAACCATGCGGGCGTCGGCCGGCGGCCGCGCATCGCCCGTCGTCTCGCACAGCACAGCCTCCATGACTCTCAAAGCAAGGCTTTCCTGTTTCAAAAGGCTGATACCCGACATGTCGAACCCGAAGGCATGCGCGCCGATATCGTTCAAAACGTCAACGCCAAGCGGCCGCTGCCACGTTGAAAGATGCTCAAGCGGGCGGTCGTATTCCCGGCCGAAACCGAAACCGTGGCGTTCAAGCCAGGAGGACGTTGCGAGCAAGGTGTAAAGCGCGACCTGGTCGCCCGCCTTGGCACGGGTTTCCCAGGTTTCCTCGGATTGCGTGGCAATAACGGCCGCTTCGCCGGTCCGCAATTCCACTGACGTGTCATGGCTCAATCCGGAGGATCGGGATTGCCCGCGCACATGCACTTCGACCGACAGTCCCGGCTGGGACATGCCCACCATCCTGAAGTTCTCAGGCACGGTCGCAGCGACCCCGATTATGGTCAGTCCGGCCTGCAGGCGTGCGCCTTGCACCTGATCGACAATGCCATCGAGAGAATTCAGGTCATCGTCTCCGGATTCTGAAATCTCCACTGCATGGGGGGCGAGCAATTCGAGGACTGTTTCAGACATTGTTCCGATCGTGGGCGGTTGACCCGCGGAGTGAAGACGAGCGTCTTGCAACAACCGACTTGCTGCGGCCGGCCTCAAAAGGCCTGGTAGTCGGGCCTATAAAATATGATTTTAATCGTCAAGTTTTGGTATTGGGGGTTTCCGCTGCACGCCTGACGCGACTGGCAATGAAGAGGTTCCGGTGGTGATCCGCGGGAAGGGCGATCAATTCGAGCGGTTGCCAGCTTCTCTAAACGGATCGTGCGGTCTATCACGGTGATCGGCAGTCCCGCGTAACCCCATGCGTGCGATGCGCATCCTACAGGCGACCGGCGCTTCAACGGATCGAAGGCCCGTATCCGGAACGGTACGTGCAAGGGGGGATCGATGACATTCCGCGAAAAGAGGGAGAGCAGGCTGCAGCCGGATCACATACGGTACGCGGGGTCCTTCAATGGCAAAAAATGATGTCGATGCGATTGTCGAACGGTTCCTGGACCATCTTGCCAGTTCCGGCGTCGGTGCGAGCGGGCTGCGAACCGGCGATGTCCTGCCGGGCTTCCTGCTACCGAATGCCGAAGGCAAGCTCATTTCGTCCGATGAGTTGCTTGCCGATGGACCGCTGGTCGTCAGCTTCATCCGCGGAAACTGGTGCACGATCTGCGCCAGCGAGATCGACGATCTCAAACGGATCCAGGCAGATATCGAGGCCGCGGGCGCCCGGATCGTGGTCATCACGCCGGAAACCGGCGGGGCGGCCGAGCGTCTCAAGGCCCGTCACGACGTGTCTTTCGAAGTTCTGACCGACGTCGACAGCGGGGTTGCCCTGACTTTCGGCCTGCTGTTTCGCCTCGACGAAGCGATGCGCGAACTGTTCATGCACCTCGGGCGCGACCTGCCGCTGTTTCAGGGCAATGACGGCTGGTTCCTGCCGGTTCCCGCAACCTATGTCATCGACGGCGGCGGTGTTGTCCGCCTGGCCTTCGTGGAGCCGGATTATCGGGTCCGCGTGGTGCCGGCCGATATCGTGGACTGTCTGAAAGGAATCGGGTTGCCGAGCGGCTCTCAGGCCTGAGCCCCTTCCCAACAGCGGGCGCGCACCAACCGGACAAAGGCATCGGAAGCCGGGGCGAACGGGCGCCCGGCCACGGCGGCAACGACAACTGTGCGTTCAGCCGGAAACTCGTCGATCGGCCGGGCCGCAATGCCCGCAAGGATGGCCCGACCCGTCGGCAACAGCGAACACCCCAGTCCGGCCAGCACCATGTGCTGAACCTGGTCGTCGCTCGAAGCCCGGTGCTTGATCGAGAGCCGCACCCCGCTGTCTTCGCACAGGCGGGCAAACATCGTCGGGATCGAACAATAGGGCCGGTCGATCCAGGTCTCGCCGTCGAGCGCGGCAAGGGGGACGCTGTCGTGTTCGGCAAGCGGATGGCCGGCCGGAAAAACCACGTGGTGGCGTTCTTTGTAGAGCGGCCATCGGTGCATGCGTTCCGGGAGCGTCTCGCCGGTGGCGAAGATGGCCAGTTCAAGCCTGCCATCCTCGAGCTGATCCAGCAATTGGCCGGCGGGTTCCTGGTCGAGCACCAGTTCTAGATCCTCGAAGCGGCGGTTGATTTCAGAAATCGGCTCCACGAGCAGGCGCGGCGACATGGTCATGGAGACACCGAGGTTGAGCAACGCGGTCTCCGACCGGCGGAACTGTTCGGCCTGCGCCTTGGCTGCCCTTGCGGCCGCCAGCGTCTTGTCCATCAAGGGCTGCATCGTCTCGCCCAATCGGGTCAACCGGATCAGGCGCTGATCGCGGTGAAACAGGTCGCCGCCCAATTCCTGTTCGAGTTTCTTGATGGCCCGGGTGAGCGCGGGCTGGGTGACATGGCATTCCTTGGCCGCGCGCGTGAAGTTCTGCGTCCGGCAGACCGCCAGAAAATAGCGGACTTGATGCATTTCCATGCTGGAATCCGTCCCGACCTTTTTCGCCTGATCCTGTTTAGCGGTTCGGTGCCAGACAGACCATCCGATTTTTCAGAGCCAACCTTTACCTAAACCCGACTGTGCGCGTCCGCCAGAAGCGTGGGCTCCAATGCGATCCGCAGCGCCCGGCGGGCGCGATGCAGGCGCACTTTCGCCGCATTGATCGAAATGCCCATGACGCGTGCGGTCGCGGCCGTGTCTTCCTCCCGGATATCGCGCAGGAGGAGAATGTTCCGATGCGGTTCCGGCAGCGCGTCGATCGCGTCGCGGACATGCTTGCAAAGCTGACGGCACTCGACGACCGCCTGCGGACAGGTCGGGATCTGCCAAAGCGCCGCGTCCTGGGGTGTCTCGCTTTCTTCAACGCTGGACGGCAGGTCGGCAAGGCGTTCCCGGCAGCGTCTGCGCACATGCATCAGCGCGGCATTCGTGACGATCCTATGCAGCCAGCTTGACAGCGACGACCGGCCCTCGAACCGGCCGATGGACCGGAACAATTGCATGAAGGTTTCCTGAACGCAGTCGCGCGCGTCTTCCTCGTTGCCGAGGATGCGCCGCGCCGCCGCCATCAGCCTGGCGTGGTAACGGTCTACGGCCTCGGCAAAGGCCGCGTTCTCGCCCCGCTTCAACCGCCGGATCAGAGCCTCCTCCGCAGCTCCGATCCGGTGTCTCGTGCGCCCAAGATGCCGTCTTTCCATTTCCGTCTCCCGGTTCAGCGGCCGCTGCCGACAGATCGGCAGAGACGCAGCGCAGATCGCCGTTCGCCAATCTGCTATCCGGGGGCCAGCGAAGGGGCCAATGCCGCCTGGTCTCGGTTTCATTACCTTTGGTCATCGGTGTCGGCGATGCCCGAACAGGCATTGGCTGCATGGAAACGGCATGGGGCTCCGCACCGAAAACTATGGAATGTCTTCAAGACGATGGACGCCATCGGGCGACGGGTTGTATCCTTGGCCCTATTGCACAAGTAGACGCTCTGTTCCCCCGCCGTGACCGGAGGCTGCGCCGATCAGTCCGATTTCCCCGCTCCGAGGCACTTTCAACAGCCCGCCTACCGCATGTCAGCGCCAGGATTGCCCTTGTCCGCGACCAGGTCTTGCGCGGATGATGCGAAAGAGGTCCGCGTGATGTCGGAATCCGCGCCCGGTGCGATCCCCATCTGGACATGGGCCCTGCCGGTTCTTGCCGCGACATTTCTTGGCTTCCGGCTGACGGGAACGCTGGATGCAACGGGTATCGGCCTTACGCTCCTGGCCGCCGCGCTGCTTGGCGGCTCCGTGTTTGCGGCCGTGCATCACGCGGAAGTGGTCGCGTTGCGGGTCGGCGAACCGTTCGGGTCCCTCGTGCTCGCAGCCTCGGTCACCGTCATCGAAGTCGCGCTGATCGTGTCCATCATGCTGTCCGCCCCGGATGGCGGCGCCACGGTGGCGCGCGATACGGTCTTTGCGGCCATCATGATCGTCATGAACGGGATTATCGGCCTGTGCCTTCTGGTCGGCGGCGTGCGCCATTTCGAGCAGGCCTTCAAGATCCAGGGCACCGGCGCAGGCCTTGCCGTGATCGGCACGCTCGCCACGCTTGCCCTGATCCTTCCCAACTACACCCGCTCGGTCCCCGGCCCGATCTATTCCGATGCGCAATTGATCTTTGTCGGCATCGTATCCTTGAGCCTTTATTGCCTGTTCCTGTTCGTGCAGACCGTAAGGCACCGCGACTTTTTCCTCGATGCCATAGATCCGGGCACGGTGCACCGCAGACCGTCCGGACTGGTGACGCTTTTGAGCGTGGTGTTTCTGCTCATCGCGCTTGTCTCGGTCGTGCTGTTGGCCAAAACGCTCTCACCGGTCATCGAACAGAGCGTCGCGAATGCCGGTCTGCCGGCCGCCTTCGTCGGCGTCGTCATTGCGTCGGTGGTGCTCCTGCCGGAAGGGCTTTCCGCCGTCAGGGCGGCACGTGCCAACCGGCTGCAGACCAGCCTCAATCTCTCCCTCGGTTCGGCCATGGCGACAATCGGCCTGACCATCCCGACCGTTGCCGCCGTATCGCTGGTGCTCGGTAAACCGCTGGCGCTCGGGTTGCAGCCCGAACATATCGTGCTTCTGGTGCTGACCTTGTTCATCAGCACGCTCAGCCTGGCCACAGGCCGCACCACTGTGCTGCAAGGCGGGGTTCACATGGTGATCTTCGCAGCGTTTATGACGATCGCTGCGGTGCCGTAGAATGACTGCGGGGAGATTTGTGCAGGTGTTCCTTGCGCGACAGAGGCGAGTTTCTGCTCAGGCCGCCCCACCAGCGAAGAGAAACTACAAGGCGTTGCGGCTAATACGGCAACCCCACATAATTCTCCGCCAGCGCCATCTGTGCCGCCTTGGAGCCTGCCAGATAGGCCAGTTCGGTTTCCTGCATGCGCCGGTCGAAGGGCTGGTCCTCGGGGAACGTGTGCAGGAGTTTTGTCATCGACCAGGAGAAGCGTTCCGCCTTCCAGATGCGGGCGAGCGCCCGGTCGGAATAGGACTTGAGGCCGGCATCCGAGCCGGCGCGGTACCAGTCGATGAGCGCGGTCGAGAGATAGTGGATGTCGGAGGCCGCCAGGTTCAGGCCCTTGGCGCCGGTCGGCGGCACGATGTGGGCGGCGTCGCCGGCAAGGAACAGACGGCCGTGCTGCATCGGCTCAGTCACGAAGCTGCGCAAGGGCGCGACGGATTTTTCGATCGATGGGCCGGTGACCAGACGCTCGGCCGCCGCGCTTGGCAGCCGGGCCTTCAATTCGTCCCAGAAGCGGTCGTCGGGCCAGTCAGCCAACTCAACGTCGAGCGGACATTGCACGTAATAGCGGCTGAGCGTGCGCGAGCGCAGCGAACACAGCGCAAAGCCCCGGTCGCTGTGCGCATAGATCAGTTCCTCGTCGACCGGCGGGGTTTCCGACAGGACGCCGAGCCAGCCGAACGGATAGACCTTCTCGTAAGTGCGCAGGCTTTCGACCGGGATCGATGCCCGGCTGACGCCGTGGAATCCGTCGCAACCGGCGATGAAATCGCAATGCAGACGGAACGCGTCGCCACCGACCTCGTAGGTAAGATAGGGCGCGTCGCCCTCGATCCCGTGCGGGGTCACACCCTCGGCTTCGTGCACGATGCTGCCCTGCATGGCATCGCGCGCCTCGTATAGATCGCGGGTAACCTCCGTCTGGCCGTAGACCATAACGGTCTGGCCGCCGGTGAGAGTTTCCAGATCGATGCGGAACTCTTTGTCGCCACCGGCAATGGCAAAGCCGGCATGGATCTCGCCGACCCGGTCCATGCGGTCGCCGATGCCGGCCCGGCGCAAAAGATCCGTCAGCCCCTGTTCGAGCACGCCGGCGCGGATGCGGCCGAGCACATAGTCGCGGTCCCTTCGTTCCAGCACGACGCTGTCGATGCCGTTCAGGTGCAGCAATTGCGACAGAAGCAGGCCGGACGGACCACCCCCGATGATGCCTACCTGCGTGCGCGTATCCTGCATGATGTGTGCCGCCTCCTCTTTATCCGCCCGCCTCCAGTGCCGCCGGATCACGCTGCCGGTTGAACGCGTTTTTCCGTTCGCCGGGCTCTTTTGGAAAGCCTGATCCTATCGCTCCACCAAGTAGAAATTGCCTATTAACCAAGCAATCCCCGGAAATCTTTATCGAATTACCATATGTCGCACTCTTGATATTATTTAGCTGCACTCGGCAAGGATTTTCGCTAAACAATTCTGGGCGGATATTGGGTTGTGGGAGTTGCGAATGCGTAATCTATTTCTGGTGGCGATCGCCTTCGTTCTGGCATCATGCGGCGCGGGCGTCAATTCGCTGCCGGTGTCGGTCACGCCCTCGGTCACCACCGCCTCCTACGCCCCCGCACCGTCCGGCCCGGTCAAGGCCCGCACCTATGCGGCCATCGTGGTGGACGTACGCTCCGGCAAGGTGCTGCACGAGGTGGATTCGGAATCGCTGCGCTATCCGGCCTCGCTCACCAAGATGATGACGCTGTTCCTCGTCTTTGAGGATCTGAAGTCCGGCAAGCTTTCGCTCAATACGCGCTGGCGCGTATCGCGCAACGCTGCCCGCACGCCGCCGGCCAAGATCGGCGTGAAGGCGGGCACGACGATTTCGGTACGCGATGCAATACGCGCCTTGTCGGTCAAGTCGGCCAACGACGTGGCGGCGGTCGTTGCAGAAAACATGGCCGGATCCGAGGCCGCGTTTGCCGCCCGCATGACCGCCATGGCCCGGGCGCTCGGCATGACGTCCACCCGGTTCGTCAACGCCTCCGGCCTGCCGGACACACGCCAGGTGACCACGGCGCGCGACATGGCGATCCTCGGCCGGGCGCTGAAGCTGCGTCATTCCCGCTATGCCCGCAATTTCGCGGCCCGGGAGTTTAAATACGGCGGACGGCGCTTCCGTGCGACCAACCGGCTGCTCGGCAATGTGCGCGGCGTCGACGGCATCAAAACCGGCTATATCCGGCTTTCCGGCTACAACCTCGTCGCATCCGCCAAACGCGGCCGCAAGCACATTATCGTCGTGGTCATCGGCGGCAAGAGCGGCAAGGCACGCAACGCGGAAGTTACCCGGCTGATCGAGCGCTATTCCTGATCATCTTCTCAGGCATCGCCTGCACCTGACCGGCGGTGTGTCGCGTCGGCACGGTCGAACAGGTCCGGCTTGAGCGCCAGACCGAACCCCTCGCCCTGCGGCGGCGCGATCATCCCGTCCTCAAAGACCGGCACGTTGTCGACCAGTTCCCGGTGCCAGCCTGTGTGAAACGCTCGCACCCGCTCCTGGATCAGCGCGTTCGGCGCGTGCACCGAAAAATGGCACGAGGCGGCAAAGACGACCGGTCCGGTGCAATCGTGCGGTGCGACAGGCAAGGCGCGCGCTTCGGCAATGGAGGCGATGGCCTTGGCCTCGGTCAGACCGCCGCACCAGCCGAGATCAAACATGACGATGTCGACGGCGTCCGCCGATACCAGATCGAGAAATTGCCGACGGCCGGCAAGCGTCTCAGAGGCTGTTATCTTCTGCGGGATGCGCCGCCGTAGATCGGCCAGCGCGGCAAAGCCGCTCATCTGGATCGGGTCCTCGACCCAATAGATGTCGTAGGGTGCAAGCGCGCGGGCGATGTCGCCTGCAGCCGGCGCAGACCACAGCGAGTGCATTTCCAGCATGATCTGCATGCGGTTGCCGACCGCCTGTCGGATCTTTCTAAAGGGCTCGCAGCCCTCGTCCAGTTCGTCCGGTGTGATCGCCATGCCGTTGGTGGCCTCCGCGTAACGGTCGAACGGCCATATCTTCATCGCCGACACGCCTTCCGACAACAGGTCCTCGGCGAGACTGCCGGCATCCGTCAGAAAGGCTTCCAGATCCTCATAAGGTCCCTCGTTGCCGCCAAGCCCCCAGTTTTCCGACACCTGGCCACGCGCGGCCCGTACATAGCCGTAGCCGGCACAGGTGTTGTAGACCCGGATCGCCTCGCGGGCGCGGCCGCCGAGCAAGCGCCAGACCGGCTGGCCGGTGCGTTTGCCCCACAGATCCCAGAGCGCCAGATCGACCGCCGACTGGCCGCGGATCTCGGCGCCCGGAGCCTGGTGGCCGACATAGGGTCTGAGCGCCAGGCGCACGGGTTCGGGATCGCCCGGCCGGCCGATCAGAAGTGGCGCGGCAGTTTCGTGGATATAGGCCTCGACCGCTTCTGCCCCGAGAAAGGTCTCGCCGAGACCGATCCGGCCGGCTTCGTCTTCGAGCAGCACCCATATCAGGTTCGGAAACTCGGCAAGGCGCAGGGTTTCGACGGCGGTGATGGTCATTGTGGCGGCTCCCTCCGATCGCGGCTGCTTGACCCTGCCGTCGGGGGCATGGTCTGGTGCACCGACCATAGGACACGCTGCCCGCAACCCGAACCCCGTGACCGACACGATGACGGACACATCCGACAAGCCGATCGCCTATCTGGAGCGGATCCGCGCCTATTACCTGGCGCTCGGCTACGGCACGCCCTACAGCTTTGCGCATTACGATCATGTCCCGTTCCACCGGCCGGAGAAACCGATGGCGGAAAGCCGCCTTGCCATCGTGACGACCGCGGCGCCGTTCCAGGCCGGCAAGGGCGACCAGGGACCCGGCGCGCCCTATAACGGGGCGGCGAAATTCTTTTCCGTCTATTCGGGGCCGAGCGACCGCGATCCGGATCTCAGGATTGCGCATGTCGCCATCGACCGGGACCACACGACGGCGGAGGACCAAAACAGCTATTTCCCGCTGCCGGCCTTCCGGCGCCTCGTGGCGGACGGCTGTCTCGGCGCTCTCGGGCCGCGCTTTCATGGCCTGCCGACCAACCGATCTCAGAAAACCACGCGCGACGTCGATTGCCCGGAGCTGTCGCGGCGCTGCCGGGAAGACGCGGTCGATGCGGTCGTGCTCGTCGCCAATTGTCCGGTCTGCCACCAATCGGTCAGCCTTGCGGCACGGCACCTGGAAGAAGCGGGCCTTGCCACCGTCGTGCTCGGCTGTGCCCGCGACATCGTCGAACATGTCGGCGTGCCGCGCTTTGTTTTCAGCGATTTTCCGCTCGGCAACGCCGCGGGCCGACCGAACGATCCGGCATCCCAGGATCTGATCGCCCGGCTTGCGCTCGATGTTCTTCAGACGGCTAAAGGGCCCCGAACGACCGTTCAATCACCGCTCGCCTGGCCCGGCCCTGCGGACTGGAAGCAAGACTATTCGAATGCAGCGCGGCTTTCGCCGGAGGAAATCGCGAGGCGACGGGCCGCCTTCGACAAAGGCAAACAGGAGGCGGCGCAGGTGCGCGCTTCCGGGTAACACCAACGGTCAGTCTTCCCAATCGACATTGAAGGTCGTGACCAAGTCCTGAATCTGGTCCGGCGTCAGCCCGATGGGGTCGAGGCCGCGGGTCAGAAGGGCCAACCGCGCGGTTTCCTCCAGCTCTTCCATCGCATAGACGGCCGCTTCGAGATCGCGGGCGGCCACGACCGGCCCGTGATTGGCCAACAGTACGGCCGAACGTTTGCCGGCCAGCCCGCGCACGGCGTCGCCCATGGCCGGGTCACCCGGCCGGAAATAGGGCAGGAGTTTCACCTTGCCGAGCCGCATAACGGAATAGGGGGTGAGCGGCGGCAACACGTTGTCGGGGTCGGTGTCCGGGAGCATAGACAGGGCCACCGAATGGGTGGAATGCAAGTGCACGACGGCGCCCACATTGCTGCGCGTCTCGTAAAACGCTTCGTGCAGGGGCATTTCCTTGGTCGGCGCATCGCCGCCTATGAACCGGCCTTCTGCGTCGAGACGCGACAGCCGTGCCGGATCGAGGGCACCCATGCTGGACCCGGTCGGCGTGACCAATAGGCCGCCATCCGGCGTGCGCGCGGAAATGTTGCCGGATCCTCCCCCGGTCAGGCCGCGCTCGAAGATCGAGCGTGCGAAGCGGCAGATGCTTTCGCGCAATTCCTTGTCGCCAGTCGGACCGCTCATTGTGCCTCGCCTTCTGCCGGCCGGATGGGGTCAGGGAACAGCGGTGAACCCGCCGGCCTCGATCGCCGCGACGGCGCAGGCCTCGTCGTGGTCCGATGTGTCGCCCGTGACGCCGACAGCGCCGAGCACATCGCCGGAGGCCGTCTTGATCAGGACACCGCCGGGGACGGGCACCAGGGCGCCGTCGGCTATCGCGTTGACCGCATTGATGAAATAGGCTTGTTCCTGGGCTCGCTCGTAGATCGCACGCGATCCGATACCGAGCGCCAGCGTGCCATAGGCTTTGCCGTGCGCCATCTTGAACCGCAGATTACTGGCCCCATCCTGGCGCTGGAAGGCAATCACGTGCCCGCCGGCATCGAGCACCACGACCGACAACGGTTTCAGCCTAAGCTCTGCGCCCTTTTCGAACGCTTTTTCAATCATCGCGTTAGCAGCCGCCAGGCTGAGCTTCTCGGTCATAGGTACAGAACTCGACAGGTGGTGGAAGGGGTTAGCGATAAAGGAGATCGACGAGGAACATCGGAATCGCCGGGATATATGTACTCATCAGCAGCACCGTCAGCAACACCGCGATGAAGTAGATGTTGACCTTGGAGACCTCCCAGATGTTGGCGCGGGCGATCGAACAGGCGGTGATCAGCACGCTGGCAACCGGCGGCGTCTGCTGGCCGATGGCCAGGTTGAGCGTCACGACCAGGCCGAAATGCACCGGGTCGATGCCGGCCTGCTGGATCAGCGGAATGATGATCGGCACGACCAGGATAATCGCTGCGGCCGAATGCAGGAAAAACCCGATGACGAGGAACAACACGTTCAGCATCAACAGGATGAGGTATTTGTTGTCGGTGATCGCCAGAATGCCGGCGGCCAGATCCTGAGGCATCTGGGCACGGGTCAGGAACCCGCCCATCAGCACCGATGCGGCGACCAGGAGCATGACCACGGCGGTCTGCACGCCGCCGTCGAGCATGGCTACCCGCAATTGCCGGAGATCGACTTCGCGATAATAGAGGCCGACGGCGATCGAGGCCAGAACAGCGAGCCCGGCCGCCTCAGTCGCGGTGACGAACCCACCGAAAATACCGCCAAGGATAATGACCGGCAGCGAGAAGGCCGGCGCCGCCTCGAGTGCGGTCTTGCGCAGGTTCTTAAGATTGAACGTCTGCTCGACGGGAAAATTGTAGCGCACGGAGAAGTAATAGGCGACGCCCATCAGGCCGGCCGCACCGATAAGCCCCGGCACGACACCGGCAACGAACAATTGCTCGACCGACGTCTCCGCCGAAACCGCATAGAGAATCATCGGAATGGAGGGCGGAATGATGATCGCGAGCGAGGCGCTGGACGACGTGATCGCGGCGGCAAACGGTGCGGGATAACCGCGCTTCTTCATCTCCGGGATCATGATCGACCCCATCGCGGCAACATCGGCGACGGCAGACCCGGAGATCTCGGCAAAGAACAGCGACACGCCGACATTGACCATGGCCAGGCCGCCGCGCACAAAGCCAATCAGCGCGGATACGAAGTTGATCAGGCGACGGGTGACGCCGGTGGCGTTCATGATCGCGCCGGCGAGCACGAACATCGGGATGGCGATCAGCGAGAACTTCGTCGCGCCGTCATACATGTCGAGCCCGACGGTCACCAGGCTGCCGGGGCCCTCGGTGACAAGCAGGCCGAGAATGCCGGAAATGGCAAGCGCGACGGCGATCGGCACGTTCAGGAGAACCATCACCACCAGCGCGACGAACATGGCAAGGATCAGCATGGGTTCAGCGTCCTTCCGTCTCGCCGTGGGTATCGCCGTGTTCGAGCGAAACGCCGCGCATGGTGGCCCGCCAGTAGAAAGGCAGGCTGAGAAGCTGAGCGATGATGAAAAGGCCGGCCCCGATGGGAATGACGGATTGCGTGACCTGGACCGGTACCCAGGTCAACGATACCAGAGTGTCGCCCTGCAGGACTGCGAGGATCTCCAATCCCGCCCAGGCCAGCAGCAGAAAGAAGCCGATCACCAGGACCTCGCCAACGATGATCGCCGCGGCACGCAGCGGCGGCGCCAGAGCCAGAAGCACACCGTCGAACCCGATATGGCGCCTTTTCAAGGCCGCCAAGGCCGCGCCGTAATAGGTGATCCAGGCCAGGAGTACCGAGGCGATTTCGTCATACCAGGACAGGGAGTTACCGGCGATGCGGTAGAGCACGGCGACCAGGACGATGACTGTGAGGACAACCATCAAAAGGATGGTGACCCATTCCAGAAGGCGCTGCAGGGCGCCGGAAACGGCGTTCATGGAAACTCGGAAGCCTCTTTACGCTGGAGGGACCGGGACACCGGGCCGTCGCGGGGCGCAACCCGTCTCCGGGCGGATGCCGGCCCCAGCCAACCGGTCCGGATCCGCTTTGGGGGCGCCAGTCGTCGGGTCCGCGTCAGAAACGCGGACCGGTCCGGCAGGCGCCCCTTGAGGCTTTACTTGGCAAGGCCGAGCACGGTCTCGATCAGATCGCCACCGCCGTCGACGGAAGAAGCAAATTCGTCGTAGATCGGCTTGGAAGCGGCGATGAAGGCCTCCTTGTCGGCCTCGTTCACCGTGATGCCGCCGTCTTTCAGATTGTTGAGGAGATCGGTCTCCAGCTTGGCCGCCAGTTCATAGACGAAGCCCTGGGTTTCCTTGGCCGTCTCGGTCAGGATGTCCTGCACATCCTGCGGCAGTTTCGCAAAATTGTTTTCCGAAACAACCACATAGGCCGGCGTATAGACGTGGCCGGTGATCGACAGGTATTTCTGCACTTCCTGAAACTTGGCGCTCCAGATCTGGGCATAGGGGTTTTCCTGGCCGTCGATTACGCCAGTCTGCAATGCGGTAAAGACGTCGGAAAATGCCATCGGGGTCGGGTTGGCACCGTATTGCTGGAACATCTTCACCCGCCAGGCGCCCTTCGGCGTGCGTAGCTTGATGCCGGCAAGGTCCTCCGGCTTGTTGATCGGACGCTGGTTGTTGGTGATGTGGCGGAAGCCGTTTTCCCACAGCGCCAGGATGCGGTAGCCCTTGGCCTTGGCGGCTGGCTGCATGACCTTTTCGAACAACTCGGCCTCGACCTTCGCCATGTGGGCGCGGTCCTTGATGATGTAAGGCATTTCGAAGATGCCGAAGGCGTCGGAGACCGACGACATGACCGAAGACGGCAATGAGAAATGCACCTGGCCGAGCTTCAGCTTCTGCAGCAATTCGGCGTCCTTGCCGAGCTGGCTGGAGCCGAAGGTCACGACCTCCGCCTTGTCGCCGAGCTTGGCGTTGGCGCGCTTGGCGAATTCCTCGACGCTCGCCTCGAACAGCGAACCCGGCGCGCCGACATGGCCGAATTTCAGGGTGATTTCGGCGGCCGCAAGCGGTGTGGCAGTAAGGGCGGCGATCGCAGCCCCGAGGATGAGTTTATTTATCATGGTTTCCTCCCAAAGCCGCCTCTTTCGACGAGCGAGCCATTTCGCGCCAGACGGCACAGCGCGAAAGGAATGCTGTGGGTCCTCCTATTCGGCGGCGTTCGCCATGGAAGACGAATTGCCGGCCTCGGCGGCCAGATAGTCGAGTGCGGCGTCGACGCCACCCGATTGGTGCGGCACCCCGGCGACCTTCAACCCGAGTTCGACACCGCACAGGGTGCCGGCAAGCATCAGGTCGTTGAAATCCCCCAGATGGCCGATGCGAAACACCTTGTCGGCGAGCTTCGTGAGGCCGTTGCCGAGCGACATGTTGAACTTTTCATGGATGACCTTGCGCAGGCCATCGGCGCTATGCCCCTCCGGCACGCGCACCGCGGTCAGCGAACTGGAATAGTATTTCGGGTCGCGGCAATGCAGTTCCAGACCCCAGGCGCGGACGGCGCGGCGGGTGGCTTCGGCATGCCGGTCATGGCGGGCAAAAACAGTGTCGAGCCCTTCCTCGTGCAGCATGTCGATCGCCTCGGCGAGCCCGTAGAGCGCGTTGGTCGCCGGCGTGTAGGGGAAATAGCCGGTCTTGTTGATCCGGATCATGTCCTCCCAGTCCCAGAAGGAACGGGTGAAGCCCGCCGTGCGGCCGGCCTCGATCGCCTTTTGCGACAGCGCATTGAACGACAGGCCCGGCGGCAGCATAAGGCCTTTCTGCGATCCCGCTACGGTGACGTCGACGCCCCATTCGTCATGGCGGTAGTCGATCGAGGCGAGCGAGGAAATCGTATCGACCATCAGGAGCGCCGGGTGGCCGGCCGCATCCATGGCGGCCCGGACCTCGTCGATGCGCGAGGTGCAACCGGTCGAGGTTTCGTTGTGCACAACACACACCGCCTTGATGGCGTGCGCCGTGTCCGCCTTCAACGCGGCTTCCAGCTTTTCGGTATCGGCACCGGACCGCCAGTCGCTTTCGATGAACTCGGTCTTGAGGCCGAGGCGCGTCGCCATGGTGTGCCACAAGGTGGCGAAGTGGCCGGTTTCGGCCATCAGCACACGGTCGCCGGGGCTCAACGTGTTGACGAGCGCGGCCTCCCAGGCACCGGTTCCGGACGCCGGAAAGATCACGACGGGGCCGGCGCATTTGAAGATCGACTTCATGCCGTCCAGGCACTTGCGGGCCAGGTCACCGAATTCGGGGCTGCGATGGTCCATGGTCGGATTGTCCATGGCGCGCAGGATGCGGTCCGGCACATTGGTCGGGCCTGGAATCTGTAGGAAATGGCGTCCCGGTTTCATCGCGTTCCTCCTCCTGCCGCCTCTGGCTCCTGCCGGCTCTTGCTCCTGCCGGCTTTGGGCTCTCCGCCGATCCCGTCGGCACCTGCACGATCCGGCCGATGCCGCCCGGAACCGGACGGGTCGCCCCGGATCTTTCATACGGACCGGACCCTCTGTGGCGCCCCTACCCTGTCGACACTGAGTTATTTGACGTTGCTTTCTTAAACGTAATTATGAATTATGAATTTATAATTCTGTCAAGCCGCATCGTGCGGGCGCCGCATAAAGAAACCGGCAAAACCGCGATACGGCCCGAAAGTGAGCGCGGTCCGGCAGCCCGTTGAACAGTGGCACCGCGCAGGAGGACTGCATGTCGACATCGCTGATGCGCCCGGCGCTCGCCAACCGGCTGAAAGGCGCGGTCGAGGGCGACGTGCTTGTCGACGCCTATTCCCGAGGTCGCTACGCGACCGACGCCTCCATCTATCAGGTGATGCCAGCCGGCGTGGTGGTGCCGAAGAACGCCAACGACGTCGCCGCCGCACTGGCGATTGCCGGCGAGGAAGGCCTCGCGGTGACGGCACGCGGCGGCGGCACGTCGCAATGCGGCCAGACGGTGAATGAAAGTCTCATCGTCGACACCTCGAAACACCTCAACCGCATTCTCGAACTCGATCTGGACGGCCGCCGCGCCGTCGTCGAACCCGGTGTCGTGCTCGACGAATTGAACCGCGTCCTGAAGCCCTATGGTCTCTGGTATCCGGTCGACGTTTCGACCGCGTCGCGGGCAACACTCGGCGGTATGGCCAGCAACAATTCCTGCGGCGGCCGGTCGCTGCGCTACGGCACGATGCGCAACAACGTGCTGTCGATCGACGCCACCCTTGCCGACGGGCGCTCCCTGCATTTCGGCCCGGTCGACCGGACCCTTTCCGGCATCAACGAGACGCGCAGCGATGCCGGGTTGTTCCGCGACCTCTTGGCGCTCGGCGAGCGCGAGGCCGAGGAAATCGCTCAGCGGTTTCCCGACGTGCCGCGCCGGGTCGGCGGCTATAACATCGATGCGCTGGCACCGAACGGGGCGACCAACAACCTGGCGCATCTGCTGGTCGGATCGGAAGGCACGCTCGGCTTCTTCAACCGCATCGAACTGAAGCTCTCGCCGCTGCCCGGCGCCAAGGTCATGGGCGTGTGCCATTTCGGCAGTTTTTATGCCGCCATGGATGCCGCCCAGCACCTGGTCGCGCTCGATCCGATGGCGGTCGAACTGGTCGACCGCACCATGATTGCGCTCGCCCGCGATATCGCGATGTTCCAGCCGACGCTCGACGCGGTCGTGCGTGGCGATCCGGACGCCGTGCTCGTCGTTGAATTCAGCGAGGCCGACGCAGCTGGCAACACATCCAAGCTCGCCGCGCTTGCCGACCTCATGGCGGATCTCGGATTTGCCTTTTCGCATGGCGACCGCACCTGGGGCGGCGTGGTCGATGTCGTCGATCCGGCGCTGCAGGCGGCCCTTACCGAAGTCCGCAAGGCCGGCCTCAACATCATGATGTCGATGAAACAGGAGGGCAAACCCGTCTCCTTCGTGGAGGATTGCGCGGTACCCCTGCCCGACCTTGCCGACTACACCGACCGGCTGACGCGGATCTTCGAAAAACACGGCACCACCGGCACATGGTATGCGCACGCCTCAGTCGGCTGCCTGCATGTGCGCCCGGTGCTCAACTTGAAGCTCGATCAGGACGTCAAGGCGATGCGGGCGATCGCCGAGGAGGCGTTCGACATGGTGCTTGCCTACAAGGGGTCCCATTCCGGCGAACACGGCGACGGGATCGTGCGGTCCGAATTTCATGAAAAGATGTTCGGCCCGCGCATGATCGCAGCGTTCAAGGATGTGAAGATCCATTTCGATCCGGATGGCCGGTTCAATCCGGGGCGGATCGTCGACCCGCCGGCCATGGATGACCGGACGCTGTTTCGCTACCACACGGCCTATCAGGTCGCGCCGTTTCAGACCGAGCTCGACTGGTCCGCCTATCCGGGCGAAGGCGGCGGGTTCCAGGGCGCGGTGGAGATGTGCAACAATAACGGCGCCTGCCGCAAACTGGCCGGCGGCGCGATGTGCCCGTCCTATCGCGCGACCCGCAACGAGCGGGACCTGGTACGCGGTCGGGCGAACACGCTGCGGCTGGCGATTTCCGGCCAGCTCGGTCCCGACGCCATGACGTCGGACGCCATGCAGGAGACCATGAAACTGTGCGTCTCGTGCAAGGCCTGCCGGCGCGAATGCCCGACCGGCGTCGACATGGCGCGCATGAAGATCGAGATCTCTGCCGCGCGGGTCAAAAAGCACGGCCTGCCGCTGCACGACCGGCTCGTCGCCTATCTGCCGCATTACGCGCCGCTCGCCGCGCGGCTGCGCGGGCTCGCCAATCTGCGCGACCTTGTGCCCGGACTGGCTACGCTCAGCGAATGGGTCGCCAAGTTCGACGCGCGACGTACGCTTCCGGTCTGGCGAAAGCCGTTTTCCGGAACAGCGCGACCGCAAGATGCCGCGGACGACGACGCCGTCGTGCTTTTCGTCGACACGTTCAACCGGTACTTCGAACCGGCCACAATATCGGCGGCGATCGACGTGTTGGAAGCGGCAGGGTTCGGTGTGCATCTCGTCGAGGCGCGCGACGGCAAACGCCCGCTTTGCTGCGGTCGCACCTTCCTGTCAGCGGGCCTCATCGATGCGGCGCGGGCCGAGGCACGACGTACGGCCGATGCGCTTCTGCCGTTCGCCGAACGCGGCCTGCCTATCCTCGGGCTCGAACCCTCCTGCCTGTTTACCTTCCGCGACGAGTTCACAGCGCTTTTGCCCAAGCGCGAGGCCGACCTGCTGGCCGGGCGCGCCCTCCTGATCGAGGAATTCCTGGCGGAGCGCGCCGCTTCCGGTACGCTCAACCTGCCCCTGGAGCCGCTTGGCAAACCGGTCGCCCTGCACGGCCATTGCCACCAGAAGGCCTTCGGCGCGCTCGGCGCCGTCGAACAGACATTGCGGCTCATTCCCGACCTCGAGCTCAAGACGATCGAATCGAGCTGTTGCGGCATGGCCGGCGCGTTCGGCTATCATGCGGAGACCTATGATGTGTCGAAGGACATGGCGGAACTTGCGCTGCTGCCGGCGGTCCGGGCGGCGTCAGACGACACGCTGATCGTTGCCGACGGCACGTCCTGCCGGCACCAGATCAAGGACGGGGCCGCGCGCGATGCGCGCCATGTCGTGCATGTCCTGAAACAGGCGCTCGGGACCGGTAGAGAATGAATGAAGTCAGGGGATGCCGGTGCCGCTCAGGACCCGGGCACCAGCGTCCCCTTGAACGTAAATGAGCAAGCGGGGAGAACAGGCTCCATGACCCTGATCGACATGAAACCGGCCATTGTGCGGCGTTCGCTGCATAACGAGATCGTCGACCTCGTGCGCGAGCTGATCCAGGGCGGCGATCTGGAACCGGGCGAAAAGGTGCCCGAAAAGGAGCTGTGCGAACGCTTCGGCGTGTCGCGCACCCCGATGCGCGAGGCGCTGAAAGTGCTCGCCGCCGACGGGCTCGTCACGTTGACGCCCAATCGCGGATCGTTCGTTTCCGTCTTGACGATCGAGGACCTGGTCGACGTGTTCCCCGTGATGGGCGTGCTTGAGGCGCTTTCCGGCGAACTCGCCGCAAAGCTCATGAGCGACAAGGAAATTACCGCAGTCCGCAAATTGCATGAACGCATGGTGGCACGCTACGAAGCCGGCGATCTTACCGGCTATTTCGCGCTGAACCAGGAGATCCACGAAGCGATCCTGGTGGGCGCCCGCAACCAGACGCTCACCGCCATGCACCGCAGCCTCGCCAGCCGCGTCCGCCGCGCCCGCTATGTCGCCAACATGTCGGCAAGCCGCTGGAAACAGGCGGTCGACGAACACGAGACCATCATCGAACGGCTGGAACAGCGCGACGCCGAAGGCCTGTCCCAGATCCTGAAGGATCATCTGGCGAACAAGTTCGAGACGGTAAAGGCGTGGGTGCTGGAGCGGGAGTGACCGGAAACCGTCGATCCCTGACGATCGATCCGACCTTTCGGGAACGGTTTCGGGCGCAAATGGGACCGCACCCATCCGTTCCGGACCGGCCGGGTTTACCGCCGGTCCCAGGCCATGGAGCGGCCGTTAAGGTGATCGCCCGAACTCTATAGATTTCACCCGCATTTCTGGTAGACCTCTTCGCGGGCCGGCGGGCTTCCGGTTCGGACGAGCAAAGCATGGCGTTCGTCCAGACACGATGTGCAGGAAGGGGATTTTCTTGAGTATATCGCGGCGCCTGGTCAGCATGCTCGAATGGACCGCCTCCTATATCAGGCATTACGGACCGGCGGGGGTCGCCATGTTTGCGGTGCACGTCGCCAAATCCGGGCTGTCACGGAAAGGGTCGCTTTATCAGGTGAGCGGCCGCCATGGCGAAAAGGTCAGCCTCAGGGCCGGGACACGGGACTTGCACATCTTCCGGCAAGTCATGCTGGCGCGCGACTATGATATCCCGCCGGAATATCTGAGATTCATCGAAGCGCGGTACCAAGCAACCCTGGAGCGGGGAGAGACCCCGCTCGTTATCGATGCCGGCGCCAATACCGGCCTTTACTCCTATCTGATTTCCCGGCAATTCCCCGAAGCGCGGGTGATCTGCATCGAACCGGACGCCGACAATCTGGCCATGGCGCGCCGCAATTGCGATGATCGCGACAATGTCGTGTTCATGCAATGCGCGCTCTGGTCGTCGGACGGCGAAGTCTATTTCGAGGACCCGAATGCGGATACGTGGGCCTATTCGGTGGGCGAGAAAAAAGCCGGCGAGCCGGTCCAGTCGCGGACGATCGACAGCATTCTCGCCGAGCATCCGGGCACCGAGCTGTTCCTGTTGAAAGTCGATATCGAAGGCGCCGAAGCCCAGGCGCTCAATCCGGCAATGGGCTTCTGGAAGACATCGCCAACCGTACTGGTCGAGCCGCACGATTTTCTGCCCGGTCACCACCAGAGCCTTAAGGGCGTGCTCAGCCGGCCGGAATATGCAACCGGCGATATCGTCATTCGCGGCGAGAACCTGATGCTGTTCGGGTCGGCGTCCTGAGGTCGACGGCGCCGCTTAGAGCGGTTCCGGGTTAGGAGTCGACGAACAGATCGACCTTCTCGAACCGGGTCACGTCGACGAGACCGAGATCGGAAATCCGCAATTCCGGAATGACGACCAGCGCCAGAAGGGAATGCTGCATATAGGCGTTGTTGAGTGTGCAGCCTGCCTCGCGCATCGCTTCGACCAGACGGTCTGCCTTCTCGGCGACGGTCTCGGCCCGCTCCTGGGACATCAGGCCGGCAATCGGCATTTCGATCAGCGCCTGTTCCTCGCCGCCACGGAAGAAAACCACGCCGCCACCGATCTCGCCCAACCGGTTGGCTGCGCGGGCCATGTCGGCCTTGTCCGTGCCGACGACGATCATGTGGTGGCTGTCATGGGCAACCGTGGAGGCCATGGCGCACGGAACCTTGTACCCGAAGCCCGATACGAAACCGTTGACCACGCCGCCGGTGCCGCGATGCCGTTCGACCAGGGCGATCTGGCAGATGTCGGCTGCCGCATCCATGCCGACAAGGCCCTCTGAAACCGGCAGGTCAGCCTCCAGCGCGCGGGTCGGCGCCTGATTCTCGATGACGCCGATGACGCGCGCCCTGACTGTTCCCGACGCGGCCGGCGCGGCGATGTCGAAATCCGTTTCCGTTAGAGCGCGGCCGAGGCGCACGGTGTTGCGAGCGGTTTCCGGATAGTCGAAGGCCGGGACGTCGAGCACCAGGTCGCCGTCTTCCGCAACATGCACGCCGCGCGCATGAACGCTGTCAATCACGAGCGCCGGCAGGTCGGAGACGATCAAAAAATCTGCAATGCGGCCCGGCGCGATCGCGCCGATCTCACGTTCCATGCCAAAATGCTGGGCCGCATTCAGCGTTGCCATCTGGATCGCGGTGACCGGCTTCAGGCCTTCTGCAATCGCATGACGCACGACCCGGTTCATGTGGCCGTCGCGGACCAGCGTGCCGGAATGGCTGTCGTCCGTGCAGAGAATGAAATTGCGCGGGTCGAGCCCGTGCTCCGTCACCGCCTTGATCTGGGCAGCGACGTCATACCAGGCCGAGCCGAGGCGCAGCATGGCGCGCATGCCCTGGCGGACGCGGGCAATGCAATCCTCCAGCCGGGTGCCCTCGTGGTCGTCGGCCGGCCCGCCGGCGACATAGCCGTGAAACTGGGTATCGAGCACCGGCGAGGCGAAGTGGCCGCCGATGGTCTTTCCGCGCGCCATGGTCGCGGCGATCTCGCCGACCATGCGGGCATCGTTGCCGGCGACGCCCGGAAAGTTCATCACCTCGCCGAGCCCGACAATGTTCGGCCAGGTCATCGCCTCAGCCACGTCCTTAGGTCCGATTTCGGCACCGGCATTCTCAAGGCCTGGCGCGGAGGGCACGCAACTCGGCATCTGGACATAGACGTTGATCGGCGCAGCCACCGCCTCGTCGTGCATCAGACGTACGCCGGCAAGGCCCAGCACGTTGGCGATTTCGTGCGGGTCGATGAACAGGGACGTCGAGCCGTGGCGCATGACCGCGCGGCAGAATTCAGTGACCGTGATCATGCCGCTTTCGACATGCATGTGCGCGTCGCAGAGGCCCGGCACCAGATAGCGGCCTGCGGCGTCGATCACCTGCGTTTCTGGCCCGATGCAATGGCCGGCATCGGAACCGGCATAGGCAAAGCGGCCGGCGCTCACCGCCAAATCCGTTCCTGCAAGCACTTCGCCGGAATAAACGTTGACCCAGCGGCCGTTTCGCACAACCAGGTCGGCGGGGGTGCGCCCGGTTGCGACGTCGACGAGGCGCGGGGCGCAGGTGCTCCAGGATTGCAGTCCGGTCATGGGCCCTCCGAGGGTCGGTCCGACAAGTGTGTGCACACATCACGCAGCGTCATATCCGTGACCGGATGTGCGATACAAATGCGGCAGGATCAACCCCGCGGCCCGCGGAAAGCGCCGCCGATTAAGCGAACACCTCGCTGTAGGTGCAGGGCTGATTGCGCCATGTCGCCTTCAGCGCGTTCGCCTGGTCCAATTGCCGGTCGAAAAAAATCTCGTTGCCATTGTGCTTGGCGCGCTGCGCCCGGATCTTTCGTGCCGCTGTCCGGTTTCCGGCATCGGCGGCGAGTTGCAGATACATCAGACCGATCGGCAGGCTCTTCTTCGAGGTGACCTCGGCCGTGATGTAGAGACCCGGATGCGGAATGCGGGTGACCTCGCCGATATAGATGCGGCCGAGTTCATAAAATGCCGGCATGTGCTCCTGGTCGGCGGCCTTGCAGAGCCATTCGGTCGCCTTCTGGGCGGAAAAACCCGGACCCGCGCAGCAATAACTCGACCCGACCTTGGTCTGGGCGACCGGATCGCCCTGCAGCGCCAGATCCATGTTGTTGTTGCGGATTGTCGTTTGTACCGCCAGCGAGCCCGCGGCCGCTCCGGCGACAGTCGCTGCACCGATGCAGCCTTTCAGCCCCAGCAGACACAATCCCAGCACGCAGAGTTTAATCCAAAAGCCCGGTCGTCCCATCAGATGCCCCCACCCGTTCCGTTCGGATTGCAGTGTGACGATTCGGAGATGGAATTGGAAGGGAGAGTTTCGCAGCGCCCGGCATCAGATGACCAGACTAGGGCGACGAGACAAGGCGCTCGATGTGCCACCCATATCCGGGTCGCCAACCGGCGGCAGCAGCCGACCCTTGTTTTTCATCCTGGCTCCGGCCGGCCCCGACATTGAAAGGTTTGATAAAGGAATTTCATTGTAAGAATTACCAATTAATCTCTTTTATGTGGAGTATTGCTTTGAAATATCGATATTATGGTACTTTCGCCGGCATTTTCTCCATCATTCTTATTATTTTCGCGTTATTGGGGACACCCAATGGCGATTCGACGATTTTCAATCTGCCATGGCATGTCGAGTTTTCCAGGTTACTGACATCCGGCATTCTATTTCCAAAACACAGTCAAGATTTGGCTTTCGGGCTTGGCGCTTTGGACTTTTTCTTCTATGCACCGTTACCGTTCTATATCACTTCTATATTAGGCCGGTTAGCGTGTATCGGATGTTCAGAGTCGGCGATTTTTTCAGTTGGTGGTGCCTGGATATGGATATTATCCGGACTATCGATGCTTTATTTCACTCGCAGAATTTTTTCAGAAAAAATAGCAATTATAGTGAGTATCTGCTATGTGATATTACCATATCACATTGCCACGGATTGGTTTATCAGACAGTCTTTTGGTGAATTTGCGGCATATATATTTATACCATTGATAGCATCCGGCCTTCATGATCTTGCAATCAATCGAGACGGTCGTTTCATTTTCAGTATCGGCACAACAGGCCTTCTGCTCACTCACCTGCCATCTGCGCTGATTGCCGCCTTTATCTTTGCAATCCTATTCTTCGCGTCTTTTATCTTCTTCGAAAAGGCACGACACGATCAGTTTATCTTTTTCCGCAGAACTGCGTATTGCTGCGCATTGTCGGCAATGATTTCGAGTTTCTACTGGCTACCAGCGATTTCTTTGCTCCCCACTGTGAGTTCCGACCTGCTCTATACAGGCCATACAATACCGAAGAATTGGCTGGCTTTTTGCGTATCGTGTGAGTTATCCGATTATTTCTTAGTATCAACGGCAATATATTTTCTACCTTCAATAATAGTTGTCATTCTCATATCCAGGCAAAAATCTCTCTTGAGAGATAGAAACTGCATGTTCTGGGTTTTCCTGCCAATCTTCTTGGTTTTGCTTATGAACACAGCGCTCTCATATCCAATATGGAAATATACGATTCTTGAATCCGTTCAATTTCCATGGAGAATGCTGGTCATTGCCGATTTTTCATTGGCGATCGGTTTGGGCGTTTTGTGGTCTTTCAAGACCGACACAAAAGGAAAGCAGGTCAAACACTTTTCTATTTTTATTACGATTTTTTCTATAATTATCGTTTATATTTCTGTTTACCCGCGAGTGCTCAGCAGCATCAGCGGTCGAATGCCGAACCACGCAGAAATCCACATGACGTCGGCGCCGGAATACCTGCCGAAAAACTTCGGCGATTATGTGGACAGCTGGCTCAAAGCGCGTGGCCACACCCATTGGTCTACCCATGTCTTCCTGGAAGAGATTGCCAACGAGATCAAAGGCCGGGAACGCGGGGTCACCGGGATCGAAAGACACTATCGGCGTTATGACGTCACCCTTGATGGGACCAGCGAGGTCATCTTGCCAATACCGTATTGGTCCTTGATGACGGCGCATGGCGGCACCGAGCCCTTGAGGATCGTCCCGACGGAGGAAGGGCTGGTCTCCTTTGACAACCGGGAAGGATACACAAACCTGACGATCGAGATCCCGCTTCACGGCAGCGAAAAGGTCGGCAACGCCTTGGCACTCATTGGCCTGCTGCTGCTTGCCGGCCTGCTATTTGACAAGGCGCGCAGGCAGCGGTCGGAATGGAGGCCGGTGCCGGCGGTTGAGGCATCTCGCAGCCAGTCCGGTGTTGGCACCAAACCAACCGGCACGCGTGACCTGTCTTAAGTGAATACGTGCGTCTGCGGAGCAGCAAGCGTCAGGCAGTGCGGCAAGGTTCCGAAGAGTTTGTCCCGACCCTGATCCGCGCGGAGCTTCGAAAAACATGAACCCGGAGTGCCGAACAAAACCGGGATCGGCCTATCCTTGAGACCCTCTAGGAAGTTTGGGGAGCGCGACATCTTCATTTGCCAGCCGCATCAGGGCCTCCCGGATGTCGGCATCTATCTCGCCGTCGATCTCTCCATCGTACACACCCGCTTGGCGCAGAAGCCTCGTTACTTCGATCCGGGCCTCCGTTGACCATATGTCCGGCCGTTCGAAGAGAGAATTTCGGGCTCTGGGATTGTTCCCCTTGTAGGAGTGTAGCAGGTATTTGGCGGCTCGCACGGGATTGGTGCTGCCGCGTACCTTGTCGTCATATTGGCGGGCAAGCCGATACATGCTCCGTGCATTGCCGAGCGCCGCCGATTTGGCGAAATATTTTTTGGACAGACCCAGATTCGCCTGCACCGGCGACCGGTTGCGGGCGAAGGTAACACTCGTCCAACGCCCGCGATACAAGTGTCCCAGCATTTCCGCTGCGTCGGACGAGCCGGCTTCCGATGCCAGTTTCAGGAATTGGATCCCGTGTTCGCCGCTGGCATAGCCGACATCTTCCCTCACAAATATGCTCCCGAGTATATAGGCGGCCGTTTTCCGCTTGGTCGGATCAGCCAGGCGGTTGTGCAAAATCGGAATCACGTCTTCGGTGGAAGCAGCCATACTCAGAACTTCTACGACGACTTCTGTGCCAGGTTCACGCCGGCCGACAGCCCCCACAATCCCGTTGTGATCATGGATGTCGGTGCCATCAACAGAAAGGATGATATCCCCGACGCGCAACCCGACTTTCTCGGCCGGTGAATCTGAATACACCCGTGAAACAAGTACCGCTGATCTATCGCCCACTTGTGTCTCAACAAAATCAAGACGACCCAGTTCCGCCAGGCCGAAACCGATCCATGAATAGCCCTTAGTGAACGGGTTTTTGGCAAGCGTGACCCGAAGCGTCCGTGATGTGGTCGCAAATTCACGGTTCGCTTCCGTTGGCAGCTTGATCGGATAGCCTTGCGACTCTTCTGCAATGGCCGACCCTGCGCCGGTTGTCAGTCCAGACGCGCTGATAGCGGCATTCAATATCATGATGTTTGTCATGCTCGAATTGTCGGCAGCGATATCGACCGGGACATCCGGATCCAGCAGGTTGCCCGCGCGCGTTGCGCCCGGATCGCGGTCTCCACAATCCAGCGGAATCGACAGGCCGACACGAGAGTTCGGGAGAACATGCCAACCAGGTGCACCGCTGCAATGCGTCACCATGGATGCGTCGCCAATGGAACCGACGATGCGCGCTCCGGCCTGCTGCTTCAGAATCGTGGCCACGGTCGTCGCTGCGGAAAAAGTATTCGGGCTGACCAAGACCGTCAGTGCGCCTGTGTAAGAGGGATTGCCAAACGATCTGAAACGCTCTTGCAGTCTGAACTGACCGCCTTGTTTTTTGCCGTGGATGAACTGTCCGATATGCGCAGCAAACTGTCCGCGGCGCTTGGGGTCTCGCCATGTATAATTGTCGTCGGATAGGGGCCGCCAGATCCGGGATCGCATTGTGGTGCCGGTTCGATGCGCGCGACGCAGAAAGAAAGATGAGAAAAACTGAGCGTTAAAGTATTCCCCTCCGGGATTATCGGTAAGGTCGATGATCACATGCTCCGGGTTTGCCTCGATGAGCGCGAGCATTTGTTCCTTGATATATTGGTTCTGTGATTTTCCGCCGCTAAAGGTCGGCAAGTAGATGTAGTATATCGATTGATCTTTATTTGATCGGACAAGTGCCTGTCGAGCCATGCTGCCGGCGAATTCCCAATCCCAGTTTTTCGTGTCAAAACCAATGGAATTCAGGGCCGCAAACCGTCCATACAGGGACCTTTCCTTTGAACGGCGTCGGAACTCACTTAAACTGATGGTGTGCTCGCGTGATGTCTGAACGGCGTCGGTTCCAGTTTCGCGGAACTTCACTCTAAACTCCGACCCCGCGCCTAAGAAATTTGTCAGAAGAATCTGTATTTTCGCCTGGTTAATGACCTGAGTTGAAAACAAAACATCGGAATTCTGGCAACCATCCGCCGCAACAACCGACCTGAGGAACTGGATGATCTGCTCACTGCTACGATCATTTATGCCAACGACTTCTCGGAGCCGCAGGTTAAAGACAACGTCGTCCAGGTACAGTTTGCCATCGACGATCACGAGGCCGGTCGGAAACAGTCCTGGAATCCGGCCGTTGCCGTGTATCCAGGTATCGTTCAGCCGGATTTGAGTATGCCCGTCGCAGGCCGCGGCAAGTATTTTCTGACTCAACGTGGCGGCGTCCAGGAAGGTCGGGTTGTCCGGGACCTGAGCTCTGGCATCGCTCCAAATCGTCGCGATTTGCCGGGCCGTTCGATGTGCATAGAGGTTGGGGTGGTACTTTTTCAGAAGGTCTTCTGTCGTCTTGGCATCCCGCAGGACCTGATCACGGTCCAAGTTGTTTTTCGCAAAGACTGACCCGGGAAAGAATAGGATCGGCAGAAATGCCGCGAACAGGCAGGTGGTGAGGGAATGACGCCAAGCCTTGACCATAAACACGCTCGTCGCTGTTGAACCAATAACCCGATCGGGGCCCGCGCAGGGCCGCCGACTTGCCGATACTCTTACCCCGACAGGTTGATTTAAGCAAAATATCCGCTAGTGCCGCTCTTTCCCATGCGACGGGTTGCGCTCGATCTGCGATCTCTCAGGAATCGCGTGAGACTAGAGCATTGTTCGACCACATAGAAACATTTGATGGCCTAAATCAGTTCGCTCGGCTAGACAAATCGCGCAGCGCGATACGGTGTATCGGGCAAGCGATTTAACGACGCCGGCGGGCTGATTTGGTCCACCAAACAGGGATGTTTCCGTGTTTGGCAATAAAGTGCGCAAATCGGAAACATCCGATTTGCGGTAGGCCGGGTTTACAAGTCCGCTGGACGTCGTTGCGGTCCCCTTGTGGTCAGCAAGACCACGGCGGAAACCGCGCCTAGCCAGCGGACCTGTAAACCCGGTCAAATGATTCTATGTGGTCGAACAATGCTCTAGCACGGCGGCTTACATGACGGATCACCCATTATACCAACGGTGAACAGCTCTTGGGCACCTCGTCCCGCATCCCTCATTTCCTTCGCAGCCGCCTTCCAATCCTCGCCGTATCTTGCCGACCTTCATTTTGAGACGTTGCGCATGCTGAGATCGGGATGGAGCCCGATCGCGGCGCGTCAGGCGTCCGACGGTCCGGTTCATGCCGGCACCAATCAACCAGCAACGGCGACACGGCGCGAAGCTACTTGCACGTGTCCTGACCGGGAAACTGCGTGCCGCGCGGCAACGTTCGGGAAGCCATGCTGCGTCGACCATCCACTCAACGTGACGAAAGAAATGGACCTGAAACACCGAGCAGCATCCGGACCGCCCTATCCGCGCGCGCCAACGGGGAGTTCGGGGAGCGCGACGTTTTCATTCGTCATTCTCTTCAAAGCCTCCCGGACCTCGGCGTCGATCTCACCGTCGAAGTCACCGTCATAAACGCCGGCTTCGTGCAGAAACCGCTTCAACGCGATACGGGCATCTTTTGTCCATATGTACGGCGTCTCTAGTAAAGAATCCTGGGCGCTGCGGTTTTTGTTCCGATAGGATTGGAGCAGGTACCAGGCGGCAAGCTCAGGATCGGAATGACCGTCTCCCTGTTCACCGAACAATTGGGCCAGCCGAAACATCGCCCTCGATTCACCGCGGATTGCTGCTCTCGAATAGTACACCATGGCACGGTCTGTATTCTTGGCGACAGCGGTTCTGCTGCCGCGGGAAAACCAATAAAACTCGTGCCCGCTATGCAAATCACCAAGAACAACCGCTGCCTTTGCATAGCCGGCGTCAGCGGCCGAATTCAGGAGGAGAACACCCTCTCGCCTGTTCGGGGATCCGAAGCTACCAGTGACATACAGACTACCCAAAACAAATGCCGTTACCGCCGTGTCATCCGCCTGCGCAATACGATTCTTCAATATTTCAACTAATTCTTTTTCTGATTTCGATAGACGCAGTATTCTCAATTCTACTTTTTCATTTGGACGCCGATCTTTCATGAAATCCATGACTTCGAACATACCATTTGGATTTTGATCGTCGATTGAAAGCAATATATCTCCTACCTGTATGCCATTTTTCTCAGCAGGACTGCCTCTCAATACATCGGTAACAAGAGGCACAATCTCTCTTTCGATCTCAGGGACATTTACGCCAAACCCAGATACATCGAGCATTCCGATACCGATCAAACCAACGTTTCTGTTATGGGGATTCGCCGCAAGCGTTAATGGGATCGTTTTTTCAGTGATCTCAAAGTCCACCTTCTTGGTAGTAGTTGGTTCGACTGGAGCCGCCGTGGGTTGTCTTGAATTGACTCTCGCAACAGCCCGATTGATCGGCAGCGAGTCAATCGCCGCCCTCAGGATCAGGACGTTTGTCATGCTTGAGTTGTGCGTGGTGATGTCGACCGGCACATCAAGTTGCAACAAACTCCCTTTGCTCTTGGCCTCAGGGTGTCGGTCACCACAGACAATCGGCACGGCAATCGGAGCGCCGGAGTTCGGAAGCAGATGCTCGCCCGGAGCGCTGTTGCAACTGGTCTCCATTGAAACATCGCTGACGGCACCAACGATCTTTGCGCCAGCCTTTCGTTTGAGGATCGTAGCCACCATCGTTGCTGCCGAACTCGTCCTCGGGTTGACCAGTACTGTCAAATCTCCCTTATACGAGTTGTTACCAAAGGACCTTGACGTAACGTCCAACTGAAACTGGTTTCCCCTTCTTTGACCATTTCTGAACTTTTCGAGACGCCCAGATACTTGCTTGCGTCTTTGTTTGCCGCGCCATTTGAAGTTCTTTTCAGAAATATTCCTGTCAATTCGGGATCTTGTAACAGTCCATGGCCGACTGGAGGTCGTAAGGAAGTACGAAAGAAACCTTTGCGCATTGTTGAATGATCCGCCGGGATTGTCGGTCAGGTCCACGATCACATGGTCCGGGTTCGCCCTCACCAGATCCCGAATTTGCCTGTCGAAAAAATCGGCTTGCGCCCGCCCGCCCGTAAAACTGGGCACATACACGTAATAGATGGATTTCCGGTCATCTGACCGAACCATTGCCTGCATCGGATTCTCGACAGTAATTCCCCAATCCCTGTCTCTCGCCTTGATACCCACTGACTTAAGCGGGGTAGCACGCCCATCCAGGCCTCTGTACTTTGCCCGTCTCTCGACCTCGGCCATATTCACCTGGCGGAGCCCTAACGTGTTCGTGTCTCCCGTCGCCTTTTCCCGATACCGGATTTTGAACTCTGACGTGTTTCCGAAATAATTTGTCAAAATTGCCGATAATAATACTTGGCTATTGCGGTGCCGAGTAAACAATACGTTTGAATTCTGACATCCATCTTCGGAGACAATAGATCGAATTAGCTTGATTATCTCACGACTCTCTCGCCCATTTATATTGATGACTTCGCGCAATCTCAGATTAAACATTGCATCGTCAAGATAAAGCTTATCATCCAGCAGAACGAGACCAATCGGAAACAGACCCTCGACCTGTGCTTGATCGGAAAGCCACTTCTGGTCCGATGTGATGCCGGTATGCTCATCACACACCGCGGCAAGCATCTGCTGGATCAGCGTGGCCGCATCCAGGACATTCGGGCTGTCAGGCAGGCGGGCCTTGGCTTCGTCCCAGATCGCTTCGATCTGCGCCTGTGTTCGATGCGCATTGAGGTTCGGATGGTACTTTTTCAGGATTTCTTCGGTGACCTTCGCGTCCTGCAGGACCTGTTCCCGCGTGAGGACCTTTTGGGCGGAGGTCGGTTCGGTAAATGAAAAAATCGAAATACAGGCGACGGAAAGGCAGGTGGTGAGGGAACGACGCCAAGTCTTGACCATGAACACTGCTCTTCGTTGTTAGACCGAAAACCCTGTTACACCTCGTGCCAGGGCTGCTGATTTGTCGATATTCATACCCTGTCAAGTTGATTAAAGCAAAGGATCCGCTAGTCCGTCATCGCTCCGAGCGAAGGACTGTGCAACCCTTAGCGTGGCACCTGACGGCCAACGGAGACTCTTGGAATGGGCGCGGTGGGTCGTTGTCGGCCACCGCCGGAACGGTTTCGCGAAGGCGGGCCGTGCGGGCTTCAGATCTTCCGCCGTCGCTTCGCCAACCGCTTTTCGATGCGTGCCCGTTTCAGGCGGGAGAGGCGGTCGATGAAAAGGACGCCGTCGCACAGGTCGACCTGGTGCTGGATGACCCGGGCCTGCAGGCCGGACGCGCGGATCGTCTCCCGGGAGCCGCTGAGCGTTTGGTATTCAGCGGTGATGCGGATCGGGCGGATGATGTCCTCGAAAGTGTCCGGCACCGAGGGGCAGCCTTCATTGCCGGCCTCGGTCTCAGACGACATTTCGATCAGCACCGGGTTGATCAAGACCTTGGCGCTCGACGGCGTGCCGGTGGCATCGACGGCGCAAAGCGCGATACGTTTCGGGATGCCGACCATGATCGCCGCCATGCCGAGCAGGACGTTCTCCTTGAGCGTCGCGACGAGATCGCGGGCCAGGTCCTCCAGATCCTTGTCGAAGATTTCGACGACATCGCTTTGCCGGCGCAGGACCGGGTCGGGCAAGGTGACGATGGGCAAAGCGGACATGGCAGTCAGGTCTCGACCGGATCACCGGCGAGCGCCCGTGCCCGGGCATGCAGGGCGGCAAAGTCCGGATCGTCGACATCCAGCATTGCAAAATGGTCGGCAAGGTTGTCGAGATAGGCCAGGTTGCGGCCGAACAGACCCTCGGCACTGGAGATCATGCGCGCGGTTTCCTCCAGCGACAGGCCGGCCATGTAGTTCTCGCATTCATGGTTGATCACAAAGGCAAGCGCCTCGACCGGCCCCTGCGGCGTATCGAGCGGCATGAAAACCGGATCGTAGGCGTTCATCGCCATTTCACGCGCCCACAGAAACCGGGTCTCGGCTTCGACCGCCTCTCGTTCGATGCAAAAGACCAGTCCGTGGCAAGCGCCGCCGTTATCGAGTGCCGCCATCAGGCCGGGCTGTTCGAACGAGCCGCGGCCCATGCGCGAGCGCAGACAGAAGCTGCGGTGATACCCGGTAAGGTGCGCCTTGCGAACCTCACGGAAATGCACCGCCGGATCCCACATGAGCGAGCCGTAGGCAAATACCCAGAGATCGGTTTCCGGCCGGCCGTCGAACGTCGCCCGCCTCAGGGCCTCGCGTTCGGCTTCGGTGCGCCGCCAGGGCTTGGTCTGGCCGGCCCGGCGCATCCTGTCGTCCATGGCCGTCAGGTCCAGGGACCGATAGCTGGACGTCGCCGGATCGGCGATGGCGTCCCGCAGATGCGGCAAATGGACAAACGGATCCGGATCGGAAGTCATCGGCGGGCGGCAATTCTGATAGAGGACCTTGTCCCCTTCCGGTTACACACTGGCCGGCGATCCGTCCAGATGCCGCCGCCCGGAAGCCGCCCTGCGCCGGGTCCGCCGACGGCAGGTCAGGCGGCCTGAAGCCAGGCGCGGGTCGGCCAGGAAAGCGGCTTGCGGCGACGCGCCGGGACACGGGTGATAATCTCGGTTGTCCGGCGCCGGACGTTGTCGATCGCCTTGTCGAGATTGCTCGCCGTCTTGGGGTCGAGCGTAAAAAGCGATCCGCCGGTTTCAAAAATGTCGCGAGAGACCGAACGCTCGACGATCGGCGTTGTCAGCACATCGATGCGATTGGCAAGAAGATGATCGCGCACGGCACGCAGCGCCCGTGTCGTCACGGCGGCGTTGATGCGGGTCAGAATGACCGAATGGCGGATTGTGCGGTGCTCTTCGCGCTGCAGGTCGGCGATCAGATCGAGTACCTTGCCGCCGCCCTTGGCATCCATCGCACATCCCTGGATCGGCACAAGCACCAGATCGGACGCCGATACGACCCGCGACACCAGCGGGCTCATCGCGCCTTCCAGATCGACGAGAATATAGTCGCGGTTGTCCCGCTCCTCGCGGATCACCGAATCGATGGAGCCGGCCGAGACCTCGTCGATTATCGCGAGCCGCCGCTGCGGTCCCGACATGGCCGCCCACTGGCTGATCCAGCGTTGCGGGTCGGCATCGACGATCGACACCGAATAGCCCTGATCCATCAGATCTGTAGCCACCAGAAGCGCCGCCGTCGTCTTGCCGGCCCCGCCCTTGGCATTCGCAAACGATAATACTGGCATGATCCGCCCTCGCATGCCGCGCCCGAGATGCGCGCTTAGATTGTATTACCGAAGCGTAAATACATATGGTTAACGAAACCATAACACGCCAAGCCTCTGACCTTGCTGCCTTTTGTGGCCGCCGCCGGATCGTCGCGATCGGTTGAAACGGCTATCGACGATGGAATTTGGCCTCGACGGTTTCCTCCATCAATCCGGCAATCGCGTGGGCGTCGGCATCGCCGCCCGAACGCAGGCCGGCAATCGCTCCCTCGTGCTCGGTCTGGCCCTTGTGCTGGATCAGCTTCTTCTGCGCATCGACGCTGTCGACTTCCAACCGGATCGGCACGATCGCGCTCAACATAGCGGCGCGCTTGCGAGCGGTCATCTTGGCGCTGGTCCAGGGTGGTTTGGGGAAAAGACGCTGTTCGAACCAGGCCGACAGCCGATCGACGTGATCCAGCGTCTCGTCCCGGGGCATCAAGCGGGCCCTGCCCTTCACATGCACCGCAACATAGGTCCAGGTCGGCACCTGATCGTCGACACCGTACCAGTCCGGGCTGATATAGGCGTCCGGTCCCTGGCAGGCGAGCAGCGCCGGCGCACCGTCGGCGACGTGGGCGTGGATCGGGTTGACGCGCGCCACGTGAAACTCGATCCGCAGCCGGCCGTCGGCTCCAAGGTCGGTCAGAAACGGGACATGCACGCCGAACGGCGTCTCGGATGTGGGCACGACAAACAGGCCGAAGGCGCGTTCGCGCAGGATCGGCAGGGCCTCCTCGGCATCGATCCTGAAGGCCGGATGACAATACATGATACTTTCCTCGTTGCAGCGTGTCGGTTTTCGTTTGCCGGTTCCCTCCGGCCGGCACCCGACTCCCCCGATGCACGATCGTCCTGCGCGACTATAAAGCGGCTGCCGATCGGGTGAAGCAGTTTTGTCGATCCCCTGTCGCCGGATCGTTTCGCGGGCCGCGTCGGACCCTCCGGGTTTGCGCGACCCGGCCGTATCGGCTATCCGCTGTAGGATTAAAAATCCCCAACGGCCTGACCGACCCCCACGACGGGCCCAATGCGATCCACCCTTGTCCGGTCCCGGATCGTTCCAACAGCGAGAGGCGTCCCATGTATCCCGAAAAACTCGAATTGCTGATTGCCGGCGAATGGTGCCAAGGCAGCGAGGGCAAGACGGAAGATCTCCTCAATCCGGCGACGGAAGATGTGCTCGCCCAGGTGCCACACGCATCGGCCGCGGATCTCGACCGGGCGCTCGAAGCCAGCGCCGAGGGGTTCAAGGTCTGGCGCGCCACACCGCCGATCAAGCGCCAGGCAGTGATGGAAAAGGCCGCCTCGCTGATGCAGGAGCGCATCGATTCCATTGCACAGACGCTGACGCTGGAAATGGGTAAACCGCTCGGCGAAGCGAAAATCGAGATCGGCTTCGTCATCGATGTCACGCGCTGGTACGGCGAAGAGGGCAAACGCGCCTATGGCCGCCTCGTCCCGCCACGTATTCCGGGCGCCCGGCAGATGGTCGTCAAGGAGCCGGTCGGGCCGGCAGCTGCTTTCGTCGCCTGGAACTTTCCGGGCACCAACGTCATCCGCAAGATCGCGGGCGCCCTGGGCGCGGGTTGCTCGATCATCATCAAGCCGAGCGAAGAAACACCCGGAACAGCGGTCGCGATCGCCCGCTGCTTCCAGGATGCCGGTCTGCCGGCCGGCGTTTTGAACGTGGTGTTCGGCGTGCCAGACGAGGTCTCGCGCCACGTGCTCGGCTCCTGGATCCCGCGCAAAGTGTCGTTCACGGGCTCGATCCCGATCGGCAAGCACCTGACCAAATTGTCGGCCGAAACGCTAAAGCGCTGCACGATGGAGCTCGGCGGCCATGCGCCGGTCGTGGTGTTCGACGACGCCGATGTCGACAAGGCGCTCGATGCCATGGCCGGCTTCAAGTTCCGCAATGCCGGACAGGTCTGCATTTCGCCGACACGGTTCTTCGTCCAGGACAATACCTACAAGTCGTTCGTCGACGGCTTCACCGAACGCGCCAAGGCGATCAAGGTCGGTAACGGCCTCGAAGACGGCGTGCAGATGGGCCCGCTGATCGCCGACCGGCGGCTGGACGTCATGGAAGGCTTTGTGGCGGATGCCAAGGATCACGGAGCGGAGATCACGACCGGCGGCGAACGCATGGGCAACCAGGGCTATTTCTATGCCCCGACCGTGCTCAAGGACGTCCCGGACGCGGCGCGCATCATGATCGACGAACCGTTCGGTCCGCTGGCCCCGATCACGCCGTTCAAATCCTTCGACGAGGTGGTGGAGCGGGCCAATTCGCTGCCCTTCGGTCTCGCCTCCTACGTGTTCACCACGGATGGCGGCAAGGCGGCCAAAATCGAAGATGCGCTCGATACCGGCCTGGTCGGCGTCAACCACCCGTTTGTCGCCATGCCGGAAACACCTTTCGGCGGGGTCAACGAATCCGGCTACGGCTCGGAGGGCGGCATCGAGGGTCTCGACGCGTTCCTGAGAACGAAGTTCGTCACCGAGACCGGGGTCTGATCTCAGACCTCAGCCCGAGCGATAAACGCTTCGACGTCGGCGCGCCGCGGCATCGGCGCAACGGCGCCGAAGCCCTGGGTCGAAAGCGCCGCGGCCGCGTTGGCATACCTTGCGGCCGCAAAGGCGTCGCGGCCGGCAGCGATCTCCGCCAGAAAGGCGCCGTCGAACGTGTCTCCGGCGCCGGTCGCATCGACAGGCTCGACCCGGCGACCGGCAATCCGACGCCGCTCTTGTGGCGTCGCCACCAACGTGCCCTCGGCGCCGAGCGTCAAAGCCACGACCTCGGCACCGAGCTCCAGATAGAAATCGACGATGGCCTCCGGATCCGTTCGGCCGGCCAGAATTTCAGCATCGTCGAGCCCCGGCAGGGCGATCTGGCAGCGCGTCATGGCCCCGTGGATGACGGCGCGGGCGCGCTCCTCCGGCCACAATTTCAAACGCAGATTGGTGTCGTAGGAGACAAGGCCGCCGGCATCACGCACAATCTCGATCGCGCGGAAGACCGTATCGGCGGCGCTTTCGGATATCGCCTGGCTGATCCCTGAAACATGCAGGATGCGGGCCTTGGCGAGGTAATCCTCGGGCAGGTCGTCCGGCGTCATCCGGCTTGCCGCCGATCCCGTGCGGTAATAGCTGAACGCATGCCCTCCGGGGCCGTGCGTTACGAAATAGATCCCGGTTGGGGCGTCCGGATCGACGATGACCTGCGACCGGTCGATGCCTTCCGCATCCCATAAGGTGCAGAATTCATGACCGAACGCATCCGCGCCGACGCGGGTCCAATACCCGACTGCCGCCCCCTGCCGGGCCGCCGCAATCGCACAATTCGATGTGTCGCCGCCATGCCCGGGCAGATACAGCCCGTCTTCACGCTGGTTGAATTCGAGCATCGGTTCGCCGATGCAGATGATCTCGGGATGCATGGTTCTTCCGGAAACGCTTGAGGGAACGCGACGTGACCCGGCTTTTTCGCGGCCGGCGGGCGGAGCGTCAAGAGGCAGCCTTGACGCTCACCTCGCGCAGCCTTTCGTCCAAACAGGCGATGTGTTCGGGACCGACGCCGCAGCAGCCGCCGATTATGCTGGCGCCGGCCGCCAGCCAGTCTTCGGCGTGCCCGGCATAGGCACTCGGATCGAGGTCCTCGCGCCGGCCGAGTGCGGATATGCCGTCGCGGACCGACCACTTTTCCGGCACCTCGACAAACCCATTGGCGTGGCCGCCGACCCGCACGGTACCGCAGGCCGCCAGATACGGCATCGCAGCCGTCAGGCTTTCCGGGGCCGCGCAATTGGCCATCACCGCCTGCACCGGCAAGCCCTTGAGAGCGGCAAACGCGTCGCGGATCGTTTCTCCACTGCGCAAAATTCCCGACCGGTCGTCCCGCACCGTCCACGATACCCAGACCGGCTTGCCGGACGCGGTCGCGGCCTCGGCTGCGGCAAACCCCTCGGCCGCGCTCGACATGGTCTCGCACAGGAACAGGTCGACATGCGGCGCCATGATCTCGACGAATGCCCGGTAGACCGGCGCGATTTCAGCGTGCGGCCGCACGTTCTCCGGCCGATAGCTGCCGTGCAGCGGCGGCAGGCAACCGGCGATCGCCACGGTTTTTTCGGACGCCTCCCGCGCCTCTGCCGCCAGCCGGCAGGCGCGCTCGACAAGCTCCGCCCAGCGCGCGGCATGTTCGGTCAGCGCCGCCAGCCGGTCCGGTCCCGTCGCATAGGTGTTGGTGGTGATCACCTGTGCGCCGGACCGAATGTAATCCGCGTGTACCTGTCGAACGACATGCGGTGCCGCGACCAACGCATCAGCGGGCAGCAGGGCGGTATCCGCATCCGGCATGCGGCGGCGCAATTCGAGCCCGATCCCGCCGTCTAGCAGCAGAACGGAACTATCGGACAGGCATGGGGCACCGCGATCAAGCCCGGTCATGTTGCACTCCCGCTGCGCGTTATTGTGGATCGGCACCGTACGGCCGATGCGCCGGATCGCAAAGCAGCGGACCTGGCCGATGCGCACAGATGCGAATGTTTCTAAACTGCTGGACAGCACCGGGTCTGCGCCCTATAACCCAATCCCGGAAACCGGTATCGCCATGCGTATTTAAGGCCTTGTACGGCGTTCTCCGAAAACAACTATAATTCAACGGCTTATCATGATCGATTTCGAAACATCCCCGGACCGCTACCGTCACTGGCGTTACGAAGTCGACGGCCCGATCGCGACGCTCATCATGGATGTCGACGAGAGCGGCGGCCTGTTCGACGGCTACGAATTGAAGCTCAATTCCTACGACCTTGGGGTCGATATCGAATTGTACGATGCCGTGCAGCGGCTGCGGTTCGAGCATCCCGGCGTCAAGACGGTGATCATGAAGTCCGGCAAGGACCGGGTGTTCTGTGCCGGTGCGAATATCCGCATGCTCGGTCAGTCGAGCCATGCCCACAAGGTGAATTTCTGCAAGTTCACCAACGAGACGCGCAATGCGATCGAGGACGCCAGCGAGGCGAGCGGCCAGAAATATCTGTGTGCGGTGACCGGTTCCGCCGCCGGCGGCGGCTACGAACTGGCGCTCGCCGCCGATTACATCATGCTGATCGACGATCGATCATCGACGGTGGCTCTGCCCGAGACGCCGCTGCTCGCCGTGTTGCCGGGGACCGGCGGACTGACCCGGGTGACCGACAAGCGCAAGGTGCGGCGGGATCTCGCCGACGTGTTCTGTTCGACCGAGGAAGGCGTCAAGGGCAAGCGGGCGGTCGACTGGCGGCTCGTCGACGAAGTGGTGCCGAAATCGAAATGGGAAGACCGCGTCACGGAAGCGGCACACGACCTCGGCTCCGGCTCGAACCGGCCGGAAGGCGCTGCCGGCGTACCGCTGACGCCGCTCAATCGCCAATTCGAAGACAACAGCGTGGCCTATTCGCATGTCCGGGTGGATATCGACCGCGACAAGGCGCTCGCTCGGATCCAGATTTCCGCGCCGACAGCCGAACCGCCGGCGGATGGCGCCGCGGCGGCACAGGAAGGTTGTGCGTTCTGGCCGATGACGATTGCGCGCGAACTCGATGATGCGATCCTGCACCTGCGCACCAACGAAAACCAGATCGGCATCTGGGTCTTTGAGAGCGACGGCGACAGCGGTGCGGTGCTTGGCTTCGACGGCTTCCTGGAGGCTCACCAGGACCATTGGTTCGTCAACGAGGTGCGGCACTACCTGAAACGCGTGTTCAAACGCATCGATGTTACCTCCCGCACGATGGTGACCCGGGTCGAACCGGGCAGCTGTTTTGCCGGAACGCTCGCCGAACTGGTGTTTGTGGCCGATCGCTCGATCATGCTGGAAGACACCTATGAGGGATCGAACCTGCCGCCGGCGACGCTGACGCTGAGCCCGCTCAATTTCGGCGCCTATCCGATGGCGAACGGTCTGTCGCGGCTGGCGACACGGTTCTGGGGCGATGCGGATCTGCTGGCCGGTGCCAAGGAGAAGGTCGGCGAACCGCTGGAAGCCGAGGACGCCGGCGCGGCGGGCCTTGTTACGTTTGTGTTCGACGAAATCGACATGGAGGACGAGGTCCGGCTGATGCTGGAGGAACGCGCCAAGTTTTCGCCGGACGCGCTCACGGGTATGGAAGCCAATCTGCGCTTTGCCGGCCCGGAGACCATGGAAACCAAGATATTCGGTCGGCTGACGGCCTGGCAGAACTGGATCTTCCAGCGCCCGAATGCCGTCGGTGAAGACGGAGCGCTCAGCCGCTACGGCTCCGGCCTGCAACCCCATTACAATCGCGAACGGGTCTGATCCCACGCCAAGGAGGACACACATGGAATCCGTGACGAAAGTCGATTACGGGACGTCGATCCCGAACAACGTCAACCTCGCCGACGACCGGCGCGTCCTTAAGGCGCTCGAAAAATGGCATCCCGGTTATATCGACTGGTGGATGTCGATGGGACCGGAAGGGTTCCAGAACAACCCCGTCTATCTGCGCACGGCCATGAGTGCGGATGTCGGCGGTTGGGCCAAGTTCGACTACGTCAAGATGCCGGATTACCGGTGGGGGATCCTGCTGGCGCCGCAGGATGAAAACCGGACGATCCCGTGCGGCGAACATTTCGGCGAACCGGCCTGGCAGGAAGTGCCCGGCGAGTACCGGGCCATGCTGCGGCGACTGATCGTCATCCAGGGCGACACCGAACCGGCCTCGGTCGAACAGCAGCGCCATCTCGGCGCAACCGCCCCGTCGCTCTACGATCTGCGCAATCTGTTCCAGGTGAACGTCGAGGAAGGCCGCCACCTCTGGGCCATGGTCTATCTGCTGCAGAAGTATTTCGGCACCGACGGCCGCGAGGAGGCGGACGAGCTGCTGCGCCGGCAATCGGGCAACGAAGACGCGCCGCGCATGCTCGGCGCCTTCAATGAAGCGACACCGGATTGGCTGTCCTTCTTCATGTTCACGACGTTCACCGACCGCGACGGCAAGATGCAGCTCGAAGCGCTGGCGCAATCGGCCTTCGATCCGCTCGCCCGCACGACGCGCTTCATGCTGATGGAAGAAGCCCACCACATGTTTGTCGGCGTGACCGGCGTGCAGCGGGTGGTCAACCGCACCACCCAGGCGATGCGCGATGCCGGCATCGAAGACCCCTATGACATCGAACGCATCCGCGCGCTCGGCGTGATCGACCTGCCGACGATCCAGAAGAAAGCCAACCTGCACTTCACGCTGTCGCTCGACCTGTTCGGTTCGGAAATATCGACAAATGCGGCAAATGCCTTCAATGCCAGCGTCAAGGGCCGGTATCGCGAAGACCGTATCAACGACGATCATCGCCTGACGTCGGATACCTATCCGGTCCTGCGCTGCATCGACGGCGAGATCAAACTCGTCGATGCCCCTGCCCTGTCGGCGCTTAACATGCGGCTTCGCGACGATTACGTGCGCGATTGCATGAAGGGCATCGACATGTGGAACAAGACGATCAAGAAGAACGGCATCGACTTTGAAATCATCCTTCCGCATGTCGCATTCCACCGGCATATCGGCGAATTCTCGACCATCAAGGCGTCGCCGCGCGGCGACGTGCTGAGCGAAGCGCAATGGGAAGAAAAGCAATCGGACTGGTTGCCGACAAAGGCGGACGGTGATTTCATCGATTCGCTCATGAAACCGGTCCACGAACCCGGCAAGTTCGCCGGCTGGATCGCGCCGCCGAAAATGGGCATCGACAACCGGCCGGGAGATTTCGAATACGTGCGTCTCTAGGCGCACCCCTAATCGGTCGTCCGGCGATCTCGCGGGACGACCGCCCGTTGCGGCATCCGCCGCAGCCTGCTCTTTCCGGCCCACAACAACAAAACGGGAGAAGGTCGGTCCATGGAGGACGTCTCGAAGGACTGGGTCGCCGTGCCCAGGCACTACAACGCGGTTACGGATTTCATCGACCGAAACCTTGACGAAGGGCGCGCCGAAAAAGCTGCGTTCATAGACCCCCACAAAACGCTCACCTATGGCGGCCTCGACGAGCGGGCCGCCCGGTTCGGTTCGGCCCTTGCCGGCCTCGGCGTGCAGCGGGAACAGCGCATTGCGCTGGTCATGTTCGACACGGTCGCCATGCCCGTCGCCTTCTGGGGCGCCCTGAAGGCGGGCATCGTGCCCGTGCCGGTCAATACCCTGCTGGCGGCCGACCAATACCGCTACATCCTTCAGGATTGTCGGGCCGTGTGCCTGGTGGTCTCGGCCGGGCTCCTGGACACTCTGGCTCCGATCCTCGACGATCTGCCGGACCTGCGCCACGTCATCGTCGCGGATGGCGACGGGTGGCGCGACGATCCGAATTTCGAGGACCTTCTGGCCCAGAGCGATCCCGGCTTCGAAACGGTCGAGACGGTCGCCGACGAAACCGCCTTCTGGCTCTATTCATCAGGTTCGACGGGCATGCCGAAAGGTGTGCGCCACCGGCATGCCAGCCTGATACAGACCGCGGACCTGTTCGGCAAACGCGTCCTTGGCATGCGCGAGGATGATGTCGTCTATTCCGCCGCCAAGATCTTCTTCGCCTACGGCCTCGGCAACGCCATGTCGTTTCCGATGGCGGTCGGCGCGACGACGGTGCTGCTGCCGGGCCGGCCAACGCCGGACGCGGTGCTGGACCTGATGAGGACGCACCAACCGAGCCTGTTCTTCGGCGTCCCGACCCTCTATACGGCGCTGTTGGCCAATCCGGCGCTCGGCTCCGGTGCCGGTTCCGATGCCCTGCGGCTCTGCGTGTCGGCAGGCGAAGCGCTGCCGCAGGATGTCGGCGAGCGTTGGAAGGCCCAGGTCGGGTGCGATATCGTCGACGGGATCGGATCCACCGAGATGCTGCACATCTTCGTTTCCAACCGGCCGGATGCCATCACCTACGGCGCGTCGGGCAGTCCGGTGCCGGGCTATGCGGCGCGCATCGTCGACGATGACGGGCGCGACCTCGGGATCGATGAAATCGGCGAATTGCTGGTCCGCGGCCCGAGCGCCGGCGACGGCTACTGGAACCAGCGGGCCAAGAGCAGCGCGACCTTTGTCGGCGAATGGACGCATACCGGCGACAAGTACCGGCAGGGCGCGGACGGCCTCTACTATTATTGCGGGCGGACCGACGACATGTTCAAGGTCAGCGGCAATTGGGTTTCGCCGTTCGACGTTGAATCCGCGCTGATGACCCATGCCGCCGTTCTGGAGGCGGCCGTTGTCGGACATCCGGACGGGGACGGGCTGCTGAAACCGAAAGCCTTCATCGTGCTGAACGACGGATTTGCAGCCGACGAGGCTTTGTTCGCCGCCCTCAAGGACCACGTGAAGGCCGCGTCCGGACCGTGGAAATATCCCCGCTGGATCGAGATCCGCGACACCCTGCCGAAGACGGCGACCGGCAAGATCCAACGGTTCAAACTGCGCGAAGCCGCCGAGTAACAGAAGGAACCACGGCCATGGCCTACGCACCGGGCGACAAGACCATCGAGATTGCCGGAACGAGACTGGAATGCAGATGGGTCGGCCCGCGCGCCGATGAAGCGCAAACCATTGTCGCGCTGCATGAAGGCCTCGGGTGCGTCGAGATGTGGAAGACGTTTCCCGAGGCGCTGTCGGAGGCCACCGGCATGGGCGTCTTTGTCTATTCGCGCGCCGGCTACGGCGCCTCAGATCCGGTGGAGCTGCCCCGGCCGGTATCCTACATGCACGACGAGGCCATGGATGTGCTGCCAAAGCTGCTCGATGCCATCGGCTTTCAGCGTGGCGTGCTGCTCGGTCACAGCGACGGAGCCTCGATCGCAACGATCTATGCCGGCAGCATCCAGGATCATCGCATCCGCGGCCTCCTGCTCTATGCCCCGCATTTCTTCGTGGAAGACGTCTCGATCGACAGCATCCGCCAAGCTAAGGCGGATTTCGATTCCGGCGCACTGAAAGACAAGCTCGCACCCTACCACGGCACCAATGTCGATGTCGCCTTCAACGGCTGGGCCGATGCCTGGCTCGACCCGGCATTTCGCGACTGGAGCATCGAAGACGCGATCGCGCATATCCGGGTTCCTACCCAGATCGTGCAAGGCGAGAACGACGCCTATGGTACGGCCGCCCAGATCGAATTGGCCGTCGATGAGGCCTATTCACCGGTCGATGCCGAACTCATTGCGGATTGCGGCCATGCCCCGCATCTGGAAAAGCCGGAGCAGACGCTGGCCGTAACCAAGGCGTTCATCGATCGGCTTCATGCGATGGAGCCGGCCGAATAAGGCCGTTAGCGGCCCGACATCAAACCGCAAGCCAATCCGTTCCAGTATCGGCGCAGCGGAACAGCGTGGCGAGACAGCAGCGGCTTAGTATTCAATCGTCTGGCGTCCCAGGAACATGAAATTGTCTGGGTCCTTTTCGAACCTCGGGCGGTCGCCGGGTTCAACATTCCGCATGACGAAAAATACTTCCGTCTCGCCGGCACAGTCCTTGATGTATTGCTGGGTCTGTCGCAGGTCACCCAAATTGCCGATCTTCTTGCAATCCATGGTGATGAAGAGCTTCCTGACTTCGGTCTGCAGCAGCCTGTCGACGAAATCGAGGTTGTTGTCGTAGAAGACGGAAAGGCTGGGGCTGGCCCGCGTGGCGGAGGCATGCACCAGACCCTTGTTGATTTCCTCGACGCTGAGACTGGGCTTGATCCGTGCGAGAGAAATCTCGGCGTTCTCGACGATCGAGTTCGGCATGTCGCGGAAGCTCAGTTCGTATTTCCGCGACAGCAGTGAATCCTGCACATTCGCATAGTTGAACTCGACGACCGCCCGCTTCTTGGATCCGCCGGACCCGAGTTCCTTGATGATGAACGTCTTGGCGTTTTCCAGGCACAGCAATTCAACGTCGACCAGTTCCTTGGACGATTCGTAGTAGTCGCCCTTTCTGACAAAATCCTGCTGAATGTCGATCCGGAAAAGGCGAGCACCGCGCCCGGCGAATGTGTTGATGTAATAGCGTTTCTTTTCCGGCCTGTTGGCGCAATCGGTTTCGCAGACAAACTCGAGCGCTTCCGGCGCGTTGAAGAGTTTCTCGAAATAGAAGTTCAGCATGTCGACCACGTCCTTGACGGAGTCGGTGTTCTTGGCCTGCTTCTTGTAGATGACCTGTATACGATTGGAGTCCGGTTCGTGCGAAATGCGCTGCACGACCGGCGAGTCGGACAATACACGAATTACGGAACGCATGGGCGCAGCAGACATTGTCCCCTCCTTGGCTTTCGGCGCGCGCTCGCACGCAGGCACGTCGAAGGCCAATCTCAAGTAGTCATGCCGAAATCTCGGTTGTATTCCGGCAAATGTCCCCGTTACAGCGCATGGCGGACGCGCTTTCTATCCAAAGTAGAGGGATGCTAAATCTGGCTTTCTTAACAATTTACAATTGAGGAATGCGTGTCGTATACATTGGCTAGAATTCGACAATAAATCAGCAAACAAGCCCGCAATCGGCGGATATCTGATTTCCGTTTTTTCGCGAGTATGGCAAATACTGCCAATAGGGATTGTTACGCAGTCCCGCATGCAGGATCGCTGCCGTCTTCGCTGCGCAGCGACCCGGTCAATTGTATGCAGAAGGCGCCGCGCCCGGGAGCGCCGGCCGACAATCGTGCCAACGAATCGGGTCGGGGCAGGTCGCTGTGGCCGGCCGGCACGCGCGGCGTCGACCGCACGGCCTTTCGATCAGGTCGGGGAACCGGTCAGGTCGGGCTTGCTCTATCTACCCTGTGGCGTCCCAGAAACAGGAAAGCGTTGGGATCCCTCTGATATCGCTGTCGTGAATTGGCATCGAGGTTCTTCAGAACAAAGAACACCTTCTTACCTGCCGCGCATTCCTTGATGTAATTCTGGGTCTGCAGCACATCGCCGATATTGCCAACTCTATGGACGTCCATGGTCACATAAAGCGTCTTGGCCTCGGTCTTCAGCATGTCTTCGACGAAATGCAGGTTTTCGTCATACTCCACCGAAATGCCCGCAGCCGGTCGGATGGCTGATACATGGTTCAACAGAGCATTGATGTCGTCGGTGCGGGAGGCCGGCCTGATGCGCGCCAGCGACACGTCGATCTGCTTGGCCACCGCCGCGGGTACGGCGCGTAACCGGCTTTCGTATTCCTTGAACAACAGGAGGTCGCGGAGGTTCGTGTAGTCGAGTTCGATCACTGCCCTGTTCGACTTCCGCCCGGCCGACCTTTGCAAAGACAGAAACTCCTTTGCGCTTTCCAGGCACAGCAACTCGATTTCGGCCAAAAGTTCCGACACCGCCCCGGGATGGGTCTTTCTTGCGAAATCACTGGCGATCTCAGCGCGCAGCAAACGCGAGCCGAAGCAGTTGTAACTGCTGATATAGTAACAGTTTTTTCCGCCGGCCTTCGGCTCGCCCTCGGATTGCACGAATTCCAGCGCGTCCGGCACATTGAAGGCCTTGCCGAAATAGAAATTCAGCATTTTGACGACGTCTGCTACCGATTGCGTGTTCCCGGATCCTTCATTGCAGACGATCTGGATTTTATTGGTCTCGGGACGGCGTGCGATCCGTTCCACGACGGGAGAATTGGACAAGACGCGGATTGCCGAGCGCATCGGGGCGGTGGACATGGCTTCCCTCATGGCAAATCCGGCCGCTCGTACGAGCCACCGGGTTTTCGTTACAAACGGCAAGACGATCGTTGCGCACTTGCCGTGTAGCGAATTGACCCGGGCCCCCTATCGAAACCGATATTCTGTCCACCGGCACGGATGCAATCTGCTACCAACCAGGAATAGTTGCCGGGCAAATGGTTAACAGATCGATACGATGCGGGAATGCGATCGAATTATCGTGGATTTCCCGGAATTTTCTATTTTTGGTTACACATTTCGACCCATTCCCTTCCGAACAGATATGGCTTCCTCAGCCGCTCCCAGAGCATTGTCAGCACCGGAACGCAAAAACCGTCTCGGCGACCGGCACGGCGAGAAAAAGGGACCCTCGCGCAAGCCACGGCTAAACGCATCGTGCCTGCGCCCAGGATCCCGACCTGCCCGAAGTCGCCGAAGCGCCTGTCGCAATTCCTTGACAATTACTTTAAGCTTAAAATACCTTTCGCGTCGGGGTCGCGAGACTTGAGACGCGCGGCCGCATCCGCACCTTAACCCTGACCGACTTTTGAGTGGTCACCGCGCGGGGAATGCGGCTAAGTTGACGCACCAATCAGGGCGCTGGAAAACCCGCCCCAACAAAGGCATGAGGGAGACATGAAAAAAGCACTGACAGCCGCGTTCATCACGGCACTGATGACCGGTTCAGCACTGGCCGACGACATCAAGATCGGTTTCGTCACGACTTTGACGACCGGTGCCGCGGTCATCGGCAACGACATGAAGGATGCCGCCGAACTCGCCATGGAGCATATCGGCGGTCAGATGGGCGGCAAGACCACAGAAATCATCTTCGAAGACGATGGGTTCAAGCCGGAAATCGGCAAACAAAAAACCGATAAGCTGGTCAAGCAGGACGATGTCGACTTCGTCACCGGATTCATCTGGAGCAATGTGCTCATGGCGTCTCAGAAATCGGTGCTCGGCGCCGGCAAGTTTCTGATTTCGGCCAATGCCGGCCCTTCGCAGATCGCCGGCAAATTGTGCAACGAGAACTTTTTCTCGACCTCGTGGCAGAACGACCAGACGCCCATGGCGATGGGCGAGGTGCTGAACCAACAGGGCGTGAAATCGCTGTACATCCTGGCGCCGAACTACGCCGCGGGCAAGAATATGGTGGCGGGCGTCGAGCGCACGTTCAAAGGCGAGGTGCTTGGCAAGGACCTGACCAAATGGCCGGGCCAGCTCGATTTCTCCGCTGAACTGGCGAAAGCCAAGGCGTCCGGTGCCGAAGGCCTGTTCGTATTCTACCCCGGCCGTGCCGGCGGCGCCTTCATCCAGCAGTACCAGCAGGCGGGTCTGCGCGGTGTCATGCCGCTGTACACCACGTTTACCGTGGACGCGATCGCGCTGCCGAAACTGCAGGAAGCCAACATGGAAGGCGTGCTTGGATCGCAAATGACCCAGCAATGGGACCCGACCCTCGACAACGCGGCCAACAAGAAGTTCGTCGAGGACTTCCGCGCCAAGCACAACCGCTACCCGTCCTTCTATGCGGCCCAGGCCTATGACGCGATCATGCTGATCAAGTCGGCCGTCGATGCCGTCAACGGCGACCTGTCCGACCAGGATGCCGTTCGCTCAGCGCTCAAAGCGGCAGACTTCAGTTCCGTGCGCGGCGACTTCGCGTTCGGGACCAACCATATGCCGGTCCAGGACTTCTACCTGCGCGAAGTCGTCGAGGATGCCGACGGCAACTGGACCTCCAAAGTGGTCAAAACCGTTTTCGAAGACCACACGGATCCCTATGTCGGCGAGTGCCGGATGAATTAAGGGTTCCGATCCTTCACGACCGCCGGTCCGCAAACGCGTGCCGGCGGTTTGTGCAAGCGCCCCGCTCAGCGGCCCCGCCCGACCAGGACACGGATCGGACCTCACAATGGACACGGCTCTCGTCGTCACCCAGCTTCTCAACGGCCTGCAGCTTGGCATTCTGCTGTTTCTGCTGGCGTCGGGCCTGACGCTGGTTTTCGGAATCATGGATTTCGTCAATCTGGCACACGGCTCCCTCTACATGATCGGTGCGTTTTTCTGCGGCTGGCTGACCCTGCAGACCGGGGATTACGTGCTGGCGCTGTTCCTGGCGCTGCCGGCGATGGTGGTGGTCGGCCTGATCATCGAATTCGGGATCGTGCGGTTTCTCTACCAGCGCGACCACCTCGACCAGGTGCTGGCGACGTTCGGCCTGATCCTGTGCTTCGACACGATCGTGCAGATCGTTTTCGGTACGGAGGGCATCACCGTTCCGCTGCCGGACTGGCTCGACGGGCAGATCGTCCTGGCTGGGGAGATCGTGTTTCCGACCTTCCGACTCCTGATCATCGGGACCGGGCTTGCGGTTGCGGTCGGGCTCTATGCGCTGGTCAATCACACCCGGATCGGCATGCTGATCCGCGCCGGGGCGTCGAACCGGACGATGGTGTCCGCGCTCGGCATCAACATCCAATTGCTGTTTGCCATGATCTTCGCGCTCGGCGCCGTGCTTGCCGGGCTTGCGGGCATGCTGATTTCGCCCATTACCGAAGCCGGCATCGGCATGGGCAACGACATCATCATTCTGGCCTTCGTCGTCATCATCGTCGGCGGGATCGGCTCCATCAAAGGCGCGTTCATCGCCGCCATCGTCGTCGGCCTGATCGACACGATGGGCCGGTCATTCCTCGACACCTTATTCGCCGTCTTCATGTCCAGCGACGCCGCAGAGACGTCGGCGCCGGCCGTTTCCGCCATGCTGATCTATGTGCTTATGGCAATCATTCTTGCCGTGCGGCCGCAAGGCCTGTTCCCGCCGAAGGCTCGCGCATGACCGACAATACACTCGATGCGCTCGCCCAACCGCCGAAGACAGCGTCGCGGCTGCCGACACGTACGGCAATCGGTTTTGCCGCGCTGCTGCTTTTGCTGGTCGGATCGCTGACGGCCCATTTCACCGGCCATGCGTTTTATCTCGACATCGCGACGCGGCTGACGATCCTCGCGATTGCCGCCGTCAGCCTGAACCTGATCCTCGGCTATGGCGGCATGATCAGCTTCGGTCACGCGGCCTATATCGGCATCGGCGCCTATGCCGTCGGCATTCCCGCCTATTACGACATCTATAACGGGCTTATCCAGGTTCCGATCGCGGTCGGCATCTGTGCCCTGTTCGCCCTTGTCACCGGCGCGATTTCGCTCCGGACCAAGGGCGTCTCGTTCATCATGATCACCAGGGCGTTCGCGCAGATGGCCTTCTTCACGATGGTCTCGCTCGACGAATATGGCGGCGACGACGGCCTGACGATCTTCCTGCGCAGCGAGATCCCGTTCCTCGACATGGAGGACAATCTCACGCTGTTCCTGGTCTGCTACGTGTCGCTGCTCGCGGTCATGTTTCTGGTTCACCGGCTGATCAATTCGCGCTTCGGCATGGTGATCCGCGGCGCGCGCAGCAACGAAGCGCGCATGCGCGCGATCGGCTACAACACCTATGTCTACCGATTGACGGCCTATGTGATTGCCGGAGCGATCTGCGGATATGCCGGCGCGCTCTATGCCAATTTCTCCAGCTTCATCTCGCCGGACGCCATGGCCTGGAGCCGATCAGGCGAATTGATGTTCATGGTCATCCTGGGCGGCGCCGGCACGTTTTTCGGCCCGCTGTTCGGAACCGCCGCCTTCCTGCTCCTGGAAGAAGTGCTGTCCGGCATCACCGTGCACTGGCACCTGATCTTCGGCGTGCTCCTGATCCTTGCGGTCTTGTTCATGAAAGGCGGGATCAGCGGTCTGATCCGCGGCCGGGAGGGGGCGGATGACTGACGCCCTGCTGGTTGTCAAGGAATTGCGCAAACGGTTTGGCGGCGTTACGGCAACCGACAATGTGAGCCTCGACGTCAAACCCGGCGAATGCCATGCCGTGATCGGTCCGAACGGAGCCGGCAAGACGACGTTGATCAGCCTCCTGAACGGGGCCCTCACCGCGGACACGGGCACGATCCTGTTCGACGGCCATGCGATCGAACACCTGCCCGTGCACCGGCGCAGCCGGCTCGGCCTTGCCCGGTCCTTCCAGATCACCAGCGTGCTGATGGACATGCCGGTCGTGACCAATGTGGCGCTCGCCATCCAGGCGCGACAGGGGCATTCCTTCCGGTTCTGGACGGCGGCCGCGCGCGACCGTTCGCTGGTCGATCCGGCGATGGGATTTCTCGAGCAGGTCAGCCTGGCGGGACGGGCTTCGGAACCGGCCCGGGCGCTGTCGCACGGCGAACGGCGGCAATTGGAAATCGCCATGGCCCTGGCGACCGATCCGAAACTGCTCCTTCTCGACGAACCGATGGCCGGCATGGGGCCTGAGGAATCCCAGCGCATGATCGCGACCCTGTCCGCGCTGAAAGGCAGCAAGACGATGCTTCTGGTCGAGCATGACATGGACGCGGTGTTCCGGCTTGCCGACCGGATCAGCGTGCTGGTCTACGGCAAGGTGATCGCGTCGGGCACACCGGAAGCGATCCGGACCGATGCTTCGGTCAAACGCGCCTATCTCGGCGACGAGGCCGCCTGATGCTGAACGTATCCGGACTGGAGACCGCCTACGGCCTGAACCAGGTGCTGTTCGGCATGGACTTTTCCGTCGATGACGGGGAAGTGGTCACCTTGCTCGGCCGCAACGGCATGGGCAAGACCACGACCATCAATTCAATCCTCGGCATTGTGCCGTCGACATCGGGGGAGATCACGTTCGACGGCAATGCGATCCGCACGCTAGGCTCCTATCGTATTGCCCGCCTCGGCATCGGCCTGGTGCCGGAAGGCCGGCAGGTGTTCCCCAATCTTACGGTCTACGAGAACCTTGTCGCGACAGCGTCGAACCGGCGTGGCGCGGACAATCCCTGGACCCTCGATCGCATCTACTCGATGTTTCCGGAACTGCACAGCCGGCAGGATTCCATGGCCAATCTCCTGTCGGGCGGCGAACAGCAGATGCTGGCGATCGGCAGGGCGCTGATGACCAATCCCAAACTGCTGGTCCTCGACGAGGCAACCGAAGGCCTGGCGCCGATGGTGCGGTCGGAAATCTGGTCCTGTCTGAAAGCCCTGAAGGACGAAGGCCTGTCGATCCTGGTCGTCGACAAGAATGTCGCCGATCTGGTCGCCTTCGCCGACCGGCATATCATCGTCGAAAAGGGCAAGGTGGTGTGGACGGGCACGTCCGATCTCTTGAAGGACGACCACGACCTGCAGCATCGGTATCTTGGTGTCGGCGACTGACCACGCGGTCCGGCGACCGGATCACATCTATTCCGCCACGAAGCGATATCCTCCGCCCATGCGCTCGGCACGGCCGAGACCGGGATGCGGCAGATGGAAACCGATGAAACGCATCCGGTCGGCCACGAGACGGTCCAGCAGGACCTTACGGGTCGCGCCGCCGGCCTCGCGATCCTGATCGCCGCCGAACGCCCAGTCCGGATGGGCAAAGGCGATATGGTGGTTCGGCACGCAATCGCCGATAAGCAAGACGCTTTCGTCGCCGAGCCGGACCTCGAAAGCGGTATGACCGGGTGTGTGGCCGCTGGTGTCGATTGCGGCAATGCCCGGCAGGATCTCCTGGCCGAAATCGAACAACCGCATTTGTTGTTCGAGGCTCGTCAACAGGCGACGGGCGCCCGCGGCATGACCCTTGCGGGCTTCCGCGATCGTTTCGACAGTCCCGGGATCCGTCCAGTATTCCCATTCGGGCCGGGAGATCCGGTATTCGGCATTGGAAAAAAGCGGCTCGTCGAACTCGTCCATCACACCCCAGAGGTGATCTGGATGGGCATGGGTAAATACGACGTGGGTGATCTCGTCGGGGTCGACGCCGAGCTGATCCAGCCCCTCAAGCACCTTGCCCGAACCCGGCATGAAGTTCGGGCCGGAGCCGACATCGAACAGGACGATGCGCTCGCCGTCGCGGACAAGCGTCAGATTGCAATCCGGCTCCAGCATGTCGCCGGGAAGCCCGTGTTCGGCCAAGACCTTGCCGTGTCGACCGGGTTCGAAATCCGGATAAAGGAAAGACAACGGCAGCATCAGCGACCCGTCGCTGACGATATCGATGCGCCGCCCGCCGCCCTCCAGTTCGGTCATCGCCCAGGCAGGCGCCGACAGGAAACCGGATCCGGCAAGACAGGCAGCGCCGGCCATCCCCGAGGCCAACAAAGAACGGCGGGTGAGCGACATGGCGTTACCTCTACATATTTGAATTTATGAATATGATAGGCGATCTGAACCAAAAACAAAACAGCGGATTGGCGGGTAATAACGGACCATCTCAGCCGGCTCCGCAGGCACGCTGTGCGATTTTTTTTGCTGCATTGCAGTCGGCACCTAAGGCTCTGTGAATCAGCACGTTGAGCGATAGAAACCGACGCTTTTTGCGCGTTGCAGCAACGAATGTGCCCGGCGCCATGTTGATTCCGAAAGCGCTTTCGGAATACTCTTTCCCCATGAACACGGTCACCCTGAAAGTGTTGTCGGATCATCTCGGCCTGACAGAGGGCACCGTTTCCCGTGCACTGAACAATTATCCCGACATCAGTTCCAAAACCCGCGAACGGGTGCACCTGGCCGCCCGCGAACTCGGTTATCGGCCGAATTCGAATGCCCGTCGGCTGGCCACCGGACAGGCCGAATGCGTCGGCTACGTGTTGTCCCGGCATGGCGGCAACCTGTCCGAACCGTTTCTCGGCGAGGTGCTGGACGGGTTGGCCGAAGCGCTCTCGGAGCGGAATTGGGATCTGACGGTCGCCGTTGCGCTTTCCGGAGAGGACGAACTGGCCGTGATCCGGCGCCTCGCCCAGAGCGGACGGGTCAGCGGCTTCGTCTTGTCGCGAACCTTGACCAAGGATCCACGGGTCGACCTGTTGCGGGCGCAGAATCTGCCCTTTGTCACCCACGGACGCACCGCCGCCTCCGACGATCATGCCTGGTTCGACGTCGACAACGAACAGGCGTTTCGCGTTGCCGTCGACCACCTGTTTGATCTCGGGCACCGGCGTATTGCCCACATCGCCGGACCGAACGCCTTCAATTTCGCCCGGCTGCGCGAAATCGGCTACCGCGCGGCCATGCAGGCGCACAAACTCGATGTGCCTTCGGATTACGTACAGGTCGCGGACATGACCGATGCCGGCGGCGAGACCGCAACGGCACGGCTGCTTTCGCTCGACACGCCGCCGACCGGACTCGTGTGTGTCTCGGACCGGGTGGCGCTCGGCGCCATGAAGGCCGCGCGTGAGGCGGGCCTGACCATCGGGCGGGATCTTTCGATCATCGGCTATGACGGCCTGCCGCTCGGGGAACACGCCAATCCGCCGCTGACAACCATGGCCCAGCCGCTCACGCAATCGGGACGCCGGCTCGGCGAAATGTTGCTTGCGCTGGTCGACGGCGCCGATCGCACGACCTTGCAGGAACTCCGGCAGGCCGATCTGGTCCGCCGGCAATCAGACGGTCCGCCCGCCTGAAAGGACGGACCGACGAGCCCGTGCAACGGGCAAGACGGGAGGGAATTATGAAACGTTTGACGCACCTGACTGCCGTGCTTCTCACCGCGGCGAGTTTTGCCACGGTGGCGCAAGCCGACACGATCCGGTTCTGGACCACCGAGGAGCAGCCGGAACGGCTCGCCAAGCAGCAGGAAATGGCGGCCAAGTTCAAGGAACAATCCGGACACGATGTCGAGGTGATTCCCATCACTGAGAAGGATCTCGGCAAGCGCGCCACGGCCGCGTTTGCGGCCAACGACCTGCCCGACGTGATCTATCACACGCTGCAATACGTTCTGCCCTGGGCGGATGCCGGCATCCTGGATATCGATACCAATGCCGACATCGTCGAAGACCTCGGACTGGATACGTTCGCACCGGGCGCCGTCGCCATGGCCTCCTCGGACGACCAGGTGGCCGCCGTGCCGGCCGACGGCTGGACCCAGATGATCGTCTACCGCAAGGACCTGTTCGATGCGGCCGGCCTTGCCGCTCCGACGACTTACGATGCCATCCTCGCGGCCATCGAAAAGCTTCACAACCCGCCGGAAATGTTCGGTTTCGTGGCGGCCACGAAAGTCGACGAGAACTTTATGAGCCAGGTGCTCGAACACGTCTTCCTGGCCAACGGCGTCTCGCCGGTCAATGCCGACGGATTCGCGCCGCTGGATGAAAAGAAGACCGTCGAGGCGCTTGAATTCTACAAGGCCATTGCAGAGGCTTCGCCCGAGGGCGAACTCTTCTGGAAACAATCGCGCGAGCTGTATTTTGCCGGCAAAGCGGCGATGATAATCTGGTCGCCGTTCATCCTGGACGAACTGGCCGGCCTGCGGGATTCCGCGCCGCCGACCATTACCGACGACCCGACCAGCGCCGATCTCGCCAAAAAGACAGACGTCGTGACGACCTTTGCCGGCCCCTCGAATCCGGACGGCGCGGCCTGGGCCGATATCCGCTATTTCGGCGTGACAGCCGACGCCAATACCGATGTCGCCGCCGACTTCGTGAAGTTCTCCATGAGCGACGGTTACATGGCGACGCTGTCAATCGCCCCGGAAGGCAAGTTCCCGGTGCGGCGCGGCACAGCGGACAACCCGACCCAATTCGTCGATGCCTGGGCCGACCTGCCGGTCGGCGTGGACCGCAAGGCACCGCTCTCGGCGCTCTATCCGGCGGAAACGCTGGGCCGCATCACCACCGGCCTGGAAACCGCTGACCGATGGGGCGTCAAGGAGGGCCAACTGGCGCTCGCCTCCAAACTCGTCAACAGCCAGGTGATCAATCGGCTGGTGCGCGAATTCATCGAGGGGGAACGGGACGCCGCTGCAACAGTGGCCCGTTTGAACGAAGAGCTTGCGGCCATACGCTAGGCGGATCGGCGAACCGCCGGCCGGCCTTTCACCAGGGCCGGCCGGCTCTCTGCCCCTTTCCGATTATGGTTCCCGCCAGGCGACCCGCAGGACAGGGTCAGCCCGGCGCACCGGACGGACACGATCATGAGCAGCCAGCCCCTTCCCTCATCCCGACCGCCGACCGGCATCGGGCCGATCCAACGCCGCGAAATGCGGCTCGCCTATGGCCTGCTTGCGCCGACATTCCTTATCGTCTTGACGATCGTGCTCGGGCCGCTGCTGGCCAATTTCTGGATTTCCTTCAAACCGGTTCAACTCGGCGACCTGCGCCCGCCGACGCCGGTCGCTAACGAGCGGCTGCGCGGCGACGCGGAAGCTGTCGGCGACCGGGTGACGCTCGACTACCGGCTGCGCAATTCGTCGCGAACGCAGGCGATCTCGGATGTGACGCTGACCGACACGCTCCCGGCCGGCCTGACGCTTCCCGACCTGGACGAACGCTGTGCCGTGGACGGCCGTACGCTGACCTGTACGCTCGGCGATTTCGAGGGCGGCAAACGCGAGCGTCTGCGCCTGGAAGCCGTGGTCGGCGAAGCCTATCTGGCCGATCCGGTCAACCCGCGGGATTCAAAGCCGGTGATGAGTGGCGATGCGGACAATCTCCTCACCAATTTTACCTTCACGCTCGACAATTACGCGCGGATCTTCGATTCCGGCGAATTCTGGTTCGTGCTGCGGGTGACGCTCTACTACACCGTCTTTGCGACCGCCGGCGCCCTCGTGATCGGCCTGTTCGCGGCGCAATTGCTGAACACGGCCTTTGCCGGTCGCAGTATTCTGCGCGGCCTTTTCCTGTTTCCCTATGTGGCACCGGTGATCGCTGTGGCGTTCACATGGATTATCCTGCTCGATCCGTTTTCTGGTACGCTCAATTCGGTGCTGCGTCAGATGGGCGTGATCGACGGCTCGATCAATTTCCTCGGCCAGCGTGCCGTGCCCGTAACGGTGTTCGGCCTGACCTTCGAGTTCCCGGTGGCGCTGTCCACGGTAATCGCGTTTGAGGCCTGGCGATATTTCCCGCTTTCCTTCCTGTTCATCCTTGCACGCATGCAATCGATCTCGACCGACATGTATGAGGCGGCGGAGATCGACGGCGCGACGCCGCTGCAGCAATTCTGGTACATCTCGATTCCGCAACTTGTCGGCATTCTGGCCGTGCTGTTCCTCCTGCGCTTCATCTGGACGTTCAACAAGTTCGACGACATTTTCCTCCTGACCGGCGGGGCCGCCGGGACCCGTACCCTCACCGTCGACGTCTACGAACAGGGCTTTGCCGTCTCGAACCTGGGAGCCGGCGCGGCCGTTGCCGTCGTCGTGTTCGTCGTCCTGCTCGTCTTCGCCACCCTGTTCTTCACGTTCTCACCGAAGGATGAATGACATGCGGATCGGATCGGGAGCGATTGCGGGTGTGCTGACCGGTGCCGTATGGGGCGCGGCCTGGATGATCGTCATCGGCGTCCTGTTCATGTTCGTCTCCGGCGCGATCGGCGTGCCGCGGGTCGGTGCGGCAGCGCTCGCCGGCGCGATCGGCGCGGGCGTCATGATGGTGCTCGGCGAGAACCGTCCCGCTCTCGGGGCGGCCCTTGCCGGCCTGACCACGATCCTGATCGTGCTCGGCGCGGCCTCGCTCGGCGAACCGTTCGGCCTCGCGGTCTCGGCGGCGCCGGTCTACCAGGCGCTGTTCGCCGCTCTCCTGATCGGCCTGATCTGGATTTCCTGCCATGTCTGCCTGAAGGGGTTTTCAGCCGGCCGCCTGTCCCGCTACCAGTTGGAAAGCCTCTTCATCCGCGTCATGAAGGGGCTAGGCCTCCTGTTCTTCTCCGTGCTCGTCGCCCTGCCGTTCTACGTCATGGTGATGACCAGCCTGAAAAGCCAGCAGGCCCTGCTTGCCAATCCTCTCGACCTTTCGATCGATATCAGCCAGGCGCCGGCGGACCTGTTTCGTTCCTATATCGAATTGTTCACGACCTACGGTTTCGGCACGTTCCTGGTGAATTCGGCGATCGTATCGGTGGCGACCGTGATCCTGACGCTGTTGTTTTCCGTGCCCGGTGCCTATGCAGTCGCCCGGTTGCGGTTTCCGGGCCAGGCCTTCCTGTCGCGGTCGATCCTGCTCATCTACATGGTGCCGGCGATCGTGCTGGTGATCCCGCTTTATTCGGCGTTTTCGCAAATGGGCCTGCGCAACACGCTCACCGGCCTGATGATCGTCTATCCGGCGACGACGATCCCGGTCGCGCTCTACATGCTGCAGGGCTATTTCCGCGGCATCCCGGCCGAACTCGAAGAAGCCGGGCTGATGGACGGGCTCAGCCGCATGGGGGTGATCCTAAAGATCACGCTGCCCCTGTCCCTGCCGGCGCTCGCGTCCGTCTCGCTCTACGTCTTCATGATCGCCTGGAACGAATTCCTGTTCGCGTTCATGTTCCTCGACAACGTCGATATCTTTACCCTCTCCCGGGGGGTCGTCTCCTTGAATTCCTCCGAAGTGCCGCGCCAGCACCTGATGGCGGGCGCGGTGGTGGCGACCATTCCGGTACTCATCATCTTTCTCTGGTTCGAACGGTTCCTCGTCGCCGGCCTGACGGCGGGGAGCGTGAAAGGGTGACCTTCATGGATCTGGACGGGCGTGCCGTTGCCATTCTTCAGGAAAACGACCGGGGCGGGTTCACGATCCCGACCCGGCGCCTCTATCCCTTCCAGTGGAACTGGGATTCGGCGTTCTGCGCCCTCGGATTCGCGACCTTCGACCGGGACCGGGCCTGGCGCGAAATCGAGACCCTGTTCGAAGGCCAATGGGCCGACGGCATGGTGCCGCACATCATCTTCCGCCGGGACGACCCGGACTATTTTCCGGGACCCGCGGTCTGGCGCACGCCTTCCGAACCGCCGACGTCCGGCTATTCGCAACCGCCTGTGGTCGCGAGTATCCTGCGGCTCCTGATGCGCGACGGACACGCCGACGACACACAACGCGCAGGCGCCCTGTTCGACAAGACGCTCGCCTGGCACCGCTGGTTCCATACCTATCGCGATCCGTTTCGCCGCGGCGTGATCGGACTGGCGCATCCCTGGGAATCCGGCCGGGACAATTCTCCCGACTGGGACGAAAGCCTGCGTGCGGTCGTCGTGGCACCGGATCTGGAGCCCTATGTCCGACGCGACCTCGACCATGTCGATGCCTCCGAACGCCCCCACAAGGACGAATACGACCGCTACCTGACCATCGTCTCGTTCGGGCGCAATGCCGCCTGGGATGCCGACACGATCGCACGCCGCGGACCTTTCCTCGTCGCCGATCCGGGACTGACCTTCATTCTCTTACGCGCCGACCGCGACCTGCTCGCGCTCGCCCGCCACCTCGGCCGTAACGACGCCATTGGCGAAATCGAAGCCTGGATCGCCGCGGCCGAAGCCGGCGCCGATTATTTGTGGAACGAGGCGGCGCATGGCTATTGCGCCCGCAACATGCATGACGAGGTGTTTTCGCCGGCGCTGACCAATGCGTCGATGCTGGCATTTTATGCTGGCGTGGGCTCGCCGGCCCAACGCACGCGGCTGGCAGCCGAAGCGCGGCGCATATCAGATACCGTGCCGTTCCTGATGCCGAGCTGGGATCCGGCGCGCAGCGAATTCGAGCCGCGGCGCTATTGGCGCGGCCCGATCTGGTGCGTGATGAACTTCATGATCGCGGCAGGATTTCGCGAGGCCGGCGAGGACGCTCTGGCGGACCGGGTTCGCCAGGACACGGCAAGATTGATCGAAAAGGCAGGCTTTTACGAAAACTTCGACCCGACGACCGGCAACGGATGCGGCGGGGCGGATTTCTCGTGGACCGCCGCGATCTGGCTGGCCTGGGCCTCACCCACCCAGGTCGCCGCAGCCGCATAGGGGGAACGATCATGGGCGCGATCCGGCTTGAGGGCGTCGAGAAATGGTTCAACGAATTGCAGGTGATCAAGGGGATCGACCTGACGATCGATGACGGCGAGTTCGTCATCTTCGTCGGTCCGTCCGGCTGCGGGAAGTCGACGCTCTTGCGCATGATCGCCGGCCTGGAGGAGACGAGCCGCGGCCAGATCTATCTGGACGACCGGGACGTGACGGCCGAACCGCCGTCCGGCCGGCAATTGTCGATGGTCTTCCAGTCCTACGCGCTCTACCCGCATATGTCGGTCGGCGAGAATATGGGCTTCGGCCTGAAGACCGCCGGCACGCCGCGGGCCGAAATCAAGACCAAGGTCGACGAAGCGGCGCGGGTGCTCAAACTCGACGCCCTTCTCGACCGGCGCCCGAAGGCGCTTTCCGGCGGCCAGCGGCAGCGGGTCGCCATCGGCCGGGCGATCGTGCGTGAACCCAAGGGATTTTTGTTCGACGAACCGCTGTCCAACCTGGATGCCGCGCTGCGCGTGGAAATGCGGTTCGAGATCGCCCGCCTGCATCAGACGCTCGACACGACCATGATCTACGTCACCCACGACCAGGTCGAGGCGATGACGCTGGCCGACAAGATCGTCGTCCTACAGGCCGGGCAGATCATGCAGGTCGGGTCGCCGCGCACGCTCTACGAACACCCGGACAACCTGTTCGTCGCCCAGTTCATCGGCAGCCCGAAAATGAACGTGCTGCCGTGTTCGCATAGCGAAAACCGGATCGTGCTTACCGGCCACGCCGGGGTCGAAGCGACACCGGCCGGCGGCGCGCCTGTCAAACTCGGCATCAGGCCGGAACATATCGGACTGGTCGACGCGGCCGACGGCGCCTGCACGGGCCGGATCGAGGTGGTCGAATATCTCGGCGCGGATTCCTTCGTCTATGTCGATGTCGACGGGCTGGGCACATTGACCGTGCGGGTGCCGGGCAGCCAGGAAGTCGTGGAAGGCAGCACGGTCGGCCTCGACTTTCCGAAGGATCTCATCCACCTGTTCGGCGCCGACGAGCAAACCATCCCGGTCGCGGCATAAAGCGGCGGGCATCGATCCGGTACCGCGCCGACCGGCCCGGCATTTGTCAGGCGGCAGGATATCGGCCATAGATCGGGTATGGCGAACGAGCAGAAACTGGCTGGCCGATCGATCCTGATTTCCGGCGGTGCCAACGGCGCCGGGGCGGCCAGCAGCGAATTGTTCGCGCGGCAGGGCGCACGGGTTGCCATCATCGATCGGGACCGCGAAGCCGGCGAGGCGCTCGAAGCGCGCCTTGCGGCCGAGGGGCATTCCGTATTTTTCGGGCATTTCGACGTTTCCGATCCCGAGCAGGCGGAAGCCGCGGTGACAACGACGCGGGATCGCTTCGACGGGATCGATACGCTGTTCAACCATGCCGGCAGCATCGTGGTGAAACCGTTCCTCGATTGTACGATCGAGGAATGGGACGAACAGATGGATAACAACGCCAAGAGCGCCTTCCTGATGACCCGGCTGGTGCTACCGGGCATGCTGCAGCGCGGGCGCGGCACGCTGATCTTCACGTCTTCCATCGCGGTGAGGGTCGTGACACCCTACGAAGCGATCTATTGCGCCTCGAAATCGGCGATGCACCAATTAGCCCGGGCGCTTGCCGTGGAATTTCGCGACCGCGGCATCCGCTCCAACACGATCTGCCCGAGTTTCGTGCGCACGCGGCATGGCGAAGACGAGATCGAACAATTGCGCGGCTACGGGATCCTCGCCTCGGAGAACGACGTGAACATCATGCAGGGACGGATCTGCGAGCCGGAAGAAGTCGCCAATGTCGCGCTGTTTCTGGCAAGCGACGAGTCAAGTTTCGTAAACGGCCTGGAATTGTTCGTCGACAACACCTTTACGGCGGTCTGATCATGCTTTGGGGATTGCGTCCGGTGGAACAACAGGCGGCCTATGGACTGGCCGTCAAGCGGATCACGCGGCAGATCCGGCTCTACCTGCTGCTTGCCGGCGAGCGCCTGCCGCCGGAACGGCGGCTGGCGGAAGAAATCGGCATTTCGCGCGTCACCCTGCGCGAAGCGCTTCGGGTGCTGGAGGGCAACGGCTATCTGACCATCAAGCGCGGTGCGCAGGGCGGCGCCTTCATCGCGGAGGAAGCCACGCTTCGCCAGCTCGCAGCCCGGCGCGTCGCGCGCGATCCCGGCGCCGTGATGCGGGCCCTGGAATATCGCGACGGAACGGTATTGATGGCGGTTGCCCTTGCCGCCCAGCGGCGTGGCGTTCCGGATCTGAAGCGCATGCGTGAGGCGGTGGAGCGCATCGGCAGCGCCGAAACCAGTGGACATATCTGCCAGGGCGAAACCCTGTTCCATCTGGCCGTGGCCGAAGCCTCCCAGAACCCGCTGATCATCGGCGCCCTGGAAGATGCGCTCGCGGAGATGTTCCTGCCTCCTGCAAAAACCGACATCGACCGCACGCGATCCGTTACGGCCGATGCTTACCGGGCCGTCCTTGAGGCCGTCGATGGCCGGCATGACGCGATCGCTCAGGACGCCTTCCGCACGATTCTTGAGCGGGACTGGTCTCGCGTGAAAGCTTTCCCGGTCGACGCATAGTCAGCGGCGGCATCCGCATTTTCCGAAGAAAAACGCCGGTCGCGCAGGCGCCGGACGGTTTTGCCCCTGATCTTGGGCACTGCCCGACGGGACCGACAACGCGGCCCCCTGCCACTTCATTCCAACTTCGGACGGCGCACGGTCAAGCCATCCCTTCAAACGCACCGAGCTGCCTCCCCGACATTCGCACTTGACCGGCCGCCGGGTTTGTTCAAAGGTATAATAAATAGACCTATAGACCATTTGGCCGCATGGCGGCCCGAGGACGAGGCCGCGCCATGCTCCCGAACGGACACCTGCTTTCCGGCAAGACCGCAATCGTGACCGGAGGCGCCGGCGGCATGGGCCGCGCGGCCTCGCTGCTGTTCGCCGAACACGGAGCCAAGGTCGCCATTCTCGACATTCAGGACGAGGCGGGGCACGTGACGGCCGAGCAGATTGTATCGGCTGGCGGCGATGCCGTGTTCCTAAAGACCGACGTTTCCAAGGAAGACGAAGTCGACGCGGCGATTGCCGAAACCAACCGGCGCTTCGGACCGGTGACGACACTGTTCAACCACGCCGGAACGCTGATCGTGAAACCGTTGCACCTGTCGACGATGGCGGATTACGACCGGTTGATGGACGTCAATGTACGCTCCGCCTTCCTGACCTGCCGGGCCGTCATCCCGCAAATGATCGACAATGGCGGCGGGTCCATCGTGATCACGTCGTCTATCGGCGGCGAGAAGGGATTTGCACTGGAATCGCTCTACTGCATGACCAAGGGCGCCGTGCTGCAACTGGCCCGTTCGATCACAGCGGAATACCGCGACCAGAACATTCGCTGCAACGCGGTGTGTCCGGGATTCGTCAAGACGGATCACGGCCTGCGCGAAATCGCCGAACTCGACGGGCTCGGCCAGAACTGGGACGAGGCCGACCTGCATGCGGTGCAGGGGCGGATCTGCGAACCGGAAGAAGTCGCGCGGGCCGCGCTTTACCTCGCCTCTGACGGCGCGAGCTTCGTCAACGGCACCGCGCTCTACGTCGACAACGGCTGGTACGCCAAGGGCTGACGGTTCGGTCGGGAGGGACCGGGTCGCTCAATACTGCCTGCGGCAACACGAACGAAACACTGTCTGGAAGGGAGACATCCATGGCGTCAAAAACGAAACTCATGCTGGCCGCCGGTTTGCTTGCGGCCACGCCGGTCGTCGCGCATGCCGACGTGCCGGAATCCACGGACCCGATCAAATTCATGATCGGCGACTGGACCAGCATCGCCCTGCAGGCCGAGATCATGAGCGTGATCCTGCAGACCTACGGCTACAATACCGAAACCGTGGTCGCCGACGATAGCGGCCGCTATCCGGGCTTTGAAGCCGGCGACATCCACATTGCCATGGAAACCTGGGAAACCACCCAAAGCCAGAATCTGGCGAAGTCCCTGGCCACCGGAAAAGTGCTCGATCTCGGCGAGACCGGCCTGCAGGCCAAGGAAGACTGGTGGTACCCGCTCTATGTCAAGGAGAAGTGCCCCGGCCTGCCGAACTGGGAGGCCCTGAAGGCCTGCGGCGAGGTGTTTGCGACGGCCGATACCGCGCCAAAGGGCCGGTATGTCGGCGGACCGGTCACCTGGGGCGGCAACGACGCGGAACGGATCGAGGCGCTCGGCCTGCCGTTCGAGGTCATCCATCCCGGCACCGACGCGGCCATCTTTGCCGAATTGAAATCGGCCTATGAACGCCAACAGCCGATCATCATCTGGGCCTGGGAACCGCATTGGGCGCCGTCGCTCTATGAGGGCGAGTTCATCGAGTTCCCGGCTTACGAGGAAGCCTGTTACACCGATCCGGGCTGGGGCCTGAACCCCGAACAGATCGCCGATTGTGCGAAGCCGGAAGGCTGGATCAAGAAGATGGGCTGGGCCGGCGGAGAAGCCAAATGGCCGTGCGCTTACGACATGGTGCGCAATTACAAGATGGACAACGCCACGCTCAGCGCCCTTCTGGCCAAGGTCGATCTGGAAGGTCAGGACATGCAGGCGGTCGCCGTCGAATGGCTGAAAGCCAATGAAGCCACCTGGAAACCCTGGACGGCGTGCGCCCAGTCGTAGCGGCCCCGGCTTCAAGTGTTTCCGGCATTCCGCCGAAGGGCATCCGGGATGGCCTCGTCAACCCGGATGCCGGAGCGCCGACCGATGCGCTAAGGTAAGCGCAGACGATCGCCCACCCGGAGTGGAAAGACGGACGCGTGACCCACGGCTTCGGAACACCGGTGCAAAACTACGCCGCTTTCTGTCGGTGCGGCCATGGCACACGCTGAAAGATCGCCGCTGGCAACGGCACCACCCCTATCCCGTCGCCTGCTGCCCTGGCTGACAGCCCTGGCGGTCCTGCTTACCGTCCTCGCAGGTCCGGACTGGCTGACAACCTATCCCGATCATTTGGTGGTGCCGCTGACCGGATGGGTCGATTGGGGACTGACGTGGTTTGCACGGGAAGCGACGATCGGCGGCGTCGCGATCCAACAGATCACGCGATCGCTTGCAGCGCTCGTCGATACGCCCATCGATGCGGTCATCGTAGTGCTCGCCGAAGGCTGGTACGCCGGTGCAGGATTGAACCGCACGCAGGTCGTGCCGCCGCTGCCGTGGCTGGCGCTCGGCGGCGCGGTCGTGCTCCTTGGCTACCGCCTCGGCGGAATGCGGCTTGCGGCGACTGCCGCAATCGGCATCGCCTTTCTCGTCACCTTCGGGCTCTGGCACAACGCCATGGTCACGCTGGCGAGCGTGCTCCTGAGCGCGGCCGTGGCCGTGGCGATCGGCCTTGCCATCGGGATCTGGTCCTACCGCAGCCGGCACGTCGAAACGGTCGCCCGCGCGATCATGAACGTCATGCAGACGATCCCGATCTTCGCCTACCTGATACCGACGCTGCTCCTGTTCGGATACGGCCCGAGCGCCGCCCTGATCGCGACTATCGCCTATGCCGTACCGCCGATGGTGCACAATACGGTGATCGCGCTGCGCGGGGTGCCTTCGGAAGTGGTGGAGGCCGGGATCATGTCCGGGTGCACGCCCCGGCAATCGCTCTGGCAGGTGCACTTGCCGGCCGCGCTGCCGACGCTCGCCGTCGGCATCAACCAGGTCGTGATGATGACCCTCAACATGGTCATTATCGCCTCGATGATCGGCGCCGGCGGGCTCGGCTACGATGTGCTTGTGTCGCTTCGCAAACTCGATATCGGCGCCGGTCTCGAAGCCGGGGTCGGGATCGTTGTTCTGGCGGTCATCCTCGACCGCCTGACCCAGGCGGCCGCGCATCGCGGCGCGGGCGGCACGGCCCGTCAGTCCCGGTTCGCGCTGTGGCAGATGCTGACGGTCTGGGTCGTGGTCGCCGTCGCGGCCGCATGGCTTGTGCCTGCCCTGCAAAGCTGGCCGGAATCATGGACATTGTCGACCGCCGTGATCTGGAACGATCTCGTCAGCTGGATCAATCGCGAATTCTACGATCCGCTCGAGGCGTTCCGGGCTTTTGTGCTGCTCGGCATCATGCGACCATTACGGGATTTCCTGATGGCCGCGCCCTGGGCGCTTGTGATCGCGGCTATTGTCGCCGTCGGCGCGCGGCTCGGCGGGGCCCGGACTGCGGCGCTGGTGGGCAGTCTTGCAACCTTGGTCCTGGTCTCCGGGTTCTGGCAACCGGCGATGAACTCGCTCTACCTGATCCTGATTTCCGTCGTCCTGGCACTCCTGATCGGCTTTCCCATCGGCGTCATCTGCGCGCTGCAACCGCGCCTGCGCGAGGCGGCAAACCTGTTTCTCGACACGCTGCAGACCCTGCCCACGCTGGTCTACCTGCTGCCGGCCGTGATGCTGTTCCGGATCGGCGATGTCTCGGCAGTGATTGCGATTACCTCCTATGCGCTGGCGCCTGCCATCCGTTACACAATGCACGGCATCTCCCAGGTTCCGGCCGCCCGGCTCGAGGCCGCCGCCATGTCCGGCTGCAGCCCAGGCCAGACGATGCTCTGGGTCCGGCTGCCCTCGGCCTTTCCGACCATTGTGCTTGGCATCAACCAGACCATCATGATGGCCCTGTCGATGCTGGTGATCGCCGCGCTTGTCGGCACAAAGGACCTCGGCCAACAAGTGCTGATCGCCCTCAACCAATCGCGCGTCGGCCAGGGGATTGTCGCGGGCATCTGCGTTTCGGCCCTTGCCCTGATCGCCGATGCCCTTCTCAAGGCCTGGGCCGCGCGCCTTGCCGAAGACCGCCGCCACCAGACGGACAGAGCATCTCCATGACCGATCTTCAACCCGATACCGCAATGGATCGACCCCAAGGACCCTGCGCCCGTCCGACCATGCTCGCATGTCGAGATCTGTGGAAGGTGTTCGGCGCGACGCCCGACGCGTTCAGACGCGCGGGCGGGGAACAGATGCCCGATGCCGGTTTTTCGCAGAGAAACTGGGTCGCGGCGGTCAGGACGGCATCGATCGAGGTCGCCAAGGGCGAGGTCTTCGTCATCATGGGCCTATCGGGATCCGGAAAATCGACCCTCATTCGCTGCCTTACCCGGCTGGTCGAACCCACGGCGGGATCCGTCATCATCGACGGCGTGGACCTGCTGGCCGCGGACCCACAGGCGCTCATCGAGATCCGGCGCCGCACGATGGGTATGGTTTTCCAGCACTTTGCGCTGTTGCCGCATCGCGACGTCCTAGGCAACGTCGCATTTCCGCTGCAGGCACAAGGCCGGGCGCGGGCCGACCGCATCGACCGGGCCCGCGAAATGATCGATCTTGTCGGCCTGACGGGTCGTGAGGACCGCTTTCCGGGCGAATTGTCCGGCGGACAGCAGCAACGGGTCGGCATCGCCCGGTCGCTGGTCACCGATCCGCCCGTCTGGTTTCTCGACGAGCCGTTTTCCGCGCTCGATCCGCTGATCCGCACCGATCTGCAGGACGAATTGCTGCGCCTGCAGGCACAGCTTTCGAAAACCGTGATCTTCATTACCCACGACCTTGAGGAAGCGATCAAGATCGCCGACCGGATCGCCATCATGGAATCCGGGCGTATCGTGCAGATCGGTACGCCGGAAGACCTCGTGCTGCGACCGGCCGACGATTATGTCGCACGGTTCACGAGCAAGGTGCCGCCGGCCAAGGTTGTGCGGGCCGGTACGCTGGCCGAGTTCGGCCAAGACGCGCCAGACGGAACCGGCGATCCTGTCGATGGCGACCTCCCGTTGGAGACGATAGCCGTGCGCGTCGTCGAACACGACGGCGTGCTTGCCGTGCGAGACGCGGTATCCGGGCGCGTTGGAGTGCTGGATCGACAGGCGGCCCTCAAAGTGATCGCCGGGCAGCGTCCCGCGTTCTGATCAGCCAGTGCCGATGGCCAATATCGGAACCGTTTGCCGGCGTCACAAACCTGTAACAGGAATACGATCTACCAGCGTCACCGATCCCGGATCGCCGCGACGGCGGGTCCGGGATTTACGCGCGTTCTAATTGTTTTCCGGGGCGAAGTATCCTAAGGTTTCTGGGTGGTCACAAGCCTGGAAAACAAGACCATCTATCAGGGAGATTTTCATGTTCAAACGGTTTTGCGTCGGATTTCTGGCGCTGACGACGTTCGGGGCCGCGCCAGCTCTGGCGGCAACCGAAATCCAGTGGTGGCACGCCTTCACCGGACGGCTCGGCGAGTTGCTGAACGAACAGGTCGAGGCGTTCAATGCCTCCCAGTCCGACTACAAGGTCGTGGCTTCGCACAAGGGCAATTATTCCGAAACGCTGAACGCCGGGATCGCGGCATTCCGCGCCGGCGAACAGCCGCACATCCTGCAGGTTTTCGAAGTCGGCACGGCGACCATGATGGCGGCCGAGGGCGCGGTCAAACCCGTGTACCAGCTGATGGCGGAGACTGAGAAGTCGTTCGATCCGTCAGCCTATCTGGCGGCGGTCACCGGCTATTACACGACACCGGACGGCAAGATGCTGTCGCTGCCGTACAATTCCTCCACGCCCGTGCTTTACGTTAACCGCGACGCGCTGTCGGGGGCCGGCCTCGACCCGGACATGGACCTGACGACCTGGGACAAGGTCGAGGGCGCGCTCGATGCGCTGAAGACGGCCGGCCATGCCTGCCCGCTGACGACCGCGTGGCAGAGCTGGGTGCATCTGGAAAACTTCTCCGCCTATCACAACGTCGCCTTCGCCTCGAAGGATAACGGCTTTGGCGGCCTCGACACCGAACTGAGCTTCAACAGCCCGCTGCAGGTGACGCACATCCAGAAGATGGGCGATTGGGCCAAGGACGGCAAATTCATCTATGCCGGCCGCCGCAACGAGGGCGGTGCCCGGTTCCGCGCCGGCGAATGCGCCTTCTTCACCGAATCCTCGGCCGGCTATGCCGGGGTGAAGGCCGAAGCGGAATTCGACTTCGAAATCCGTCCGCTGCCCTATTGGCCGGCCGCCGACGGCGCGCCGCAAAACACCATTATCGGCGGCGCGTCGCTGTGGGTGATGGCCGGCCACGAATCGGCCGAATATTCCGGCGTCGCCGAGTTCCTGAACTTCCTGTCGACCTCGGGTATCCAGGCCTCCTGGCACCAGAACACCGGTTACCTGCCGATCACCATGGCGGCCTTTGAAGAAACCAAGGCCGCCGGATTTTACGGCGACAATCCGGGAACCGACATCGC
>JBCDLT010000005.1:0-149741 GCA_038745065.1 Pseudomonadota bacterium | reverse complement strand
TTTGCGGTAGGCCGGGTTTACAGGTCCGCTGGACGTCGTTGCGGTCCCCTTGTGGTCAACAAGACCACGTCGGAAACCGCGCCTAGCCAGCGGACCTGTAAACCCGGTCAAATGATTCTATGTGGTCGAACAATGCTCTAGGGAGGCGTGTCTCGCAGCTCTGGCACGAGCGAGGCAGTTGCCCGCCGTCACCGGGTTACTTCGATCAGCACTTCGTTGCGTCTGAGGAAGGGCGGCGTGAAGGGATCGTTGTAATAGGCGAACTCGATCTCGCCGGCCGGTGTCAGGCCTTGCTGTTCAACCCATGCGAAAAGCTTGTCGCTCGCCTCAGCGAACCGTGCATCGGTCCAGCGCCCCGAGAACCGGTAGGAAGCCATCATGCGCGGCGCCACTTCGGCAAGCGTCACGTCGCCTGACGGATCGGGCAGATCGTTCAAGGTTCTGCCCGCCGGCATGATGAACGACACGGTCCAGTTGTCGGCATCGGGCGTCTGGGTGACGGGGGCCGTCATGGCGATCTTTTCGCCCGACCGCTTCTTGGCAAAAATATAGTCAGCAAGCGGCGAAAAGGCGCGGCGCACAGCAACGCCACGATCACCCTGGGCATCGAAGCTCGCCACAACGAGTTTCGGGTAATCTCGGAGTTCGAATGCCCCATCGCTCTTTATGGCCGAGTAGGCCGGTGTTTCGATGCCGCGGAAGGTCCACGCCCATGCCGCTCCCGCCAGGGCGACTACGCCAACGGTGACTGCGGCTCCGATGACCAGTTTGTTCATGGATACGTTTCCTTGATTTTCAAACACCGAGAAGGGCCGCGCGCCGAGAGCGGTCGCGACGCTTGGACCACGGCTCGCAATCTAGGGTACTTCTGCCGGAGGACCATCGGCCTTGATCCTTCCGATGGTATTCTCCGTATGCAAAACAACACGAACAAGAGAACTTTCCATGGCAAAAATTCTGGTCATCGGTGGAAGCCGGGGGATCGGCAAGGCGGTCTGCCAGGCTGCCGCCGCAGCCGGTCACGACGTGCGGGCCATGTCGCGAAGCGGGGATGCGGCGCCGCGGCGCGACAGTCGCCTTGAAGGATTTGCGGGCGACGCCTTGAAGGCCGGGGACGTTGAACGGGCGCTCGACGGTGTCGAGACGGTTGTCCAGGCCCTTGGCGTTGCGGCGTCTCTTGAAATGATCACATCGCCGGTGACCTTGTTTTCCGAAGCCACGCGCATCCTTCTGCCCGCCATGGAAAAGACCGGCGTCAAGCGCCTCATTGCGGTGACGGGTTTCGGCGCCGGAGATTGTGCGGCCGCCATCAACCCGCTGCAACGCATACCCTTCCGTCTCGTCCTCGGGCGCGCCTATGACGACAAATCCATCCAGGAATCCCTGATCGAAGCGAGTGCGCTGGACTGGCTGATTGTGCGCCCGGGCGTTCTGACAAACGGTTCTGCGACCGATCGCTATCGCGTCCTTATGGAACCGCGCGAATGGAGAAACGGCATCGTTTCCCGCGCAGATGTCGCCGACTTCATCACCGGCTATCTCGACAAAGACGACCTCGGTCGCCGAAAGCCGGTGATCATCCGCTATCCGCTTTAGCCGTTGCGGGCTCAATGGCCACGCATCCAGGCAGGAACCGCCGCCTGTCTTTGACGAGCATGGATGGTATGGGGTCGTCGGTACGGACCTGGCCGTCAATCGACAACAGCCCGCCAATCGGCGGGCCGGAGCGTGCCCAGGATGCGGAAATCCCCATCGCCCAACGGCTTGACCACCACCGCATCGCCTTCACCAAGCGAAACGCCGGCCACCTCCCGGATGTTCGAGCGATGCGAGACGATGATCCGGTTGCCCGCTTCGCCGGTGGGCGTGCTCATGCGGTCCCGCAGATAGGCGATCCTCTCGGCGCGCCCTGAATCGTCTGACAGAAGGCCGAGGAGTTCGAAGCGTTCCTCGACCTGTCCGAACGCGATTTCCGCCATGTCGCGGCATCGGGCAAACGGGCTTGCAATGACCTCACCGATGGGAAGGGCCAACAGCTGGCTTGCCGCGCCGATATCCTCCGAATCCTGGATCCCTTCGGCCGAAAGGAGCCGTTGCCTTTCACGCGGCCATTCAATGCGGTCGACCCCGGAACGGGTGGTCGCCGCGTGCCGGAAATACACCACATGGCCGCCGCCGCGCAGGGCCTCGAAGAGGGAATCCGGCGAAGCATTGTGCGCAAAGGCGTGGTTTTGCGCACCCACCAAAAAGGCGATGAGAATCGCGACAGCACCACCAAGAAATCGGCGCTGCCGGAAAAAGCGAACTGTCGACATTTTGTCCCTACGATCTGAGTTTGCACGCGGCCGCTGCTGGTCTGCAGGGCGCGCGTTTCATCCGGCCCTATCGGTCCTGTTCCTCATCGAACAGGGCACTCGCTGTCGCTTCCATGCCCTTGATCGCCTTGTGCAACGAACCGCCCTTGTCGGACAGCGAGTAGGTGACCTTGGGCGGTACGGCTGCTTCCGCATGGCGCTCGACGATTCCCGCCGCCTCCAGGAGACGAAGCCGTTCCGTCAGCACTTTCGGCGAAATCCCCTCGACCAGGCGCTGCAGGTCGTTGAAGCGTGTCGGCCCCGCCGTTCCAAGCACCCAAATGACATGCGGCGTCCATTCTCCCGCCAGGAGCCTGAATAAGCGGTCAAGGGGGCAGTTCTTGCGAATAGGGACACCTGCAACAGTCGGCTGAATCACTTTTTCCTCTCCGCTACAGAATTTCTCTCATACTTACCAAATGGTGCGTTCTTCACTGGGAAGAACATCGCCGTATCTACCCGCCTGTCGAAAATGCCGCCCCGGCGGCGATGTGTTCTCTTCTACCGGAAGACAGGCAGGCGATATGGCGACGCAGCCATTTCATTCACCGTTTGATTTGAAAGACTTGCGGTACGCTGCCGGACCTACTCCGAGCCGCTTTTTGAATAGCGTCGACAGGTGGGCGTGGCTTGCAAAACCCGTCTCCGCGGCGATTTCCGCGATCGACCGGTCGGACTGGGCAAGCAGGTCCCTGGCGCGGCACAGCCGGCGAAGTATGATGAATTCTTGCGGCGAATTGCCCGTCACCGCCTGGAAGGCGCGTGAAAAATGCGATCGGCTGAGCCCGGCCGACCGAGCAAGATCTTTCACGCTTATGCGTTCTCCAAGATCGGCTTCGATCTGTTGCACAAGGCGTTTGAGCAAGCCGGGCGGCAGGCTCTCCTTGGCGTCCGGTCGCGCGTCCGCTGTCGCGATGAAGCAGCCCACCCGTGACAGGATGCTTTGCCCCAGCGATGCCAGATATCCCGGCTCGATCAGCGGGTCGCCCAGAAGCGAGCGGCGGACTTCGAGCTGCAGCGCGGCAAAACCGGGATCTGCGAAATTCAGGATCGGTTCCGGTGCCAATATCCTGCCATGGGCAGCACGATCGAAAAGCGGCTCCGCGATTTCAGGCGGCGCTGCCACCACCAGAAACTCGACCGGCGTCTCCATTCTGGCGCGCACCACTGTATTGGGCGGCGCGAAGAACGCGGAGCCGGCGGTGAAGGATACCCGGCTCACGGGTCCGTCGTTGATCGATGTGCTGACGACGGCACGGGCATATGTCGAGAACACACAATATTCCGGGATCTTGTACGCGATCTCGAAATCGGCCGGCGGATACAGTTCGAACCAGATCCCGTCGGTTCGAATGGGCTGCGCCCAACCGGGAAGGCGGGTCGCCGGCTCGCCGTTGAATGCGATGATCCGGTTGTCCTCGACCTCGCGTGTGAAGAGCGAGCGTTCTTCCCCGAGTACTCTGAGCGGCTGCTTGTCCATGGGCTGGAAAGTGGCAGGGGGCCCGGAACTTCTCAAGGCGGCCTACGTAGTTTTTCGCACGGATCTGAAAATTCCCGCACATGGATGGTAGTCGCAGCACGCAGGTAAAACTAGATGACCGGGCGTGAACACAGAGTATTCGCCTGGAGAGCCAGAGCAAAAATGGCTTTCGGCGACTACAATTCTTGAAAATCAAAGTGAAGGATCAATGAAATGTCTCACAAGCTTGAAGTTTTGACACCGCAGAACAGCCAGCTGATTTTCATCGACCAGCAGCCCCAGATGGCGTTCGGTGTTCAATCCATCGACCGGCAGACGCTGAAAAACAACGTTGTCGGCCTCGCCAAGGCAGCCAGGACATTCGACATCCCGACGACGATCACGACGGTGGAGACCGAAGGTTTCTCCGGCCATACGTACCCGGAACTCTTGGACGTGTTCCCGACACTCCCGCTGCTTGAGCGGACGTCGATGAATTCCTGGGATGACCAGAAAGTCCGCGATTCCCTTGCGGCCGCCAACCGCAACAAGGTGGTCGTGTCCGGCCTTTGGACGGAAGTCTGCAACACGACGTTTGCGCTCTCGGCCATGCTTGAGGGCGGCTACGAGATCTACATGGTCGCCGATGCCTCCGGCGGCACGTCGGAAGAGGCCCACCGATACGCCATGGACCGCATGGTCCAGGCCGGCGTCGTGCCGATGACGTGGCAGCAGGTGCTCCTGGAGTGGCAGCGCGACTGGGCACACAAGGACACCTACGATGCCGTGACCGGCATCGCCAAGGAACATGGCGGCGCTTACGGCATGGGCATCGATTACGCGGTCACCATGGTCCACAAGGGACCGGAGCGCGCCAACCACGGCGAGCGCCTCAACCCGGTCGCTGCGGCGATTGCGGCCGAATAGACCGAACCACCTGCCCGGTTCCGAAGCGGTTCCGGGCAGGTTCCTACCCTCCCACGCTCGTGTTCAATGCCCGGCGATAGGCCGTTGGCGTGAGGCCGAGCTCTTGCCGGAAGGCCGTTGTCAGATGAGACGGTGTCGCAAACCCGCAGCGCATGGCGATCTCGGTCGCGGAGCAATCCGTATCGGTCAGCATGGTGCGCGCCCGTGCGATCCGTCGGGACCGAATGTAATCCCTGGGGGGCATGCCGAAACGGTGCGAAAAGGCGCGCGAGAAATGCGCCCTGCTGAGTCCGGCCTCTGCAGCCAGCCCGGTCACCCGGATCGGATGGCCGAGGTTGTCCTCGACCAATCGCGCCAGGCGACGGGCGACGGCCGGCGACAGCATCTCCGGTCCGTCAATCTGCTCCGAAGAGGGCGCAAGGTGCCAACTGACCAGGCGCGTCAGCAGCGCGTCGGTCAGTGCATCGAGATAGTCGCCGGTGCCGACCGGTTCCGCGATCATGGAGCGGCGTATTTCGGTAGAGAGCGCGGCGAGGGCTGGATCGGTGGTCTTGAAGATATCCGACATGCCGGTCCAGTCGGACGCTGCCGTTTCCGCAATCCGGTCAACGCGCGACCGCGCAATTCCGATGGCAAGGAATTCCAACGGTGTTTCCTGGACGATCCGGATGGCAAGATCCGGCGGGACGAGACAGGTGCCATGGGCGTCCGCGACCCAGGGCGCCAACGGTTCGTCGCCGACCTAAAAACGGCCCTGCGCGCCATTGAAGGTGTGCACCAGGATATAGAACGGCACCCGGTAGTGCAGTTCGTAACAGATAGCGGGATGCAGGTGATACTCCATGTCGCCTGTCTGCGCCGTGAGACCCCATTCCGGCATTTCCGACACAGCCGGACCGTTGACGCTGACATAGCGATCCGTGGCCACATCGATTCCGGAAATGCGCGTCGTCGTAAGGCTGCCATTCGGCATCGTCCGCTCCCAAGCCAGTTTTCCGACCCATCGTCGAATTTAATCGCACAAGGATGCAAGTGTGCCGCAGCATATGGAAGTCAAGCAGAGCAAGTATTCATAGATATCACGCCGAGAGAAAATACAAATTCAAACTCTCAAATCACTCAAATCTCGATGTGAGGAGAATTAAATTGACTAACTTCAAAAAAATGCTGACTCCGGAAAATTGTGCACTTGTGCTTATCGATTTCCAGCCGGCAATGTATCAGGGGGTTCAAAGCCATGATCGCCTTGCGGTGATGCATAGCGTCCAGGCGCTTGCCCGCACAGCCCGGGTGTTTGGCCTGCCGACCGTCCTGACGACCGTCGCCAAGGACAGTTTCTCCGGCCCCTTCATGTCTGAGGTGACCGAACTGTTCCCCGGTCTTCAGATCATTGACCGGACCTCGATCAATTCGTGGCTCGACCCGAATTTCCGCAAGGCCATTGAAGCGACGGGCCGCAAGAAAATCATTCTGGCCGGTCTGTGGACCTCCGCGTGTGTCTCGTTCCCGACCTTCAACATGCTGGAGGAAGGCTACGAGATTTATGTCCCGACCGATGCCTGCGGCGACACCACCGTCGAAGCGCATGAGCGTGCCGTGGCGCGGCTGGAACAGGCCGGCGCGGTGCCGGTGACGGCGTTGCAGACCGTGTTTGAGCTCCAGCAGGATTGGGCTCGCGGCGAAACCTATGACGGCGTGATGGACATCCTTTACCGCCACAGTCCCTACGGCATCCAGGTGCATTTCTCGAAATGGGCGCTTGGCGAACATGCCTCCGAGGCAGGTGCCGCCGCGGGCTGAAACACTGGCCGGGATCGCAAGCGGTCCCGGCTCCCCAACCTTAGGAGTATGACTGATGCGACTGACACGACGAGACGCCCTGCGATTGGGCGGCGCCGCCGCCGGCACCTTCCTGATCGCTCCGCAAGCCGGTCTGGCCCAGGGCGGCACCGCTGATCTGGTGTTGCTGAACGGCCGCATTACGACGATGGACCCGGCCCGTCCCGAAGCGAGCGCGCTTGCCGTCCGCAACGGCGTCTTCACCGCAGTCGGATCGGATGACGAGATCCGTCCTCTGGTCGGCCCTTTTACGCAGGTCATCGATGCGCGCGGACAGCGTGTGATTCCAGGCTTGAACGATAGCCACACCCACGCAATCCGCGGCGCGGTGAACTACAACCTCGAAGTCCGTTGGGACGGAGTGGACAGCCTGGAAGAAGCCTTGCATCTGCTCAGACAGCAGTCCGAGCGCACACCGGAAGGACAGTTCATCCGTGTCGCCGGCGGCTTCAGCGAGTTTCAGTTCAAGGAAAAGCGGCTGCCGACAATCGCCGAGCTGGACGCGGTCGCGCCGAACCATCCGGTGCTGATCCACCATTTGTACAAGCTCACGCTGCTCAACACCAAGGCCGTGGAATGGTATGGTTACGACAAGCCGGACCACCCGACCTATCCAGGCGGCATCGTCGAAAAAGACGCAGGCGGCAACACGACGGGCCGGCTGCTTGCCGCGCCGTCCGGGTTGATCATGTACAAGACGCTGTCGACGGCACCCAAACTGTCGATCCGCGATCAGATCAATTCGTCGCTGCAATATTTCGATGAACTGAACAGTCTCGGGATTACATCCGTGTCCGATGCCGGCGGCGGCGGCATGGAGTTTCCCGATGCCGATCCCTACAAGGTTATCCGCTGGCTGCATGACGAACGGCTTCTGACCACGCGCATCGGCTATCATTCCTTCCCGCAGCACAAGGGGCAGGAGCTGTCCGATTACCAGCGCTGGACGGCCGAAACGCCCGCCGGTTCCGGCGACGACAGGCTCAAATTTGTCGGCGCGGGCGAAAACCTTGCCTGGGCGTCCTACGATTACGAGATCTTCGCCGACGCGCGTCCGGACATCGATCGGGATGCCGAAGAATATCAGGAGCGGGTCATGACCGTTCTCGGCGAAGCCGGTTGGCCCTTCCGCCAGCACGTCACCTATGAAGAGACCGGCGACCGGCTGCTGCCCGTCTACGAGGCGGTTGCCAAAGGTGCCGGGCTGACGCCGGGCTGGTTCATCGACCACGTGGAAACCTTCAGCCAGCGCAATCTGGAGCGGATTGCCGAACTCGGCGGCGGCATTGCCCTGCAGAACCGCATCCAGTTCCAGGCCGAGGACTTCGTCGCCAATTACGGTGCCGAAGCCCTGAAGATGACCCCGAACTTCCGAGCGATCCTCGATCTCGGCGTACCGGTTGGCGGCGGAACTGACGCCACGCGCGTGACGTCGTTCAATCCCTGGTATTCGATCCAGTGGATGACGACCGGGCTCTCCCGGGGCGGCCTGCCCATGTATGACGATGCCAATCTGCTCAACCGAGAAGAGGCGCTCCGCCTCTGGACGACGGGTTCGGCCTGGTTCACCGGCGATGCGGGCAGGAAGGGCGCGATTACGCCGGGCCAAATGGGCGATTTCGCCGTCCTCGACCGGGACTACTTCACCGTGACGGACGCGGAAATCGCCAAGCTGAAGGCGGAACTGACCGTTCTCGGCGGGGAAGTCGTGCATGGCAGCGGTGCCTTCGCGACGAAGGATCTGCGGCACATCCCACCGATCAGCCCGGACTGGTCGCCGGTCATTCTCCAAGAGAGCTGATCCCCGGAACGAAGCGATCGGGGCGCGCCGTGCGCGCGCCCCATTGCCAACACAACGACGAAAAAACGAAGGAGTGCGGCGATGGCCGACATGATCCTCCACAACGGCAAGATCACCACCATGGATCCGGAAAATCCGGAAGCTGAGGCGGTCGCTATCACCGACGGAAAGATTTCAGCCGTGGGGTCGACGGCCGACATCATGGCCGGCGGCGGGTCCGAGCGATCGATCGACCTCAACGGGCAGCGGGTGATTCCGGGCCTCATCGACAGCCACACCCACATCATCCGCCAGGGCAACAATTTTGCCATGGAGCTGCGATGGGATCATGTTCCCTCGCTGGCCGACGGCCTCGCCATGCTGAAAGCCCAGGCGCAGCGCACGCCTGCCGGGCAATGGATCCGCGTCGTCGGCGGATGGTCCGCCGATCAGTTCGCGGAAAAGCGCCTGCCGACGCTTGACGAGATCAATGCTGTTTCACCGGACGTGCCCGTTTATGTGCTCCACCTCTATGATCGGGCCTGGCTCAACAAGGCTGCACTTCGAGCGCTTGGTATCGACAGCCATTTCTACGAGCCGTTCGTGTCCGGGCGGCTGGAGCGCGACGACGACGGCAATCCGACAGGACTGGTGCTCGCGCGCCCGAACGCGCAGCCGCTTTATGCCCTTTTGGACATGGCGCCGAAGCTCGATTTCGAGCAGCAGATCACGTCGACAAAACACTATTTCCGGGCGCTTAACGGGTTGGGCCTCACATCGGCGCTCGATTGCGCGGGCGGTTTTCTGAACTACCCCGACGATTACGGTGTGATCGCTGAGCTCAACCGCCGTGGTGAGCAGACGGTGCGCATCGGCTATCAGCTTTTCGCCCAGCGCCCGCTGTTCGAACTTGATGATTTCAAGCGCTGGAACGACATCGTCAAGCCGGACCAGGGGGACGATTACCTGAAATGCGTCGGCGCCGGTGAGATGCTGGTCGCTTCGGCCTATGATTTCGAGGATTTTTCCTATCCGCGCCCGGAATTGCCGCGACGGATGGAAGGGGATTTGCGTCCGGTGCTGGAATTCCTGTTCGAGAACCGCTGGCCGATCCGGTTTCACTGCACCTATGAGGAAAGCGCGCATCGTCTGCTTAAGGTGGTCGAGGACGTGGGGCGCGACAAAGGGCTTGATGACCTGAACTGGATCTTTGATCACGGCGAAACCGCCAGCGAAGCCACCATGGAATGGGTTGCGCGTCTGGGGGGCGGGATCTCCTACCAGAACCGCATTGCCTTCCAGGCGAACGCCTACAAGGAACGCTATGGCGCGGCCGCTTTTCGCGATGTCATGCCCGTCAGGAAAATGATGGCCTCCGGCGCGCCGCTTGCTGCCGGAACGGATGCTACCAGAGTGTCCTCTTACAATCCCTGGCTTGCGATCCATTGGGCGGTTTCGGGACGAGGCCGTGGCGGCGAGATGATCTGGTTCCCGGAAAACCGCCTGACCCGGGACGAGGCGCTTCGGCACTGGACGGCCGCCGGGGCCTGGTTTAGCCGGGAGTCCGGCAAGAAGGGACAGATCAAGGTCGGCCAGCTTGCCGATCTGGCGGTACTTGACCGGGATTATTACTCGGTTGCGGAGGAGGAAATTCCAGAGATCACGGCCGACCTCACCTTGAGCGGCGGCACCATCGTCTACGCCAAGACCGGTTTTGCCGCGCACGCGCCGGAACCGTTGCCGGAATTGCCGGACTGGTCTCCCGTGCCCGCTTTTGGCGCGCCCGGCGCCCCGGCGTTGACGGTTTGATGGAGCCCTTTCATGGATTGGAAACCGTATGCCATTTCGCTGGCGGTGGGACTGCTTGTGGGTGGCCTCTATGCCATCCTCAACACCCGCTCGCCGGCACCGCCGATCATTGCGCTCCTCGGGCTGTTGGGCATGCTGGCCGGTGAGGCTGCTGTCTCCTGGCTCAAGAACAGAATGACCCTGGCCGATGCCGCCGAACACTGCCTCCACAAGAAGGACTTCGCGCAGGCCCCGGCCAAACCTGAAAGGTTCGAGGCATGAGAACCCTGCTTGTCATTGCCCTATCGCTTTTTGTTGCGGGATCGGCACTCGCGGACACGTTGAGGTTCGAGGGGCGCGTCGAAGCGGTCCGGCAGGCGGAACTGTCCAGCCAGCTCAACGGCATCGTCGCCGAAATCCTCTTTTCAGGCGGCGAATATGTTGAAGCCGGGCGCCCCATGATCCGGCTCGATCGTGCGGATGCCGATGTGGCGCTTGCCGTCGCCGATGCGCATGTCGCGCAGGCCGAAGCCGAGCTTGAAGGCGCTACAAGCGAAGCGAACCGCCAGGAAACGCTCTTTCAGCGGGGGATATCGCCGGATGCCGTCGTCGCTCCGGCAAGGACAGCCAAAGCCGCGGCAGAGGCTGCTCTCGCCCTTGCCAGGGCGGAACGCCGGCGCGCACGGCTCGACCGGGACCGCACGCTTATTCGCGCCCCGATCAGCGGCTTCGTCGGGCAGCCGCTGACCCGCGTCGGCGCCTTTCTTGAAGCCGAATCACAGGCACCGCTTGCGGAAATCGTCGCGCTCGATGAGCTTGTGATCGCGTATCGGGTTCCCTATGCGACCCGATTGGAAACGCTGCAAAACTCGGGTGCCAAAAGTCTTGATGCGCTCCTGGAGCGGATTGAACTGGCGTTCGACCTGCCGGACGGTTCCCGTTTCCCGCATGGTGCGACGCCGAGCCATGCATCGGCGACGGTCGATCCCGCCGACGGAACGGTCGCGGTCCGGGCCAAGGTCCGCAATCCCGATGCGATCCTGAGGCCCGGAATGGCGCTCACCGTCCATGTGACCATCCTGCCGTCGGAAACGCAGTGATGGCCGGGGAAAAAGCACCGCCTGAAGCGGGCAGCCCTTTCGCACCCTTCGGGCATCGGGCATTCCTTCTTTTATGGATTGCCACGGTCGCCTCCAACATCGGCACCTGGATGCACGATGTGGGGGCGGGCTGGCTGATGACCGAGCTTGCCCCGTCTCCGTTAATGGTCGCGGCTGTGCAATCCGCCACGACGCTTCCGATTTTTCTTTTCGCCCTCTTGGCAGGCGCGGTTGCCGATATCGTCGATCGCCGCAAACTCTTGCTTGGCATCAACGCGGCCATGGGTTTGGCAGCGCTCGCGATGACGGCTTTCGTGCATTTCGGTCTGATGTCGCCCGTCTTGCTTCTGCTTTTCACGTTCCTCTTCGGGACCGGAACGGCCTTCATGGCGCCTGCCTGGCAGGCAATCGTTCCCAAGCTCGTCCCGCGCAGCGACCTGTCCGCCGCCATTGCCTTGAACTCCATGGGCATCAATGTCAGCCGGGCCATCGGTCCCGCGCTTGCGGGTTTCCTCATCGTGGCAGCCGGGCTCGCGTCACCCTTTCTGGTCAATGCGCTCAGCTTCATTGGGATCATTGCGGTCCTGTTGTGGTGGAAGCCGAAGGCAGAGCCGGCGTCGAGCCTTCCTTCCGAGACCATCGGCGGCGCCATAATCTCCGGCCTGCGCTACGCCTGGAACAGTCCGGCGCTGACAGCAACGCTCATCCGCGCGGCTTCCTTTTTCCTTTTCGCCAGCGCGTTTTGGGCGATGTTGCCGCTGATTGCGCGGGACGTTCTGTCGGGCGGCCCGACGCTTTACGGCATTCTTCTGGCCTCGGTCGGCGCCGGCGCCGTCGGCGGCGCATTCTTGCTGCCCAAAATCAAGAAACGGCTTGGCGCTGACGGCACCGTCGCTTTCGGCACGATCGGAACGGCGGTTGTGATGGTCTTGATGGCGTTGGTGCCGAACCAGGCCATCGCCGTCGGGGCCGCCGCGCTCGCCGGACTTTCCTGGATCGCCGTACTCTCCAGCCTTAATGTGTCCGCGCAGACCGCACTGCCGGACTGGGTTCGGGCTCGCGGCCTGTCGGTGTTTCTCACCGTCTTCTTCGGGTCGATGTCGCTCGGCAGCCTCGTCTGGGGGCAGGTGGCGTCGATCTGGGGAATACCGGCAGCGCTCGTGGCGGCGTCTGTCGGCGCGATCGCGCTCATCCCGCTCACACGCTCCTCACACCTTCAGCAAGGGGCGAGCCAGGACCTGTCGCCTTCCATGCACTGGCCGGAACCGGTGGTCGCCGGCGACAGGGAGCCGGACGGTCCGGTCATGATCCAGATCACCTATCGGGTGGAGGAGACGCGGTCGCAAGAGTTTCTGACCCTTGTGAAGACGCTTGCTGCCAGCCGTCGGCGCGGCGGCGGCTATCGTTGGTCGATCATGCGCGATGCGGCGGATAACACCGTCTATATCGAGACCTGGTGGGAAAACTCATGGCTCAACCACAAACGTCAGCACCTTCATGTGACGAAGGAGGATGAGAAGGTGCAGGAGGAGATTTGGGCACTGACCGTTGGAGAGGCAAAGCCCATCGTGCGCCATCTCGTTCAGCCCGCAACGGAAATCGACCAACGCGCGCTCCGAAAAGCGCTGTAGAGCAGCACCATTCGACATATCCGAGGGTCGGCTAACACCTACGGAATGCACAATCCGCGACGGTATCGATTGTGTCCGATGCCGATCGTCTTGGCGCACTGTTCGTATCGATTTCATTCGGCCATCCGGTCGAGCCCGTCGTCATCGCCATCCTTTGGTGTCTGCGCTCCCGATTGTGCTCACATGCGTCTATGCAATGCATAGCGGTTTGGCGTTATATGCACCTGTCGAACCTCGGCCGCGTGCAATTCCCGTGCAATGCCACCCCAGTGCAAGAGCCTGACCTGTCGGAAGAAACCCCATGCCCTCCAGCCTGACGATCTCGTGTGAAAAACAGCCCGCCTCGGGACGCGGCGGCGTCGTTGTCGCCAATCATCCCCTGGGTACGGCGGCCGGTGTCGAAATTCTTGCCGCCGGCGGCAATGCCGTCGATGCGGCCGTCGCCACGCTGCTCGCTCTGACCGTGGTGGAACCGATGATGGTGGGCATTGCCGGCGGCGGATTCGTGCATGTGCGCAGCCCCGACGGTCGCCATTCTGTCATGGATTGCATGAGCTGCGCGCCGGCAGCGGCACAAGACGACTTTTTCACGCCGCGCTTTCCCGAAGACCCGTTATCCTATGAAGTGGAGGGGCGGCGCAATCAACTCGGCGGCACGGCCGTCGCGACACCCGGCAATCTCGATGGCTGGTGCCGGCTGCACGCCAAACTCGGTCGACTGCCTTTTGCCGATATTGTCGAACCTGCGATCCGTTTGGCCGCCCGTGGCTTTGTCGTGACCCATTACCTCGCAGGCGCCGCGCGGGAAAACGAGGCGGACATCGCACCTGACGCGGCCATTTGCGAGGTCCTGCGTCCCGGCGGCACGGTGATCTCGGCCGGTGACCGGCTGATGCAGCCCGACTACGCTGAATCGCTGCGCCTGATTGCGCGCGATGGTGCCAGTGCATTCCATGGCGGGCCCCTCGGGGACGCACTGGCTGAGCGGGCAGCCCGGGACGGCGGCTTTCTGGCGTCCGAAGACATGCGCCAATACCGCAGCATCGAGCGCGAGGCGATTTTTTCTGCCTATCGCGATTACGTCGTTGTCGGTCCGCCGCCGCCGGCGTCTTCCGGCATCCACGTCGCGCAAATGCTGAATATCCTCGAAAGCGACGATCTGCGCGGTCTCGGCTTTGGCTCGGCGGAGACGCTCCATCTGCTGGTGGAGGCGATGCGCCTCGGTTTCGCCGACCGGCGTCGCCATGGCGGCGATCCGGATTTTGTCGATGTACCGGTCGAGCGCCTGACATCGAAGGCATACGCCGCCGAACTCAGAGCCCGCATCGGCTCCCGCGCTGCGGCATTGCCCGACAGCGCGCCGCTTGCCGAACCCAACGACACGACGCATGTGACCATCGCCGACAAGGATGGATATGTGGTCAGCGCCACGCACACGATCAACGGGATTTTCGGCGCCCGTATCATGGTGCCCGGAACCGGGATCATTCCGAACAATTACATGCTGAACTTCGATCCCCGTCCCGGCCGCGCGCTTTCCATCGTGCCCGGCAAGCGCGTCCCGACCTCCATGGCACCGATGATCATCCTGAAGGATGATGCGCTGTTTGCGGCGCTGGGTCTTCCCGGCGGCCTGCGGATTTTTCCTTCCGCGTTTCAGGCGATCGTCAACCTGATCGATCACGGCATGAGCCCCCAGGAAGCGGTCGAGGCACCGCGCGTCTGGACACAAGGCGGAGAAGTGGAGATCGAGCGTGTCTATGGCGATGAAGCAGCCGAGGCCCTGCGTGCCCGCGGTCACGCAGTGCGGGTTATGCCGCATATCGGCGGCGGCATGAACATGATCCGCTTCGATCCCAACGGGCTGATGACCGGCGCGGCGTGCTGGCGTGCCGACGGCGTAGTGGCCGCGCTCGGCGGCGGCCTTGCCAGGCCCGGCGTGCGGTTCTGGCCGGACGCGGCGCCGGACGAGGACAAAGATGCTGATACCGCCGCTGCAAAATCATAGAAAAGGACCGCGCCAATGCCCGACACGATTGTCGTTCTGGATCCCCTGACGCCGGATCGGCTTGGCCGGCTTGCCGGCCACGCGCCCGAGCATTTTGTCGTGCGCGCGGCCGCCAGCCGCGACCGTGCGGACCAGATGGCGGCCATTGCAGGCGCGAAGTTCCTGATTACCGCCGACATGCCGGTCGATCGGGACATGATGCAGGCCGGACGCGACGACTCGCTGGTCGCGGTGCACAAATGGGGTGTGGGCTACGACAACATTGCCGTCGACGCGGCTCGGGAACTCGGCCTGAAAGTGCTCCGCACGACCGGCAGCAACGCATTGCCGGTGGCCGAGACCGCCGTCGCGCTGATGCTTGCCCTGCAGCGCGGGATCGTGGCCGGCCATGTCGGCATGCAGGCCGGCGAATGGGGCAAGTGGACGGTCGGGCCCAATTGTTTCAAGCTTTCCGGCAAGACTGTCGGACTGATCGGCCTTGGCTATATCGGCAAACGTACGGCGCGGCTGCTGCAAGGTTTCGAATGCCAGGTGCTCTACGCCAAGCCCAACGCGCTGAGCCGGGAGGAAGAGCGCGACTTGCGCGTCGAACGCGCGCCCGTTGAGCGGCTGATTGCAGAATCCGACGTCATCTCCCTGCATTGCGCGCTGACCCCCGATACTGCCAATCTCATCGACGCCGACGCCATCGCGTCGATGAGGGACGGTGCGCTGCTGGTGAACACGGCAAGGGGCGGCATTGCCAGCGAACAGGCCGTGGCCGATGCGCTCATCGCGGGCAAGCTGCGCGGCGCGGCTTTCGACGTTTTCGATGTTGAGCCGACGCCGCCGGACAACCCGCTCCTCAAGGCGCCAAACGCCATCGTCACACCGCATATCGCCTCACAGGCCGCGGACAATTACGCCACAACGGTCAACCGCATGATGACCAATCTGTCGGCCTTGTGGCGCGGAGACGAAGTGCCTGAACTCGACGTGGTGGTCTGAAAAAGGGCAGGCGTGGCGTGCGTACGGCATGCCACCCTCTGGCATATCGCAAGATCGGAGCTTCCACACGCAGTGCGATCTTCGCTGACCGGCACGTGTTCCCTGTCTGCTTCGCCGCCGGAAGCGGACACCGCACCTGCGACCCAACGCGGAAGTATTGCGAACGTCAGACGACAGCAGCAAAGCCAGCGATCCGGACGTCCAGCCAATGGCAGTTTTACGACCGGTTTCTTTGTCCTGGGTGCAGGTTTCTAGTCTTTTCGGCCGTCCGGGAAGCTCTTGCCTTTCACCGCTCCAGGCTCTCCGACAGTAAAATCGTTCTGCATATAGGCGACGACCTCGTCGGTGGTCAGCACTTTGGCGCAGGTGCCGCCGGCGACCTTGAGCGCGATCTCGTGATTGGCTGTGGCGGTAGCCACAGCATCGCTCACCACCACCACATCGTAGCCGCGTGAGTTACCGGCATAGGCAGTGCTCAGGATACACTCGTCGGTCCAAAGCCCGCAGATGACAATGGTGTCGATATCATGAGCCTTGAGCTTCTTGTCGAGGTAGGAATCGCCGTGCTCGTCGAAGGTCCAGAACATGTCGAGATGCTTGCCGTGATAGAACCAGCCTTCGGCCATCTCCTCGTCGGTCGGCGCGATTTCGGCCATGGGTTTCATCCCAGCAGCACCGCCAAAGACATAGACCGCGTTCGTCGGGCTTTCGGGGTTCAAACCCCTCGGTCCATACCACCGGTCCATGGTGTTCGAGATTCCGTCATCGAAACGGCGAGTCCAGGAACTCCAGGCAATGCAGACGCCTTCGTTTTCGGCTTTTGCCGCCCGGAATGCGCCCAGAAGCTTGATGACATTCGGCAAGATTCCGCCCGCATAGGGCCGGTACTCTTCCTGGCAGTCATCCATCAGGAGCGCGATGCGGCGCGGCCGGTCCTTGAGATCCCAGGACGCCCAGAAAGCAAGCGGCATGTCGTTCGGACCGCCAGGCGTACGGCTGAAATTCGGCATTGAGTCCCCGGCAATCTCCATGTTGCGATGCTTGCGCGGCTGCTCAAGCGCTTCATTCAGGGGCAGGATTTCTTGGCCTTCATCTCTCATAAATTCTGTCCAATTCGTTGTGGCTGACGCTGGTAGGGGTTCTCTCGTCGAAGCGCTCGCTGCGCTCAATCGCATCGCAGATCGGCAGTCATCTCGATGACGTCCGGCGTAGGCGGATCGCCGCGGATAGGCTTACACGCTAATCCCTTCGCCGAGCGTCGTGAAAGACGGCATTTTACCGCTTACTGGCGTTTTCGGAGCGTCGAACGGAAAACGTCTTGGGCTTGAGGCGGGCACGCTCATCGAAGCTTGCACCTTCCGCTGTCGGCACGACGCGGTCGTCGGTGCCTCGCCAATTGGCGGCCGGTTTCAATCTGGGTTGTGGGCGTTTCAGGCTGAGATTCTAACGAGCGAAATCGACCCGTGACGGTAGTCGGGTTCGCTGCTGCAAATGACTCAGCTGTCCGGAAAGCGAGAGTTCATGCAAGATCAACGAACGACTGTTTCGTCCGCAATGTGAGAATTCAGATCGAGCTCGATTCTGCACACGCAGCGAATGTAGCCTTCTGAGGATTGCAAAGCAGGATCCGGGTGATCAATGAATGGCAGCTACGGGTCGCAAGCGTCATTTGCTCCGATCGTGTTTCGATATGATCACCGCGGTCCGGGATTTGAGCGCTCCGAGCCCTTAACGGACATCGAAAATCAAGAAATTTAAGTCGCATAATTAACTGAAGTATAATCAATATACAATCCAATAGAGAGATGTTTGCCAAATTATTGTTTAAGAGCTCACAATTTTTCAACGTCCTCTTTGTTTTGTCGGGGACGAGTTCGCTCGCTGCATACATCGTCTTGTATTTTATTGTCCTTGGTCCGTTCACTTGGTTTATATGGATATTCAGTGGTTTGCCGGTCCTTATACTGTTGTTTTGGGCTCCGCCGCTATTCTTCGTTCTGGTGGTCTATTGGCTTGTCTCAAGGCCGTTCTTGTTCTTTCCGCATTGGGGGCGCAGGACAATTGGTATCTTGCTGACAATCCTCTTGCTCTACACGGTTCCGCTATGGGTCCGCTCTGATTTCGATGCGCGCGGGCAGCAACTGGTTTCCGGTGACATTATGGATAAGCCCGAGCCCGTCCGACCAGAAACACTGGCTTTGGTTTCAGCTGCCCGAAGCGACGCGAAATTGGGCCCATCGACACTATGCGAGGATTTTTGTCAGCGCGTTTTGCTGAACGGTGTTGCGAAGGGCATAGCCTTATTTTGGACCAGTTCGCTGCGTGAAACCCCAAAAATGACTATGCGAGGCAAGCTTTACCGCCTGGAGCAGAAAAAGGACTGTCCCGAGATCACTTTGTCGCGGGCGCAATGGATAGGCAAAAAAGGTGAAGCACACGATGAACGCTCGAAAGGCCATCTTCTGCTGGAGGCTATGGCTGACGAAGGTCGCTGCGTCGTATCGGAGGAAATCACATTATCGCAGGCCGACGTTGTCATTGCTGCTGGCTTGGCAAGGAGGGGCTTGGACAACTCCGAGGCAGGTTTCAATCTCTTTGCCGACACCATCAATGTAAAGCGCATACAATTGTTCGTCAGGAAAGATGGTGTTCTGAAAGAGACCTATCGCGTCACGGATGTGACAGCTCGATTGCCCATTGCTCCTCTCATTTTAGCGTTCAACATGGATGAGGTTGTTTATGGGATCAGATGGATACCGGGCTTTCTTCGCAGCGAAATGAGACTGGCCCAGTCTACCAGCACAAGCCTCAGCCAATTTCTGACCGAGACGCTCCAGCTCAACCTGGAACTGACAGAGTTTGAAAATCCCTAGCCACACAGCATTTCGACCAGTTTTGCATATCCGCTTTGACCGCGACGTGTGGATTCAGATTGAGCTGGATTTGCAAACGCAGCGAATGCTGCCTACTACGGCTTGCAAAGCGGCATCCGGGTGTCCAATGAACGTCAGTTACGGGCCGCAAGCGTCATTTGATCCGATCGTGTTTCGCGATAATCGTTGCGGTACGGGATTTGAACGCTCCGAGCCCAATTTGACCGTTGCTGCGCCTTTCATGAATGTCTGCTATGCGAGCGGATGATCGGATTCACGTCACATTCTGTCTCGCTGCCTTCAGGCAACGCTGTGTATCTTGAAGCTGGTTCGGAGCACCCTGAGACCATCCTACTACTTCATGGCGGTGGCCTCGATTGTGCGCATTTGTCGTGGCAACTTCTAATTCCCAGACTTGCGACAACCTATCATGTAGTCGCCCCTAACTGGCCGGGATATGGCGGTTCAGATGCCTTTGGGCGATCTTATACAATCGGCGACTTAGGCCAATGGCTGATGGCATTCTTGGATCACCTGGAGATCCAGAAAGCGTCGATGGTTGGTATCTCAATGGGTGGGGGCGCCGCCCTTTGGTCAGTCATCAACCACCCAAAGCGTGTGACGGCGCTTGTTCCGGTTGCTACCTTCGGTGTCGCAGATCGCGCGCCTTACCACATGTTTACGTTCCTGCTGACCAAGCTTCCTCTGAACGCCATGTTATTTGCATTGCTGCGACGTTATCCGAAATTGCTCCGACGCTCTGTCGAGGCCCTTTTTGCCGATCCAAAGAGGGTCACACGTGAATTGGTATCAGAAGTCGCGAATGTCCTTGAAACTGCGGGAAACGGAGCAGCATTCACTCATTTTCAGCGCGGCGAAACAGGAGCAACGCAATTGCAATCGGTTTTCACGGCTGGCCTGAAAGAGGTATCAAAGCCGACGCTATTCATTCATGGGGTGAACGACGCGCTTGTTCCCATTGCGGCTGTGAAGGCCGCGGCACAGTCGATGAAGACAGCCCGACTTGAGATCATGGATGCAGGGCATTGGCCCATGCGGGAACAACCTGAGCAATTCAATGAACTGGTTGCTTCCTTTCTAAATGAAGTGGCGCATGAAACCTGACCTTCGTATCCAATCGATCAAGCGTCGCTTTGGCCGCGACGTGTGAATTCAAATTGAGCTGGATTTGCAAACGCAGCGAATTTCTTCTTCCGCGGATTGCAAAGGCAGCATCCGAGTGACGGATAAACGGCGGCTACGGGCCAAAAATAATCGCCTCGTGAGATCCGCGCCTGACACTTTAGCTACACTTCGGATGAACCGCCAAAGTCTGGTCTGCCGCCAAAACCGGACATCACCGTTTGCAAGTGCAAACCTAATCTGGATCAAGACGCCGCTCGACCTTCGCACTCGCCCCTGACCGCGCGCCGAGGCGTTCGCCCCCGCGCATTTTGACATGCGCCTCGGGTTCGCCGGCTTGTTTGCCGAGCGCCCAGTCGAGGTCGTCCTCGCAATCGTCGACCGGCATGATGACGACGCCGCTTTCGTCGGCGATCACCAGATCGCCGGGATGCGCGACAGCCCCGCCGCAACACACATCGACATTGAAAGCGCCGCCAATGTCGTAGATCCGGGTCGTGATCGGCGCGAAGCCGCGGCACCATACCGGAAGCTCTTCCGCGAGGATCTCGGAGCGATCCGTGGCCGGACCGTCGAGGATCACGCCTGCGCAGCCCGTTGCCTTGATTGCAACGGCGACGCCGCCGCCGAGACAAGCATGGCGATCGTCGCCAAGCCGGTCGATGACAAGAACGTCGCCCGGACGCAGAAACTGGATGACATGGTGCAGGAGCGTGCTGTCCTGTGCGGGGATCGCCAGCGTCACGGCCGTGCCGGCAATGCGTCCCGGTGCGATCCCCTGGATCGTGCGGTCGACGAAGCCAAGCTGGCGGCGGTGCCCGATGGTGGCGGTCTCGGCACGCGATGCCTTCTCGACGAGTGCGGCGGGCGCCGGTGTCGGCATCGCTTTGATCTGGTAGGTCACGCGGGATTCCTTTTTGTCGTGCTGTGGCTGGTCGGAACTTCTCACACCGGTTGCGGTCACGTCGACACAAGCCGGAAACGGCGCTTGCGAGTCCACTGGTAAAAGTGCTTAATTTTTCAAATGCATTCAACGCGTACCGACAGGCTCCCGGGGCGAGCCATCTTGCCTAAGGCTTTGGAAACCACAGAAGCCGCAACGCGCCACCTTCCCCCCTTGGACCGTGCAGACGTCAAATGAGAGGAGAGTTGTGATGATTTCTTTCAAGCGTGGCCTGGTACTGGCCGCGGTCGCCTTGCTGGTGTTTCCCTTCAGCAGCGCCATGGCCGAAACCTGGCGCATGGCGCACAAACAGACGGCTGAATCCATCGAGGGCAAGATGTTCCAGGCCTTCGCCGACAAGATCGGCGAAAAGACCGGCGGCGACATCACCGTCGAAGTCTATCCCAGCGAACAGCTCGGCAAGGACGACGCCATCCTCGAACAGCTCCAGCTCGGCACGGTACACCTCTACCCGGAAGGCGGCGCCTACCTGCGCAAATGGGTTCCCGATATCACCTTCATGAGCGCGCCGTTCCTGTTTCAGGATCGCGACCACTGGTCGCGTTTTATGGCGAGCGATCTGGTCGCCGGCTGGCTCGAGCAGATTGAAGCCGAGGCCGGCATCACCGTCATCGGCGATCAGACCAAGATGGTGCGCGGACCCTATCGTGTGATGGTGACGGCCAAGCCGGTGGCCGGGCTTGAGGATATCGAAGGCCTCAAGTTGCGCATGCACCCCAATGAGCTTGCCGCCGCGGCGTGGCGCCATCTGGGCGCGGAAGTGCGCACGCTCGCCTGGACCGACGTGTACGAGTCGATAGGCCGCGGCATCGTGGAAGCGGTCAACAGTCCGATCGCGCTGGTCGAATCCATGCGCTTCCAGGAAGTCGCGCCGAACATCGTACGCCACAACGAATACCCCCAGGGCATCGCCTTCATGGCGAACGCCCGCGTCTGGAACGGTCTCGACGACGAGACTCGGGGGCAGATTCTTGAAGCCTATAACGAGGTCGCGTCCGAGTTCGCGCCGATGACCGCAGCCATCGCCGATGAGGCCATCGCACGCATGAAGGAAACCGGCGTGACCTACCAGGAGATCGACACGGCGCCGATCGTCGCCAAGATGGCGGAGTTTTACGCTGAGATGGACGGGAAGGGCGAGTTGCCGGAAGGATTTGTGTCCACGGTCAGGGCAACGCAGGTGGCCCAGTGAGGCTTGTCCAGGGCATCGAAAGATGCCTGGCACTGGCGGAAAAGGCCTTCCTGTTCATCGCCAATTCCCTTCTCTTCGCAATGTTGGTGATCAACTTCATCAACATTGCGTCGCGTCTGCTCTTCGACAAGGCGATCATCTGGGCGTTTCCGCTCACCGGCGTCTTCTTTGTCTGGGTGATCTTCTTTTCGTTCTTCGTGATCTACCGGCGCGGCCAGGACGTGGCGATCGACATCCTGACCCGCCGCATGCCGACGCGTCTGCGTGCGGCGACCGAAGCCTTCGTCGCAGTGATCGTCATTGCGCTGATGGTGCTGGTCCTGGCACAGGCGCCGGTTCTTGTGCCGCGTCAGGTCGGCACGATCGATCTGATCGGAATTCAGCGCTACTGGCTCGCCGTTCCGTTCTTTCTGTCCTGTTTTCTGATTGCGATCGAATTCGTTTTGCGGCTGCGCGGATCCATCCGCGCATTCCTCGACATCGCCGATGACCAAAAGGCGGTCTCGTGACAGCGGTCGCTCTTTTCGGCGTTTTTCTGGGCCTTATCGCGCTTCGGACTCCGGTCATCATGGCGATCGGGGTCGCCGTCGTCGGCGCCCTGGTCCTTGCCGGTTTTGGCGGTACGCTCTGGATCGTGCCCATGAAAGCGCTCGAGGCGGCGTCGAACGCCTCGCTGCTGGCAATCCCGTTTTTTGTGCTCGCCGGCAATCTGATGAACGCCATTGGCGTCACGGAGCGCATCTTCAATCTCGCCAATGCGCTTGTGGGCCATTTCCGGGCCGGGCTGGCGCAAGTAAACGTGCTGGCGTCGGTCATGCTCGCCGGCGGCACCGGCGCCGCAACGGCGGATATCGCGGGGCTTGGCGCCGTTGAAATCCGCGCCATGCGCGAGAAGGGCTACAAGGCGTCCTTTGCTTCCGCGATCACGGTTGTCTCGGCGATCGTCGCACCGTTCATCCCGCCGTCCATTCCGCTTGTCGTCTATGCGTTTCTGGCAAACGTCTCGGTCGCGCGCATGTTCCTCGCCGGTGTGGGGCCGGGATTGCTGGTCGCGCTGAGCTTGATGCTGTTCAACCGGTATCTCGCGACCCGCCAGGACTTTCCGACCCAGGAACGGGCGTCGCTGAAGGAAATCTGGGGCCACACGCTGACCGGCGCGGCCGCTTTGGTCGCCCCGGCAATCATTATGGGCGGTATTCTGAGCGGCATCGCGACGGCGTCGGAAGCCGGCGTGCTCGCCTGCGCCTATGTCATCTTTCTCGGCGCGATCCTGCGCACCCTGACATGGCAGGCACTGGTCAAGGCCCTGACGGAGACCGTGCTGATCACCTCCATGATCATGCTCATCATCGGCTTCGCCGCCAGCATGGGCTGGCTCATGGCGATCGAACAGATTCCCCAGGACATGGCGCGTGCGATTCCGGGCATGATCGACACGCCGATCCTGTTTCTTCTGGCGGTGATGATTTCGGTCCTGCTTCTGGGCTGCTTCATCGACGGCGTGACGATCAAGCTGCTTCTGGTGCCGATCCTGCTGCCCCTGGTCGATGCCTACGCCATCGACCGGGTGCACTTCGGCATCGTCCTGCAGATGTCGCTGATCCTAGGCCTTGCGACGCCGCCGCTCGGGCTCGGCCTCTTCATTGTGGCGCGGCTTTCGGGGGCGCCGTTCGAGGAGATCGTCAGTGCGGTCATCCCTTACTTCATTCCGCTACTGATCGTCCTTGCGATCCTGGCTACGGTGCCGGCCGTCTCGCTCTGGCTGCCGACCTTCTTTCTGGGGCCGGCATAACGGGCCTTGAGCGCCATCCCTGCCCGACGGATGCAGCACGCGCACCACTTTGTCTCGCTTTGCAGTGGATGCGATTTTTATGTGGAGCGCGGGATCGATTTATCGATCCGCCGCCAGTGCGCATGAACCGGAAACCATGACATCGGGTCCTCACCCTTACCGCTTCTTCGGATTGCTGTTTTTGCTGTCGATCCCGTTTTGGCTGCTCGGCGCGCTTGGCGCCAGCGACCTTCTGCCGGGCCTTCCGATAAGCGCGATCATGGCGGTCTGTCCTGCGATCGCAGGCGGTTTGCTCATCTGGCATGCCGGTGGATCCGCACCGTTGACGGCCTTTCTGCGCAGGGCAGGGGATTGCGCGAAGATGCGCCCCTGGGCCTGGGGTGTCGCGCTGGGAACCATGCCAATTGTCATGGTTCTGTCGGCGGCGTTTCTGGTTTTCTCCGGGATGGTGCTGCCTCCGCCGGAGATTGACCCGCTACAGGTTTTGGCGCTTTTCGCCCTCTTCTTTGTGGCGGCCACAGCCGAAGAACTGGGCTGGACCGGTTACGCAACGCGGCCATTGGTCGAAGCGCATGGCTTCTTACGCGCAAGCCTGATCATCGCAAGCGTGTCGGTCGTCTGGCATGTGATCCCGCTTCTGCAGGTCGGCCGAGGCTGGGAGTGGATCGCGTGGTGGGCGCTGGGGACGTCTTCGAGACGCGTGATCATCGTCTGGCTGTACGTGCGGGGAGGGGAGAGCGTATTTTCCGCCTCGCTGTTTCACGCCATGAGCAATCTGAGCTGGATGCTCTTCCCCGTCATGGGATCGCATTATGATCCGATCAGCACGGCTCTGATCCTGGTAATCTTCGCCGTGGTCGCGGTCAGCCTGAAGGCAAGAAAAAGACCTTAGGCTTCACTCGGTACGGCGTCCTGCCGGTTGAAGGCGGCCTCGCGTCCGGGGGCGGCGGCCAAAAGCGCCTGGGTATAGGGGTGCTGCGGGTCGGAATAGACCTGCGCGGTAGGGCCCTGTTCGACGACGACGCCGTGCTGCATCACCATGATCCGGTCGCAGACCTGGGCGGCGACGCGCAGGTCGTGCGTGATGAACAGCATGGCGAGGTCGAACCGTTGCCGGACGTCGTCCAGAAGATCGAGAACCTGTGCCTGGACCGACACGTCGAGCGCGGAAACCGCCTCGTCGGCGATCAGCACTTTCGGCTCCATGGCAAGCGCCCGTGCGATGCAGATCCGCTGACGCTGGCCGCCCGAGAATTGGTGCGGAAAACGGTCGAGCGCGTCCGGCGACAACCCGACGATTGTCATCAGGTCGCGCGCCCGCGTGATCGCCTCGTCATGGCTGATGCCGAAATTCATCGGGCCCTCGACGATCGACTGACCGACCGTGCGGCGCGGGTTGAGCGAGCGGTAGGGGTCCTGGAACACGATCTGCACGTCGCGGCGGAACGGCCGGAGACCGGATTCCGACAGCGTCGCAATGTCCTTGCCGTCGATGGTGATGGCGCCGGACGTCGGGTCAACCAGCCGCACGATGCACCGGGCGACCGTCGACTTTCCGGATCCGGATTCGCCGACCACGCCGAGCGTTTCGCCGCGCTGCACGGTGAGTTCGACTTCCTTGGCCGCGTGCACGACGCGGCCCTTCTGGAAGAAGCCGCTCGAATCGTAGATTTTTTCCAGCACCCGTGTCGCAAGCGCTGGCTCTGCCTTCGGAACCGGATCCCGGTGCGGCGGCACGAGGCTCGGAACCGACCCGATCAGCATTTGTGTATACGGATCCGACGGCGCGGAGAGCACTGTCTCCGCGGGGCCCTGCTCGACGACCCGGCCGTGCTGCATGACGACGACCCGGTCGGCGATTTCCGCCACGACCCCGAAATCGTGCGTGATGAACATGACACCCGTGCCGTGCGTTTCCTGGATCGTCTTGATGAGATCGAGAATCTGCGCCTGCGTGGTAACATCGAGCGCGGTCGTCGGCTCGTCGGCGATCAACAGACCCGGTTCGAGCGCCAGCGCCATGGCGATCATGATCCGCTGGCGCTGCCCGCCGGACAATTGGTGCGGATAGGAATGCGCCATTTCCTCCGGCTTCGGCAGGTTGACGTCGCGCATCACGTCGAGAACCTTGGCGTCGCGTTCGGCCGCGGACAAATCGGTATGGATCTCCAGCATTTCCGCAATCTGGTCGCCGACCTTCATTAGCGGATTGAGTGCGGTCATCGGCTCCTGGAAGATCATCGCCATGCGCTCGCCGCGCAGCCGGCGCAGCACCTTTTCCGGCTGCTTCAGCACGTCCTGGCCTTCCAGCAGGATTTCGCCCGCGACCGGTTTCAATTGCTTGCGCGGGATGAGGCCCATGACGGTATGGGCGGTCACGGATTTCCCGGAGCCCGATTCCCCGACCACACAGACGATCTCGCCCGGTCCGACCGAAAACGAGACGTTTTCGACGGCGTATTTCCGGTCGGCGTTTTTCGGCAGTTCGACGCTCAGGCCGCGAACGTCGAGCACTGTGTCCGAAGCACCGTTCGTGCGTGCCATGGGCTTACATCTTCCTTGCAATGCGGGGATCGAGCGTGTCGCGCAATCCATCGCCGACGATGTTGACGGCAAGCACGGTCAGGGCCAGCGCGATGCCGGGATAGAAGATGATCCAGGGGGAAATCTGGAAATAGGTCCGCCCCTCGGACATGATATTGCCCCAGCTCGGGATTTCCGGCGGAATGCCGGCACCCAAAAAGCCGAGGATCGCTTCCGTCAGCATGGCTGAGCCGCAGATATAGGTCGCCTGCACGATCAGCGGCGCCACCGTGTTTGGCAGGATGTGCCGGGTCAGGATCAGCGGCAGGCGGGTCCCCGACGCGATGGCCGCCTCGACATAGGGTTCCTCGCGCACCGAAAGCACGACGGAGCGCACCAGGCGCACCACCCTCGGAATTTCCGGAATGACGATCGCGATGACCACCGTGCCGAGCGTGGCGCCGGACAGTGAGATCAGGGCAATCGCCAGAAGGATGGCCGGGATGGCCATCAGGCCGTCCATGACCCGCATGATGATGGCGTCGAGCGCACGGATATAGCCCGCGATCAGGCCGAGGAACAGGCCGATCGACACGGCAATGACCGCAACTGCGAGGCCGATAACCAGCGAAATCTGAGCACCGTGGATGACGCGGGCAAAGGTGTCCCGACCGAGATAGTCGGTGCCGAACCAGATTTCCGCCGAGGGCGGCTTCAGCCGGAGGATCGGGTTGATGGCCACCGGATCGAGCGTGAAGATCGGTCCGATCGTGGCGACCGCGATCATCACCAGGAGCAGGGCTCCGCCGAACAGGATCGACGGATGCCGCAGGACGAGAGACAGAACGGTCGGATTGCCGCCGCCGGCTGTCTTGGGTGTTGGATCGACCTCGAGGGCCGGTCTGGTTTCCGCGGGAACGCTCATCAGTACCGGATCCTCGGATCGAAGAAGGTATAGGACAGGTCGATCAGGAGATTGATCAGAATGTAGATGAAGCTGAAGAACAGGATCAGCCCCTGGATGATTGGATAGTCGCGCGCCAGCACCGCATCGAGCACCAATCGGCCGAGGCCCGGAATGTTGTAGACGCTTTCCGTAACCACGACACCGCCGATCAGGAGCGCAATGCCGATGCCGATGACGGTGACGATCGGCACGGCGGCATTGCGCAGCGCATGCCGCATCAGGATCTTGAATTCGCTCTGACCCTTGGCGCGCGCCGTGCGCACATAGTCTTCTTGCAGCACCTCCATAACCGAAGCGCGGGTCATGCGTGCGATCAGCGCGATGAAAATCACCGATAGGGTGAGGGTAGGCAGGATCATGTGTTTTATGAACTCAATAAACCCGTGTTCCCACATGCTCTTGTAGCCCTGAACGGGCAGCCAGCGCAGTTCGATGGCGAGGAAATAGACAAGGATGTAACCGAGCACAAAGACCGGTATGGAGAAGCCTGCAACCGAAAACACCATGACGAACCGGTCGATCAGACTGCCCGCCTTCCAGGCGGCGAGTGTTCCGAGCGGCACGGCGACGAGGATGGTGAACAGGATTGTCGTCAGCGCTAGCATGAGCGTCGGCTCAAGCCGTTGGCCGATCAGGGTCGTGACCGGCAGGCGGTTGAAAATGGAGACGCCCAGGTCGCCTTGCATCAGGCTTCCGATCCACGTCATGAATTGAATGTGGATCGGTTCGTTCAGTCCGAGCCGTTCCCGGATCCGGGCAATATCTTCGGCCGTTGCATAATCTCCGGCAATAACTGCCGCCGGATCGCCGGGCGCAAGCCGCAGCATGAGGAACACGAACAGCGCCACGACGAACATGACCGGAATCGTTTCCAGCACTCGCCTGAGCACATAGACATACATGGTCGGCTCCCCCTATCGGCCGGGCTGAATGAAGGACCGCCCGCACGATGGTGCGGGCGGTCTTGTGCAATCTATTCGACGGACATGTTCCAGAAGAACTGGACCGGCGACTTGATCAGGCCTTTGACGTTGCTGCGGTAGGCAACCGGGACGAAGAACTGGCCGAGGTGACCGGAAGACCCGATCGCCCAGAGGCGCTCCTGGACCTTCTTGCCGATGGCCTGTTTTTCTTCGGTGGTTTCAGCCACGGTGAAGGCCTTGCGTGCCTCTTCCAGTTCCGCATCGTCCGGCCAGCCGAACCAGCCCGCTTCCGGATTGCCGGAAAACGCGATCGACATCGGATCAATCACGTCCGCGCCGATCCACCAAGTGTGGAACATGTTCCAGCCGCCGTCAGCAACCGGATCGCGCTTGGCGCGACGCGAAGTCAGCGTCGACCAGTCCATGGCCTGCAGGTCGACCGTCATGCCGATTTCCCGCAGCTTCTGTGCCGTCACCAGCGAGAACGCGGAAAGTACGGGAATGTCGGTCGGCTGCATGATGACGACCGGCGTGCCGTCATAGCCGGCGGCTTCCAGAGCGGCCTTGGCCTTTTCTGTATCGCCCGCTGAGATCACATCGCTGCCGACGTCGTTTTCCAGCGGCGTGTCGCACGGGAATACCGAATAGCAGGTCTTCCAGAACTGCTGATCACCAACCGCGGTGGCCAGATAGTCTTCCTGCTTCATAGCCATCAGCGCGGCGCGCCGGACGTCGGCGTTGTCAAATGGCGGCAGCAAGTGGTTGAACCGCGCAAAGCCGATATTGCCGAGCGGGTCATTGACTTCAACGACGATATCGGAATTAGCCGACAGGATCGGCACCAGGTCGACGGCCGGCGATTCGAAATAGTCGACCTCACCGGAGATCAGTGCGTTCATCGCCGTGTTCTGATCGGGGAAATAGGTCCACTCGACGCGGTCGACCTTTGCGATCTTGCCGCCCGAGGCAGCCGAAGGCGGCTCGGAGCGCGGAACGTAATTCGGGTTCTTCACGTAGACGACCTTGGAACCCGGAACCCATTCATCTTCCTTGAACATGAACGGACCGGAGCCAATGTGCTCGGAAACCTGTTCGAACGGATCGGTTTCGGCCATCCGCTTCGGCATCATGAACGGCACGTTCGATGAGATCTTGCCGATCGATTCCAGCACCAGCCCGTATGGCGATTTCAACTTCATCACGATGGTTTTGGGATCCGGCGCCGAAAGCTCTTCGATGACACCGAACAATTGCTGACCCATCCCGTCGCGTGCGCCCCAGCGTTTCAGCGAGGCGATGCAGTCTTCCGCGGTGACGTCCGCGCCGTCATGCCATTTCAGGCCGTCGCGCAGGACAAAGGTCCAGGTGAGCTTGTCGTCCGACACCGTGTAGGTGTCGACCATTTGCGGCTGTGGCTTGAAGTCTTCATCCATTGCAAACAGCGTATCGTAGATCAGATAGCCGTGGTTGCGTGAGATGTAGGCCGTGGTCCAGATCGGATCGAGGTTCTTCAAATCCGCGTGCGGGATGACCCTGAGCACGGTTTCGGCGGATGCGTCCGAAACCACCGCCGTTGTGCCAAGTGCGAGCGGCGCGATGACCGCGGCGGCGGCGAGCATCGAACGTCTTGTCCATTGAAGCATATATCTTTCTCCCCTTTTTGGCCGCGCGAACGAATGGATTTCACGCACGCGACACGGGCCGGTCAGGCCGGCGAGGCCCATACTAGGGCCGCACACGGGCGTCGTGTCAATCGGGGGCGATGCTGAAATATCGGGTAACGTGATGAATTATTGGGCGGATAAATTCCGGACTTGAGCTTGTCGGGCGGCCCGCCTAGGCTTGGCCGAAGGCCGCTCCGGCCCGGGGCGATACCTGACCTGCCGGCCCGGCAAATGGCGCTCGCCGTCCGGTTTCCTTTCCCAACGAATTGCATCTGGGGCAACTCGCCACATCATGTCCGACGCCGTTCACGTCTTTCGCGCCCGCAAGATCCTGACGATGGATGTCAACAGACCCGAGGCGACCCACGTCGCAGTCCGCGATGGCCGCATCCTTGCCGTGGGCTCAGCCTCGGACGCGGAGGCGTGGGGGCCTGCGCGGGTCGACGATAGTTATCGGGACCATGTCCTGATGCCGGGCTTTGTGGAAGGCCATGCGCATGTGCTGGCCGGCGGAATCTGGCGCTACGTCTATGCGGGTTACCACACCCGGATCGATCCGGCCGGGAAGTCCTGGCCGGCCCTGACCGATGTCGATGCCGTGATTGATCGCCTGCGTCAGGCTGAGGCCGATCTGGCCCCTGACGAACCGCTGGTAGCCTGGGGTTTCGATCCGATCTTCCTGCCGTCGCGCCGTCTCAACCGGCATCACCTCGATGTCGTGTCGTCGACCCGGCCGATCGCGGTCATTCACTCGAACTTCCATCTTCTGACCGCGAATTCCGCGGCACTTGCGCTGGCCCGTTACGATGCGGGAACGAACATCGAGGGTGTCGACAAGGGGGAAGACGGCGAACCGACCGGCGAACTCCAGGAAATGGCGGCCATGTTCCCGGTCCTGCGCCGGATGAAGGTCGACTTTGCCGGCCTGTCGCGCGGCGAGGCCGGCATTCGCGACTACGGTGCGGTTGCGCGCCAATGCGGTGTCACGACCGTGACGGACCTGTTTGCCGAACTGACCGACGCCGACATCGACGAACTGGCGGCGCTGACCGGAGAGGCGGGCTTTCCTGTCCGCATGGTGCCTGCGCTCAACGCCATGACGGGATCGCCGGACGCAATCGCCGACAGGGCGTTGGCGCTACGCACACGGTCCACCGACAAGCTGCGGCTTGGCGCCGTGAAGATCATGACCGACGGGTCGATCCAGGGTTTCACGGCCCAACTGAAATGGCCGCATTATTACAACGGCCCGGACAACGCGATCTGGAACATAGCGCCGGATCAATTGCGCAGCCTGACCGATGTCCTGCATCGTGCCGGGCTTCAGATGCATATCCATGTCAACGGCGATCTGGCGTCCGAGGTGGCGATCGACGCCCTGGAAAACACGCTGTCGCATCTGCCGCGCGGCGACCACCGGCACGTCCTGCAGCATTGCCAGATGGCGGATACCGCCCAGTTTCGCCGCATGGCCGGCCTCGGGCTTTGCGTCAACCTGTTCGCCAATCACATCCATTATTTCGGCGATAAACATGCCGACACGACGATTGGGCCCGACCGCGCCGCGCGCATGAACGCGGCGCGCACTGCGCTTGACCTCGGCGTGCCGCTCGCAATCCATTCCGATGCGCCGGTTACCCCGATGGGCCCTTTGTTCACCGCCTGGTGCGCCGTCAACCGGCTGACCGGAAGCGGCGCGGTGCTTGGACCGAACCAGAAGATCTCGGTGGCCGAAGCGCTCAACGCGATCACGCTCGGTGCGGCCTATTCCCTCAAACTCGATCACGAAATCGGGTCGATCGAATGCGGCAAGCGGGCGGATTTTGCCGTTCTGGAAGACGATCCGACAGAGGTTTCCGCCGCAGCGCTGAAGGATGTTGTCGTTGCAGCGACAATCCTCGACGGACGGCCGACGGCATGACGCGCTTCCTGGAAGTCCGATTGCCGGTGACGATCCTCGCCGGGTTTCTGGGCGCCGGCAAGACGACCCTGTTGAACAGGCTCCTCGCCAATGCCGATGGGCGCCGCCTCATGGTGCTCGTGAATGATTTCGGCGAGATCGCCATCGATGCCGATCTCATCACGGCCCGCGACGAGACCACGATCGCGCTTTCCAATGGCTGCGTCTGCTGCTCCATGGGCGGCGATCTCTTCGCCGCGTTCGACCGCGTCCTGGACGCCGATCCGCGGCCCAATCATCTGGTGATCGAGGCAAGCGGTGTCGCCGAACCGGACCGGCTCGCCGACTTTGCCCGTGCTGAACCGGATATGCAGCTCGATCAGATCGTCACGCTGGTCGACACCGTCAACTTCGCCGACCAGATCGCCGATCCGTTGCTTACGCGAACGATGACGGTCCAGGTGGCGGCCGCACATACCTTGTGGCTGACCAAGACGGACGGCGCCGATCCGGCCCTCCTGGCGGATCTGCGCCAGACCCTTCGGGACCTGAACCCGACGGCACCGGTTTTGGTGGATGCCAACGAGGCCACGCTCTTCGATCTGCTTCTCGGGCCGCACGATCCGGATCGACCGGATCCCGCCGTCATGCCGATGCACGACCGCAAGCGCCATGGCGACCGTTTTGTCAGTTGGAGCTTTAGCGATCCGGGTTTTGCGGACAAAGCGGTCTTGTCACGAATTCTCGACGGTTTGCCGAGCGACATCCTGCGTCTGAAAGGCATTGCCTATTGTGCTGGGGAACCGGCCGCGATTGCGTTTCACAAGGCCGGACGGCAGGTCGGACTGGTTGAGACCGTGCCGCCGCGCAACGGCCAGGGCGGCATCCGAGTCGTGGCGATCGCGGCGGCCGGGACGATCGATTTTACCGGTGTCCAGTCCCTGTTTGAACGGGCAGTAAAAGGCGCCGGCTCGGTTCACCCGAAATCCATCCCCATAGCGAAAGAGAGCCCTGTCAGAGCATGAGCGCGCGTGTTGCGATTGCCGGGTTTCAGCACGAAACCAATACGTTTGTTCCGATCCCGACGACCTACGAGGATTTTGTGCGCGCCGGTTCATGGCCCGCCATGACCGTCGGCCAGGCGATGCTGGACGCCTTTCGCGGCGCGAATTTTCCGACCGCCGGTTTCATCGATGCGGCAGGCGACTGGGATCTGGTTCCGATCCTGTGGGCCGGCACGGAACCGGCCGGGCCTGTGCACCAGTCCGCGTTCGATCGCATCGCTGCCGAGATCTGCGCCGGGGTGCAGCAGGCTATGCCGCTGGACGGCGTCTATCTCGATCTGCATGGCGCCATGGTGACGGAATATCTGCAGGATCCGGAAGGCGAATTGGTGCGTCGATTGCGTGCCGTGGTCGGGCCGGAAATGCCGATCGTCGCAAGTCTCGACCTGCACGGCAATCTGTCGCCGGATTTTTTCGATCTGGTTTCCGCGGTTGCGATCTACCGCACCTATCCACACGTCGATATGGCAGCGACCGGTGCGCGCGCAAAGGTCCTGCTTCAGCGCCTGATCGAACGGGGCAAGCCGTTTGCCAAGGCCTACGCGCAGCTCGATTTCATGGTGGCTGTGCAGGAACAGTCGACGCGCCGTGATCCGGCGGGCGGCCTCTATGCCATGCTGCCCGGTCTGGAGCGCGACGGCGTGGTGTCGGCCGATCTCGCTTTCGGTTTTCCGCCGGCCGACATCCATGATTGCGGCATTTCGGTCTTTGCCTGCGGCGAGGATCAGAAGGCCGTCGATGCCGCCCGCGATCGCCTGGTCGAGGCGCTCAACGGCGCTGAGGACGCCTTTGACAATCCGTTGGTCCCGGCGGACGAGGCCGTGCGGCGGGCAATCGAAATCGCGTCGGATTCCGACCGCCCGGTTGTTGTGTGCGATCCGCAGGACAATCCCGGTGCCGGTGCCCCCGGCGACTCCACCGGTTTGCTCCGCGCGTTCGTCGAGGGCGGTGCCCGCGATACCTGCCTCGGCGTTCTGTGGGACCCGACTTCCGCGGCGCGGGCGCACGAAACAGGTATCGGCGGCTACTTCCAGGCGTCTCTCGGCGGCCGCTATCCGCAGATCGGCGGAGACGCGGTCTCTGCACGGGTTGAAGTGCTTGCGGTGTCGGACGGCTCGTTTCCGTTTACCGGCCCGATCTTCAAGGGCCTGAACGCCCAGTTCGGACCGATGGCCGCTTTGCGGATTGTGGATCCGGACAGCGATGTCGTGGTCGTCGTCGCCTCTGGGCGCGGCCAGAACGCGGATCGTGCGATGATCGCCCACCTTGGTCTGGATCCCCTGTCGTTCCGGATCCTCGGGGTCAAGAGCGCGGTGCATTTCCTGGCGGATTACGAACCGATCGCCGAGACGGTGATCTTCGCGGAAGCGCCGGGCGCCAACCCGTGTCAGCTCGACCGCATTGCCTATACCCGCCTGCGCGGCGGTGTGCGGCTCGGCGCGAACGGTCCGCCGTTCCAGCCGGAAGGATAGAACAAAGAGAAGTGACGGGGGCGTTGATGACAACCACGGCTGAAGATGCCGCGCGGGACGCTTGGCCGGCCTTTACCGGTCCCGAATTGTGTGCCCGAACGGCCCACGACATTGTCGCCTTGTTGAGGCGGCGCGAGATCGGCCCAACCGACCTGATCGATGCCTGTATGCAGCGTATCCGGACGGTCGACCCGCTGATCAACGCGCTGCCGACATTATGCGAGGAGCGGGCCCGCGGGAAGGTTGCCGGGCTCGCCGACGCCGAACGCCGCAACGGTTCCGAGCCGGGCTGGCTCGCCGGCCTGCCGCTGCCGATAAAGGATCTGACGCCGGTCTCCGGCGTGCGCACGACATTTGGAACGCCCGGGCTCGCCGACTTCTTGCCCGAGGAGAGCGCCCCGATCGTCGAGCGTCTTGAGGCCAACGGCGGTCTTGTCATCGGCAAGTCCAATACCCCGGAAATGGGCGCCGGCGGCAACACGTTTAATGCGGTCCTCGGCAGCACGCGCAATCCCTGGGATGTTGCCAGGAATGCCGGCGGGTCGTCCGGCGGCGCGGCGGCCGCCCTGGCCGCCGGCGAGGCCTGGCTGGCACACGGGTCGGATCTGGCCGGATCGCTGCGCACACCAGCGGCCTATTGCGGCGTGGTCGGCCTGCGCCCGTCGCCCGGGCGCGCCGGCGGCGGACCGGCAGACCTGGCGTTCAACCATGAAGGGGTTCAGGGGCCGATGGCCCGCACGGTGCTCGACGCGGCTTTGTTTCTCGACGCCATGGCCGGCTTCGATCCGCGCGAATTCCTGTCGCTCGAAGCACCGGCCGAGCCCTTTCAGGCGGCCGTGCAATCTGCAAAACCGCCGGTTCGAATTGCCTATGCGCCGGACCTGAACGGCTTCGCTCCGCTGGAACCCGAGATCGAGGCGATCATGCGCGCCGCGCTGGAACGCCTCCAGCCGCTCGGCACGGAAATCGTGGAAGCCTGTCCCGACCTGAGCGACCTCTATCGCACCTACGTGGTCCTGCGCGGCTTCTTCTGGGCCGCACTGCCCGGTCGGCTGCCGGACGCCGTGCAGGCTGGCTTCAAGCAGACACTGACCGAAAATATTGCCTTCGGGCGGCAATGCACGATCGACGACGTGGTCGAGGCGCACCGCAACCGGTCGCGCCTGTTTCTCACCATGCAGGGGTTTCTGGAAACCCATGACGTGTTGGCCTGCGCCGTCGTGGGCCTTGAGCCGGACCGGGTCGAGGTCGAATACCCGCCCTTTGTGAATGGCACACCGGTCAGCGATTATGTCGACTGGCTGCGCTTTTCCTTCCTGGCAACGACGACCGGCCTGCCGGCCCTGTCGCTGCCGGTCGGGCGGACACGCTCCGGCATGCCGGTCGGCCTCCAATTGATCGGACCGCCGCGCGGTGAAGCGAAACTCCTGGCGGTGGCGTCGGTGCTGGAGGGCGTATGCGACTTCGTCGGCCGCACACCCATAGATCCGGTCGTCCATACGAACGGGGAAACGGCATCGTGAGCGAGAAACGCCCCGTTCCGATTGCCGGAACAGATGCCGACACCCGGGCCGCGCTGCTTGACCTCAACAATCGGCATGCCCGTGAAACGTCGCACCTCACCGAAGACGCCTGGCGCCGCATGATCGACGCGGCGTTTGCCGCCACCTGTTTTCCTGATGCTGGCGGTCTCTTGGTCGCGTTCGATCAGAATGCCGATTATGACAGTCCGAATTTCCTTTGGATGCGCGCCAACCGCGACCGCTATGTCTATGTCGACCGCATCATAATATCCGCCGACCACCGAGGCGGCGGCCGCGCGCGCTTTCTCTACGAGGACCTGTTCGACCTCGCAAGGGCCGCCGGCCACGAGCGCATTGTCTGCGAGGTCAATCGTGTGCCGCCCAATCCGGGCTCGGATGCGTTCCACGATCGCCTCGGCTTTGTGGAGATCGGCCGCGCCGATCTCGACGCCGGCCGCAAAACCGTCCGGTATCTGGAACGGCTTCTTGAAAGCGGGCGGGACTGATGCGGCGAAAGCCGCGCCGATAGCATCGGCGATATCGCAATTTCGTGTACGACAATCCGTGATTGAGGGATGCCAAGCGGAAAGGCTGCCCTATCTCGCCGCATGTGGCTCGACGGGACGTGCCGGACACCCTCAACGATGTTCCGGCCGGGGGCCAAGCGAATTCCCTTGAATGAGAATTCCAATAAAGGAGAAGGAACCATGACTGAGTCCGTATCGATGTCACGCCGGACGCTGATGTCCGCTGCCGCCGGCGGCGCGGCACTGGCCGCAACCGGCCTTACCATCCAGTCCGCATCCGCGGCCGCCCCGATGCTCGGGCCTACCCGGCCCAACGTCTACCGTTTCAAGCTTGGCGGCTTCGAGGTCACGACGATCCTCGACGGTGCCATCCAGTTGGACGGTCCGCACCCGATCTTTGGCCAGAACGTCACGGCGGAGGAAGTCCAGTCCCTGGCCGAGGCAAACCTGTTGCCCGGCACGCGCATGGAAATCGGCTTCACGCCGGTGATCGTGAACACGGGTTCCGAATTGATCATGTTCGATGCCGGCAACGGGGCAGCCCGGCGTCCGAACGCGGGTCTCCTGGGCGCCACGCTGGCGCAGGCCGGCTATACACCCGACCAGGTCGATGTGGTGGTCCTGACCCACTTCCATCCCGATCACATCGGCGGCCTTATGGAAGAGGGGGCGCCGCTGTTCCCTAATGCGCGCTACGTTGCCAACGAGACCGAGTACAATTTCTGGACCAGTCCGGATCGGGTCGGCACCGGCGGCGAACGGGTGCACACGCTCGCAAATTCCAACGTCAAGCCGCTTGCCGAGAAGATGACCTTCATCGCCGACGGTGGCTCAGTCGCCAGCGGCGTCACGGCCGTGGACACATCCGGTCACACGCCCGGTCACACCGGATTCATGCTGGAGAGCGACGGCAGCAGCCTGATGCTCGGCGGCGATTTCTGCAACCACTACATCGTGTCGCTGGAACGCCCGGACTGGCACGTCCGCTTCGACATGGACAAGGACAAGGCGGTCGCGACCCGCAAGCGCGTGCTCGACATGCTGGCGGCCGACAAGATCCCCTTCACGGCCTATCACATGCCGTTCCCGGCTGTCGGATATGTCGAGAAGAAGGACGGCGGCTATCGCTACGTGCCGGCGACCTACCAGTTGAACCTTTAAGGTTTTGCGTGCCGGCCGGCGAATACCGGCCGGTCCGTTTTATCGACCCGCCCTTGCAATCCGTGCAGGGGCGGGTTTTTTATGCGCCGGATTCGACGACGGCGCAGATGTCCCGGTCGCACCGGAGGGTCGGCGCCTGACCGTTCCGGCATCGTGCAATCGCGTGCCGCGCCGATGTCCCGAGACCTCCCGTGCCCCGAGAATTCCAATGTCCGAAACCTGTCTGATCGAAGTAACCCGAGGCTCCCTCGTGGAATCCGGCCATGCCGGCTGTCTTGCCGTGGTCGATGCCGATGGCGTGACGGTGTTGGCGCTGGGCGATGTCGATCGGCCGGTCTTTCCGCGCTCGGCCGTCAAGGCTCTGCAGGCGGTTCCCCTGGTGGAGAGCGGCGCTGCCGATGCGCTCGGACTGGGGAACGCCGCACTGGCGCTTGCCTGTTCGTCCCACAACAGCGAGGTCCGGCATGTAGAAACGGCGCTTGCCATGCTGGCGAGCGCCGGGCGGGACGGCAATGTGCTGGAATGCGGCGCCCACTGGCCGAAACGCCTGGCCGACCAGAAGGCGCTGATCCGGGCCGGCCGTGAGCCGGATGCGACCTACAACAATTGTTCCGGCAAACATGCCGGCTTTGTCTGCCTGTCCCATCACCTGGGGGTCGATCCCGCCGGCTATATCAAACCGGAGCACGCCGTTCAGCAGGCCGTGCGTGCGGACCTTGAGACCTTTACGGGCAGGGCGTTCGAAGCCGATTCCTGCGGCATCGACGGCTGTTCGATCCCCACCTATGCGGTCCCGCTGACAGCATTGGCAAGGGCGTTCGCCACCTTTGGCACCGGCAACGGTCTGGCCCCCGCCAAGGCTGCGGCGGCGGCTCGCCTGCGTTCCGCCTGCGCCGCGGAACCGTTTCAGGTTGCCGGAACCGGCCGCTTCTGCACCGAAATCATGCAGCATTTCGGCAAACGGGTTTTCGTCAAGACGGGTGCCGAGGGCGTATTCTGCGCGGCGTTTCCCGAAAACGGGCTCGGGATCGCGCTCAAATGCGGCGACGGTGCGACCCGCGCCGCCGAAGCGATGATGGCGCATGTCATTAAGGCGTTCCTGCCGTTGTCCACGACCGACGAAGCCTTCCTGGCGTCTTACCTGACTGTCGCCGTCCACAACTGGAACGGCCTGGAAGTCGGCAGCGTGCGGGCGAGCCAGGCGTTCCGAGACGCGCTTGCCGGAAGGCAATGAAACCGGTCGGCCATGTATAACCGTGCCGGTTCCGTATTTATGCTTAATCTTGCTTGCGGCTTTTGATAGGTTGCCCGCACGATTGGAGATTGCACGGTTACGTTCGGCCTTGTGTCGGACACGGCGCGCGGCGTGAGCGCGGCGCTCGGCCGCCAGCGTAATTGGCCAGATAAGGCTTTGCTGTCGACCGTATCGCATTATGGGAGAAGGCATGAGCACGGCACACACCCCGACCGCAGGATCCGCCCCGTCGATCTTTCATCTGGTGATGATCAAGCCGACCCATTACGACGACGACGGCTATCCGATCCAGTGGGTGCGCTCAGCCATTCCTTCCAACACGCTGGCCGCCTTGAACGGCCTGGCTGAGGACTGCAAGACGCGCAACGTGCTCGGCGAAAACGTCGACATCCGGCTGCACACCTATGACGAGACCAATAAGCGCGTCCGGCCGGAGCGCATCATTTCCTGGATCCGGCGGGATGGCGGCAAGGCACTGATCGCATTGGTCGGCGTGCAGTCCAATCAGTTTCCCCGGGCCATGGATCTGGCCCGGCCGTTCCGCGAGGCCGGTCTCCAGGTCGCTGTCGGCGGCTTCCACATTTCCGGCTGCATTTCCATGCTGCCCGAAATGCCGTCGGAAATGGTCAAGGCTCAGGAAGACGGCATCACGTTTTTTGCCGGCGAGGCGGAGGAAGGACGGCTCGACCAGGTATTCCTGGACGCCTGGAACGAAACCCTGCCGCCGCTCTACAATTTCATGAAGGACCTGCCGACCCTGCAGGACCAACCGGCGCCGATCCTGCCGGAAAAGCACATCCGGCGCACCTACGGCTCCCATTCCAGTTTCGATCTTGGCCGCGGCTGCCCGTTCCAATGTTCGTTCTGCACGATCATCAACGTCCAGGGCCGCAAGAGCCGGTTCCGCTCCGCCGACGATCTGGAAAAGGTCATCCGGGTCAATTATGCGCAAAAGATCGATCGGTTTTTCATCACCGACGACAATTTCGCCCGTAACAAGGACTGGGAGAGTTTCTTCGACCGGCTGATCCAGTTGCGCGAAGTCGACGGCATGGACGTCAAGTTCGTGATTCAGGTCGACACGCTCTGCCACAAGATCCCGAACTTCATCGAAAAGGCGTCGCGGGCCGGCGTCAACCGGGTCTTTATCGGCCTGGAAAACATCAATCCCGACAATCTGCTCGCGGCCAAGAAACGCCAGAACAAGATCACCGAATACCGCGCCATGATCCAGAAATGGCGCGATCACGGCGCGACCACTTATGCCGGCTACATTCTCGGGTTTCCGAACGACACCAAGGAATCGATCCTGGCCGATGTCGAGACGCTGAAACGCGAATTGCCGCTCGACCTGGTGGAGTTCTTTTTCCTGACGCCGCTGCCCGGATCGGAGGACCATAAGACGCTCCTGTCCAAGGGCATCTGGATGGATCCGGACCTGAACAAATACGATCTCGATCACCGGGTCTCCCACCATCCGAAAATGTCGGATACAGAATGGGAAGAGGCCTACGAGGAAGCCTGGGCGTCGTATTATTCGTTCGAGCACATCGAGACGGTGCTGAAGCGGGCCGCCGCCCATCGCCGCGGCCGTCCGGGCAACAAGCTCATCCTGCTGCTCTACTTCCACTTCATGGTGACGTATGAGGGCATTCACCCGCTTGAGGGCGGTTTCCTGCGGCTGAAATACCGGCGCGACCGGCGTTCCGGCCTGCCGATCGAAAATCCGTTTTTCTTTTATCCGAAATACATCTGGGAACTGGTCCGCAAACACTGGACCTACGGGACGCTGGCCTGGAAGTTCTATCGGATTTATCGCAGCGTGAAGAAAAGCCCGGACCGCCGTGCCTATATCGACGCCGCGACGACGCCCGATGCAGCGGACGATTTGGAAAATCTCGACATGTTCAAGGCGACGCGGGGCGGCGAGGCGGCCGTGACCAAGAAACGCCGCCAGGAAGAAATCATCGCCGCGGCCCGCGAAGCGGCCGAGTAGGCCGCTCTATCGCTTTTCGAAGCCCGGCCTACGCCGTCCCGCCGCGGGGCGGAATCACGACCACCTTCGCACCGACCGCGACGCGGTCGTAAAGGTGGATGATGTCCTGGTTGAGAAGCCGGACGCAGCCGCTCGAGACCGCATTGCCGATGCTGGCTTCCTGGGCGGTGCCGTGCAGGCGATAGAGCGTATCCACGCCGTTTTCATAGAGGTAGAGCGCCCGCGAACCGAGTGCGTTGTCGAGGCCCGGCGGCTGGCCGCCGTTCTTTTCGCTGAACTTTGCCAGGTGCGGCTCGCGCGCGATCATTTCCTTGGGCGGGAACCAGCGCGGCCATTCCTGCTTGCTGTCGATGACGGCATCGCCGCTCCAGGAAAAGCCTTGGCGTCCGAGACCCACGCCATAGCGCAAGGCGGTGCCGCCCTGCTGCACCAGATAGAGGTGGAACGTGTTTGTGTCGACGACGACCGTGCCCGGCACTTCCTCGGTCCGATAGCGCACGACCTGGCGTCGGAATTCCGGCGGCACGACATTCAGGTTGACAGCCGGGATCGGAAACGGTTCGTCGAGGATCGGTCCGTAATCGGCGCGGTATTGCAGCGCCGGTGCCGGTGCGCGCCCCGAACCGGTTGTGTTACAGGCTCCGAGTGTTGCCGCCGCGGCGGCCACAACAAAATGTCTGCGTGTAAATTGGGTCACTGTCCGCCTCGCTTCGTCGAGTCACGCCGAATAAACAATGGTTTGACTTACAGTCCTCTTCAAATGACCAGATATGGTTGACATTTTGTTTATTCAACGACAGGTACACGAGGGTGTGATCGTAAAAGACGTGTCGTCGCACGCATCGAAGATGACACGATAGAGGCGGTCAGCGGTGCCGCCCCGGTACGGGCGTCGTCCCGGCAAGTGGACGAAAGCCTGATGATAACCTTTGCAACGGCGGTGTTTTTTCTCCTTATCACGCCCGGACCCGGGGTCATGTCGGCTGCCGGCGTGGGGTCTGCTTTCGGATTTCAGCCCGGCATTCGGTATCTGGTCGGCCTGTTCGTCGGCACCAATCTTGTCGCGCTTGCCGTTGTCTCGGGACTGGCGGCGCTCCTCCTGGTTCATCCCGGTCTGCAATTCGCCCTGTTCGTGGCATCTGCGGCGTACCTCATGTACTTGGCGGCGCGCATCGCCTTGTCGGGAACCCGCATCGCGTTCATCGAGGCCAAGCGACCGCCGGGTTTTATGGGCGGAATTGCGCTCCAGGCGATCAATCCGAAAGCCTATGTGGTCAACACCACCCTGTTCTCCGGTTTCGCCTTCTGGCCGCAAAGCCTGACACTGGAAATCGTCATCAAGTTTGCGATCATCAATGCGATCTGGATCCCGATCCATGTGCTGTGGCTGTCGGCCGGCGTGTTCCTGCACCGTCTCGATCTGCCCAAGCACATCCAGTTCCGCATCAATGTCCTGATGGCGTTGTCGATGCTGGCGGTTGTCGGCCTCGCTGCCCTGGCGCCGAAATAACGCAGCGTCAGCCTGCGCATGGCAGGTGTGCAACCGGGAAACGTGGCACTGCTTGACAGCCGGGGAGGCGGGCGCGAAGGTCGCGGCGCCCAACCTTTCATCACTGCGAAGCGAGCAGATCCATGACAATCAAGCGTATCAAGGTCGGCGACCGCATGAGCCAGGCCGTCGTCTACAATGGTGTCGTCACGACCGCCGGACAGGTCGCGCAAGGCGCGGCCGGCGCCTCAATCACCGATCAGACCAAGGACATCCTGGCCGCCATTGACGGGCTTCTGGCAGAGGCTGGAACCGACAAGTCGAAAGCGTTGACGGCCACCATCTGGCTGTCCGACATCGGCGACTTCGCTGAAATGAATGCCGTTTGGGATGCCTGGGTATCGCCGGGCAACACCCCGACGCGGGCCTGCGTGGAATCCAGACTGGCGGCGCCGCACTTCAATGTCGAGATCGCGGTAAGCGCTGCCGTCGACTGACGAGAGCCGCCTTGCGCAGCGGGGACCGGTCCATGCTGCAGGACGAATGCGAGATCATCGAACATCTGCCCTTCACCACGGTCGCCGATACCGGCGCCCGTGTCGGGCTCGTGGTGCTTGCTTCCGACTATACGGTCGAGGATGAGTTCCGCCGGCTGGCGGCACCGTTCGACGTGTCCGTCTTCATGGCCCGGATCCGGAACTCCCCGAACATCACACCGGATAGCTTGGCCGCCATGGGGCCGCTGCTTACCGACACGGTCGACCTCATCCTGCCGAGCGACCGTCTCGACGTGGTCGCCTTTGCGTGTACGTCGGCATCGGTCGTACTGGGGTCGGAAAGGGTTGCTCAGAGCATCGGCAAGGCGCGGCCCACGGCCGTTGCGGCCAATCCGATGGACGCGGCATTCGCCGCGTTCCGGGCCTATGGCGCGAAGCGGATCGCTGTCCTCACTCCCTATCGCCGCGACGTCAACATCGCGGTTCGCGTACGCATCGAGGAAGCCGGCTATTCGGTCCCCGTTTTCGGGTCCTTCAACGAGGAACGTGACCCGGTGGTTGCCGCAATCGACCTGTCGAGCCTGCGCGCCGGCATCCGCACGCTGATCGACCGGCATGCCGTCGACGCCGTCTTCGTATCCTGTACCTCCATCCGTATGGCCGACGCCATCGCTGATCTCGAGGCTGAGTTCTCCCTGCCCGTGACTTCGTCCAACCACGCCCTGGCCTGGCATTGCATCCGGTTGGCCGGCCGGACCGAGGCGATCGACGGCCAAGGCCGTCTGTTCGAATTGCCGATCGTTCAGGTCGCGTGAGCCCGAACTTTGCCGCATCCCCTCGCAGAGTTTCCGTTTCTTGCGCGAAACGCAATTGGCTGACTGTCCCGCGCGGGTCGGTTGTCCTGCCTGCCGCCTTCAGATCTTGAATGGCAAGGTAACCAGCCGGCCCCTAACGCCTTTGTCTTCACGCCGCACCTGAACGTCGTCTCCCGGGCGGGCCTCCACCGAAACCAGCGCATATCCGATCATGCTCTTCAGGCGATAGGACCATGCCTTGTGGGTCATATGGCCGACCACGCGCCCGTCTTTCTCAATGTCCTGCCAGATCGACTGATCCTCGTCCTCTTCGGCCACATCCAGCATGATGCCAAGCTGGTGCCGCTTTACCCCCTCCGCCTTGATCCGTCGCAGCGCCTTTATGCCGATCACCGTATCCTCAAGGTCCAGGTCGATGAACTTTTCCATCCGGACTTCGAAGGGATTGGTGTACTCGTCGTTATCTGTGCCCCAATTCAGGAGGCCGCTTTCGGTTCGCTCTGACGGGTTGGGATATCCCGGCCCGATATCGAACGGCCGTCCGGCCTCCTTGACGATGTTCCAGAGCCTGTCTCCCTTCGTCCCATCCATCAGGTAGAGTTCGAACCCGCCTTGTTTCGACCAGCCCGACCTGGAAACCTTCAAGGGGATGCCGTCTATTGCAGCATCGTCGAACCAGAAATATTTCAGGTCGCGTATCCAGTCGCCGAACAGCGAAGCCACCACGTCTTCGGCCTTCGGGCCCTGGACTGCGAGGGGAGAAACGTCCGGTTCTGAAACGTCGACGTTGAACCCGCGCTCGCCGGCGACACAGCGAGCCCAGAACCAGATGTCAGAATTCCCGATCGACAGCCAATAGCAGTCGTCGTCGATCTTGAGCGCGATGGGATCATTGATCAGCGTGCCGCGGTGGTCACAGATCGCCACATACTTTCCTTGGTTCACTTTCTGTGCGGACAGGTCGCGGGTACACAGCACTTGCGCAAGACGTGCGGCGTCCGGTCCCTTGAGTTGCACCTGGCGCTGGACGGCCACGTCCCACATGGTGACGCCGTTCACCAGGCGCCAATATTCGGCCTCCCGGTCGCCGTAGCCGCGCGGAACCAGCATCCGGTTATAGGTGAGCAGCGACTCCGCCCCGTCATCGATGGTTGATTGGTAATAGGGCGATTTCCTGAGGCGCCCCGCCGCTACGATTGGTGCCATTGTGCCGCTCTCGAAGGTCTTTCATGTCGGTTTTTCAAATCCTTCGTACCACCGATATCGAGAGCAGACATCGACGATTTTGGACACGGAATGGATCGCGGACATTGTTCACGTCAGCGGGACTTTTGACGACCGGCAACCAATAGCCCGGCCACTGTAATCAACGCCATACCGGTCAGGGTAAGCGTGTCGGGCTGTTCCGAAAACAGGACAAATCCCCAAAGGGCGGCGGATACCAGATAGGCGTAGTCGAACGTGCCGATGATATGCGGCGGGGCGATCTGGTAGGCGCGTGCCACGCCGATAAAAAAAGCCGCGGACAGAACGCCGAGAAAAGCCATCAGACCCCATTCTTTGGGGCCCATGGGCATCCACCCGCCGAGCAGGAACGGATAGGCCGCACCGGTTTCGGTGTCGATCTCGACAACAGTCAGGACCGCCGTGGCGACAAGGCCCGTAGTGAGGAGCGCGCCGTGCAGTCCGAGGGCAAGATTGATGGCATCGTCGTTCTGGCACTTGGCGCGCGTCAGCACCATAGCGATCGAATAGAGAACAGCGGCAAGGAGCGGCAACAGGATGGCCCAGGTAAACGCTTCCGTACCGGGACGCAGGATCGCAGTAACGCCGGCAAATCCGACGGCGACGCCAATCCATTGCCGTTGCGACACCCGCTCGGCAAGGACGAGGGCGGCCAGAAGCGATGTGATGATCGGGTTCGTGTAGACGGCAACGGCCGCCACCGAAAGATCGAGGACCGGAAACGACGCGTAGAACGCTAACCACGTGAGCACGAGCAGCAAGCTGCGGGCCAGGATCCAGATGTTCAGGGCTTGCCGAAACCGCGTTCCGCGCCACCAGCCCAGCATCGCCAGGCAAGGAACAGCAACGATCGACCGGGCGGCGAACACCTGCCAGACCGTCAGATCTGCGCTGACCAGTTTGACGACCGCATCGGCGAACGCCATTGCCGCCACCGAGGCGAGGATGATGACAATGCCTTGTGCAATCCGGTCGGGCTGTTTTTCAAGGGTGCGGTTCAAGGCTCTAACGTGCGTATGTCCGGTTTCAGGGGACATTAGCGCATCGCTTTAATTCAGATTATGCCTTGCAAATTGATTTGATTATTTATCAGTATGAAATAATGGAGCGCGCACCCACCCATGCCGTCGAGGTTTTTCTGGCCATTGTACGCGAGGGTTCGATGCGTGCCGCTGCAGAGAGTCTCGGTGTCGGTGCCCCTGCTGTCAGCCTGCAGTTGAAAGCCCTTGAAGCGCGGCTCGGTGTGGATCTGTTGTATCGGACAACCCGCAGCATCGAGCTGACCGATGCCGGTCGCGTGCTGTTCGAAAACGCCGCCCCGGCCTATCGCGATCTGGTCGATGCGATTCAGCGCACGCAGCACGAGAGCAAGTCCGCAAAGGGCACTTTGCGCCTCACGATGTCGCGCGGCGCCTACATGGTTTCCATCGCGCCTGTCGTCGAGACATTCCTCGCAAGCCATCCAGGGATCAATCTCGACATTTCCTGGAACGAAGAACTCGTTGATATCGTGCGCAAGGGCTTTCACGGCGGGGTTCGCCTCGGCGACGTCTTGTCGCCTGAGATGATCGCGGTCCGGATCACGCCGCCGGTAAAGACGGCCTTTTTCGCCGCTCCGGGTTACCTCGAAAGGTTCGGACGGCCTCAACACCCGCGCGAATTGTTGGACCATCGATGCATCCGGCACTGGCAGCCGACATCCGGAACGCTGCGGGAATGGTGGATCACCGACGAGGGCCAGGACAAGCGCATCGACCCGCCGGCACGCCTGACGTTCGATTCAGCGGCCGGCGTCATTCAGGCGGCACGGGAAGGGCACGGCATCGGCTGGTCGATGCGGGCGACAATGAGCGATCATATCAGGACAGGGGAACTTGAGACGCTGCTCGAACCGTTCGCCAAGGACCTGCCGCCCTTTTACATCTACTATCCGGAACAGAACAAACGGGTCGAATGTCTGCGGCTCTTTGTTGCCTGCCTTAAATCGCATCGGCGGCAACGATCGAAAGATTGACGCTCGTGGCAACCTACAGGCCGGGCCGGTTTAGCAGGGCATGGTGCGCGAGTGTGCACCGGAAAGGACATTACAGACCGAACCGCAGCGCACGCGCCGTAACGCTCCGCGGCCGGACATGCCTGTGAGGTTCGATCCGGATGACGGTCTCTCGAACGGGGATATTGACCTTCCCTGCGAGCCGGTCTGGAATGCATACGGCGTAGACTGGCGCGGCGCACCTTGACCCGAACGCAGTGTTGATCCAAAAGAGCGACGCCAACGACCTGGACGAGGCCTGCCTTGCCAACGCTCTGACCGATCTCGGAATTCACCCCGCACAGATGCCCGTGCCGCTGGCCGGGCTCAACGAGATCGTGCGCGTGGCGATGGCCTGGGATCGGTTCGACATTCCTTCCGCCATCGTCCATTCCCGCCGCGCTGCCTGCGCCGGTTTCGAACTTCCTTGACGATGTCCGAAGACCGGTGGTTGGCGCATTTTCCCGCTTTCCGTCGTTCGACCGCCCGGCATAGGTCCGGGACCGCCCCGTCCATCCGCTGCGCAGCACTTCCGATTTGGAAGGCTGTTGGAAGATGGACGGAATCCTTCGGGTCCAGTGGACCCTGAAACCCGGCGCCGCGCCGGGGATCCTGCGGCGCTGCCCGCGCTGTGACCAATCCCGGCGATTCGAGACCACGGACCGGTTCCGGGTCAACGCCCAGAAGAAACGCATTGACGCCTGGCTGATCTACCGGTGCAGCACCTGCGGTGCCACATGGAACCGACCCGTGTTCCGACGCCGGGAAGTGACCTCGGTTGCGCCGGCCGATCTCAGGGACATGCAGGAAAACTGCGTCGAAGCGGCACGCCGGATTGCGCAGGACGGCATGACGGGCATGCCGCTCAAGGAAACGGCAAGCGATGGCAACTGCCTCACCGTGTCCAAGAGATTACAGGCGCCGAGACCGGGCATTGTGCGCTCGATCGGGTTGACCATTCACATGGCCGAACCCGTATCAACCCGTCTCGACCGGGTACTGGCGCAGGAATTGCGCCTGTCGCGCAGTCGCGTCCGCGATTGGGCGCGCCGGGGCACGTTGTGCATGAAGCCCGCGTCGGCGCTCCGCAAGGCGCCCGTCGACGGCCAGGCCCTGTTGATCGACCTGACACATCTATCCGCGGAGGATGCAGGTCCGTCGGTCAGTCAAATCGTGCAAGCTGTTTTGCCAGAAAGCGCGGAAACACCGGGTCGTTGTTGACAAAGTCCTCGACCAGCGGCGCCAGAGGGCCGAGGCCGACAACGTCGCGCAGTCCGGGATAACAGCTCCATTGTCCCGCACTGCGCACGCAATCGGCGTCGAACACGGCGGTGATGTCTGAATCGCTCAATCCCGCCAACAACCGGCATCGGACGGCGAGCGGCGGCGGGTTGACCCGGTTTTCGGTAATCCAGACCCCGTAGACCTTGGCCTTGTCGAAGACGAGCGGAACCTGGCATTCCAGGTCTCCGAGAAACGCCTGAAGGAAAGAAGGGGCGTTGGACAGATCGCGTTCGCTGGCACGGATGACCAGCGTGCAGTCGATGTCGAGGCGCGCGAATGCCTGCGCCTGCTCGCGGCACTCGGCAACATCGAAGCGCTTTTTCTGAGCCATGACAGGCGAGGCGGATACCAACGCCAGCACGAGGGCGGCGAGCAACAAGACAACTAGTTTCATCCCTACGATCCCGATTGACCGACTCCGCCGCCAAGATCCTGGCAGCAATTGCACCCATATGGGTCTCTTGGCGACGCCGCGTCACGACACTCCGTTTCCCGGACGGCGTCAAGCCGACTGACCCTTGCCATTCGTCACACGGAGCGCCAGTCTGCAGGTCCTTCCATTGACCATGCGGATCCATCACCATGCCGGCTTCAAGACTGGTTCTCTCCGGAGGACATATCATCGATCCGTCCCAAGGGCTTGATGCCGTTACGGATATTGCGTTCTCGAATGGCAAAATCGAGGCATTGGGAACCGATCTGGCGACCCGGTTTGGCGAGGACAGCGAGACCGAGATACGCGATGTGTCCGGCCTGATCGTGACGCCCGGCCTGATCGATCTCCATACCCATGTGTATTGGGGCGGCACATCGCTCGGCATCGATGCCGAGGAATTCTGTCGCACATCCGGTGTAACGACCGCGGTCGATACCGGGTCGGCCGGACCCGGCAATTTCGCCGGTTTCCGCAGCCATGTCATCGATCCCTGTGAAGTCCGCATCCTGGCCTATCTGCACGTCTCTTTCGCCGGCATTTACGGGTTCTCCAAGACCGTTTTTGTCGGAGAGAGCGAGGATGTTCGCCTGATGGCGCCGGTCGAGGCGGCGCGGGTCGCCGATGCCAATCGCGACGTCGTCGTCGGGATCAAGGTGCGTGTCGGACGCCATGCCTCCGGCGACCAGGGCGTTGCGCCGCTGCGCTCTGCCCTCCAGGTCGGCGAGGAGGTCGGCATGCCGGTCATGGCACATATCGACCACCCGCCGCCCGACTACGAGGAAGTGCTCGAGCTTCTGCGGCCGGGCGATGTGCTGACCCATGCTTTCCGGCCGTTTCCCAATGCGCCGGTGACGGCTCAGGGCACGCTCAAGCCGATGGTCCGTCAGGCGCGCGAAAAGGGCGTGTTCTTCGATATCGGCCACGGCATGGCATCGTTTTCGTTCAAGACCGCCAGGGCCATGCTCGCGAACGGATTCTATCCGGATACGATTTCGTCGGACGTGCATACGCTGTGCATAGACGGACCGGCCTTCGATCAGGTCACGACCTTGTCGAAGTTCCTGTGTCTCGGCATGCCGTTGCCGGACGTGATACGCGCCTCGACGGAGAACGCGGCCCATATCCTCAAACGGCCGGAACTGGGAACCTTGAAACCGGGAGCCGTCGGCGATGCAACCCTCCTCACCGTTGAGAAGGGAGCGTTCGACTATGTCGATTCCGACGGCGAGACGATGGTGGGTGACCGCCGGATCGTGTCGAAGGGTGTCGTCGTGGGGGGCTCCTGGTGGTGGCCGGCCGATTGATCGTCTGGGCATCGGGAATTGTTTTCCGCCAGGCCATTGCAGATGGACGAATGGTGACACATTTGTGTGGTCACCTTCTTTACGAAGGCCGAGCGCCGGAATCAGGCCGCAAACCGGCACCGCACCGCTGAACGAAACAGCGTCAGGGTAGAAACAGCAGGTTTCCCGTTTTCCCGTCACATTATGGATTTGCGACCCTGTCAGCACAGGGGCGTGCGGACGTGCAAACCGGAATCGGCAAGATCCGACAAACGAGGAAATGCCACGATGCCTTCCAACGCCGTCGAGCGGGTGCGCCCGCAAATCCGGGTTGACGACGTCGAACCGCTATACAGCGGTCCGCCGGCCTATCAACTGGCGGATTGGCGGCGGCGGGTAAACGCCATGTATGACGCGGTTCGTCGGAGCGACGCGCCTCAGGCGGCCTGGCAGGCCTGGTGCGAGACCAGGCGCGATCTGTTTCAGCGCCATCCCGTCTCGCCGATCGCATCCCTGCGGCGGGCCCATTACAAGGGACCGATCACCTTTGCCTATGATCCGGACCTGCGGTTCCAGGTCGACCTGCTGCCGGCGGACGGGCCGGCCGAGGACGTGGAACTCGGCCCGGATGGCCGGCTGTCCCGACGGCCGGTGGGCGTCACGGTCGGCCTTGCGCCGAAACTGTCCACCGAACTCACTGTCTACTGGATCGAAGGCTATGGCGGCGGATTGTTTCTGCCGTTCAAGGACGCCACGAACGGGACACAGACCTATGGCGGCGGGCGCTATCTGATCGATGCGATCAAGGGGGCCGATCTCGGGCTCAGCCGGTCAGGGCGGCTGATCCTCGATTTCAATTTCGCCTATCATCCGTCCTGCGCGCACAATCCGGACTTCGTATGCCCCTTGGCGCCACCGGAAAACACCTTGGCCGGCCCGATCCAGGCGGGTGAGCGTCTGTAGGCGCAAAGCCTGTAGGCAGCCATCCGGGACAGGCAATGCCAGGCGCGTCCACGGCGACGTCTTTTTGACGTCAATGGTTCCCGCTTATCAGAAGGTGCGGCCAGTCTTCGGCGCCCTTGATCTTCAGGTCTTCGGTCACCCGTTCGGCCCAGCGGAACCCGACGATCGCGCCCCGCCGTGCCCGGGTGATAATGTTGTTGGCGATCACCGTTTTGCCCGATCCTTCCACAACCGTCACGGCAATTCCGATTCCGGCGTCCCGAATGACGTTGCCGGTCGCCGACACGTTGCGAAGATAAGGTCCCCAGCCGAGCGCCAGAGCAAAGAGCGGAGCGGCCTCGATGACGTTTCCGGTAACCGTCGTGTCCGCTTCGACCCAGATTCCGGTTCCAAATCCAGGCGGATCCCGTTCGTAGGGGCCGACCGGGTAGAGGTTGCGGACCAGATTGTTGGCACAGACGGCGAGGCGGCCGTTTTCGTTGGAATTGGCGATCGAGATGCCGTGCGCGGCGCCGTTGACCACGTTGCTGGAAATCACTGCGCCTTGAAAGACGAACTCCGAATAAATCGCCGTCTCACCCGAGCGCAGGCAATTGTTGCCGACGATCTGGACGTCCGATCCGCCATTGGAGCGGATCGCCGAAAACGCGCAGTCCGACACCCGGTTGTTCGCGATGACGACGTTGTCGGCCCGGTAGACGTTGATTCCGTTGCCCCATTGGCCGGTGCCGCCGCTGCGTGCGCCGATCCGCTGGATCCGGTTTGCGCTGACCACCGTGCCGTCTTCCCGGTCGATGCTGCCATGTACGAGGATGCCGCCGTCGGCGCAATCCGCAACCTCGTTTTCGCTGATCGTGAGCCCTTCCGAATCCAGCCCATAAAGCGCGTAGTCCCGCGCGCCGGAGATATGATTCCGCGTGATCCAGCCATTGCAGCTGGTGAGCGTCAAAGCGGATTTCGGACTGTCCAGCAAAGCACAGCCCGTCACGCGGAGCATGGCAACGCGCTCGAACTGGACAAGGCCGCCGAAGGTACCGGGTATGCTCCCGGTTGCTCCGTCGAGCGTCAGGCCGTCGAGCGTGACGGACCGCGTGCCGCGGCTGGCCAGCAATGGGCCCTGGCCTTGCAGGACAAGACGCGTGCTCCCGGGAACCCCGATCAGCGTTGTCCGGGACGGCAGGACGAGGCCCGACGTGCGGTACCGTCCGGGAGCCAGAAACAGCGGGCGGCCGTCCCGTGCGGCCGCGTCGATGCCGGCCTGCAGCGCAGGGCGTTGGTCATCCGCGGAGCCGGCGCGAACGCCGAACTCCCCGGCATCGATCGACCCGCGCAGGCTGACGCCGTCGGTTGCCGCGCGCGCGACGCCGGAGAAGGCCGGGGCCAGCGCCATGCCGAGCAAGGCCCGCCGGCTGACTGTCTTGGCGACCGGGAACCTCTTGCGGTCGGGGTATCGGCTTGTCATGGCGAAAACGGTTTCCGTCTATTGACCCGTGTCAATCGCAGAGATTTGGAGGGCGTTAGATTTGAAGATCTTTTGCCGTTTCAGGAGACGATAATGGACGCCGAACAGGACCAGGACGCAAAATACGGGCTTGATCCCGAGGAAATCAAGGCGATCGCGGAACACGAACATGTTTCGGAAGACACCGCTGAGACCCTGGCCAGGTACCTTTTGCACAAACCGCACGGCGCGGAGCGCATTCGTGACATGATCGTCGATGACATCCGCACGGCTCGTCTGAGCGGCGACTTTCGTCATGCCAAGGAATTGTTCGATGCGCTTGAGGATTTCCTGGCCGATCATCCGGAAGTTCCACCGAAAAAGCCGTAGGGCGATCGGGCACAGCCCGCTAGGGTTCCGCCGCACCGTTTCCTTCACAATCCGAGCGCTCCGGCCAGTTCCCTGACCGCGAGCGACGGGGAAACGGTTCCGGCCCGAACACCGTCTTCAAGAACCCGCAGCCGCTCTCGAATATCGTCCCGTTCCGTCAAGGCGGCGTGCAGGCGATCCCTGAGCATCGTCCACATCCAGGTAACCTGCTGCTCCTGCCTGCGTTTCGCAAAATCTCCCGCGGCCTCGGTTTTGGCTCGATGCAGGACGACCATGTCCCAGATCTGGTCCAGTCCGGTATTCTCCAGCCCGGAAACCGTCACGACCGGCGGCGTCCAGACCTCGGATCGCGGGGCAAGGATGCCGAGCGCTGACCGGTATTCAGCCGCCGCGGCCCGCGCTCGGTCGGTGCCCTCGCCGTCGGCCTTGTTGACCGCAATCATGTCGGCGATCTCAAGCACGCCTTTCTTGATGCCCTGCAATTCGTCACCGGCGCCCGGCAGCATCAGGGCCAGGAAAAAGTCCACCATGTCCGCGACCGCGGTTTCCGACTGGCCGATGCCGACCGTTTCCACCAGCACGACATCGTAGCCTGCGGCCTCGCACAAGAGCATCGTCTCGCGTGTCTTGGCCGCGACACCGCCGAGGGTGCCCGATGAGGGCGAGGGACGGATGAAGGCGTTGTCGTCGACCGCCAACCGCGCCATCCGTGTTTTGTCCCCGAGGATCGAGCCGCCGGTCCTTGTCGACGATGGGTCGACTGCAAGCACGGCGACCCGATGGCCGCTTGCCGTCAGATTGGAACCGAAGGTGTCGATGGTCGTGGATTTGCCTACACCCGGGACGCCGGTCACGCCGATCCGGTAGGCCGTGCCGGTTCTCTCGAGCACGGCTTGCAACAGGACGTCGGCCTTTTCGCGGTGTGCCCGGTTTTTCGATTCGACGAGCGTGATGGCGCGGGCGAGGGCCGCCCGCTTGCCGGCGATCAGGGCATCGCGCAGGGCTGCAATCTCGTCGGGAAGCGCCGGTGCGGCGTTTGCGGCGCTGGACGGGGCAGGGGTTTCGCTCATGGACCCGGCATACAGGATCCCCTTGTGCCCGTCACGGGCAAAGACCCGCCGGCCAAACCGGGCTGTGCAAACCGATTACGGCTGCCAGACGATCCGCTGCAAAACCGCGTTTCTGAGTTCGTCGTCGGGCGCCAGGCGGTCGAACGGCCCCTGATATTGCGGGATCGCAAAGACGAGTGTGATGTTCTCGGTGCCGCGCGCCGAGCAAAGCGCCATGCCGCGCCACAGATTGCGACCGACCCGGCAATCGTTTCGGTCGATGCGCAGGGCACCGAACGTCGAACCGATGCGTTCGCCGTTCGGGCCAGAAAGGTGATGGGTGACGCCGTGGATCGGGCCGATCTTGCCGTTGCGGCCGCGGTGGACCTGCAGCACCTGGATGCCTTCGGTAAAGACCCCGAAGGCGGAAACCGTTCGGGCTTCGACCGCGCTGGTAATCGTCTCAGCGGTGTAGCCGGGAAGCGTTTCCTGGATGGCTCGGGCCGAATACGCCGTTTCCGGCGTCAGGGCGCCGACGGCGTCCGGCATGATTGTGAAGAAGGTGCGTGTCGGAATCGATTCGACACTGTCTTCGATCGAGGTCGCGCACCCGGTAAGCACTAACGCGATTCCGGCCAGACCGGCCTGAAACCATGAACGCATGGACTGTCTTTCCGCATCTAGAGCATAGTTCGTGCACATAGAACCATTTGATGGTCCAAATCAGGTCGCTCGGCTAGGCAAGTCGCGCAGCGCGGTCGCAACGGCGATGTTTCGCCGTTGCGGTCCCCTTGTGGTCAGTAAGACCACGGCGGAAACCGCGCCTGGCCAGCGGACCTGTAAACCCAGTCAAATGTTTCTATGTGCACGAACAATACTCTCAGTGGCAGTAAACGCAGCCCGGGCCCACTCCCGGGCGCGTCTTGTTATCACCGAAGCCGATCCTTACCAAGCTATGATCTTTAGATCATCCGGACTTGGAAATCGGTTTTCCCCGACGGCTCTGGTCGGCGCCCAGATGCCGGTATCCGCGGCGCTCGGCCCGGTCCATCTGCCGCTGGCGCTCGCCGAAACGCGCCCTTTGTTCCGCCGTGTATGCCGTGTGGCAGTGCGGACAGCTGACACCGGGCTGATAATGTGGCGAGCTTTTGTCCGCATCGCTGATCGGTCGCCGACACGCATGGCACTGGTCGTAGGAACCTTGCTCCAGCCCGTGCGTGACCGACGTGCGCTGATCGAAAACGAAACACTCGCCCTGCCACAGGCTGTCCGATTCCGGCATCGTTTCCAGGTACTTCAGGATCCCGCCCTTCAGGTGGAAAACGTCGGCAATGCCCTCCGCCTTCAGGAACGCCGTCGCCTTTTCGCATCGGATTCCGCCGGTGCAGAACATTGCGAATCGTGTGTCAGGCCGGTTGCCGTAAGTCGCCCGGAACCAGTTTGGAAAGTCCCGGAAGGCAGCGGTTTCCGGATTGACCGCGCCTTCGAACGTGCCGATCGCCACTTCGTAATCGTTTCGGGTGTCGATGACCACGACGTCGGGATCGGAAATCAGCCGGTTCCAGTCCTGCGGGTCCACATAGGTGCCCACGTCGGCATTCGGATCGATTTCGGGGACCCCCATGGTCACGATTTCGCGTTTGAGCTTCACCTTCATGCGGTGAAAGGGCATGGAATCGGCAGGCGATTCCTTGTGCTCCAGAGCCGCGCATCCGGGCAGGCTGCGGATGGCGGCAAGCACCGTGTCGACGGCCTCCCTCGTGCCCGCAATGGTGCCGTTGAGACCTTCGCGGGCGACCAGGATGGTTCCGCTTGTTCCCGCGCGGGCACTTACCGCGGCGAGATCGGACCGCACGGCCTGTGGATCGGACAACCGAGTGAACTGATAGAATGCGGCAACGACGAGACGGGGCATGCCGTGTCCTTGGACGAGCGAGTGCGGGTGCCCAGCGCGGGCTTTCGGGGCGCACCGGGATATGCCGCCAGTTCCGGCGTCCCGCAACCTGGCGTGAGGCGCTTCGGCCCGGCTATTCAGCGGCCGCCTTCGGTCCGTAGCCGAGCTTGCCGTTGAGTTTGTGCAGCAGGTCCACGGCCGCCTCGGCGATCACGGTTCCAGGCGGGAAGATCGCCGACGCCCCGGCTTCGATCAGCGCATCATAGTCCTGCGGCGGGATCACGCCGCCGACCACGATCATGATGTCTTCGCGTTCATAGGCAGCCAGCGCGCTCTTCAATGCCGGCACCAAAGTCAGGTGTCCCGCGGCAAGCGACGACACGCCGATAATATGGACGTCGTTTTCGATTGCCTGGCGGGCGGCTTCCTCCGGCGTCGCAAAGAGCGGCCCGATATCCACATCGAAACCCAGATCGGCGAAGGCCGAGGCGATGACTTTCTGGCCCCGGTCATGGCCGTCCTGCCCCATCTTGGCCACCAGGATGCGCGGCCGGCGGCCGTCGTCGTTCTCGAAGGCGCGAACCAGACGCTGGACCCGTTCGACCGCTTCCGTCATCGTTCCGACCTCGCGTTTATACACTCCGGTAATCGACTTTATTTCTGCCTTGTGACGCCCGAAAACGTCTTCCATGGCTTCGGTGATTTCGCCGACTGTCGCTTTGGCGCGTGCCGCGGCCACACAGCGTTCGAGCAGATTGCCGGTGCCCTTTTCGGCACAGGATCTGAGCGCTGTCAGGGCGGTGTCCACCTCCGCCGGATCGCGCTCGGCCCGCAGCCGTTGAAGCTTTTCGAGCTGACGGGCCCGTACCTGGGCATTGTCGACCTTGAGGATCTCGATCTGCGCTTCGTCGGTCGGCTTGTATTTGTTGACGCCGACGATCGTCTGGGCGCCGGAATCGATGCGGGCCTGGGTCTTGGCCGCCGCTTCTTCGATCTTCAGTTTCGGAATACCCTTTTCGATCGCCTTGGCCATGCCGCCAAGCGCCTCGACTTCCTCGATGTGCTGGAGTGCCCGTGCTGCGAGATCGGCCGTAAGTCGCTCCACATAATAGGATCCGCCCCACGGGTCGATGGCGGCCGTCGTGCGGGTTTCCTGCTGCAGGAACAATTGCGTGTTGCGGGCAATGCGCGCCGAATAGTCGGTCGGCAGCGCCAGCGCCTCGTCGAGCGCATTGGTATGCAGCGATTGCGTATGCCCTTGTGTTGCCGCCATCGCCTCGACGCAGGTCCGGATGACATTGTTGTAGACATCCTGGGCCGTCAGCGACCAGCCGGACGTCTGCGAATGGGTTCTGAGCGACAGCGATTTGGGATTGGACGGGCTGAACTTGTCCGCCACCAGCCGCGACCACAGCAGACGGGCCGCACGCAGCTTCGCCACTTCCATGAAGAAGTTCATTCCGATCGCCCAGAAGAACGACAGCCGCGGGGCAAACGAATCGACGTCGAGACCGGCGTCGCGGCCGGCGCGGATGTAGTCCAGGCCGTCGGCGAGCGTGTAGGCGAGTTCCAGGTCGGCCGTCGCACCGGCTTCCTGCATGTGGTAGCCGGAGATCGATATCGAGTTGAACTTCGGCATCATGCGCGACGTGTAGGAGAAGATGTCGGAGATGATCCGCATCGAAGGGCCCGGCGGATAGATATACGTGTTGCGGACCATGAACTCCTTGAGGATGTCGTTCTGGATCGTACCGCCGAGCTTTTCCGGAGCAACGCCCTGTTCTTCGGCGGCCACGATATAGAGCGCCATGACCGGCAGAACCGCGCCGTTCATGGTCATGGACACGGTCATCCGGTCGAGCGGTATGCCGTCGAACAGCGTGCGCATGTCGTAGATCGAATCGATGGCGACGCCCGCCATGCCCACGTCGCCGGAAACGCGCGGGTGGTCGGAATCGTATCCCCGGTGCGTTGCCAGATCGAACGCGATGGACAATCCCTTCTGCCCGGCCGCCAGATTGCGTCGGTAGAACGCGTTGGAATCCTCGGCCGTCGAAAAGCCGGCATATTGGCGAATCGTCCAGGGCTGCTGGACGTACATGGTCGGGTAGGGACCACGCACGAAGGGAGCCAGGCCCGGAAATGAGCGCGTGAACGCCAGCGGCGCAATGTCCGATGGGCCGTAGGACGAGCGGACGGCAATGCCCTCCGGCGTGTCCCAGACCGGACGGGCGTCCGGGATCTGGCGGTTCGGGTCCAGACTGATCTGCGTGAAATCCGGGATGCGTGTCATCGTGAACGTTTCCTCCGGGAGCGATCCGATCGGGGCGAATGCATCCTTCCGACGGCCCGCTGATCCTCGATCCCTGGTCAGATTTTAAGCCGCTTGTGGAGATCTTGCAAAACGCCAAGGATGTCGAGGCCGTCATGGACCCCGATCACCTGTGCCGCCCAGGCTTCGGATCCGGAAATCCGGTCGGGTTTTCCGGCGATGCAGATCGCGGCTGCGCCGGCATCCATCAGGGCCTTTATCACGGCGCCGGCCTCCTCGGCATAATCGCCGTCGGCGCCGCACAGGCAGGCAATGGCTGCGCCTGAGGCGCGAAATGCCTCGGCCGCACCGTCTTCGTTCGCGGGTTCCGCTGCGTCGGCGACGCTGAGGCCGCCGATCTCGAACACGGCACGGATCCAGGTAAGCCGGGCCGAGTGACCGGCCGGCGGGCCGATCGGCAACAGCAGGATATCCGGCGCTCCCTCGGCGCGCCGGTTTGCGGCGGCGCGCAGCATTTCAAAGGATTCCGACAGGCGGCGAGGGGCCGGCGTGGACCGCTCGAACGGCTGCGGTTGCGCGGCCGGGCCCGCATCCACCACATCCGGCTCCGCTTCCTTTCGAGAGGGAAACGAGGTGGTTCCCGTCACGAGTAGATCGCGGATTGCGACCCGCCGTTCCCGGTCCGCCTGCGCGTCGAGCAGCCAGGTCTCCACCCGTCCTTGCGGCAGCATGCGGGCGAGACCACCTTCCGCTTCGATCGATTGAAAGAGCTCCCAGGCCCGTTCCATGAGGGCCTTTGTCCGCGCTTCGATGGCGCCGGCGCCGCGTGCCGGATCGGCGACCCTGTGAAGATTGGATTCCTCGGCCAGCATCGTCTGGGTGTTCCGCGCGATGCGCAACGCCATGGCATTCGGGATCCCGGCTGCCAGGCTGTGCGGCAGCACCGTTATAGTATCCGCCCCGCCGACCGCGGCCGCAAAGGCGGAGACGGTGGCGCGCAGCATGCCGACATTCTGTTCGTAGAGGGTCATCATGCGCCATGCGGTTTCGGCATGGATCGGCACCTGTGTGTCGCCGGCGCCGAGTGCCTCCAGGACCTGCGCGGTCAACGGCCGTATTGCGCGGAATTTTGCGATCGTTTCCAGCTGATCTGTATCGGCGGCGAGGGCGAATTCGAACCAGCGGCAGACCCGCGCGACATCGAACCCCAGTCCGTCGGCACATCGCACCATGTCGACGAAACCGGCCAGTACAAGCGCCAGTTCCTGCGCGGCCCTGGCACCGTAGCCGTGCCATATCCGGCCGTCCGACAGCAATGGCCTCGCCCGGGAAAATTCGGTGGCGTAGCGCTCCGTCAAAAGCAGGGCGGCCTCCTGCTCCGGGGCCGCACTTTTCGCTCGGCGTGCGGCAAACGCAGTCGCTGCCGGGTCGAGACATCCGCCGATGGCCAGGTCTTTTGTTGCAAAGCTCGATGCGGACGCGAACCCGTAAAATGTTTCCAGGCTGTCCCGTGTGGCCGCGCCGCCCGACAGGCGCAGGCCGATCAGGTCGAGCATGACCGGCTCGAACAGCGTTTCGTAATCCGCCTGCGCGAGCCGTGCCGGGCCGCGACCCGGAAACAGCGGGTGGTCCGACAGAACCAGATCGAGCGCACCGGCACCGCCGTTCAAGTCATCGAGCATTTGTGTTCTTGCGGTCGGGCGATCGCAGCCGAACACCTTCTGTGAGACCTGCCAGGCCTGGTCCGCCGAGCGGCCCGGGATCAGCGGGCTGTCGCTGACCGGACCGGCAAGCGGTGGAAACCGGTCTCCGTCCTCGCTGACATGAAACAGGCTCTCGAACGGGCGGCCTTTCAGCGCCGCTTGCACGGCCTGTTGCCACGCGTCGGGCGCAGGATTTTCGCCGCCCGCAATCATCTCGTTTTCCATTGCTGAGATCCAAACTCACAAAATGTTGAACAGCCGGCGATCCCGCGCTGCCGCATCGATCCGGTGCCCTGACCAGCCTTCGGGGCGTGTTTCAGTCAAAGAGGCGGGTGTCAGCAACTGGAATCCGCCGACTGTCATGTTACCGTAACAAGCCTGAACAAGTGCGGAAGAAGTAGCAAAGTCGATTGACAGAGGGAATGCGATGATAGTTTTAGAAGGAATTGCCATTTTGTGCGAAATGTGCCGCACTCTATCATAGATTGATCAATGGTGGCAATTTGGGTAATTTAAAGGTGAGTCGCGGAGACGAAGCAACGAGGCTAATTCGGCTTAACCAGCGATCAGGTGGAACGATGAAATCAACAACAGCAACGAATGGCGGGACAGCACAGATATCTTCGGCGGGGGATATGAACGGCATTGTCAACGCTCTGGAAGACCAGGCCCGGTGCCATGGGGCCACGCATTTTCTGGCAACCGGTTTGCCGATGCCAAACCGGTCGCTGGACAAGCTTATCGTGCGGATGCAATGGCCGGTCCAGGGCCCTTCGGCAGCACCGATCATGCTGTTTTCTCCGCGCGATCCGGTGCTTCAGGAATGCTTGACCGCGCGCAAGCCGCTCATCTGGCAAACCGACATCACGCCGCCATCCGACGACGACGCCGATGACCTTGTGTCCGGAATTCAGGCGTCGGTAGCGCCGCAGGGCCGCGTCACGCTGGTCGCCATTCCGATCAACACCTTGCACCCCTATCAGGGATGCGTGCTGTTTGCCGGCATGTCGGTCACCATGTCCGACCGAGACCTCCTGAACTACGATGTTTTGTGCCAGGCGGCGTTTGCAAAACTCGAACAGATCGGTGCGATTTCTTCGGACCGCCCCGGCGACCTGTCCGATCGCGAACGCAATGTCGTGGAACTGACCTCGACCGGCCGGACAGCCGCCGAGATCTCCCGCATGTTGGATATTTCGCAACGCACCGTGCACGCGCACCTGCAGAATGCGAGCGACAAGCTGAATGCGGCGAACAAGACCCATACAGTGGTTGAGGCCATTCGCTACGGACAAATCACGGTCTGACGGTTCGGCCGGACCGCGCCGGAACTAAAGGTTTCTCTTAAAGGCTCGACCGCGCCAACGCCGGTCGGGCCTTTTTGTTGCTGCCCCGCGGGAGCGGCCGAGGTCCGTTTGCCCGCAGCGCCTTGTGTCGGAGGAGGGCCGTTTCGTCGAGGGGGCAGAGCCTCGTCGCGAAGGCAGGACTTCCTTCTTGCCGACGAAGCAGCGAAACGACAAAAAGTGTTTGCGCGGCCCGGTTTGGCTAAGCCGCGCGGCGGTCAGCGATATTGGAAGGGCCCCTGAAGGTGATGCGGTTTTGTCCGCGAGGGGCCGGAAAGGTCAGTATGTCATCATCGGATCGAGGCTCTTTGCCTGGTCGACCCATTTGGCCACCGATTTTTCTGTCGGCACGAGCCGAACGAGTTTCCGTTTGCCGTTCACTTCGGCCATTTTTGCCGCAAGGTTCCCCGCGTTCCGATGTTTCAATTCCTTGACGGTGTCGACACCGGCTGCCTCAAGGAGTTCGGAGTACTCTTCTGCGACGCCGCGAATCCGCATCAGGTCGCACATATTGGCCCATTTAAGGATCTTCGACTCCTCGATACCGCTATCCGCAGCCAGTTGTTTGCGGCCTTTTGGCGTCTTAGCCCGGTCCAGGAGAGCCTTGGTCGTATGAATACCCACAGCTTTAAGTTTTTTGGCGAAGCTTGGGCCGATTCCCTCAACATTGATGATTGCGTAAGATGACATGGTCACGCCTTTTTGTGTTTTCGCTCTTCGGTTTTAAAATGGTTAATGCGGTGTGTCATTAGCTTGGACACAGAAAAATCGAGAGTTTTCCAAGGAAACGAGATCGGTTTACTCAGCGGAAAGGCGGGTAATGATGTGTGGAGGCGTTTGCCGGGTGCGGGAGCCTGCAGACATGCAGGCGACCTGAGGAATTGTGACGCGTTTTGGTCCGGGGAACCGACTTGAACACAGCCCCCCGCACAAGTGGTTGTGTCGCTAGATTACCTGGCTGAGGCCGGGGATCGAACCGACGATTTCATCGACCACGGCTTCGTCGGCGTGCTGTTTCGCAAATGCGATGACTTCCCTGGTGACGCCGGAAACCTGGCCCATGTTGAGGCCGGCGGATGTCATTTCGTTCAAGGCGCCCATCGCGCCCATGCTGCCGACAAGTCCACCGAGCAGACCGCCGTCGCCGTCGCTTTGATTGGCTTCCAGAAACTCCGTCGCACCCGGCATGGCCGCGATGACCTGGCCGACGAGATCCTGCGGGCCGTCCTTGCTGAGAAAGTTCAAGATGATGGCGACCGCCTTTTCGGCGAGTTCCTGGTCGATGCCGACATTGTCCGTGATGGTTGCGATCAGTTGATCCATAAGTTCATTCCTCGATTGGGCGGCCGTGGCGCAGCACTGTGTCACCGCTCCCGGTCCAAGGCAAGGCCGCCGCCTTGCGGTGCCGCTTCCCCTCCACGCAGCCGCAAACAATCTGTCTCAAAGATGTCATGCGCATGACGGAATACCGCGTCCCCGTTCGGTCGGCAGTACCGGCAGGCTGCAGAAGGGCACGGGGTCGGCGACCGCATCGACGATCGCCCCCGGTTCCCCGCTCGAAGGCTAGGCAATCTTAGGGTGCAAATGCTCGGCTTGTCCCTGACCGTCGCCGCCACTATAACGGCGCGCGTAAAGTGGGAGGATCGCATGCTCGAGGACGGAAAGATCTATGTCGGAACCAGCGTCAAGCCGGAATACCTGAATTTGAAGCTGGCCAACCGGCACGGCCTGATCACCGGCGCGACCGGAACCGGCAAGACGGTGACGCTGCAGATTCTCGCCGAAGGGTTCTCGAATGCCGGCGTCCCGGTGTTCTGTGCCGATGTGAAAGGCGACCTGTCGGGTATCGCGGCCGCGGGCAAGGCGAAGGATTTCCTTGTCAAGCGCGCCCGCGACATCGGCTTTTCCGACGAGTATGAAATGGCCGAGTTCCCGACCGTCTTCTGGGATCTTTTTGGCAATCAGGGCCACCCGATCCGCGCCACGGTCACCGAACTGGGTCCGTTGCTGCTGTCGCGCCTGATGGATCTGACCGACGCCCAGGAAGGTGTCTTGAACATCGCGTTCAAGATCGCCGATGACGAGGGCATGCTGCTGCTGGATCTGAAGGACATCCGCGCGCTTCTCAACCGCATGGCGGAAAACGCCAAGGCGCTGACCGCCGCTTACGGCAATGTCTCGCGCCAGTCGATCGGCGCGATCCAGCGGGACCTGCTTGTCCTGGAGGAACAGGGCGGCGACGCCTTTTTCGGGGAACCGGCCCTTGCGATCGCGGATCTGATGCGCACCGACCGGTCCGGACGCGGCATCATCAACGTGCTGGCCGCCGACAAGCTGATGCTGTCGCCCCGGCTCTACGCGACATTCCTGCTCTGGTTGTTGTCGGAACTGTTCGAGGAACTGCCGGAGGTCGGCGATCCGGACAAGCCGCGCCTGGTATTCTTTTTCGACGAGGCGCACCTCCTGTTCGACGAGGCGCCGCGGGCGCTCCTGGAAAAGGTGGAGCAGGTAGTGCGCCTGATCCGCTCCAAAGGCGTCGGCGTCTACTTCGTCACCCAGAACCCGCTCGACGTGCCGGACGCGGTGCTGTCGCAACTGGGCAACCGGATCCAGCATGCCTTGCGCGCGTTCACGCCACGCGACCAGAAGGCCGTCAAGGCGGCGGCGGAAACGTTTCGTCCGAACCCGGACCTCGACACGAAGCAGGTCATCACCGAACTGGGTGTCGGCGAAGCGCTGGTCTCCACACTGGAGCGCAAGGGCGTGCCGTCGATCGTGCAGCGCACCCTGATCCGCCCGCCGTCATCGCAACTCGGGCCGCTTTCCAAGGCCGCCCGCAAAAGGACGATCCAGGCAAGCCCGGTCTTCGGCCAGTATGAAAAGCCGATCGATCGGGAATCCGCCTATGAGATCCTTCAGAAACAGGCGAAGGCGCGGCTGCGCAAGGAGGAAAAGCAGCGCAAGGCCGAAGACCGCGAACGCGAGGAACGCGGCCGGGTCAAACGCTCCCGGACCGGTTTTCAACTGCCCGATTTCGACCGCGACGACCGGCCCACGCGCAAAAGCCGGCGGCGTTCATCCAGCCGGCGATCACGTCGCCAGTCGGTCGGAGAGGCGGCCCTGAAGTCGGTCACGCGTTCGATTGCCTCATCCCTGGGACGCGCGCTCGTGCGCGGCATCCTGGGCAGCCTGAAGCGCGGTTTCTGATTCCGTTTTCGGACAGGCCGCCGCCGTACGGAAGCGCACGTCGCTGTCCGCTATGCGCTGCGCCATCGCGACGACCGGGTGTCCGGCGTCCGAAAGCCGGCTGAGTGCATCGGCCGTAAAGGCAAATCCCTCGGCCATCAACCTTGTGTGCTGGCGCCAGTCCATGACGCTGACATCGCGTGGCAGCGGCGGCTCGAGCACAAGATCGAGATCGCCGACATTGGCCAGTTTCTTCTGGCTCGCCATCATCGAACGCACGATTGTCGTCGACAGGGTCGGCAGATCCGGCAGGGCACTGCCGGTAAACGGCAGCAGATGGTGTCTCAGGAGTTCGGCCCGGTCCGGCAGGTCGTTGTAATCGTCGGCGAAATTCGCCGGTAGCGGAGTCGTGAAATTGACGACGACGTTGGGCCCCCGCTTCAGGCTTTTCATCGCATCGAGAGAGACATTGTCGAGGATCGACCCGTCGACGAGCGGCACGCCGTCGTCGGTGATGAAGGGCGGTAGCAGGCCCGGTATGGACCCGGTTGCCCGGACCGCTTCCCAGAGCGGCCCGGTCCGAAGGATCCGGGGCGTCGCGTCCGACAGGTTGACGGCAAACGCATAGAAGGGCCGCCAGAGGTTTTCCACGCGCAGGGTGCTGTAATGGTCGCGCAAGGCCGCATCGAACGGCGTGTGATCCAGGATGCTGTAATGCGGCAGGGTCAGTTTGCGCAAAGAGCGGCGCTGGATGAAGATCTCGTCGATCCGCCGGTCGATGTCTTCGGCCACAAGGCCGCGCGCGAACGCCGCGGCCATGGCGCCGCCGCCCGAGGTTCCGCCGAAGATATCGAAGGCAATGCCGGCTTCAGTAAATGCCTTGTAGAGCCCGACATGCAGGCAGCTGTAGGAACCGCCGCCGCAACACACCAGGCCGAGCGCCGATCCGTCGACAAACCGCCGCAACCGGTCGACATCGATGGCGTCGCACAACGCCACGTGATGATGCATGTGGACGTCGCGGGCTTCCAGCCAGTATTCCGTGCCCGTCACTTCGTCCTGGCGCTGCTCGTGCAGGATGACGAGGCGTTGCTGCTGCGGCCCGTGGTGGTCCTGCACGAACTGTTCTACGGCATTGACAGTCGGGCGGGATCCGGCGCGGCCGACAAGCAGCACCTGGTCGGCCTGGCGCACTGCCTTGCGGGTCCAATCGGACAAGTCGGAATCGGCGATGTAAAAGACAAAAGCGCTCTTTTCTTCCCGGGCGTTGAGCCATGCCGTCACTGACGGGTCATCGAAAGACGGACGGTCCGGCAAGGCCGCGCGGACGCTCTCTCCGGTGAGAAACTGACTCGGCGCGTCGATACGGAAGACCTCTTCCAGAAGCTGAACGAAGCGCGGACAGAGCGGCCCGTCGCCGGCGCCGACCACGGCGACCGTGCGGGGGGCGACGATCGGATCCGTCGACGGCAGGCGGGCGATCGATCGCCCGAGACGCTGCGCCAGCGACTGGATAACCCAGTCGGACAGCGACGGAATGAGCTGCGACAGCTCCTCGAATTCCGGGCGCCGCAACTTAAGGACCACGGCATCGCGCAGGGCCTTCACGGTCGCGGTCCGCGTGCCGCCGGCAAAGAAGGCGATTTCACCGATCGGCACACCGGACTCGATTTCGGCGATCGGATGCGCCGGGTCGTCGAGATGCACCGAAAATCGCCCGGACAGCGCAAAGAACAGCGCTTCCGCCTTGTCGCCGCGGTGTATCAGGACTTCGCCGCGTCGCAGGTGAACCTTGTGCACCCGCCGGTAGAGCGCCATCAAGTCTTTACGGCTGAGATGGGGGACGCTGCCGAACAGGTCCTCAAGATAGGGCAGTCTACGCCACGGCATGGCCGTTTCCGATCCCGAGTTTCCACAATTCCGGGTTGCTTCCCGGTTTGTCAGAGATTGACACTGACTGCCCAAAAATCAAACACGGCCGGTTCAAATTCGCGCAAGGGCGTCGGCTTGAAATCACCGATTTTTCGACGGATAAACCCGGTTTCGGGCCTTTTGGTCCACGCTCATCACATTTCGGGAAAACACTATGGCAACCATCGACCGGGTTCTCCAACGCATTGACGACGGTCTCGAGGACAGTCTGTCCCGTCTCTTCGATCTGCTCCGCATACGCAGCATCTCGACGGATCCGGCTTTCGCGGGCGATTGCCGCAACGCTGCGGAATGGCTGGCTGGTGAACTGTCCGGCATCGGCATTCCTTCAGAGGTCCGGAACACGACGGGGCATCCCATGGTGGTCGGTCACGCGGCGAACGGCCAGGCCGGGCCGCATGCCTTGTTCTACGGCCACTACGATGTTCAGCCGGTCGACCCGCTCGATCTATGGGATGCCGATCCGTTCGATCCGCGCATCGTGACCCGAGACGACGGTTCGCGGATGATCGTCGCGCGCGGCGCCTGCGACGACAAGGGGCAGCTCATGACGTTCGTGGAGGCGGCCCGCGCCTGGATGGCCGAGAACGGTGCATTGCCGCTTCCGATCTCGGTCCTGATCGAAGGGGAGGAGGAATCCGGTAGTCCGAGCCTCGAGGCGTTCCTGACCGATAACCGCGAGGAATTGTCCGTCGATTTCGCGCTGATCTGCGACACCGGCATGTGGGATCGCAATACGCCGGCCATTACGACCATGCTGCGCGGCATGGTCAGCGAGGAGATCGTCATCACCGCGGCCGACAAGGACCTGCATTCCGGTCTGTTCGGCGGCGCGGCGCGCAATCCGAACCGCGTGCTTGCCCGCATCATCGCCGATCTGCACGATGCGGACGGCCGGATCATGGTGCCCGGCTTTTATGACGGCGTCGCGGAAATGCCAGCCGACATCACCGCCATGTGGTCGGAACTCGGGTTCGACGAAAAGGCGTTCCTCGGCGGTGTCGGCCTGTCGGAACCGGCAGGCGAAGCCGGACGTTCGGTTCTGGAACAGATCTGGACCCGCCCGACTTGCGACGTAAACGGCATGTCGGGCGGCTATACCGGCGAAGGCTTCAAGACCGTCATTCCGTCACAGGCATCCGCAAAGATCTCCTTCCGGCTTGTCGGCGAACAGGATCCGGTCGCCATCCGCGACAGTTTCCGGGACTTTGTCAGCGCACGGGTCCCGGCCGATTGCGCTGTGGCGTTTACCGGGTTCGGCTGCAATCCTGCAGTGCAATTGCCGATGGACAGCGACACCCTGCGCAAGGGGCGGGCTGCTCTGACCGATGAATGGGGCCGGCCAGCCGCGATCATCGGAATCGGCGGGTCGATCCCGATTGCCGGCGATTTCAAGACCATGCTCGGCATGGATTCGCTGATGATCGGCTTCGGGCTGGACGACGACCAGATCCATTCGCCGAACGAGAAGTATGACCTGCAGAGTTTTCACAAGGGGATACGGTCCTGGGCGCGGGTCCTCGACCAACTGGCCCGCTAGCAAAAGCGGGTTGGTGCCGCCGGGCCGGCTTCAGGCCTGCACCAGTCCTTCAAGCGACGGCAGTACCACGGCCGGTGACAGATCGGCGTATTCGTCGGGCTGGCCGGTGCGGTTGATCCAGACCGTCCGGAAGCCGAACTTGGTCGCGCCGGCCACGTCCCAGCGATTGGAGGATTGGAACGACACCGCGTCCGGAAATACCCGAAAGGCCGTCGTGACGAGATCGTAGGTGCGCTCGTCGGTCTTGAACACTCTCAGGTCGTCCACGGACAGTACCTCGTCCAGCAGGTCGGCAATGCCCGCGGAATCGACAGCGGATCGCAACATGCCCGGCGCCCCGTTCGAAAGGATCGCGGTCTGCGCGCCGCCGGCCTTCAGCGCACGCAGGACATCGGGAACTTCCGGATAGGCATCGAGCGTCTCATAGGCCTTCAAGAGATCGCCGCGCAGCGCCGGATCGGCTGAAGGAACCTTGGCAAACGCAAAATCCAGGGCCTGCTCGGTCAGCGACCAGAAATCGCGATATTCGCCCATCAGGCTGCGCACCCAGGAATACTCGAGCTGCTTCTGGCGCCAGATGTCGGAGAGCAGAGCCGCGTCCTGACCCAGCGCCGCGGAGTGTTTGCGGACCGCCGCATGCACGTCGAACAGCGTGCCGTAGGCATCGAAGACATAGATGGAATGGGCCATGGCGGATCGGACCTTGATGCGGAAACGGAACAGGGGCCGCATTCATAGCAAAAACGCGGAGCCAGGGAATAGTAGGAACTTTCTTCCGATCCATGACCGATTATCGCAAGAAACGTTTTGCAAACCGATGCCGGGAGTGAGAATTTGGCTTTTTTGGTTGTTTTTTTGGCGAAATCTTGACGGCATTTTCAATCCGCTGTCATGTGTGCCGACGATCGTTCTCGGGAGGAAAAGATGGCCGAATGGTCTCAGACATGGACGTATTGCGACGGGGCCTGGCATGAAGGCAACCTGCAGATCATGGGCGTGCGCACCCATGCCGCCTGGCTGGGTTCGAGCGTGTTCGACGGGGCGCGGGTCTTTGAGGGCGTGATGCCCGACATCGATCGGCATTGTCAGCGGGTCAACGATTCCGCGACCAAGCTCGGCCTGAAACCGACCATGCGCTGGGAGGAAATTGTCGAGCTCGCGCAGGAGGGCATGAAAAAGTTCGACAGCGGAACCGCGCTTTACGTCAAACCGATGTACTGGGCTGAGACCGGCGGCCCGACGACGGTTTCTCCGGAACCGGATTCGACGCGTTTCTGCCTGTCGCTGTTCGAAGCGACCATGCCCGCCCCCTCCAACGGCCTTTCGATCACTGTTTCCCCCTTCCGGCGCCCGACACTCGAAACCATGCCGACGGATGCGAAGTCCGGATGCCTTTACCCGAACAACGGACGCGCCGTCGTCGAAGCCAACAATCGCGGCTTCTCCAATGCGCTGGTGCTCGACATGCTGGGCAATGTCGCCGAACTCGCGACCTCCAACATCTTCATGACGCGCGACGGCAAGGTCCTGACTCCGGCACCGAACGGCACCTTCCTGAACGGCATAACCCGGCAGCGCATCATCGCGCTCTTGCGCGACGCCGGTCACGATGTTCTCGAAACGACGTTGCGGCCATCGGATTTCTTCGAGGCCGATGAGATCTTTTCGTCGGGCAATTATGCCAAGGTGATGCCGGTGACCCGGATCGAGGACCGCGACCTGCAGCCGGGCCCCGTGGCAAAGGCCGCGCGCGACATGTATTGGGACTTTGCCCACGCCTGACCCGCATCGCGGTATACACTCGGTCCGCCTGGAGAACCGCAGCAACCCTTGCCCTTACGTTCGTCGGTTCCAGATATCCGACGGGACACGGGGCACAACGAACCAGGACCTGACCTCCTGCCATCCGAACCCGCATGGGCGCTTGCGCTGATGCGGTCCACTCGGCCCTCCGAATTGTGTTTCCTGTCCGTGTTCGGCGCTCTATAGAAGGCGAGCCGGACCCCATACTTGCAAGTGCCTTGAGAGGAGACCCGAAATGGCGTTTGAACTCCCCGACCTTCCGTATGCCTATGACGCGCTCGCGCCGTACATGTCGGCCGAAACGCTCGAATTCCACCATGACAAACACCACCAGGCCTATGTGACCAACGGGAACAAGCTGCTGGAAGGCTCTGGCCACGAGGGCAAGAGCCTGGAAGAGGTCGTCAAGGCGAGCTTCGGCACGAACGCCGGTCTCTTCAACAATGCCGGCCAGCACTACAATCACATTCACTTCTGGAAATGGATGAAAAAGGACGGCGGCGGCGCTATGCCCGGCGCGCTGCAGGCCCGGATCGATTCCGATCTCGGCGGCACGGCTGCCTTCCGCGAAGCCTTCATCCAGGCCGGTGTCACGCAGTTCGGTTCCGGCTGGTGCTGGCTTGCCGTAAAAGACGGCAAGCTTGAGGTCATGAAGACCCCGAACGGCGAGAACCCCCTGGTGCATGGTGCGACGCCGCTGCTCGGCTGCGACGTCTGGGAACACTCCTACTACATCGACTACCGCAACGCCCGGCCGAAATATCTTGAGGCGTTCTTCGACAACATGGTCAACTGGGAGTATGTCGCGGAATTGCTTGAGGCGGCGTAGGTTCTCAGGGCCGATACCGAAAAAGTGTCTTTGGGGCGATCCTCTCGTAAAGAGGGTCGCCTTTTACGTTTTAAATACCAAGCAAGCAGATTCAGAGCCGTGTCTTTCGCTGCGACAAGCGAATTATCCCAATAAAAACCGAATTCTAACGCTTGCAGTGTTTGATCGACGCGTTGCGAAGCGAGGAAGTGATGAGCGACGACGTCGATCCGATTGCGGACATGAGTATTGTTGTTGTCGATGACAGCCGCAATTTTCTGAAACTTGTCACCTCGATCCTGAGGAATTTCGGGATCAAGGACTGCATATCGTTCGACGACCCGATGCAGGTCATCGACTACCTGGAAATCAACACGGTCGACTGTCTGGTGACCGACCTCGTCATGCCGAAGATGAACGGTTTCGAACTCGCCAACCGGATCCGGCATTCGCGCGAAGTGGTCAACCGGCGCATCCCGATCATCATGGTGACCGGACACGCCAATCGCGAGAACATCAGCCGGGCGATAAATTCCGGGATCGATGAGGTTCTCGTCAAGCCGTTCCGACCGAACGATCTGCGCCGGCGCCTGTATGCGATTGCCACGAGTCCGCGTCGCTACATCAAGACGTCAAACGGTTATTTCGGACCGGATCGTCGCCGCTTGCGCGACAAGGCCTATTTCGGGCCCGATCGGCGCCTCCTTGAAGACGCAGAGGCAATCGATCCGCGATCCGGCAATGTCACGGAAAAATCGAAGCTCGCTTCGCGCCGGAAGAAGAAGGCCTCCAGGCAGGTGGCGCCAGAGGCGGCACCGGCCGCGCGTGCGTTGCCCGAACTCGGGCCGCGTCCCAAGCGCAGCTCCGTCTTTGGTGTACGCCGTGGCGAACAGGAAAAGGCCAGGCCGCCTAAAACGCCGCCGCCGGCCAAAAAGCGCCCTGAAGCGCCGCAGCCGAGACCCGACAACGAAGACGTTTGGGAAATCTGAAGCGCCGTTCAGTCGGCGCTCCGGACAAGACTTGCCCGACCTGTGACTGGTTTGGCGGGTACCCGCCCTGCGATTTCGAGCACCATCTTGCGCCGCACCGCCTCGGCGAAATCCAGTTCGCCTCCGGCCACCATCACGAATGAACCCGGGCCGCCGATGACGTCGTTGCGGTAGTGGACGTCGAGCGGTTCACCGGAGGGACCACGATAGCCGCCGCCAGGGCGTTGGATAACGAGGCCGTTGACGGTGATGCCGCGGGCGACCGCATCGTCGCGCGCCGCCCGCACGGACCGGCCGCCGATATTGGGACCGTCCCCGGAAACGTCGATCACACGGCGCAGACCGCGGGCATCGTTGGTTTCCAAAAGGCCCACCGAATAATCGATGGCCGCGGAGATCGAATTGTAGCCGATCGCCGCACGCGGTCGCGCCCTTAAAGCATCCGCGAAGGCTTTCGCCGAGTCCGCATCGCGCACGATCATCCAGTCGACGATGGTGTGTTGTGATGCCGGGCCGCCCCATTCCACATAGGCGAGAGCGATCGCACCGTGGACGCCCGAGCGGATGGCATTCAGCACATCCTCGCTGGTGACCGCCTGCGCATACCCGTCTCGTTGGAAAGCAAGTTCATCGTTGTCGATCGACCCGGATCCGTCGGCCGCCAGAACGAGTTCCACATCGACATTGAACGGTTCCACGGCCAAGCCGTGCCGCGGCAGCAATCCGGCAAGGGTTGCCGCCGCAAGAAGCAGGCAGATGCGGAGCGCCTCGCCTGCGCCGAAGCCGGATGTCGCCAGACGTCGGAGCAGGGGAACAATCATCGGCGGTGCCTGTGGTCGGTGTTAACGCGTAAACGTCAGATCGACGCTGCCGATCTTGAAGCCGAACTTGGACACCCGCGCAACGTTGCGGATGCTGCCGTCTTCTTGCATCGAGATGATATCGGAGAACCGTACCCGGATTTTCCCGTCACCGCGCGGAATGTCGACCAGATATTTCAGTGTCAGTCGGCCCGGATAGGATTTGATGCGGGCTTTCCCGACGACATCCTCACGGGTGCCCTCATACGTGTCGGGTCCGGTCTTTGTGAACCGCCACGTCTTCCGGTCCTTTTCGCCGTCGTCATAGAAGAAGTCTTCGACGAGCGTAAGGGTCTTCCCGTTCCAAGTTCCGCGTGTCTTGACGCTGAACGGCCGGTTGACCTTCGCGATCTTGCTTTCAAAGGCGCCGCGCGCGGTCAGCTCGCCGACGAAATGATCCTCCAGGAGGAAAAGGTCGGACGTCTTTTCGGATGCGTGGACATTTTGTTCGCCCGTGACCAGCGCTAGGACGGTGATCACTGCCGCAGGCATATAACGATCGGCCATCATTCCATTCGTTCTTGTGAAAGGTACTGATGGCTACGGCGCGGATTTGCCGGCAGATCACTTCGGTTCTTTCCCTGCGACCATCAGGGCAAACGCCCAGTTACGCGCGACCTCGTGCAGCCGTTCGAACCGCCCTGAAGCGCCGCCATGGCCGGCATCCATGTTGGTCTTCAAAAGGATCCGGTTCGAATCCGTCTTGACCGCACGCAGGCGTGCCACCCATTTCGCCGGTTCCCAATAGGTCACCCGCGGATCGGACAGGCCGGCGACTGCGAGAATTGGCGGGTAGTCCTTGGCCGCGACATTGTCATAGGGGGAATAGGAAGCGATCCGTTCGTAATCCTCCCGGCTTTCAAGCGGATTTCCCCACTCCGGCCATTCCGGCGGCGTCAGCGGCAGCGAGGCGTCGAGCATCGTGCACAACACATCGACGAACGGCACTTCCGCGATAATCCCGCGGAACAGGTCGGGCGCCATGTTGACGGCCGCGCCAACGAGCATGCCCCCGGCCGAGCCACCTTGCGCGACAATTTGACCTTCGGACGTATATCCGGCCGCCGCGACACAACGCCCGGCCGCGATGAAGTCGGTAAATGTGTTGAGTTTCCTGTCCTTGCGCCCGTCCCGGTACCACCGGTATCCCTTCTCCTTGCCGCCGCGCACATGGGCGATAGCATAGACGAAGCCGCGGTCGACCAGCGACAGCGCGTTTGCCGAAAAGCCGGCCGGCATGGCGATTCCGTAGGACCCGTAGCCGTAAAGCAGGCACGGTGCGGAGCCGTCGAGCGCCGTTGACTTGTGATAGAGCAGCGACACAGGCACGCTCTCGCCGTCTTCCGCCGGGGCCATGATGCGACGAGTGATGTAGTCCGAGGGATCATGCCCGCTCGGGATTTCGGTCTCCTTGCGCAAAACCCTGTCGCGTGATGCCATATCGTAGTCGTAGACCCGCTGCGGCGTGGTCATCGACGAATAGGTGAAGCGGATAGCCGTGGTCTCGAATTCGTACCCGCCCGACAGGCCGAGCGAATAGGCCTCTTCGTCGAAGGCGATCGTGTGTTCGCCCTGATCCGCAAGGTCCGTGACAACAATACGCGGCAGACCGTCTAGCCGTTCCAGCCGCACCATGTGTCCGGCATAAGGCGTCATGGAAATGATCAACCGTCCAGGCTCGTGCGCGACGAGATCGGTCCAGTTTTCCCGCCCCGGTGCATCCACAGGCGCCGTCACGATCTTGAAATCCTCAGCCCCGCCGGCATTCGTCAGCAGGTAGAAACGATCGTCGCGATGCTCGACGTGATACTCTTCCAGTGTCCGCCGCGGCGCGATGCACACCGGCGGTTCCTCTGGCGCGTCCGCATGCAGGATGTGCGCTTCCGACGTTTCGTGATCGTGGCTGGAGATGACGATGAACGCGCCGGACTGGGTCTTCGACAGGCCGACGAAGAAGCCCGGATCCTTTTCCTCGTAAATCAGGACATCATCCGCCTGAGCGGTTCCCAAACGGTGCCGGAACACCTTGACCGGTCGATGGTTGGCGTCGAGCCAGACATAAAAGAGTGTCTCGCCATCCGCCGCCCACACGAAGGACGATGTTTCCTCCAGCCGATCGGGAAGGTCGGCACCGGTATCCAGGTCGCGCACCCGGAGGGTGTAGTATTCCGACCCGCTGTCATCGGCCGAATAGGCCAGCAGGCGATGATCCGGAGCATGTTCGGCGCCGCCAAGCCTGAAATAGGCCTTGCCTTCCGCAAGCACATTGACGTCGAGCAGCGTTGCCGTGTCGCCACCCTCGCGCGGCATGCGCACCAGGCGCGGATATTGCTGACCCTCGCTGTATTCCAAGGCGTAAGCCCACGCGCCATCCGGCGCCGGAACCGTTGAATCGTCCTCCTTGATGCGCCCTTTCATTTCTTCGTAGAGCGTTTCGCGCAGCGGATCGGTCGTATCGAGCACAGCGTCCGCATAGGCATTTTCGGCTTCAAGGTAAGCCCGGATTTCGGCATCCAGCACCGACGGATCCCGCATCACCTCCTGCCAGTTATCCGCGCGCAGCCAAGCGTAGTCGTCATGCCGGACAATGCCGTGGTGACGGTCCTCGACGGTTTTTTTCGCGGCAATCGGCGGTACCGGCAAAATCTTGCTGTCGGCATCCATGCGATCAGTTCTCCTGCTCCGATGTGTCCGGATCATGTGTCAGCGCATGCCCGTTCATACAGTAGCGCAGCCCGGTCGGATCCGGGCCGTCCGGAAACACGTGGCCGAGATGTGCATCGCAGCGCGCACAGCGGACTTCGGTACGACGCATAAGCCACGAGCGGTCATCGTGTTCCGAAACCGCGTCATCGCTGATCGGTGTGAAAAAGCTCGGCCAGCCGGTGCCGGACTCGTATTTTGCGCCGGAAGCGAAAAGCGGCGCCTCGCAACAGACGCATCGATAAATGCCGGGCGTCTTTTCATTGAGGTGCGGACCCGTGCCGGCCCGTTCCGTACCGTGCTGACGGGTTATCCGATATTGTTCCGCGGTCAGCTGGCTGCGCCACTCGGAATCGCTTTTGACGATTTTCGCCGTATCGATCTCATCGCTCATCGCACTGTCCTCGCTTGTTCGTCATGGCGGGGATTTAGGCCGTTTGCGTGCAAATGGAAAGATGTTACGCGGTTTGCGGGGAGGAGGCCGTGTGAATGCGACGGCAACGAATGGCCTGCCGAAACGGCCGCCGGATTGTATTGTCGGCAAAACATGTGGATAAGTACCCCGCGCGCAACCCCGCGCGGCAGGCTTCGTTGGTCCGGCGCTGACAGTCCCTCTATTGGAGCGCTCTTTTTGCCTGTGCCGGATTCCACCAAAAAAAGCAGTCGCTATCGACGTTTGACCGATTGACCATTGCGGGAAGCGCCCAACGTAAGGGAGGGCAAGGTCGATCTTGACAGGTATCACGGGCTCCAACTCCGCTACCGAATCGTAAATACAAAGAGCCTGTAGGCAGAGGACTTGATTATGACGGCGACCTTGGTCGAAGCGACGTTTTGGACGGTGTTGATACCGTTTCTGGGAGCTGCGCTTTCGCCCTGGGCCGTCGGGATCCTCCGCAAGAACGCGGCATGGCCGCTGGCGCTGCTGCCGTTCGCAGTCTTCGTAATTTTCCTTGGCTATGCCGGGCGCGTGGCGACCGGCGAGACGATCCTCATATCCGCGCCCTGGGTGCCCAGCCTCGGCGTGACGTTTTCGTTCTACATTGACGGTCTGTCGACGGTTTTCGCCCTTCTGATCTCGGGGATCGGCACGTTCATCGTCATTTATTCGGGCGGCTATCTCGGCAACCACCCGCATCTGGGACGATTCCTGTCGTTCATCTTCCTGTTCATGGGCGCGATGCTCGGCCTGGTTCTGGCCGACAATATCATCACACTGTTCATCTTCTGGGAACTGACGTCGATCACGTCCTTCCTGCTGATCGGTTTCGACCATTTGCGCACGGCGTCCCGCCGCGCAGCACTGCAGGCGCTGGTCGTCACAGGGGCCGGAGGTCTGTCGCTGCTTGCGGCGCTTCTGCTGATGGCTTCGGTCGTCGGCGACATGTCGCTGGCGACGATCCTCGCCTCCGGCGACCTGTTGCGCACGAGCGACTGGTACTTTGCGATCTTCCTGCTCGTCCTCGGCGGTGCCTTCACCAAATCGGCCCAGTTCCCGCTGCACTTCTGGCTGCCCAACGCCATGGAAGCGCCGACGCCGGTATCGGCTTATCTGCATTCGGCCACGATGGTGAAGGCCGGCGTCTATCTTCTGATGCGGGTCAATCCGGGACTGGGCGGAACCGAGATTTGGGAAACGGTGCTGCCGCTGTTCGGCGGTGCCACACTACTGGTCGGAACGCTGCTGGCCGTGCGCCAGACGGACCTGAAGCTGATGCTGGCCTACACCACGGTCGCATCGCTCGGCCTGCTGGTCATGCTGACCGGCGCCGGCACCGAAATCGCCATCAAGGGTGCCGTGCTCTATCTGTTCGCCCACTCGCTCTTCAAGGGCGCCTTGTTCATGGTTGCCGGTGCGATCGACCACGAGGCGGGAACGCGCGACGTGACCAAACTCGGCGGGTTGCGCAAGGCCATGCCGTACACGTTTGCCGCCGCCTGCCTGGCCGCGCTCTCCATGGCCGGATTTCCGCCCTTCATCGGTTTCATCGCCAAGGAAGTGCTGTACGAGGGGATCGCTTTCGGGTCGCCCTGGTTCGTGCTGATGACGGCGGTGGCGATCGTCGGCAACGCGCTGATGCTGGTGATCGGTGCTGCCGTTGCCCTGAAGCCCTTCCTCGGCGAGCCGGTGAAAACACCAAAGGCGGCGCATGAGGGACCGGTCTCGCTCTGGAGCGGTCCGATGACGCTGGCGATCATCGGCATCTTGACAGCTTTCGCGACCGGCTGGACGGGGTCGCATCTGATCGGACCGATGACCTCGAGCATTCTCGGCGTACCGACGGAAGTCGAGATCTATCTGGTGCCCAAAAAGATTTTGCCGCCGCTTCTGTCGCTTGCGACAATCGCGCTCGGCGTTGTGATCTTCATGCGGCTGGACACGGCCCGCGCTGCCATGGCCGGACTTCTGACAGCCATCGGCTGGGGGCCCGATCGCGGCTTCGATCAGGTGATGCGTGGCATGGTCTCGTCGTCGGCTCTCGTCACGCGCATCGCGCAGCCGGGCTCCATGCAGGTCTATATGGTCATGACCTTCGTTATCACGGCGGCTTTCCTGCACGTCCCGCTTTTCCTGCGCGACGGTCCGGCCTGGCCGGAAACGCCGGTCATGAACTTCTATGAATGGGCGGTTCTGGCGATCGGGATCATTGGCCTGATTTCCGTGATCATCGCCAAGACCCGTCTGATCGCCATCATTTCGCTCGGCATCCAGGGTTTTGCTGTCGCGCTGATCTTCCTGCTGTTCGGCGCACCGGACCTGTCGTTCACGCAATTCATGGTCGAGACGTTATCGGTTGTCATCCTGGCCCTGGTCATGACCCGGCTGAACCTGCAGCCGACCGACAGGCGGGATACGGCGCAGCGCATTCGCGACTGGTTCATTGCGGTCGCCTGCGGATCCGGGTTCATGATGGTCATGGTCGGCGTTGCCGCCAATCCGATCGACCTGACCCTGTCGCAATTCTTCGCCGAATACAGCCGGCCGATCGCCCATGGACGCAACATCGTCAACGTCATCCTGGTCGATTTCCGGGCGATTGACACGCTCGGTGAAATCGCGGTCGTGGCGATTGCCGGTCTTGCCGTCCTCGCGCTCATCCGCGTCCGGGCCAAACGAAAACCGGCGGCCCGCCTCACACGGACCGCCGCGACGCCGATACCTGCCGACCGTGCAGCCATGCCGGCGCCCGAAAACGTCTAGTCCCGGACCGACTTCACCGCTGCCGCATCCCGAGCCCTGTCATGCAAACAGTCATCTTTCGAACGATTTCTCCCTACCTCGCCAGCCTGATGATGTTGTTTTCGGTCTTTGTGCTGTTGCGCGGCCACAACGAACCGGGCGGCGGTTTCATCGGCGGACTGATCGCCGCCTCGGCCCTCGCGATCTATGGCATTGCGAACGGCGTGGCGCCGGTGCGCCGCGCGATCCGGATACATCCGATGACCCTGTCCGGGTTCGGCCTGTTTCTGGGCACGATTGCCGGAATACCGTCGTTTTTCCAGTCGGTGCCGTTCCTGACCGGGTTGTGGGTCTATCCCAAGCTCTTTGGTGTGGAAGTGCCGCTTTCGACGCCGCTGGTGTTTGATATCGGCGTCTATCTGGTCGTGATCGGGGCGATCGGTTCGATCGCGCTGGCTCTGGAAGAAAGGGAGCGCGACTGATGGATGTCGCCCTGGCCGTCACCGTCGGCCTGTTCTTTACGGTCGCAATCTATCTGCTCTTGTCGCGCAAGATCGTTCGAATCCTGCTCGGCGTGGCGATTCTCGGCAATGCGGTCAACATGCTGATCTTCAACAACGGCCGGCTGACGCGGGAGATACCGCCATTCATCGACGTCGATCTGATGACGCCCGACCGGCTGACGGCCAACCCGCTGCCCCAGGCGCTCGTCCTGACCGCGATCGTGATTTCGTTTTCGCTCTTCGCCTTCCTGCTCGTGCTCGGCTACCGCGCTTATCAGGAACTCGGCACGGACGACACGACCGAGATGCGCACGGCCGAACCGCGCGAAGCGCCCAACCCGCCGCAGGGATACTGATCGATGGCCGGCTCTTCATATGAAAAGGTCGATATCAGCCAGGCCATGGTGGTCGAGCCGACCGCCTCGGCCGACTGGCTCGTCGTCGCGCCGATCATCATCACGCTGCTCGGCGGCTCGATCTGCCTGATGAACCGCAAGCGGACGGTGATCCAGCCGCTGCTTGGCATCAGTTTCCTCGTTCTTTTGGTGGTTTCCAACATCTACCTGCTGCGCCATGTCATCGAACAGGGCGTCGTGACGATGGTGATGGGACGCTGGCTGCCGCCATTCGGGATCGCCTTCACGGTCGACAAGATCGGCGCTCTGTTCTGCTTGGTGGCTTCCGTCGTCGCGCTGGCGGGTGCGGTCTACGGCATGGCCGACATCGGCAAGAGCCAGCGCCGCTACGGCTTTTATCCCTTCCTCTTGTTCCTGCTGACCGGAGTGTCCGGCGCGTTTTTGACCGGTGACGTTTTTAATCTGTATGTCTGGTTCGAAGTGCTGCTGATTGCGTCCTTCGGTCTGATCATTCTGGGTAGCGAGAAGGTCCAGATTGACGGCGCCGTGAAATATGCCGTGTTGAACCTCATCGCCACGACGCTGTTTCTGGCGGCGACCGGCTATCTCTACGGTGTGTTCGGCACGCTCAACATGGCCGATCTCGCGGTCAAGGCCGCAGACTATCCGGTCGGCGCGCCGCTTCTGACCATTGGCGGCCTGTTCATCCTCGCATTCGGCATGAAGGCGGCCGCGTTTCCGGTCTATTTCTGGCTTCCGGCGTCCTATCATACGCCGAACATCGTCGTGTCCGCCGTCTTTGCCGGGCTTTTGACCAAAGTGGGCGTCTATGCACTGCTTCGCATCGTGGTGATGGTGCTGCCGATGGTACGAGCCGACTTTGCCGAAGTCGTTGCCTGGATGGCGGCTCTGACCATGCTGATCGGGGCGCTTGGCGCCCTGGCGCAGTCCGACCTGCGCCGCATGCTGGGTTTCCTGGTTGTCTCGGGCATCGGCTCCATGTTCGTAGGCGTGGCGTTGGGCACCGCCGAAGCCTTGTCTGGCGCGATCCTCTACGCGGTTCACTCGATCGTGGTGATGACCGCGCTCTACTTCGCTGTTGGCATCATGGGACGGGTTTCGGGAGGTTTCGAAATGCGGCGTCTTGGCGGCCTTTATCGCTATGACCACGCGTTTTCCGCTGTGTTCTTCATTCTGTTCATTGCGATTTCCGGCCTGCCGCCGTTTTCCGGCTTCTGGCCGAAAGTGATCCTGGTCGATGCGTCGTTGGAAACCGGCTATGGATGGCTCGCCTTCGCGCTGCTTTTTTCCGGTTTTCTGACAACCGTTGCAGTCGGACGGGTCTGGCTGCACGTGTTCTGGCGCGGCGGCCGCGAGGGAACGCCGGACGGCGTGCTGGATGTGCCGGGAGCCGCGGCGCGGCTCGCCTTCGTGCCGGCCGATCAGCGGGTGATGCTCGGGTCTCTGGTGGTCCTCGTTGTCCTGGTCATGTATCTCGGGCTGATGCCTGAACCGGTGCTCGCAATCGCGCAGGACGGTGCCGCCGGACTGACCGATCCCGCCCGCTACATCGGCTCGGTTTTCGGGGAGGGCGGCTGATGAGCCTGTTTCTGATCAACGTGCTGCTGGCGCTGGCATGGTGCGCGGTCGTCGGTTCCTTCACCATGCTGAATCTGGTGCTCGGCTTCGGCCTTGGGTCGATGACCCTGTTTCTGATCCGCGAGCAGGTCGGTGCGCTGAATTACTTCGATCGCTCCGGCAAGGTGATCGGGCTTATTGCCCTGTTTCTTTACGAACTGGTGCTTTCGTCCATACGTGTCGCCATGCTCGTCGTGTCGCGTGATGTCCGCATCAATCCGGGCATTATCGATTATCCGCTGACAGTCGATCGCGATTTCGAGATCACGCTGCTTGCAAACCTGATCACGCTGACCCCGGGTACACTCAGCGTCGACGTCTCGGCAGACCGCAAGACGCTCTACGTACACTGTATAGACGTGCCCGATCCGGAGGAGACGGTTCAAGAGATCAAGAACGGTTTCGAGCGTAAGATCCTGGAGGCGTTCAGATGATCTTTGAAATCAATTCTTTCCTGGACCTGTGCGTGCAATTGGCGCTGGTGATCCTCAGCGTGTCGTTCATCATCATCATCGCGCGCATCATCATCGGGCCGACATTGCCGGACCGGGTACTCGCGCTCGATGTCCTGGTGACGGTCGGTATCGGCTACATCGCGGTAATCGGTATCAGCAGCGAGTATTACCTTTACGTCGATATCGCGATTGCTTTGGGCCTGGTGGGCTTTCTGGCCACGGTCGCGCTGGCGCGGTTCATTCTGACCAGGGGTGCGCCCCAGGGAGAGATCGCGCCGTCGCTGGAGCCGGCGAAGCGCTCCGACAACCCGCAGGACGCATCGGAGGATACGAACCCATGAATGTTCACGATATCATCGTCGGTGTGATGGTCGTCATCGGCTCCGGCTTTATTCTGATTGCCGCAATCGGCCTGATTCGCCTTCAGGACGTCTATCTGCGCATGCATGCGGCAAGTAAGGCGGGCACTTTGGGATCCGGTGTGATGCTCATCGCGCTTGCTGTCTATGCGTTAGAGACGGATGTTATTACCCGTGCTGTTGCGGGCGTCGTATTTCTCATTCTAACAGCGCCGGTTTCTGCGCATTTGCTTGCAAGAGCGTCCTTCATGTCCGGTTACAAACCGTGCGACGAAACCAAAATCGACACATTTTCCAAAAGTCTTAATTTAGATGCGCAAAAAGACTGAGTTCGCAAACAGAAACTTTAAAACGAATTTGTTAATTTTTGTTAATGTTTAGCGCAATCGTTTAAGCAAATCGTACGCCGTTTATTCATCTACCCTTTTTTTGCCACTTTACGCCGTATGATCATTGTTCAAGTAAGGCGATTTAGTGATTTCGGTGTATTATTTCGTAGCAGGACTTGTTTTTACGGTCAGGCACGTTATACATACGTCGAAACGGCGATCCAGTCGCGTTCTGTTGAGTATTCGTTACTGTAACAAAAGATAGCACTGCTCGCCCGACCAGCAACTTCTGGTCATCCTTATTATGGACGTACAAATACAAAGGTGCACATATGTCTGAAGCCCTCAACACTGGCAGTCTAGTCGACCTCACCGCTGATATCGTTTCAGCGTATGTGAGCAACAATGCGGTTGCCTCGGCTGACCTGCCAACGCTCATTTCGGATGTGTATGCGGCTCTGCAGCGCACCGAGACAGATGCTGCCGAACCGGAGCCGGAGCCCGCGAAGCCGGCCGTTCCGATCAAGAAATCGATCCATCCAGATTACATCGTCTGTTTGGAAGACGGCAAGAAGTTCAAGTCTTTGAAGCGGCATCTGCGCACGCACTACAATCTCACGCCTGAGGAATACCGTGAGAAGTGGGGCCTGCCGACGGATTACCCGATGGTTGCGCCGAACTATGCGGCTGCACGTTCGGAACTTGCCAAGAAAATGGGTCTTGGCCAGCAGCGCCGTCGCGGCTGAATCTGTGGCTGGCCCGAGGGTCGGCCTCAATTCGCCCCGGTGCGGTCACGCATTGGCGCTATTTCGACTGTTTACGCGGCCGCAAGGCCGCGTTTTTTTTATTTAGGTTTCAGGTACGTCCGGCTTGTCGGCTGATGTCAGGCCGTTTCCTGAACCGCCTCTGCCGCATCCCGCTTGATCCGATTGACCATTGAACTGAGCCCGTTGGAGCGCTGTGCCGTCAGGTGGTCGCGCAGGCCGATTCGGTCGAACAAGGGTTCCGGATCCATTGTCTGGATCTCCGCCGCCGTCTTGCCGGCATAAAACGCCAGAAGGATCGCGATCAGGCCCTTGACGATCATTGCATCGCTGTCGCCGTGATAGTCGAGGCGGACACCGTCCGACCCAGAACTGCGATTGCAATCCAGCCAGACCTGGGAGACGCAGCCACGCACCTTGTTGGCGTCGGTTCGCCGGTCCTCCGGGAACGCCGGCAGGGCCTTGCCGAGTTCGATCACATAACGATAGCGGTCATCCCAGTCGTCGAGGAATTCGAAGTCGTCGATGAGTGCGTCGATGTCCATGTGCCTACTCGCCCGGATCGGCCATGCTCGGCATGTCCGTGCGGCGATTCCCTGTCCGTCATAAGAGCGGCGTCCGATCTGACGGAATGTGCCTGCCGCTCGTTTGTATACGGTGCCGGTGCGAACCCGGATCCGAATGTCGGTGCGATATCCGAGTGATAGCGCCATGCGAGCGTGGAGAGAAGGAAAAACGTCGCAGGTCAGGCAGGCGATGATCTATCGCCGCTCCGGGATCGGCCGGCCTGCCAGATAAAAGAAGGCGGCAATCACCTGTCCGAACGCGGCCGCGACGAAAAACAGCGGCACGTCCGGATTGGCGGCCGGATCGGGATGCGGCGTCCAGGTTCGGATCAGTCCGAACACAGCCGGGGCGAAGGCGTAGGTTGCCTGGCTCACGGCGGTGCCATAAGCGACGACCCGCGCGACATCGGCACGCGCGAATTCGGCCTGGGCGATCAGCGGGGGCAGGGACGTCACGTTGCCGATCCCCAATCCGAACAATACGATGCCGGCAGCGATCAGAATGACGCTGTCGCCGCCGGCAACCGCAAAAAGCAGGCATCCGCAGGCTTGCACCGCATAGGTGGCGGCCGCGACGATACGCCGATCCGCCTCCGGCGGCATGAACCAGCCGACCAGCGTCCTCCCGGCGATCGCGCATGCCGTGGCGAAGCCGGCGGCAAGGCCGGCCCAGGCCGCGCCCAGCGTCGGGATCAGCAAGGAAACCAGATGGGCAATGACCCCGACCTGGACGAACAACCCCAGCGAAAATCCGGCGACATAGGTCAGGAAACGTCGATCCCTCCATAAGGACGGTACCGGCAGCCGGTGGGAATTCGAGGTTTGCGATGCTTGTGCTGGCGGTGTCCCGGACCGCCGGTCCGCATCCACGTCGCCTGCCGTCGGCACGATGCCGAAACAGGTTTTCGACAGAATCAGGAGCACCAGGCCCATGCACAGCCCGATGGCGATCGCCGCTGTCGGGAATCCGACGCGTTCGATTGCGATAAGCCACAGCGGAGAAAACACAACGCCGCCGACACTGGCGCCGTTATAGGCCAGCGAGAGCGCGGCCGGGCGCCGCCGGTCGAACCAGGGCGATACCATCATGTTGATCGCAAACGCGCCCGTAAGCGCCCACCCGAGCCCGCTTGCGAGGCTGGCGATGAAAAGCTGCCACGGTGCCGTCGACAGCGACCAGCCGGCAAGTCCCACCACCGTTGCGAACCCGCCGACGATCGTCATACGGGCAAGGCCGTGATGGTCGTACAGCCTGGGCAATTGCGTTACTGCAGCGGCGCCGACGAGATAATGCACCGTCACGGCGGTGGAGACGAGATCAAGCGGCCAGCCATGTCGGGAGACAACGGCATGCAGAAACACCGGCGGTCCATAAAAGCCCACGCCCCAGCCGAACACGGCAATTGTGAAGGCGGCCCATACGATGGTCCAGCCGGAGGGTCGGGAGTGGGACGGTGACATGCCAAATCCGATGCACAAGACACGGTCGATCCAGAATAGCGGTACCGGACCGATAACGTTTCGATGCGCATCGAAATGTACGAAGAATCAGGTCGAGCGCGAACGCAAAATAGGCTTTCTACCCAATCTCGTCCGGCCGGATTCGGACATGGTCGTTGCGATCGGGTGCCCGCCCGGCCACCGACACGCCCGCCGGATCAGGATCGGATGCCGTTTGCGTAGAGCGTCGTCGTCGCCTGCTGGTCGTCGCCGGGCGCTTCATGGCTCTCGGCGCTGTCGGGAACCGAGGCCGGAAGTGTCCGACCGTTATCCGGCTCTTCGGTGTCCAGGTAATCGTGCAGCATCCGGGCGCCGTTTTTGGCTTTCTGCGCGAACGTGCTCAGCGCGGCGTTTCCGGTATCGCAGACCGCCGGGTTGCGTGTACAGAACTCTGAAAGATCCGACCAAACCGCCTGAACGGCGCTGACGGCTTCGCCGGTCGAGACGAGGTGATGCTCGGCATTGTGTTCCGCCTGTTCGCCGGCCGGAATGAATAGGATTGCGACCGACAACCAGAACGCGGCTCTGATCAGAAACATGTCTCCACCCATGGTGTTTCCGCAATTCGCGATCGACGACCTGTATAGCCGCAAGGCATGAAGAACCGATTTTGCTTAACGTCACGATTTAAATCAAATTTGAAGCGCAATTGAATACAAACAGAGTTAAATCGTAACAAAAAAATTCACACTTAATAAACGAAATTTACTTGAAAGTAACATTGTATTCAGAAATAAAATCAAATTAATATTCCAAATTTTCGTCATAATTATGCTTAATGAAAAGGAAATGATGACTTTTCTATTTTTATTTTTCTTTAAAGGGTTTCTGGGACACTGGCAAACAAATAAGGGTGGCGTGGAGTAGGTGAGCGCGTGTTCCGTATGGCCCGCATCACGGATTTGTTGGAAAGTGTTCGCAACTGCGTTCCGGTGAATGGCGGAATCGGTGCCGGCACCCATGCCCATGTCCGGCACGACGCCTTCATCATGCGCAACCTGCTTGCCGGGGTCTTCGCCCTGGCCCTGGTCCCGCTTGTTCTGGCCGCCAATCCGGGCGCCAATCTGTTCGGCGTTTTAAGCCTTGGTGTGCTGTCGCTGCTGGCGCCGGTGGGCCTCTATCTGTCGCGCAGCGGCAATTCGGAAATTGCGCACCTGTTGCAGGCGGCGGTGATTGCGACCTTTGTTACCGGCATCACCTTGTCATCAGGCGGAATCGGGTCCGTCGCCGTGCTCGGTTTTGCGGTTCTGCCCTGCGAAGCCGCTTTGACCGGAACCCGGCGGGTCATCGTCAAGACCGCCCTGATTGCCGGTTTTTGCATGGCAGGAATAGCGCTTGCCCAGATGACGGGAATCTATGATCCCGCCTCGTTTGCCCATGCCGTGTCCGTACCCGCGCCGCTTCTGGCGACCGTGCTTATCGCCTACGGCATTGCGCTGGCACTGGAATTCGAACGCATCAACTGCGCCTCGGAATCGATCGTCCGCGAACGCGACTACCTGTTTCAGATCATGGCCGGCAACGTGCTCGATGCGGTCAGCCTGCACGACCGGTCCGGCAATGTCCTGTTCGCCACCCGATCCATCGGGGACATTTTGCAGGCCGATTCCCGCGACGCGCTGGACGATGGATTGTTTCGCCGCGTCCACGTCGCGGACCGGCCGGCCTATCTCAAGGCGCTGACCGACGCCATTGCCGACGGCGAACCAACCGGTGTGGAGTTTCGCGCGCGCACAGGCGCCATCGATGCCAGGGGCGGACCTGCGAACCCTTCCTTTGTCTGGCTTGAAATGCGGTGCAAGCCGATTGAACCCGTCCCGGGGCGCAGCGACCGGATCGTTGCCACGACCCGTGACGTGACGGCCAAGAAGGATCATGAGGACGAATTGCGCCGTGCAAGGGAAAAGGCCGAGGAAGCCTATGAATTGAAGACCCGGTTTCTCGCCAACATCAGTCACGAATTGCGCACGCCCCTTAACGCAATCATCGGGTTTTCCGACCTGTTGCGCGAGCAAATCTACGGTCCCATCGGCAACGACAAATACATCGAATATGCCCAGCTGATCCACGATTCAGGCGATCATCTGCTCTCTGTCGTGAACGACATCCTGGATATGTCGAAAATCGAAGCCGGAAAGTTCCAGGTGCTTCTCGAACCTTTCGAGCCGCTTCCGGTGATCCGCGAATGCATCGATATGACGATCCCTCAGGCTCAGGAATCCGGCGTCTCGGTGACCCATGAGCTCGGGGCGGACCTGGATCGGATTACGGCCGACCGACGGGCCGTCAGGCAGATCCTGATCAATCTTCTGTCGAACGCCATCAAGTTCACTGATTCCGGCGGCGTCGTGACCGTTTCCGCGCGTCGCGCCGGCGGACGTTTTCTGTTGAGCGTTTCAGATACCGGCATCGGTGTCGGACCCGAGGACATCGAACGGCTCGGCAAACCGTTCTTCCAGGCTGACAGTGCGTATAGCCGGCAGAAAGAGGGCACCGGCCTCGGCCTGTCGGTCGTCAAGGGATTGACGGAACTGCATGGCGGCGAGCTTCGCGTGAAGAGCGAGATCGGTGTCGGCACGACGGTGACCATCGACCTGCCGGACCGGGCCTCGGCCGAACCGGTGCCGCTGAATGGCGCGGCGGCGGCGACGGACGGTCCGACGCCCGGCCAGGGCACGGACGGCACACACAGATTGACCGCCTGACCGTTGCGGCGGCGGATACGGCCCGGCCACGGCAATGCCAAGCCGGTCGGCACGACTTGACGAACCGGCGGACGGGGGCACGCTGCAAGGTGGGATTTGGGTAGAGGATGACCATGCGTGAACTGGATGTCAGACCGAATCGCGGCCTGGTGCCCGCCGGCGGGCCGCCGGACGGCCCGGACCCGCTCGGCGAAGAGGAGATGACGGTGCCGCTCCAGCTCGGTGCCGTGCTGATCGCGCTCCTTGCCATCCTTTTCATCATCGTCAATGCAGCTTTCCTGCAATCCGCACCGCATCCGGCGCCGATGTTCCAGACCCGCGTCGAGGCGCCCGCGCAATCGGACGCTGCATCAACGAAATCGAGCGAACGCGTCCTGCCGCGGCCGACCCCGTCGGACGAACAGCGCCGGATCATGGGGATCCAGGTCCTGCTGCATAAGAAAGGGTATGATGTCGGCGAGATTGACGGCGTTTTCGGTACGCGCACGAAAAACGCCATCCTTGCCTTCGAACGGGATCGCGGCTATCCGGAGACCGGATCGATGACGCCGCTACTGTTGAAACGACTCAAACGCGCCCTGCCGCGTCCGGCACCGTCGACCGCCCCGCCTGCGCCGAAGGCCGCGCCTTCCGATTCCAGCGATGCCGGCGCAGCCAATCCGGCATCGGACAAGGAAGACGTGCTGCTCGTACAACGCGCCCTGTCCGACCTCGGCTACGGCCCGCTTGACATCGATGGATTGCTCGGCGCACAGACCGCGCAGGCGATCCAGCGTTTCGAGCTTGACAGGGGTCTGCCGATCACCGGCAAGATTGGTGACCGGATCGTCGCTGAACTCGTCCTCATCGGTGGCGTCAAGCCGGTCGCGACACGCTGACAGGGTCGCATTCGCCGGAACCAGGACCGTCCATGCGTGTAACCTCGTCCTTGTGGGTGGACGTGCTCGTTCGGCGCTGCACCGATTGCGCCGTTCCCGTCTACGTGACCCGCCGCGGTGCCGCAGAGGCCGGAGCGATCTTTGTCCGCGTTGAATATGCCGACCGGTTGAGCGATCTCTACGCTCCGGCACCGCAAGCCATGATGGATGCCGAAACCACCGGACGACAATTCGAAATTGTGCTGGAGCGCGCCGATGCGCTGGCGATCGGCGAATACCTGGAACGCCAGGCCAATTTCGATCCCGACCTGTGGGTCGTCGATATCGACCACCGTCCCGACTGGCCGGCAGATCACCTGGAGATCGCGCGGCCGGAATAGAACGTCCGGATCTCGAATCCGCGCCGTCAGGTCCGCGCCGGAACGCGTTCGACGCTGGCGCCGAGTGCATTCAGGCGCTCGTCGATATGCTCGTAGCCGCGCTCGATCTGCTGGGCATTGTTGATTACGCTGGTGCCCTCGGCACACATGGCCGCGATCAGCATGGCCATGCCTGCGCGGATATCGGGGCTTTCCAGCCGCGAACTGCGCAGGCGCGAGGGCCCGGCGACAATCGCGCGGTGCGGGTCGCACAGGACGATCCGCGCACCCATGGCGATCAGCTTGTCGACGAAGAACAACCGGCTTTCGAACATCTTCTCGAACATCATGACCACACCGTCGCATTGCGTGGCGGTGACGATGGCGATCGACATCGTGTCGGCGGGGAAGGCCGGCCAGGGCTGGTCTTCGATCTTGGGTATGTGGCCGCCGAAATCCGGTCGGATCTTCATGTCCTGTCCGCCCGGAATGATCAGATCGTCGCCATCGATCCGGCAGACAATGCCCAGCCGTTCGAAATTCATCAGTGTCGATCGCAGATGTTCAACACCCGCCTTTTGAACCGTCAGCGACGAATTGGTGACCGCGGCGAGCCCGATCAGCGATCCCACCTCGATATGATCCGGTCCGATTGTATGGGTACATCCCGACAATGGCCGCCCGCCATGCAGCGTCATCGTGTTGGTGCCGATGCCCTCCACATGCGCGCCCATCGCCACGAGGAAACGGGCCAGGTCCTGAACATGCGGTTCGGACGCGCAATTCCGCAGGATCGTCGTGCCCGTGGCGCAAACGGCGGCACACATCGCGTTTTCGGTTGCCGTAACCGACGGTTCGTCGAGGAAGACATCCGCGCCCTTCATTCCGGATGCGCGGAAACGATAGGCTTTTCCGACGCCGACTTCCGCACCGAGCTGTTCCAGTGCGAGAAAATGGGTGTCGACACGGCGCCGGCCGATAATGTCGCCGCCGGGCGGTGGCAGCGTGATCTCGCCGCACCGCGCCAGCATCGGGCCGGCAAGCAGGATGGATGCGCGAATACGCGCGCACAGGTCCGGGTCGAGGTCGGCCGGGCGAAGGTCCTTGGCTTCGATTTCCAGGGCGTTCGGTCCGAGCCAGTTTGCCGTGGCGCCGATCGATCCGATCAGCTCGACCAGCGCTTCCACGTCGCGAATGCGGGGTACGTTGTGCAATTCCACTCTCTGATCCGTCAGAAGCGCGGCTGCGATGATCGGCAGGGCGGCGTTTTTGTTGCCGCTCGGGCTGAGGCTGCCTGACAATTGCCGTCCGCCTTCGACGATGTATTGAACGCCGGCGCGTCCCTGCGTCTGGGCCATGCCCTTCCCCCGAAATCAATGCGTGCTGGATGGGTCATATCAAATCGAAACGCCGGGCGGCAACGAAAAGCAGGATACGTTGATCAGGGCGGGATTGGACCGTATGCATGCTTTCGGAACCCTGTTTCGACGGGATGCATTCGTTGCAAAGGTCGGCGTTGGCAAAGGGCCCTCCGGCTTGGTATGACGCAGATGCCTCGACACTGGCGGGGACGCGGCGGACCGTTTGGAGAAACGCCTTGGGCAACCGGGTTCATGTTCCCTTTGACGTCTTTGCCATGCAGGTCGACGTGCCGGTCTCGACCTTGGTGCGCGATGGCGCGCTCGGCTGGACCTGCGGACAATTCCAGCTCGATCGCGAAGGGACGGTTGTGTTTTCCGGCGATCTCATCGCGCAGTCGGGCTTCGTCTGCGACATGATCGAGACGGTTTTGCGCCGCGCGGAATTCGAGGCCGTATCAATTGCGCGTTTGCACGTCTATTTCGTCGAAACCCGGCCCGGCGAAGGCGATGCGATCCTCGATCTGTTTCGCACTCGCTTCCCGCACGGCCCGGCCCTCGTTCTGATCCCGGTGCCGCATTTCTATTATGAAGGCATGCTGATCGAGGTCGACGTCTTTGCCGGAACCGGCGCCGTTGCAAGACAGGTCCGACCGGCGTCACCGGTCGCACTTGAGATCACCGAGGCCGACGGGCTCGTTTTCGTATCGGCACTCTCTGATACGGGCCCGACCAGGTCGGTTGCCGAGTGCCTTGCATCCATCGAGACGGGGCTACACGCCGAGGATCTTTCTTCGGACTATCTGATCTCCGATCACTGGTTTCTGTCAGGGCCGTCGGATCCTTCCGCGCGTGCGGTCCTGCCCGCATCCGGATATGTGACCAGTTCAGACGCGCTCGTTCGGGTCGGCGCCGCCGGTCCCGCCCGTCTGGCCGGTTCGTTGGTCTTTTCGTCCCGATCGCCGGCGGCAAGGATTGACGCCGGAACCGGCAATCCTGTGCAGGTAACCGGCCGGCGAACCGACCGGCTGGTCTGGATAAGTGGTACCGACCGGGATGCGGCCGGAGACCTGGTCGGCCAGACGCGGGCAATCATGGCGGGCATTGCCGACGCGCTTGCAGCGCAGGACATGTCGTTCGACAACGTCGCGAAGCTCACGGCGCACTATGTGGGCGGAGCGACGCCGCAGGAGCTGCACGCCAACATGAAAATCCGGCATGGCTATTACTCCCGTCCCGGTCCGGCCTCGACGGGCCTGCCGGTATCCGCCCTGAACCATCCGGATTGCCGGATTGCCATCGATGTTGTCGCGGTCACCTGAATGCCCGCTGTTTGCCGAAGGAGTGCATAATGGACACCAATCGCACGATTGCCGAAGCACGGACCTGGTTCGCCGAGGACATACGCGCCGCCGCTCCGGTCAGGAACGATGCGTCCATCGTCGATGCCTTTGCCCGGGTGCCGCGGGAGCACTATCTCGGCGCAGGACCGTGGCGCATTCAGCCGCGCCAGCTCGACCGGCCGGCCTATGACAGTCCGAACGCCGATCCGCGTCACATCTATCATGATGTGCTCGTCTCGATCGATGCCGACAGGGATCTGAACAACGGTCTGCCGTCACTGTGGGCCTATTACTTCGATCACCTGCGGATCAGGCCCGGCGCGACTGTGCTGCAAGTCGGCGCGGGAGTCGGCTATTTCACGGCCATCCTGGCGGAACTGGCGGGCCCGACCGGCCGCGTCATCGCCTATGAGATCGACGCAAGCCTGGCGGCGCGGGCAGAACGCAATCTGCAATCCTATCCGAATGTGGAAGTGATCGCCGGCAATGCGACGGCGGCGGCGGACCTGCCGGCCCTTCATGCGGTCGCGGCCTTTGCCGGTGCAACTCGTATTCCCGACCTGTGGCTTTCGAAACTGGCGTCGGGCGGACGGATGGCAATTCCGTTCACCGGCGAGGACCGCTGGGGCTTCATGCTGTTGATTGAAAGGAGCGGCGACGATTTCGCCGCAACGGCTCTTGGGTCATGCGGCTTTTACCATTGCGGCGGGGCCCGGACCCCTGACGAGGCTGCGGCGCTGCATGCGGCTCTGGCGGCGCATGACGGAAAGGCGCCGGCACTTGGCCGGCTTTACCGCGGACAACCACAGCAGAACGATCCGGGCGTGTGGTATCGCGGCGACGGATTCTGGTTGTCGAAGGCCGCGTGAGGTGGTCGGACGACGCCGGGTGGTATGCCTCCGCGGCCACCGCACTGCGTGTACAGCAATTAACGTCCGTCCGTTCGTAGATCATTGACGTCATCGTGGACCCGAACGGCCCCTTGTCTCTCGAATTCCGCGATCTCGGCATCTGCATAACCAAGCGATCGCAGAACCTCCCGCGTGTGTGCACCAAGATTGGGTGTCGTAGACCGAGGCGCGTGGACGGCATCGGGGCCGATCCGAAATGGCAGTGTCGGGGTTATTGCGCCGGTCAATGCATCGGAGTGCAGGAACCGTCTCGCTTCTACCTGATGAAGCGCAAGGCTTTCCGGCAGTGTACGCAGGCGGGCGGCCGGTACGCCGTTTTCGGTAAGAGCGGATTCCCACTCTTCGGCCGTTCGGGTTGTCAGGCGGGCGCACAGCGCCTGTTTCAGTTCGTCCGCATGATCTCGGCGTGCCGCCCGCGTGGAAAACCGGATATCGCTCACCCATTCCGGTCTCCCGACCGTTTCGGCAAGCGCCGCGAATTGATGGTCTTCGTTGACGCCGAGACTGAGAATGCCGTCCTTGCAGGCAAAGCTCCCGGCAGCCGGCGACCGGCTGTTGGCCGCGTTGCCACGCGGCTTCGGCAAGCTGCCGGTTGTAAGGTAATCGGCAACCGTCGAACTCATCAGAACGAAGGCTGTCTCGAGCATGGAAACGTCGATGAAACTGCCTTCACCGCTTTGATTGCGCTGGTGCAGGGCAGCCGAGATGGCAAAGGCGGCGGCCAGGGCTGTGGCATAGTCCATAACCGGTGCACCGGTGCGCAACGGCCCCGTACCGTCGGTCCCGGTCAGCGACATCAATCCGCTAGCAGCCTGAATGTTGACATCATAGGCCGGCGCGTCCTGCCTGTCTCCGCCGCGCCCGTATCCGGTCATTGCGCAATGGATGAGGCGTGGATTGAGGATCCGAAGATCGGCTTCGCCGAGGGAGAGGTCCTTCAGCGTCTGTGGCAGGTGGTTTTCCACCAGGATGTCGGCTGACGCGATGAGTTTGTAGAAAACCGATCGTCCGGGGCCCTGGCTCAGGTCGATTGCAACGGATTTCTTGCCGGCGCCCTGGGTCAGGAAAGCTGTACTCATTCCGCTGTCGGCGCGGGCGCGATCCGTTCCGCCCCGATAGCGCATGGCGTCGCCACGGGCGGCCGATTCTACCTTGATGACGTCGGCGCCCAGCAATCCCAGATAATAGGCACATGCCGGACCGGCCAGCACATGCGTAAAGTCGATGACCCGCAATCCCGAAAACGGTCCTGTCATGGTTCGCCTCCCTTGTTCATGACGGCTCTTCCGCCGCTTTGGGATCGGAACGTTGGCGTCGGTGACTGCGGATCCGAAAGACCAGCGCGCCGATACCGAGCACGATGAAAACGAGTGCGACGGGCCGTTCGACAAAGATGGCCGGTCCACTGTCTGACAGAAGCAGGGATTGCCGGAACGCTTCCTCGGCGCCGCCGGCCAGCACGAACGAAATGACGAAGGCAGCCGGGTTGAAATCGAACCTGCGCATCGCCCAGCCGGCAAAGCCGGCGACCACCATCACCACGACATCGAACAGGTTGCCGCGCGAGGCGTAGGCCGCCACAAATGCCGTCAGAAAGATAATCGGATAAAGAACCTGGGTTGGAATTCTGAGGATGAACCGGCCGACGAACGCCGCGCCGAAATACCCGATCAGGCCGTAGCAGGCGATGCCGACGAGCCCCGCCGCGAACAGGCTGTAGACGAGTTCGCGCGACGTCAGGAACAGGGTCGGGCCGATCTGAATGCCGTGGATTAGGAACACGCCGACGAGTATGGCACCGATAGTCGATCCGGGGATGCCAAGCGTCAGGAGGGGCGCCATGGATGGGCCGGAAACGGCGTTGTTGGCCGCTTCCGGCGCCGCGATGCCCTCAAGTGCGCCACGGCCCCATTCTTCCGGATTTTGCGCCCGGCGCTTGCCTTCGCCGTAGGCGATAAAGGCGGCGATCGCGGAACCGAGGCCCGGCAGCATGCCTATGAATGCGCCGATAAAGGACGATCGGATGACGTGCGGAATGCAGGGCTTGTATTCGGAAAAGCTCAGGTGGTTGCGGGCTCTCGCCTCGGCACTGTCGGGTTCATCCGCCATGACGGTCCGACCCGCCGGCTTGTCGATCTGGGCAAAGACTTCCCCAAGCACGAAAATGCCGATCATCAATGGAACCAGCGCAACGCCGTTGCTCAGCTCGAACGTTCCAAAGGTAAAGCGTTCCTGAGAGCTGATGGGATCGAGGCCGATCATATTGACAAGTATGCCGAGTGCCGCGCTGGCCAGGCCCCTTGCGACCGAATTGCCGATAACCGATCCGATAACGACGAAGGCGGCGAAATAGACGGCGAACAATTCCGGCGGGCCGAGCCGCAATGCAACGGCCGCGATGACGGCAAACGAACTGATCAATATAAGGTCTCCGGTAAAATCACCGATGACGGAAGACACCGTTGCCACCCGCATTGCCTTGGAAGCCATGCCTTTCCGGGCAAGCGGATAGCCGTCGATCTGCGTGGCGGCGGAAGCCGCCGTGCCAGGTGTGTTGAACAGGATGGCGGCGATCGACCCGCCATAGCGGCCGGATTTCCCGATGACATAAAGGAAGGCCAGGGCGGCAAGCGGCTGCATGTAGAATGTAAGCGGGACCAGCATGGCGATCGCCGCCGAGGCCGTGAGGCCGGGGATGGCACCGATGACCATGCCGACGAGCGCGGCCAGCAGGATCCAGCACAGCAACACCGGGTCGGTCAGAACGGTGGCTAGTCCGACAAGGATGTCCATGCTCAATATCCGCGGATGAGGTCGAGAAGGTCGATCCATTCCCCGAGCGGCGGAAACACGCCGAGCGCCTCAAAGAAGATCAGGTGGTAGGCGACCGGGCACAACAGTGCGGCTGCCAGCAGGCCGATCGGGCGACGCACGCCGAACAACCACAGGCCAAGGGGTGCCGTAACGGCCGTCGAGATCAGGTAGCCGACCTTTGACAGGGCCCATACATAGGCGATGGCCAGGGCGAGCAGCGCCAACACTCTTGCGGTATGTCCGCCGCCGGTCGACCCTGGCCGGATGGCCGGACCTTCCCAGAGCTCAGCCAGACCGGTTACGAGGATTGCCAGTCCTGCGATCAGTGGGAAAATCCGGGCACCCCATTGTCCGTATTGGTCGAGCGGTATCTGCAGGCTGGCCAGAAGGGCTCCGGCGCCGACAAGGACCAAGACAAGGCCGATGAACCGGCCGCGAATTGCCGGCGCCCAGCCCATGGATCAGCCCTGGTTCCTGAGCGCGTCGATCACCGGCCGGGTTTCTTCCTGCATCCGGCGCAGCCGCGCCTCGGTTTCCTTGCCCGACAGGAATTCCGGCACATTGCCCTGCGGCAGCATCAGTTCCGCGAAGCGCGGCGATTCGGCGATGCGTCGCATCGCCGATTCCATGGTCGACACGACCTCGTCCGGCGTGTCCTTCGGAACGAACAGGACGATCGGCGAGGAAACCGCGACATAGTCAAATTTCTGTTCCGCCAGCGTCGGAACGTCCTTTGCGATCGGATCGCGTTCTGGCGCGGCCAGGCCGAGAACGCGCAATTCGTTATCGAAGCCGGCGGCTTGCTGGATGCCGATGAAGGCGAAATCGACCTGGCCGCCGATGACCGCCGCCCGGGTTGGACCGCCGCCCTTGAACGGTACGTCCTGGGCCTTGAGGCCATTGGCGTTCAGGAAACTCTGCCCGGCAACATGATGAAATCCGCCGCGCCCGTTATGCGCCCATCGCAATGTGCCAGGCTCCGCCTTGGCAGCATCGACCAGGTCCTGAACGGTTGTGAACGGGCTTGAAGCCGGCACCAGCAACGCGGGCGTCAAGTTGCCGATCTGTGCGACAATGCGAAAACTGTCGAACGGATTGACGTCGGTGTCGCGCAGCATGGAGGTCAGCAGAAACGAACCGGCTGACGTAAGCATCATCGTGGAGCCGTCCGGTGGCGCATTCGCCGCTTCCGTCGCACCGGTGATGCCGGAAGAACCGGGCTTGTTCACGATCACCAGCGGGACTGGAAGAATGCCCTCCGCCGATGCCGCCGCCGCCCGGCCGAGCGCATCGGTGCCGCCGCCGGCCGAATAGGGCAAGATGATGTTGATCGGTCGGCGTGGCCTCCATTCCGCGACCGCCACTCTCGCGCCGAGAGTGGCAAAAGCGCCAGTCGCCAGCGTAGCCTTGATGAAGTGTCTGCGATCCACATCGTCCTCCCGAGCCCGTTTCCGGGCAGCTTTCGGTTTATTGTCGCGAGAAAGGCTAGTGGACTGCATTTCATTTAGAAATTAGAATTATTTGATCCATAATTCCGGAAATTGGAAGTATGAACATCAAATCTCTGCGCATCTTCGTCCGGATTATGGAGGAAGGCACGCTTGCGCAGGCGGCTGTGGTCCTGAACGTAAGTCAACCGGCCGCCAGCAGGCTTCTTGGCCTTTTGGAACAGGAAATCGGCTGCGCGCTGTTCCACCGCGACAAGAAGCGGCTCGTTCCGACAGCCGAAGCCGAACTGTTCTATCCGGAAGCAATGCGCATATTGGCGTCACTCGACGGCGTTCCGGCCCTGTTCGATCAGATGCGGAAAAATGTCGTTGCGCCGCTGCGCGTCATCTGTCACCCGCGAATCGTCAACGGGCTTGTGCTGCCTGCCATTGCTGAAGCATCCGGACGCGATCCCGAACTCCGGATCAAGCTCGAGATTCATCACCGTAGGGATCTTGGGCGGCGCATCATGCATGGGCAATACGATATCGGCATCTCGACCCTGCCTCTGCCGGTCGAAAAGCTTGCCGCGCACGCCCTGGTCTCGACGGAACTGCATGTTGCGCTGCCTCGGGAACATAGCTTGGCGGATCGAGAATTTCTGACAGCGCAAGACGTTGCCGGAGAACCGTATATCGCGTTGGACGAGTCGACCGTCATTCGACGGATCGTTGACCGGGCGCTCCTAAAGGCGGAGCGGCACCTGGCAATCGCTCACGAGGTCTCGGCCGGCGCCGCCGCCTATCGTCTCGTGCGTTACGGCCTCGGGTTCACGTTTGCCGATCCGCTCGCCTTGGATCCGGATCTTGTCGATCAACTGGCCCTGGTTCCCTGGCGGCCGGCCAGTAAGGTGGATTTCGGCTATTTTCTTCCCGAACAGCCGCGCCGTCACAATCGTCTGGAAACCATGATCGACAGTTTGCGGTCGGTCATCGAGATGCGATGTTCTGGCCGCTCCGACGGGCCCGTTCTCAGTCCGGGACTGCCGGCGCTTAGCCGTCCCGTCGGGATTTCGGACGCCGGACCGTGAGCGCGCCGTCTTTCGGCGCCTTGGTGGCGGACCCGAGGTGCAGGGATCCCGCGCGGCGCGTATCGCCGCGTTCCTGCAGACTGTCGGCGCGCGTCATGTCCGGTTCCGTGCGCCGGCCGCTCCACACGGTGAGGAATCGGCCGGCAACCCGCCTTTGAACCCGCTCGAACAATTCAGTGAGCGTCTTGACGTTCTCGTAGGACAGGGCGTCCTCGGCACCGATGATGATGAACAGCGTGGTTGCTTCGGTTGCACTGAAGCCCAGGCCGGCCAGCAGGATGACCTGGATCTCGCCGGTATCCTTTTGCAGCATGGCATCCAGATAGCGACGCTCGACCGAGACCTGTTCGGCAAGCTGGTCGACGAAGGCCGCGCGGCCCGCGCGTTTGGCGATGTCGATGAAACTGGCCCGCTGGTTTTCGGTAAGCAGGCCGGCCGGCGACCGCCCCGATGGCGCATCGACGCTGACGAGCGTTTCCCGCTCGACCTGATCGATCACTCTCAGCCGTTCAGAGGAATCCAGTTCCGGGAACAGGTGCATGAGGGCGTGGATCGGCAGGTCGTCGCGCAGGGCAAGTGCCCGGGCGACGTGCTTGCTGCTGCCGGCGGTTTCTAGCAGGCATGCCAGCGTTTCCGGATCCGGGAAGATGCCGCGGTTGAGCGCGAGTGCGAGTGCCGTCGACGTATCGCGCAGCCGCGCAAGGACGGGCACGAGATCGGTCGGTAAGGTTCGCCGCGCCAGCACGCGCAGCATCGGCATCACGCGGGTTTCCGCGATCCGGTAATAGTCCGGCTCGTCGATCAGCGGCGATGCGTCGATGATGGCGTTGGCGATCGTGTAGTGGTCCGACAGGAATAGGGTGATGAGCACACGCGGCACATCCGCCCTCGGGGCCAGGACACGCGCGATCAGGCGCCGTTCGGCAAGCGAAAGATCCCGCCAATAGGACTGGATAAGCGCCGCGAACATGTCCGCCGTCGACCGGTCGTGCCGTTCTTCGCGGCTGTAGTCGAGCGCCGCCAAAACGGCCACATGATCGGACGCGGCTTTCTGGGTTTCGCTATCGATTTCTTTGGCAAACAGAAAAGATCGAGACATTGGATGGAGCCAACCGGAGGTCGGATTCGAACACGCCGCATGTCGAACCGTGAACATCTTGGCCGGAGAATGGCAAAAAACCGTTAGCGACCTGTTAACCCAAACAAGAGATTAAAGACAGAAACACGTGAAAGACAGATGGCAACACGCTTGCAAATCTGCGGCGAACAGGCTCAGCGCGTCTCCGGAAAGGAGGTGGGAATGGGTGTTGTTTTGAATATGGCGGGTTACCGGGCGCAGGAAAAAGCGTCCGACCGAAAGACAAAACCGGCGTCTCGCGACGGCGCCGAGATCGTGATCTTTCCCGGCGTCAGGGTCGAGAGGCATACGATCGATCTGTCGGTGCGTCAGCATAGCGTCACCGGATCGATCATCGGCTGCGGCGATTCCGGCACCGGATAAAGGCAAGAGGGGCCATGGCAGGGTCAGTGACCCCCCTGGCGCTGCGGTGAGGCGGTCCCGCCGGGATCGCCCGACGATGGAATGAGCAATGGCCAGAGGGCTCGGACGGGCTGCAAGCGTGCCAGGCGTCACCGCGAGCGCGGGGCGTATCGGCATGCTCTTGAGCCTTTGTCTGCTGGCCGCCGGATGTTTTTCCAAGACCGGCGACTTCGGTCGACCGGAGGGCGGTCCGCTCAACCGCCATGCCCTGCCGGCGATCGGCAAGGCCAAGGCCTATGCCCGGGAAGAACCGGTCTCCTCCTACAATCTGACGGACACGGAACGCCTGATGCGGCGCCGAGCGACCTATCTTCGGTTTCCGCCGCACACGCGCGACTGGTTCGGACGCGCAGTCACCGAACTGGAAACCAATCGCGTGCTTGAGGGCTTCGGCCGGGCGCATGCGCCGGATCGGTACTACGCCTATCTGCGCTCCGACAAGTTTCGCTCCAGCCAGGCCCGCTACGAACGGCTCAGATTCGACATTACCTCTGATGCCGAGCTGGTCGGTCCGTTTTTCAGTGTGGCGTCCAGTGTTCGCCGCGACGACCGGGAACGCATCCGGGCGACCCGGCGCCGACCGGACCTGACGGAGCTGGAACTGGCCAATGCGAAGGGGCGGGTACACGAGAACGCCCTGGTGATCGGTCAGGTGTCGGACGCCTTGCGCTATCGGCTTGCAGCCTACCGGTTCGCCATCGACCGGTTGGAGATCGAAACGCCGTCGGACCGGATCTGGGACGTCAACCGGGCCTGGCGGCTCCTGGCCGGCACGATTGTGGCCGGCGAGAACAAGCTGAAAAAGGACGAGGGAAAGATTGCGCAGACGCGGCCCCACCGCCGGTCCCGACTTGTCACCAAGTCCTACGAAAAGGACGACCCGGTACCGCAGAAATAGCCTGCTACTTTCGCTCCGGCACCATCAGGAGTATACCGGCGGTCGTCACTGCGAGCCCGCCCCAGGCAACGAGGCTCGGCCATTCGCCGAGCACCGGTATGGCCATGAGCGCCGCCAGTCCGGGAACGCCGGCCATCATGGCCGCGGTTCGCGTCGAGCCGAGGCTGCGCACGGCTTGCGTGAAGCAGATCACGCCAAGGATACTGGGGCCAAGGCCTTGATAGAGCCCTTGCAGAAGGATTTCAGACCACGGCGCCCGGTCGAGATTTTTCGGTAGCAGAGCCAGATAGACCGGACCGAACAGGGCGATGTTCACCGTCGGTATGACGACCATCGCCTCGATCGGCCGGACACCCCATAGCCGCGTCGCGCACATGTAAACGGCCAGAACCAGAGCTGCGGCCACGAACAGCAACTGTCCGATCCAGGCCTGCGGGAGCAGGCCGTCGGATCCGCGGTCCCAGCCCGTCAGGATACAGCCCGCCAGGATCACGCCGATGCCGACGGCTTCCATGCGCACGGGGCGCTGTCCGACCCAGAGCCACAGAATGGCCGCCGCAAAGATCGGCAAGGTGCCATTGAGCAGAATGCCGGCATGGCTTGCCGGCGCGAAGCGCATGCCGAACAGAGCCAGCAGCAGAAACGGCACGCCGACGCTGCCGCCAAGGACAAGGATTTTCCAGAACGCCAGCCGGCGGGGCCAGTACTTTACGACGAAGGGACTGACCGCCAGAAACGCGACCAGGAAACGCAGGACCGCAATGTCGTAGACCGTCAGAGTGTTCAGGACACCGAAGCGAGAGACCACCACCCATCCCGACCAGATGAACAGCACCCCGAACGCCGCCAGCCAGCCGAGCAGCAGCCCGCTTCCTTTCGACGGCGGCGTTTCGGTCTCGACCGTGGTCTCCGTCATGCGGGGATTCCGCCAGGTGCGGCTAATGGGCCGGCCGCGATAGGCAGCCGACGCCCGCTGCCTTCGGTCCGATGCAACGGATGGCGCATGATCTCGATCAACTGAACACCAGGATCAGCACGCCGGCGGTCACAAGGCCGATGCCGACCAGTTCGCGGATCGTGCTCTGTTCGCCGAACACGAGGCGCGAGGCGGCAAAGGTGAAGACGAGTTCGACCTGTCCGAGCGCCCGTACATAGGCGGCGTTCTGCAAGGTCATGGCCGTAAACCACAGCGCCGAGGCCAGCATGCCCGTCAGGCCGACAACGCTGGAAACCCGCCAGGCCGCAAAGACGGCCCGGATCTGCCCCGGTTCGCGCATTCGCATGACGATCGCCATGACGACGGTCTGAAACACTGTCACGAAGGCGAGCGTCATGGCGGCTCGGATAATGAAATCGCCGGACTCCAGCGACAGCGAGGCGGCCCGGTAACTGACGGCGGAGATACCGAAAAACGCGCCGGACAGCATGCCGGTGAGCGCCGCCCGGTCGAGCCAGCGGGCGAGGTGCTGCACAGGGCTGCGTTTGTCTGCCGCCTCGTCCGGCTTCAGCGAAATCAGAACGACGCCCACAAGACTGACGGCGATGCCGACAAGCGCTCCGGTGCTGACCCGTTCGCCGAGGATCACCAGTCCGAACATCGCGGTCTGTACGGTTTCCGTCTTGGAAAACGTCGTTCCCACCGCGAAGTTGCGAAACGAGAAGATGGAAACGAGCAGCGCGGTCGCCGCGATCTGGGACAGCCCGCCAAGCATCGCGAACAGCACGAAGGACCCGGTCCAGCCGGGCAGGTCGTACCCGGCAAAGGCGATCAGGCTGCCGAGATAGAGGGCGGCGAGCGGAGCTGCAAAGACGAAACGGGAAAACGTGGCGCCCGACGTGCTGAGGCTGGCCTTCAGGTGCTTTTGCAATCCCGATCGGGCGTTCTGCATGAACGCTGCAAGCACCGTGATCGGGACCCATAATTCCATCGTCCCTCAAAAGACCACTTCGATCAGGCCCGGACCGCGTTCGCCGAAGCGATCGGAAAGCGCGGATGCCAGTGCGTCGGCGCTGTCGACGCGGCTGGCCGCCACCCCGTGTCCGTTTGCCAGCTGTACCCAGTCGGGTGCCGGGTTCGTCAGGTTCAGCATGTCCATGGCACGCGGACCCGGGTTTTGCACACCCACATTGGCGAGTTCGCCCATCAGGATCCGATACGACCGATTGGCGAAGATCAGGGCGACGATGTCGAGATTTTCCCGTGCCATCGTCCACAGCGCCTGCAGTGTGTACATCGCGCTTCCATCGCCGATCATGGCGAGCACCTTTTGATCCGGTGCCGCGATCGCCGCGCCGATTGCGGCCGGCAGACCGTACCCGATCGACCCGCCGAGATTGTTGAGCCAGATATGTGGCGGCGCCCCCGCGGTCGCGGGAAAGAAACCGCGTCCGGTGGTCACCGATTCGTCGATCACGATCGTGCCTTCCGGCAGGGTTGCGCCGAGTGCCGCGGCAATTGATTCCGGCGTGACCGCGCCGGTTGGCCGGTCGGGTCGGCCGGCTTCAGCAATTCCGGCCGGAACCGTGCTGCCGGCGTTCAGGAGGTCGGCAAGTCCGGCCAGAGCGTTGGAAAGGTCATGCGCCCGATCGGCCGTTTCGAGGATTTCGCAACCCGGGCGGCTGAGAATGCCGGGTTTGTCGGGGTAGGCAAAGAACGCGATCGGCGGGCGTGCCCCCATCAGGACGATCCGGTCATAGTCCTTGAGCAGATCGACCGCCTTTTCGACCACGTAGGGAATGCGGTTCACCGAGACCCTTCCGGCGCCGCGTTCCACCCTGGCATTCGCCCATTCGGCCAGCAAGCCGCAACCGGTCTTGGCGGCGATACGGCCTGCCATTTCAAGATTGTCGGCCGAAAGCGCATCGCCGCCGAGGAGCAAGAGACTGGACGGGCCGAGCCGCAAGGCGTCCGCTGCGGCCTCGAGCCGGGTCGGATCGACGGTTTCACGTGCTGGAACGGCAAGCGGTTCCGCAACGACGCCGCCCGGATCCCAGGCGGCGTCGCCGGGCAGGATCAGCGTAGCGATTCGTCCCGGAGCAAAACGCGCCTCGGCCACGGCTTCGGCACCGTCCTTGCCGACATTGGCGGCCGAACGCGACGTGCGCACCCAATGCGACATCGGGCCCGCCAGGCCTTCGATATCGGACGCGAGCGGCGCGTCGAGCGCGATATGCGCGGTCGCGTGCTCGCCGACGACGTTGACGACACCGGATCCGGCCTTCTTGGCGTTGTGCAGGTTGGCCAGCCCGTTGGCGAGACCCGGCCCGAGATGCAGGAGCGTCGACGCCGGCCGGCCGGCAATCCGGTAATATCCATCAGCGGCACCGGTGGCCACGCCTTCAAAGAGCGCAAGCACGCATCGCATGCCGGCGATCGAATCGAGCGCCGCCACAAAATGCATTTCCGATGTGCCGGGATTGGTGAAACAGACATCGACGCCGGAGCGCAGCAGGGTCGTCACGAGGCTTTGCGCGCCATTCATTCTGGATTCCCGTGTCCGGAGGAGCAGTGAAGGAAGGACCCGGGTGATATCGTAACGGCGATTGACCCGCGGCGCCGCATCATAGACCGGCGGCCGCCGCGAAGCAAAAGCCCAACCGACAAGGCTCTATGTACAGCGCGCCCGCTTGAGAGATTCGGCCAGCGCGTCCCGTTCGGCGGCGTGCGGAGAATAGGCCCTGAGCACGATGAACCCCTTATCGTCGGGGACGCGGGCGGCAAAATCCCGTTCGTTTGTCTGTGCCTCGGGCGCGGCTTCTTCGGCATCCTCTTCCTGTTCCTGCACCGTGACCAGCGACATGCCGAAACGGGATTCCCGGCCGGCCAGCGCGAACACCGACCGACCGAGCGCGTCGAAGACCGACAGCGTCCAGAGGTTGGCATCCAGGTCGAGGGCAAGATCGTTCGATTCTCCGGCCAGATCGAAGGCGCACACCGCATGCACCATGGCCGGGTCCAGAACGCCGACCGGCGTGTCGTCGCGGGTCACCAGATGGAACTTGCCTGTCTGTCCGAGGCCGGCAATGCCGTTCCACGGCGTACGATCGGTGACGACGGGAACCGCCAGGACGGCGACGATGTGGATGATGCCGCCGAGACAGAGCCCGCCGAGCGCGGAAAGCGTCAGGGTGTTCATAGGCACTGGTCCCGGATGACGAGGGGCAGGGCGCTCGGATCGAGCTCTGCCGTATTCAGGGCCAGCGGTGTATCGTACAGACGCAACGACACCTGGAACGGTCCGGTTGACGGGGTCGCGATCCAATTGCCGGGACGCCGGTCGGGCGACAGGGTCACCGTCATCTGGCCGTCGGCCTGCCACACGACCGAAGGCGCAACCAGGAAGTGCCGGTCCGTGAAAGGTGTCGCCGTTGCATCGCCGATACCGTCGACGGTCAGGCTCCACAAGGTCGCGCGTGGCATCTTGCCGACAATGCGATAGATACAGGCGGCGTCGAAACGTTCGCCTTCCAGATCCCGATCGGTGGTGAAGACAAGGCCTTCACCGGGCGCGAGCGCCACGCCTGAAGTCCGCACCTTCAGTGCGGCGCGATAGGGGTTGCCTGCCGTATTTTCAATGCTCTCCAGCCGCGTCCACTGGCCGGTCGTCAGATTGTCGCCCTTGCCCAAGAGGTCGATGGCGTAATGCGCGGATGCAAAGCCCGTGAACAGGGCGATCGCGGTCGCAAAGATCAGGTTGCGGATGAATGTCATGCCTAAACGTCTTCTGATACCGGCGCACAAGATCGTTCCGGACACCGATAATGCCGCATCGTGCGGTTTTCGATTCGAAAATCCGCATTTTTTCTGTCCTGCCCCAGAATTAGGCACAGATTATGGTCAAATCGCAAACGTGTTTGGAATTGGTCTTAACCGGACCTTGCGATCCGAAATCGGCGAAATTCGTGCGGAGAGGAGGACGTCAGAGCGTCCCGTCGCGCGACGAGCTGACCGCTCCGTCGGAATCCAGCCGGATTCTTGTCTCTGGCAGGGACAATTCGCGGATCCCGCCCGGCTTGGCGACATCCGTACCCGGGTTGGTATCGCGTCTCGCATCCTCGCCGATCGATGAGCGCAGCGGTCCGCCGAATTTGTCGACCAGCGACGTCAGCACGTCCACAGCCTTGCGCGACGGACGATCGGCCAGCGGCCGGCCGGAATCATCGGCGTCCGACCGACCGTTGTCGGAGCGTGTTGCGATGGTGGCGCTCGGCAGGGAAAGATCCTCGACACCCGGAATACCCTTCGGCTCGACAGTAGCCTGGGCGTGGCGCATGTAATATTGCCAGGTCATTGCCGGCAGGTTGCCGCCGGTAAGCCGCGCGGTCGACGAATAATTGTCGTTGCCGTACCAGACGGCGGTCACAAAATTGCCGGTGTAGCCGACGAACCAGGCGTTCCGGTAGGCATTCGTGGTGCCGGTCTTGCCGGCGGCCTTGACGCCGTCGATCCGGGCCCGGCGGCCGGTGCCGCGCTCGACCACCTGGTTCAGGATGCGGTTGAGTTCGTGCACCTTGTCTTCCGGGAATACCCGTTCACGCGGCGGTGCCTGACGGCTTCGGTCGTAGAGCACGTCACCGCTCGACGTCGTGACCTTGAGGACCGAATACGGCTTGATGCGGTAGCCGCCATTGGCAAAGGTCGAATAGCCGCTGGCCATATCCATGACGGTCACTTCCGAGGAGCCGAGCGGCAGCGACCAATCCGCCCGGATCGGCGTTTCGACGCCGGCCAGCTTTGTTGTTTCGATCACCTTGTCGCGGCCGAAGGATCGGGTCAGGCGGACCGGGATCGTGTTGATGGAGCGGACCAGCGCATTGGTCAGCGAAATGTTGCCCCGAAAGCGCCGATCGTAGTTCTGCGGCGACCAGTGTCCGATGGAGATCGGTCGGTCGGGAACGATGCTGTCGGGCGAAAATCCGTTCATGAAGGCCGTCATATAGACGTAGGGCTTGAACGACGAACCGGGCTGGCGCAAGGCCGAGGTCGCCCGGTTGAATTGGCTTTCCCCGTAGTCTCGGCCACCGACAAGGGCGCGGATCGCGCCGTTCATTTCAACCGAGACCAGGGCCGCCTGATTGACCCGCTTGGCTGCGCCGTGCTGGCGAAGATGGGTCAGCACCGCTTCGTCGGCGCGTTTTTGAAGGTCGAGGTCGAAGGTGGTGTGCACGGTAACCACGCGCTGCTGGCCCTTGACCAGGCTTTTGACTTCCTCGAAGGCCTGGTCGAGGAAATAGTCCGGCGTGTATTCGCGCCGCCGGTCGACGACCCGGGCCGGATTGATCTCAGCGGTCAGGATCTGACTGTCGCTGAGGAAGTTCGCCTCGACCATGTTCTGCAAAACGACATTTGCCCGGGCGCGTGCGGCCGGCAGGTCGCGGTGCGGCGCGAATTTCGTCGGGGCCTTGTAGAGCCCGGCCAGCATGGCCGATTCGGCGAGCGTGATGGAGGTGACGGGTTTGGCGAAATAGTATTGCGATGCCGCCGCCACGCCGAACGCGCCGCCGCCCATATAGGCCCGGTCGAGATACAGTTTGAGGATCTCGTCCTTGCTCAGGTTAACTTCCAGCCAGAGCGCAAGAAACGCCTCGCGGATCTTGCGGTCGAGCGTTCGTTCGTTCGACAGAAACAGGTTCTTCGCCAATTGCTGGGTGATCGACGAACCGCCCTGCACCACGGTGCCGGCCCGCGCGTTTTCGACCATCGCCCGGGCCGTTCCGACAAAGTCGATGCCGAAATGCTCGTAGAACCGGCGGTCCTCGGTCGCCAGCGTGGCCTTGATCAGGTGATCCGGGATTTCCGACAGCGTGATCGCGTCGTCGAGCAGAATGCCGCGATTGCCGATCTCCCGGCCGTTGCGGTCAAGAAACGTGACGGCAAACTCCTCCGTGGCGAGCCAGTCCTTGCCGGTTTCCTCGAAAGCGCCCTGGGCAAGCGCCAGGGCGAGCACGGCGCCGCCCAAAGCCCAGGTGCAGGATTCCGATCCGACTTCGGCGAAAAGCCGGTTGATCCCGCGCGCCCGGAACCGGTCCATTGCACTGTTGTAATGGGCAAAGATGTCCAAGACGCCAGACCATAGCGTATGCACGGAATTGTCGATGAATCCATCGACTTCCAGCATCGCATTCCGTAGCCGCCGGGCCAGTGTCGTTTTGGCACGACCGGTCTGGTCTGTCGTCTGATCGTCCACTATTGTGACCCACTCTGTGACGTAAAAAACGTTTCGCCCGATGCAATGCAAGATCGGGACCCGGAACGAGGCCCCAAACAACGTCTTTCTATGATCTGTGGCCAGTATACCGGCGCCGGGACAAAAGGGAAATGCGGGTGGACGCGAAAAGCGACGATTTTGACCGGGTGTTGCAAAGCGCGCAGGAGGCGCCGTTCTGGATGGTCAAATCCCTTGAGGAGATGACAAAAACCGAATGGGAATCGCTGTGTGACGGGTGCGGGCGGTGCTGTCTGAACAAACTGGAAGACTGGGACACCGGTGAAATCGTTTGGACCGATGTCGCTTGCCGTCTGCTCGACGGTGACACCTGTCGCTGCAAGGACTATTCAAACCGCTCCGAACAGGTGCCGGACTGCATTCCGCTGACGCCGGAAAAGGTCCGCGAACTCACATGGTTGCCGCCCACCTGCGCGTACCGCCTTCTGGCTGACGGCGACACCCTCTATTGGTGGCACCCACTGATCAGCGGCGACCCGCAAACCGTGCATGATGCCGGCGTTTCGGTGCGCGGCCGGGTGCGGGATGAAGCTGGCATGGCCGTGGAGGAATACGCCGACCATGTCGTGAGTTGGCCGGGGGAAGGGGTGGAGCCTGTCGCCAGCGGACACCGTACTGCCGTAATCCGATCAGGCCGCAGCGAATGATGAACATATGCCTGTTGCATTATTCATGTCGCGTTCAGCAGGGATAGGCATATTGGTGCCATGATCCGACGTTTTGCCCTTTCCCCCCTCATTGTCAGCCTTGCCCTTTTAGGCCTGGTGGCAACTGCCGGCCCCGCCGCGGCCAATTGCCTGTCCGGTGGCCAGGCGCGCGCGGCCGTGCAGAGCGGCGAGGCCGCGCCGCTGCGCGCCGTTGCCGGCGGTGTCGGCGGCGAAGTAGTCAAGGCCCAATTGTGCCGGCAGGGCGGCCGGCTCGTCTATGTCGTGGGTGTGCTTCAGCGAAACGGCCAGGTTGTGCGCCGGGTCATCGACGCTCGCACGGGCCAGGTGCTGCGGTAACTGGTTGTGCCCCGGCCCAGCCAGTTTGCTTGCCGGCCCGTTTTGTTGATTGGAAGGAAAACGCGATGCGGTTGTTGGTCGTTGAGGACGATCCGGATCTGAACCGCCAATTGGTGGACGCCCTGAAGGAAGCCGGCTATGCGGTCGATTCCGCGGCCGATGGCGAGGAGGGCCATTTTCTCGGTGACACCGAACCCTACGATGCCGTGATTCTCGACCTCGGACTGCCGGCGCTCGACGGAATCAGCGTTCTGGAACGCTGGCGCCAGGACGGTCACAAAATGCCGGTGCTGATCCTGACCGCACGCGACCGGTGGAGGGACAAGGTCCAGGGCATCGATGCCGGCGCCGATGACTATGTTGCCAAGCCCTTTCACATGGAGGAGATCCTGGCTCGGATCCGGGCGCTTGTGCGCCGCGCCGCCGGCCACGCCTCTGCCGAAATCGTCGCGGGCCCGGTACGCCTCGACACAAAGACAAGCCGCGTCACTGTCGAGGGCAGTCCGGTCAAACTGACGTCGCATGAATTCCGGCTTCTGTCCTACCTGATGCACCATCAGGATCGCGTGGTGTCGCGCACCGAACTGACCGAACATCTCTACGATCAGGATTTCGACAGGGATTCCAATACGATCGAAGTGTTTGTCGGGCGCTTGCGCAAGAAGATTCCGGGGGATCTCATTGAAACGGTCCGCGGCCTCGGATACCGGCTGACCCGCATCGGCGATGGGTAGCGCCTCGCTTGCCAAGCGGCTTATTCTGACAGCCGCCGGATGGAGCGCGGTCGCGCTTGCCGCGGCGGCTTTTGCGCTCGTTTCACTGGAACGGCAATCGATCGAACGGCGGTTCGACGAACGGCTCGGCATTTTCGCAAAGACCATTATCGGCGAGATTGCGGTTACCGAGCCGGAGGATCTGCCGAACCGGGCAATCGGCACGATCGGTGAGCCCCGGTTCAGCCTGCCGCTGCACGGCTGGTACTGGCAGATCGCGACCAAGCCGGGTCGGGATCCGGTCACCACGTCGGCCTCCCTCGTCGGCGAGCGCCTGGCCTTCCTGCCTTCCAAACCCGGCACCGGGTCGAACGTGCGTTCCGGCAGCCTGACGGGGCCGAACGAGGATGCGCTTAGGGCGGTCGAATACGACATCGTCTTCGAAGACCATGCCTATATCGTCTCCGTCGCCGCGGAAACCTCGACGATCGAGGGTGAGGTAGCGGCCTTCCGCAACAATCTGCTGGTGACGTTTGTGGTGTTTGCTTTCGGCCTCCTGGTCGCGACCTTCGTGCAGGTCCGCATCGGTTTGCGCCCGCTGGCCGCGCTCGGCGAGGCGCTTGGCGCGATCCGGGTCGGGCGTACCGAACGCCTTGAAGGGGTGTATCCCAGCGAGGTTGCGCCGGTGGTCTCCGAACTGAATGCGCTGCTCGCCGCCAACCGCGAGATCGTCGACCGCTCCCGCACCCAGGTCGGCAATCTGGCGCATGCCTTGAAGACGCCGCTCAGCGTGATCACCAATGAGGCGCGCGCCATTGCCAGCCCGGAAACCGAGAAGATCGCCGAACAGGCCGATCTGATGCGGGACCAGGTCAGTCTTTATCTCGATCGGGCCCGCGCCGCCGCGCAGCGCCGCATGATGGGCGCTCTCGCCGATGTGGAGCCTATCCTGGAGCGGCTGATCCGGGTGATGGAACGGCTGAGCAGCGACCGCGAAATTCGCATCGCTTTGAGTGTGGAACCGGGCCTCAAGCTGCGTGCCGAGGCGCAGGATGCCGAGGAGATTTTCGGCAACCTGCTCGACAATGCCTGCAAATGGGCAAACTCTCGTGTATCGGTATCCGCGCGCGCCGATGCCGCGACCGACGCTGAAGGTCGTGCCATGCTGTTGGTAACCATCGAAGACGACGGTCCGGGCCTGCCGGCAGACAAACGCCAGGAAGCGTTGAAACGGGGCCGCCGGCTTGACGAGACGGTGCCGGGTACCGGGCTGGGCCTTGCGATCGTGACGGACCTGACCTCGCTGTATGGCGGAACGCTGACCTTGTCGGATTCGCCGCTTGGCGGCCTGCGGGCCGAAGTCAGACTGCCGGCCCTTCAGGTCGGTCCGGTTCGCACAAGACTGCGCCAGACCCCGGCGTGACGAACGAAACCGGGGCGGAGTACGGAAAGGGCAGGGGGTTGGTCATGGCCCATCGGATTTGCTTGGCGACGATCCTGTTGGCGCTTCTGGTCGGTTGCGCCGGCACCGAAAACCGGGCCGGGGCGCCGACCGGTGCAAGCACTGTCGCCTCCGCGGGCACTTCTAGCGCGCTCATTCCAGGCCTTGCCGAAAACACCGTCGGCGCGCGGCTCGATGCCGAGGACAGGCGGGCGCTTGCCGAAGCCGAGCGCCGGGCGCTGAACGATGCGGGCCCCAATCGGCCGGTTCCCTGGACCAATCCGCGCAGCGGTCATTTCGGCCAGGTACTGGCCGGTCCGTCCTACTTCGTGAACGACCGGAATTGCCGGGACTACGCCCATACCATCACCGTTGACGGCGAGGCCGAAACATTGCGCGGCACGGCCTGTCGCGATGCGGATGGAGGGTGGCGCAACGCCGGCTGAAGGCGATCTCCGCTGCACAATTTCGCGTCGAATTTCGCGTCGCTCTCAATCAATTCTTAAGCCTGTTGGTGTTCTGTGTTCTTTGGAATTGCGTGATGCGGAAAGGACCAATGAAGCCCCAAAGTTCCGCGCCTTCGATGCTGGAAAAAAAGATCCGATCCTATCTCGAAGCGCTCTCGCCGAGCGCCCGGGACATGCTGATTCGCGGCATCGAAAACGCTAAAACGCGGGGGGATGCCGACGATCACATGAACCTGATCCTGTCGGTCGCGCGTGCCGCAGGCGCCAAGAACCGCAAGCCGGACGAGGTCGAGCCGGTCCTCCAGCAGGCATTTTTCCGACCGCTGGCGCCGTTCATCGTGGCGCAATCCCTGCCGATCCGGCAGGCCGGCCGGGTCGCGCCGATGTCCGTCGACAGGGTCTGGACCTGGTTCCGCCGCGATGTCTCGCGCAATGCCATTCGCAAGCTTGTCGGGGATCTGTTGAACGTGCCCGATCCGCTCGCCGCGCACGCGGCCAGGAAGGCCCGCGAATCCCGCACCGGTCTGTTGAATGCCGCGCGCGCCTACATCGAAAACCTGTCGACCAGCGAGGATGACATTCAACGGTTGGCGGGCCAGCTCGGCGACCGCCACACGCTCGATGACGCCCGCGATATCCTCGATATCCTGGAATTGTGCGATGTGCTTGACGCCACAGTGAAGCCCCTGCCGCCGCAAATGGCCGACCACGACGAAACGGCGCTGCACAACGGCGTTCGGGCGGTGACAAGCTTCATCGACAGCCACCCGCGCTCGCTTCATCTTCTGGCCATTCGCCTTCTGGAACATTCGGAAAACCCGGCGGTATTGGTCCGGATTGCCCGCAAGCTCGCAAAGTCCGACAACGCTGCGTCGATCGAGAAATCCCTGTTCAGGCCGCTGGTCGATGTCGCCTGGTCGGAAATCGAGCGACGGGTGGAAATTGTCCGCGAACGGCGCAGCGGCAGCGATCCGCACGGCACGCTGGAAGAAGCGCTGCTCGACCTTCACCGCGTCGTCCGGCGCGTCCAGATCGCGATCGATGTGGCAAATGTTCCGGACTGGTCGCACCGGCTGGCCTGGTGTCGCAGCGAAACGTCGGACATCCTCAAGGACAGCGTCGAAAGTTCACCGCGGCTGGTCAAGGCGGCGTTGCAGACCCGCACGGCCAACGGCGCTGTTTCGACCCCTGATCAGAGCGTGATCGACGAGGCGACCGAAGCTCTCAAGGTGCTCCGCGCAGCCCGAAAGGCGATTGACAGCCTGGCGCTCAACAACATCGTGACGAAGACCCGTTCCCTGGTCGAGCAGGTGATCGAAACCCGTTCCAAGAGCCTGATCGAACAATTGCGCAACGCCCCCAGCGCGGAACGCGACGAACTGGCCAAGGTGGTTCAGATCTCCATCGAATTCGCCCGCATCGTCTTTGACGAGGAATACGCCGGGCTGATCCGCCGCAGCCTGCATGTTGCGGTCAACAATCCCAATCTGAAATCTGCCTGAAAGGCCCGTGCCTCGGCGTCCGAGAGACTTTGGCCGATCACTGTTTGCACATTCGCGTGATCGCGGTGCCGATCATGTCGCAGCGAAGCCGGTGCACCGCGTCTTGCGCAATTCGTCAATTGTTACTAGTCGTTGAGGGGTGCGTTGGATGTGCTGGACGCTTGACATAAGACAATGCGACTAAGGTACCCGCGTGCAACGGGTGAAAGGGCACCGGCACAGACCGGTGTCCCTCAAGAATAAAGTTCACTGGGCGGTAAACGAAGCACATGACCTTCTGGTTGCTGGCGGTTTTCCTGCTCCTGCTCACATTGGTGGGTACGGTCTGGCCGCTACTTGCGGGATCGCCGCGCGCTGCCGATGCCAGCGACGTGCAGATATACAAGGATCAGCTTCGCGAGATCGAGCGTGACATCGACCGCGGCGTCGTCGACAGCCGCGAAGGCCAAGCCTCCAAGACCGAGATAAGCCGACGCCTGCTCGCCGCGGCGCGTGGCGCGGACTCCGCGACGGCCGCCTCGCTGGCCGGAGCCCGGATCACGTTCGTCTTGCTGCTGTTCGCGCTGCCGGCTGCCAGCATTTCAGCCTATCTCGCCTTCGGATCGCCCGGGGTCCCCGACACGCCGCTGGCGGCCCGTCTTGATCTTCCCGGCAACGAAGGCCGGATCGAGGATCTGGTGGCGCGGGTAGAACAACATCTGGTCCGGCGCCCCAACGACGGCGACGGCTGGAAGGTCATCGCGCCGGTCTATGCCCGGCTTGGCCGGCTCGATGAAGCGGTCCAGGCCTACGACAACGCCGTGCGACTGACGCAGCCCGATGCCGACCTCTTGAGTTCCTACGGCGAAGCGATGGTCATGCGGGCGTCCGGCATCGTTCCGGAAGCCGCGCGCCGGGTGTTCGAGCAATCCGCGGCGATGAACCCGTCCGGCGTCAAGGCGCGTTTTTATCTTGCCATGGCACTGAACCAGGACAGGCGGTATGCCGAGGCGATCCCCGCCTGGACCGGGCTGCTCGAGGGGGCGCCGGAAAACGCGCCCTGGGCCGCGATGGCACGGTCCATGCTGACCGCGGCACGAACAGCCCTGCAGAACGAGGACGGCACGGATGTGGCGCCGGGTTCGACAGGCGGGCCGACAGCCGAAGCGCCGGGGCCGAGCCAAGCGGAGATCGAGGCGGCACAATCGCTGTCGGAGGACGATCGCCAGGCGTTCATCGAATCCATGGTGTCCGGATTGCGCGAGCGCCTCGACGCCGATGGCGGTACGGTTGACGAGTGGATCCGGCTCGTCCGGGCCTACACGGTTATGGGACGGGCGGATGACGCTCGGTCAGCGGTCCAGCGCGCCCGCGCGGCGCATGCCGAGGATGCGGCCGCGCTGACGCGTCTCGATGACGCGGCGCAATCGCTTGGTGTTGAATGACCGTATCGGGTCGGGCAAGTCTGAAGAAAGGTCACAGGACGTCGGAATGACACGCAAACAGAGACGGTTGGCCTTGATCGGTTCCGCAGGCGGGGTGCTGGCGATTGCAGCAGGGCTTGTGCTCTATGCGCTGTCTGACCAGATTGTCTTTTTCCGCACGCCGACCGACATTGCGGAAAAGGTCGTGGAATCCGGCGTTCGGATCCGGCTTGGCGGCCTTGTGGCCGACGGCAGCGTGGAGCGCGGAACCGGCACTCTCGTCAAGTTCGCGGTCACCGACACCGAACACACGGTAGGCGTGGTGTACGAGGGCGTGCTGCCCGACCTGTTCCGCGAGGGACAGGGCGTCGTGACGGAAGGCATGCTGCTTCAGAACGGGACGTTCGAAGCCGACACCGTGCTGGCCAAACACGATGAGAATTACATGCCGAAAGAGGTCGCGGACGCCCTGAAGGACAAGGGTGTGTGGAAGGGAGAAGGCGAATGACCGTCGAAATCGGACATTTTGCGCTGGTGCTCGGCCTGGTGGTGGCACTCGTCCAGTCGACCGTGCCGCTTGCCGGCGTCTACTGGTCCGACAGGCGTATGATGGCCATTGGCGGATCGACGGCCGGCATGCAATTCCTGCTGATCAGCCTGTCCTTTGCCGCCCTCACGATCGCCTATGTCCAGTCGGACTTTTCTGTAACCAACGTCTGGCAGAACTCGCATTCCGACAAACCGATGCTGTTCAAGGTTACCGGCGTCTGGGGAAACCATGAGGGGTCCATGTTGCTGTGGATCCTGATCCTGGCGTTTTTCGGCGCTTTGGTTGCGGCTTTCGGAGGCAATCTGCCGGCCCGTCTGCGCGCCACCGTGCTTGCCGTGCAGGGTTGGATTTGCGCGGTTTTCCTGGTTTTTGTCCTGCTCACCTCCAACCCTTTCATCCGGCTGGTGCCCGCGCCGCTCGAAGGGCGCGACCTCAATCCGATCCTGCAGGATATCGGCCTCGCCATCCATCCGCCGCTGCTCTACCTCGGCTATGTCGGTCTGTCGGTGACGTTTGCGTTTGCCGTTGCGGCCCTGATTCTCGGTCAGATCGGACCGGCCTGGGCACGCTGGGTACGGCCCTGGGCACTTGCCGCCTGGGTGTTCCTGACGCTCGGCATCGCCATGGGGTCCTATTGGGCCTATTACGAACTCGGCTGGGGCGGCTGGTGGTTCTGGGATCCGGTTGAAAACGCCTCGTTCATGCCCTGGCTGATCGCAACGGCCCTGTTGCATTCCGCGATCGTGATGGAAAAGCGCGACGCGCTGAAAGTCTGGACAGTCCTGCTTGCCGTACTCGCCTTTTCGCTGTCCTTGCTCGGGACCTTCCTGGTCCGGTCCGGCGTTTTGACCTCAGTGCACGCCTTTGCCACCGATCCGGCGCGCGGCGTGTTCATTCTCGGCATCCTCGTCGCCTTCATCGGCGGATCGCTTGCGCTTTATGCCTGGCGCGCTCCGACCTTGAAAATGGGCGGCATTTTTGCACCGGTCAGCCGCGAGGGGGCTCTGGTCCTGAACAACCTGTTTCTCACGGTTGCCTGCGCCACCGTGCTGGTCGGCACGCTTTATCCCCTGGCGCTGGAGGCCGTGAACGGTCAGAAGATTTCCGTCGGTCCGCCATTCTTCAATCTGACCTTCGGCCCGTTGATGATCCCGCTTCTGCTGTTGGTGCCGTTCGGGCCGTTCCTGTCCTGGAAGCGCGCCGATCTGCTTGCCGTGACGCAACGGCTCTGGGCGGCGGCCGGCCTGGCATTGCTGGCGACGGCCATCTGGGCCTATGCGACCGCGGGTACGCCGATCCTGGCGCTTGCCGGCATTGCCATCGGCTTTTGGCTGATCATGGGGGCCATGGCGGAAATCGCCCATCGCATCAAGCTTTTCCAGGTTCCGGTTTCGGTTGCGCTGGCCCGGGCGGGCGGCCTGCCGCGATCGGCCTGGGGCACGATGGTCGCGCATGCCGGCGTCGGGGTCATGATGCTTGGCATTGTCGCGAGCACCGCCACCCAGACCGAATCGATTCAGGTCATGCAACCCAACGACACCGTCGAGGCCGGCCCGTTCATTGTCCGGTTCGATTCCATCGGCCAGCGTTCCGGGCCGAACTTCCGCGAGGATGTCGCCACCATCACCGTATTGCGTCAGAACACGGCCCAGCAGGTGACGACGCTGGAGCCGTCCAAGCGCTTTTATCCGGCGCGCCAGATGCCGACGACGGAAGCCGGCATCCATACCCACTGGTTCTCGCAGGTATTCGTCACGCTGGGTGATCCGATCGACGCCGGTCAGGTCGTAACAGTCTATTACAAACCCTTCATCACGTTGATCTGGATCGGCTGTCTGATCATGTCGCTTGGCGGCGTCCTGTCGCTGACCGACCGTCGCCTCAGGGTCGGCGCACCGGCAAAGGCCAAGGTCGCACCGCGACCGGCGGAGGCGCCGGCATGACCGTAATCGCTTTTTGCGCTCGGCGTGCGACATCGCTGCTTGCGACCGGACTGGCCGCCTGCTTCCTGCTGGTTGCCGCCGCGGGCCCGGCATCGGCGGTGCGGCCCGACGAAGTGCTGAAAGACCCGGCGCTGGAGGAGCGCGCCCGCGATTTGTCGGCGCAATTGCGTTGCCTCGTCTGCCAGAACCAGTCGATCGACGAATCCGACGCACCGCTCGCACGGGATCTGCGTTTCATCGTCCGCGAGCGCCTGACCGCCGGGGACACCGACCGGGCTGTGCTCGACTATCTGGTCGATCGCTACGGCGAATACGTGCTGCTGACACCGCGCTTCGGCATGCACACGCTGGTCCTTTGGGGGATCACGCCGCTGCTTTTGATCTGCGGGTTGATCGGGGTCGTCTTTTTTCTGCGGGGTCGCCAGGCCCGGCCCGCCGGCCCGACAGCATTGACACCGGAAGAGGAGGCCCGGGTCGAGGCTCTCCTGCGCGACGGCAAGTAACGCACGTCGCTCCGGCCACCATTTCCCTGCCGTCTTTCCGGCCTATTTCGTGTTCCAGGGCAGGGACATGCGGACTTTCCATAAGCGGTCATCCCTGCCAAATACCAAGGGGGGAGCGATCATGGCCGAAACCAAAACCCAGAAAGTCACCTTTAAAGGCAGCCAGGACGCCGAACTTGCCGCCCGGCTCGATCTGCCCGCCGGACCGCCGCGCGCCTATGCGCTGTTTGCCCATTGTTTTACATGCTCCAAGGACATTCTGGCGGCCAAGAGCATTGCCGCCGGGCTGACGGCGAACGGAATTGCCGTGTTGCGCTTCGACTTCACCGGTCTCGGATCTTCGGAGGGTGAGTTCGCGAACACCAATTTTTCCTCCAATGTCGGCGACCTTGTGCGCGCGGTCGACTTCCTGCGGCAGACCTATCGCGCGCCGTCGATCCTGATCGGCCATTCGCTCGGCGGCGCGGCCGTGCTTGCCGCCGCACCCGACATTGCCGAAGTGAAGGCGGTCGCCACCATCGGCGCCCCGGCCGATGCCGATCACGTGGTTCACAATTTCGGCGCCAAGCTTGACGAGATCGCCGATCGTGGCGAGGCGGAGGTCTCGCTTGCCGGCCGCAATTTCACGATCCGCAAGCAATTCCTCGACGATCTGGCGACCCAGACCGTGCGCGACCGGGTGGCCGCGATGAAAAAGGCGTTGATGGTGTTGCACGCGCCATTCGACAACACGGTCGGCATCGACAATGCAGGCGCCATCTTCACCGCCGCCAAACATCCCAAGAGCTTCATTTCGCTCGACAATGCCGACCACCTGTTGAGCGACAAGGCCGATGCCCATTATGCGGCTAACGTCATCGCCGCCTGGGCCTCCCGTTACATCGACACCGATACCGACAAGGCAGTGTCGACCGGGGGTGAGGTACCCGAAGGCGTCGTTCGGGTGACCGAAACCGGCGCGGGCACCTTTCAGAACAGCATCGTCTCGGGGCGGCACCACCTGTTGGCTGACGAACCCCGCGACGTCGGCGGCCTCGACACCGGCCCGTCTCCCTATGACTACCTGTCGGTTGCGCTCGGGGCCTGCACGACGATGACCCTGCGGCTCTACGCCAACCACAAGAAGCTGCCGGTAACCGGCATTTCCGTCGACGTCATGCACGGCAAGGTGCATGCCGCCGATTGCACGGATTGCGCCGATGAGATCCGCGAACGGAACGGCAAGGTCGACCGGTTCGAACGGGTGATTGCGATAGAGGGCGATATCGAGCCGGACGTGCGGGCCCGCATGCTGGAGATCGCCGACCGTTGCCCCGTGCATCGCACGCTTGAAGCCGGCGCAGCGGTTGTGACCCGGGGCCGGACATAGACCGGACCGATATCACGGACATCCGTTTGAGCTGCGAATGACGGGTCGTGTCCTGACCGGATGATTCGGCCATCTGCGGCTTCGCCGATCCTGCCTCCGACATTGCCTTGGCGCGACGAATCGGACGCCCGCCGCGTGTTGGTTTGCGTGCCAAGAAGATTGAGACGCACAGCCAATGACATTGGCCAGCCGATGCATAATATCATCATAATGAACGGCCTGCCCGAAAGGCATCTGGATGCAACGGCCTGAGGGGAGGTGTTCATAGTCCGGTTCGGAGATTACTCCGACTAAGTCCGCGCGGGGATACCCACGCGACGAAAAGCTGCCGGCGTCCCTTTTGCCCGACGGTCAGGAGCCTCGCCGGGCCGGGAGTGCAAGCCGCCATTGGGCGCCGGCAGCGAATTTTTGCAGACCTACGGTTGAACAGCCATGCACGATGGCCGCGTATAGAACGGAAGAGAAGCGCCGTAGCCGATGCGACCGAATATGAGCCAGCAGATTTGGGGTGTGGGCGTCGAGAGGTGAAGAGCCCTGCGCATCTTCGTTCGGCCTGTATAGAGCAGCAAGCGACAGCCGTAGCGAATCCGGCTACGAACTTAGAGCCGTAGTAAGCGCGGTACCGGTCGGCGCATACGGAATCATGACCTGCGGATCTGACGCTAGGATTGGGAGAAAAACTTCAGCCGATGGGTCGAAAAATGAGACTCCTGTCTAACGACTTCGTGCGATGCCCAATGTAACGCTCCGGTCAGTGACGCGGCGTTCAAGAATTCAAGCACTGCGTGCTGCCTGCGACAGCAACACCATCCGGACTTGGGGCAGGGGTGACCGGCGGATACGGATCGGCAGGCGGGCGCAAGACCAGACGGGAACGACGGGAGCGATGAAGAGGGCGGCTCCCGATTGCACATGAAGCCGGCCGCGGGCTATTGACCGCGCTGTAGGCTGCGGAAGAGACTACAACCAGGGTTTAAAAAAGAAGCTGGAAACTTGGCCAGCGTTCCGGTCGTGCCGGGGCGGACACCATCCAACACTAGGGCCGCTGATCCATCGGGTCAGCGGCCCATTTTCGTTACCGGCCAAGCTTTTTGCAAAACCCGCCGCACGCTGTGTCGCGGTCTGGCCTATCGAACCTGGGTCACGTCCCGCGGACAGCAATCCGGCAATCCGCCATTCGCCACACAGGCCTGAATGGCCTTCTGCTGAGCGATGTCGAACGTGGGGCCCGATCCGATGCCTTCCTTGCCCGTCGCGCTGCAATAGGAACGCACCCGCACCGATTGAGCCGGTTGCGGCGTCGGATTGCCGGGTACGGGCGGCGCTGCGGCTGGCGCGACGACCGGCACTTGAGGCGCACCGCCGGGCACGGGCGGCGGTCCAGCCGGCACAGGAGGCGGTCCGGGCGGAAAGGCGGCGGCCAGGGGAGGATGCGATGCCGCCGGTTGCCATTCGACCATGCCGGATTGCCAGACGAGGGTCGTGCCGCTCACCTGACCGCTTGCCGCCATGGCGGTAATCTGCTCGAGCGTGAACGGACCCTGCTGCTGGCCGCCGACCAGGATATAATAGGCTGGAGCCGCCGGCACGGGAGGCGGCGTGGGCTGTGCCGCGGCGATCAGCGGGGCATAGTCCGGATGGCCACCGATTGGTTGCCACGCGGCCATTCCCTGCTTCCAGACAGGTGTATCGCCCGTGACCGATCCCGACCGGATCAGCTCTTTCAGGTCGTCCGTGCTGAGCGGACCGCGCTGTTGGCCGTCGACTGCCACGTAGATGTCTTTCACCGGTGGAGCCGGCAGGGGCGGCGGGGTTGCCGCATTCGCGGTTGGAGCAGCAGGCAGGGGCGGCGGCGTGGCCGTACCGGCTGCCGGCAGTGGCACCGCCGGCGGCTCTGCGGCCGCGGTTTGGCGCTCCGCCCTGAGGGCGTCGAGCTTTTCCGCCGCCGTCGGGCCGCCGTCCGTGACCGCCTTTTGAAGCAAGCGTTCGGCCTCGTCCAGGTCGACGGCGACATGTTTGCCGCGCCAGTAAAGCATTCCGAGGTTCTGCGAGGCGAGCGCGTATCCGGCATCGCTGGCCTGTCGGTAGAGCCTGACGGCTGCTTCGGTATCCTGTGCGATCCCGTCTCCGTTCGACAGGAGCACCGCCAGATTGTTCATGGCGGCCGGATTGTCCTGCTCGACTGCCTTGCGATACCACGCGACTGCCGCCGACAAGTCCTGGTTCGCGCCAAGACCCGTTTCATGCGCCCGCGCCACGAGGAACAGCGCCGCCCCGTAATTCTGCTCGGCGGCCTTTTTTGCCCAACTGATGGCTTCGACCGGATCTTTCTCGATGTGGTCGCCGTTCCAGTAGAGATAGGCCAGATTGGATTGCGCGGTGGCGAGGCCCTGTTCGGCGGCGGCGCGGTACAGGGCGACGGTGCGGGCCGGGTTCCGTTCGACACCCTCGCCGGACAGCAGGCGGACACCGAGGTTGTTTTGCGCGACCGGATTGCCTTTGTTGGCGGCCGCGCGCAGACCGTCGATTTCCGAGATCCGGTAGACGACGACACCGTCTGCCTTGATCGTCAGGCCCCATTCACCGGCTTCGATCGCCAGTTCGGTATAGGGCTCGACATAATGCGCAATGCCGTCGACGGTAACCGATTGCCGCTTGGCCAGGATTTCGCGTCCGTCGAGCAGCACCCTTGCGCCGCCGTCGACGGCGCTGACGCTCTGATTGCTGCCCCCCGACACAGTGACCGTGACGCCGTTGACGGTCGATGACGTGAACGCCTGTGCGGACGCCTGCCGGTCAAGGCCGAGACTGACGATGACGGCAAGAACGCAGACCAGCGCGCCGCTTGTGATGAGGCGAAGGAGTTGAAACGGGCCATTCATAATGCTTCCCCCGATGGCATGTCAGGACGATGGGTTCGGAACCTGGACGGGCCCGGCGGTCGGGTACGCGAATGCCGATCGGCGTTGCGGTTCCGACATCCGGGCCGATTCACTGCACCGGCTGGATGCGCTGCCAGTTCCGGCTGTTGAAGGTCGGATCGGTATTGATGTTGTAATTGGCATCGTTGTGCAGGACGTAATTGCCGCGGCCATCCGTGAACGCGTTTCGGTAGAAGCTCGGCAGGTTCACGTTTTGGCCGGATGGCGTCGCGTAGGTCGTGCGCTCGTGGATCGAGTTGACCAGATTCGATTGCGACCGATCGGAGATCGTATTGCGGTTCTTCCAGCCGTTGAAGCTGATGTCGAGCACGTCATCCGATTTCTGGCCGCGTGTATTACTCCAATTGCTTTGTGCCGCCGCGGCCGCAGCCGCACCTTCCCGGATGATCTGCTGCCGGGCGCCGGCATACCATTGATCGATCGCATGCGCCCAATCCGGATTGATGCGCCGCGAACGCACGATGGCGGCCAGCACGGGGTCGTTGACATAGTCCGTCCCGACGGGCCCGCCGACCGAATAGGCGTCTGTGACCAGCCAGTTCGCGGACTTTACCGCGCCATTTGTGTAGGTGATCGTGTTGGAGCCGATCACGGCAAACGTCGTGGATTCCAGCCGCTGGCCCTTTTCGGTGTACCGCATGACGACGCGGCGCACATGGACATCATAGGTCCAGGTTTCGCCGCGGGCGGCGTTCTGCTGCGTGTATTGCCGCGCCTGGTTGTAGCCGTACGCGTTGGTCCGGCGCACCATCTCGGTCGCTTCGGGAACAACGTCCTCCGAGACGACCTGGATGTCGGAGATGCGTCGTTCCGGGTTGTATTGGGCGATCGCGGTCAGGAAGTCGCCGAGTGAATTGGGACGTCGCAAGAACGGCCGTCCCTGATAGGGCTGGAACGGTTGCAGGCGGACCATGTCGCTGTAGCCGAATTCGTTGAACGGGGCGAAACTGACAAGCCGCCCGTCCGGCGCTTTCACTTCGAAACCGCCCATATAGGGAACCATCGAATAGGCGGGCACGGGAATGAGCTTGCCTTCGAATGTCCAGCCTTGCGGGACGAGCAGGTGGAAGGCCGGAAAGTTTCCGCGCCCCGTGTCCGGAACTGCCTGGTCTCGGAAGGCGACGGCCGTGCCCTGGGGGGCTCCCGACTGGATGGCTCCGGGTTGGGCGGTTCCGGTCGGTGGCGGCGGAGGCGAGGCGGAAAACAGACCGGCAATTGTCTGATCGTCACCAGCCTTCTTCCAGGCGGCATATCCCGGCCGCCAAACCAGCGTATCCCTGCTGATTGCCCCGGACGCGATCAGCGCCTGGATCTGTGCCAGCGGCACGGGCCCCTGAGCGGTTCCGTTCTGAACGTAATGGTACAGCGCCGGCGGCGGCGGCGGAGTGTTCTGAGCGCTGGCCGGACCCGGTCCGGGCAATGAAAATCCGATCGAAAGCAAAAAGACGGCGATCGCGAACGGCGACAGTCTGATCATGCGAGCTCCCACAATGCCCCGGCGTCGGCCATTGCCTTTACGTGCATGACCGAGCAGAAATTGAAATTCTGGCTGTCAGGATTCCGGGATCAAGCAGTCGCCATGATTACGAAGATGTCGGCAATGAAGAAGCGAAATCTTCGATAAGTCATACATTTGGTTGTAATGCGAAACTTGCGGAAGAAACGACCGCCAATTGAATAATTCCTGAGACCTCCTCTCACGTTCCAAGTCTGATCACGTAAAATGATTAGGTAACTGAAATATATCGAAACGGTATGCGAATTTCCGGGGCACTGCAAGCGCGATGGGGTGATGCGGCTGTCGGATTGACAGGCAGGCTCCGACGATCCTCGGAGCCAGGCAGCGTTTAGGGAGACTTGTGACAGAAGCTGATGCGCCCGCGGCGGATTGTCGACCTAAAAAGATCTACGCTGCCTCGACATCGGCCAGGAAGCGATCCACCGTATTGCGCAGATCGCCGGCCTGGTCGTTCACCTCTTCTGAGGCCGTCAGCACCTGGTTGGCCGATTGGCTGGTCTCGCGAATTTGCCGCGTGATTCCGGCAATGGTGGCCGCCACGTCACGGGTTCCGCTCGACGCTTCCTGAACGTTGGCGGAGATCTCATTCGTCGCCGCGCCTTGCTCTTCAACGGCGGATGCGATCGTCGACGTGTACTCGTTGATGGCGCCGATGGATTCGGTGATTTCGCTGATCGCGTCCACGGCTTCCATCGTTGCCGACTGGATCTCCGAAATCTGCGCGCTGATGTCCTGTGTGGCGCTGGCAGTCTGGGTCGCCAATTCCTTGACTTCGGAAGCCACCACGGCAAAGCCGCGTCCGGCATCGCCGGCCCGTGCCGCCTCGATGGTGGCATTCAGGGCGAGCAGGTTTGTCTGCTCGGCAATGGCCTGGATCAGCGTGACCACTTCGCCGATCCGGTTCGCCGCTTCCGCCAGGCCGCCGATCTTGGCATTGGTCTGTTCCGCGGAGCCGACCGCGGCACCGACGATATCCGTCGTGGTCGCGACCTGGCGTCCGATCTCGGTAATCGAGGCGGTAAGTTCTTCCGCGGCCGCGCCCACGGTCTGGACATTGCCTGAAGCCTGTTCGGAGGCCGTGGCTGCGCCGTTTGCATTGTCGGCCGTTTCTTCCGCAACCTTGGTCAGTGCATCGGCGGCAGCCTGCATGTGGTCGGCATTCTCGCCGACCGAGTTCAGCATGCCCGCCACATCCGTGCGGAACGTTTCGATCAGGTCACGGACCCGAGCTGCCCTGTCTTCGCCTATCCGGCGCGATTCGTCCTGTTCCGCGGCAAGCTGCTGGCGCTCGATCGCATTGTCCCGGAACACGACGACCGATCGGGTCATCGCGTCGATTTCATCATTGTTCCTGCCGGTCGGCAACGCCACGTCCGTGTTTCCTTCCGCCAGGTGCGCCATGGCGCCCGACAGACGATCGATGCGGCCCGTGAGCTGCCGGGCAAAGTAAAGCCCGCCGCCGCCTGACAGAACGGCACTGACCAGCGCAATCGTAACGATCCAGTTGCGCAGCGTCGAAAGCGGCGCAAGCACCTCCGCCATGTCCTGATAGACGACCATGATGTACGACCGGCCCATGGAACTGAAGGGTACGAGGGCCGCATCGACCGTCGCGTTCCCGACATTGTCGATGGTCGCGAATGTCGGCGCCGATCCGAGCGCCGCCATCACTTCTTCCCGATTGAGCATGCTGCTTGCCTGCTCCGGGATTTCGGGTGTGCGCAGGCTGTCGTTCTGGATCACGCCATCCTGGTTGACGACGAAAACGTTGCCGGTTTCTCCGAGCCCCGAATAGTGCCCGAGCGTCTCGCTGATTCGGTCGGTCGACAGCGCATAGATAAGCACACCGATCGTCTTCTTGCCGATGGAAATCGGCGCCGATATGAGGCCAACCGGGCGGTCGCCGTGCGGACCGTAACGCTCAAGATCGAAGTAATGCGCTTCACCGGCCGGTCCGGCAATGGCCGCGTCAAAGGCTCTGGCAAGGATTGTGTCGGACCACGCGGAACTGGTGAGATCGGCTGTGAAGTCGCTGAACTTTTTGACCGAATAGACGACGTTGCCGTCCGGGTCGACGAGCAGAAGATCCCGAAAACCGTTGTCCGTCATGGTTTGACGGAGCACGGGATGGAACTTTCTGTGCGCCTTGTCATACGGTTTGCGCCCGGCGCGGACGAGTTCGTCCCGCGCATCGGCGGCATGCGGGTTTTGGGCGATGTAGACGTCGATGAGGTGTGCGGCCGGATCCGCGCCTGCTTTGGCCCATCCCTTGGAGAAATCGGCGATGGCGGCCCGGACCGTCTTGCTTGCGGAGCCGGAAACGATGCCAGCGCTGATACCGTCCAGATAGTCCGTCAGTGCGTTCTTCCGGCTTTCGGCAAGCGCCATCAGCCGTTGCTCGGCCAGGTCTCGAATGCTGGCCGCCCCGGAAAGGTAGCTGGCCATTCCCACTCCGGCGGAACACATCAGGCCCATGCCCACGACAACCGCCGATAACTTGACCGAAATCTTCACCCGCAACCCCCACCCGAAACGCATGACTTACGGGGCAGGCGTCGATTGACGCCTGCCCCGACGAGTAACAATCAGAGTTTTTCGACGTTCACGCCAAACGTTACGGCGCCGATGACCGAACCGCTCGACGGATCGACGACGGTCACGCTGACCTGGCTTTGCAGCGTCTGGGTGGAGTCGTCTTCTTCCAGTTCACTGATGTGGATCGCACCGGCGCCTGCACCGTAGGTCTGTTTCCACTTCGCTTCGTCACCCTGCCAGTAATCGGAGGTCACGTCGCTTTGCCCGACATTCAGACCGCGGGCATCCATGACAAAGATCTCGGTAAACAGACCGTCGCTGGAATCCTGGGCATCGGCCAGATATTCCGAAAGCGGGCTTTCCAGGACGCTGTCGATCATCGGTTGATCGCTGGCGTCGGTTTCCGCGCGCCAAGTCTTGTCCATCGCGTCGATTTTCGACTGATCGAAACCGGCGGTTTCGGTGTTCTGGGCCTTGACCGCGTCGATCACCTTGCCGGACGCGGCGATCTCGGCGATCTTGCCCTTTGCCAGCGTCATCAGTTCGGATTCGAACTCATTGGCCGAAGCAATTCCGGTCGTCAGCAGCAGGATCGCCGCGGACTTAACAAAAATCCTCATGGTGTGGTTCCCCCTTGAATTGGATTATGCCAGTTAGGCGTGCATTTGTTAAAATTCAGTGTGTTTTGGCTGGAATGTCCCTTTTTCGGGAGTGAATCGGCGTCCGAATTGGGCCGGCCGGCCGGTTTTTTCCGGCCTTGGAAAAGACTCCGTTGAACAGTCCGCTAGAATTGTAAGGGTCAGGCGTCAGGCACGGGGCGCATTGGAACGAACCCGTTTACAAGGACGCGCCGAAGAAGGCCGGAGGCGCGACGCCGCGCCGGCCTGTCGGCATCAGCGTGTGACGCTTTCGCGAACCTTACCGATTTTTAATGCTGCGGCCATGCGGTCGTAAGGTAACCGACCTTAGATCTCGGTCTCAAGAATGAGATGCAGGACGTCGCTCCGCATCCGGATGAGAGTTGGAGATCAATACCGATGCAGTCCGCACCGTCTAAAAAGACTTCCCCCTTCAGGCGCCATCGCGCCGCTCTTCTCGTCGGCGCCGTAGCGCTCGGCGCGGTCGGGTATGCCGGCCAGTCCTACCTTCTGGCGCCGTCCCCGGCCATTGCCCAGGGCGCGACGCAAACCCAACAAGCCGAGACACGGCCAGCCGTTTCCATTCCGAGTTTCCGGCCGATCGTCGAGCGGGTACGCCCGGCTGTAGTTTCGATCCAGGTCAAGGCGAAGTCCGGACCGATCGCGTCCAGTTCGCAGGATTTCGAAGGATTTCCTGACGGACATCCGCTGGAACGGTTCTTTCGCCGGTTTGAAGATCGCGGAGACAGCTTCCGCGGTCCGCGCAGCGAACGCCGCGAGCGTGGCGGCCGTCGGTTCTCCCGCGGCCAGGGGTCCGGCTTCTTCATTTCCGATGACGGCTATGTCGTGACCAACAACCACGTTGTCCGCAATGCCGAAACGGTAACGGTTACCCTGACCGACGGACAATCCTTCGATGCCCGGATCATCGGTACCGACGACAAGACCGATCTGGCCCTGCTGAAGGTCGATGCCGATCGCACGTTCACCCACGTGGACTGGTCCACGTCGGATGTGTATGTCGGCGACTGGGTCGTGGCCGTCGGCAACCCGTTCGGTCTTGGCGGCACCGTGACCGCCGGCATCGTCTCGGCCCGCGGCCGCGAGATCGGCTCCGGTCCTTACGACGACTACATTCAGATCGACGCCCCGATCAATCGCGGCAATTCCGGCGGCCCGACCTTCGATCTGAGCGGCAATGTCGTCGGCGTCAACACGGCGATCTTCTCGCCGTCCGGCGGGTCCGTCGGCATCGGCTTTGCCATTCCGGCGGCGACGGCCAAGGCAATTGTCGAAGACCTGAAGGACGACGGTCGCATCGTCCGCGGTTGGCTCGGCGTGCAAATCCAGCCGATTTCCGCCGACATTGCCGAAAGCCTCGGCCTGGAATCGGAGAGCGGCGCGCTGGTGACGGAACCGCAGCCCGACAGCCCGGCACTTCGGGCCGGCATCCGGGCAGGAGACGCGATCATCGCCGTCGACGGCAAGACCATCGAATCGCCGCGCGATCTCGCCCGGGTGATTGCCGCCTACGAACCGCGGTCGGAGGTGCAGGTCACGCTATGGCGCGACAACCGCCAGGTGGACATGACCGTATCGCTTGGCCAATTGCCGGGTTCCGATCGGCGCGCCAGCCTCGAAGCAGCGCCGCAGGACAACGTGAATGAAAAGCTCGGTCTGGCGCTTGTGCCGGGCGCCGAGGCCGGTGCGGATGGCGGCGTCGCCATCGTCGAGGTCGAGCCGGGCAGCGTCGCTGCCGACAAGGGCTTGCGCCGCGGCGACGTGATCCTGTCGATCGGCGGGGAAACCGTGACCCGGCCGCGCGACGTCCAGGACAGTGTCGACAAGGCACGCTCGGCCGGCCGTAAGGCGGTGCTTTTCCAGGTCCAGACCCGGAACGGCGTGCGTTTCGTCGCGCTGCCCATCGAAAGGGCCTGACACGAACTACACTTGTTGCTGGGTCAATGTTCCTCGCCCCCCGTTGATCCGGCTTCAAATGGCGGCAGGCCGTGCTACACGGTCTGCCGTCTTTGATTTTCTGGAGCGAACGCGAAGGCCGGCAAAACCGGTCCGTTGATGTAAGATACCGCCATGCGAATTCTGCTGATTGAAGACGACCGCGAGGCGGCGGTCTATCTGAGCAAGGCCCTGCGCGAGGCCGGTCACGCGATCGACCACGCCGCGGATGGCGAAGAGGGCGCGCATCTGGCAGCCGAGGGGGCCTACGACGTTATGGTCGTCGACCGGATGCTGCCGAAACGCGACGGCCTTTCGGTTGTCGAGGACATGCGGGGCCGGGGCGACGACACGCCGGTGCTGATCCTGTCGGCGCTCGGGCAGGTCGATGACCGGGTGACCGGTCTGCGCGCCGGTGGCGACGACTACCTGACAAAGCCCTATGCGTTCTCCGAACTGCTGGCGCGCGTAGAAGCCCTGGCCCGGCGCCGCAAGCCTGGCGAGGTCGAAACCAATTACACGGTCGGCGACCTTGTTCTCGACCGTCTCTCTCACACGGTTTCCCGCTCCGGTTCGCCGATCGTCCTGCAACCGCGCGAATTCCGCCTCCTGGAATATCTGATGAAGAATGCCGGCCAGGTCGTGACCCGGACCATGCTTCTGGAAAACGTCTGGGATTATCATTTCGACCCGCAGACGAATGTCATCGATGTGCACATTTCGCGTTTGCGGGGCAAGATCGACAAGGGTTTCGAACATGCGCTTCTGCATACCGTGCGGGGTGCGGGATATATGATCAGTGACGCCAATCGGTAAAGTTCTCCGCACCACGGCCTTCAAGCTGTCGGCGTTTTATCTCGCCGTTTTCACCGTGCTGTCGCTGTTCCTGATCGGCTATATCTCGTTCAACACCACGCGCGTGCTCGCCCGCCATCTGAACGACCGCATCGAGACCGAGATCCGCGGGCTGGCGGCCCATTATCGCAAGACCGGCATTCGCGGCCTGGTGCGCGTGGTCGATCGGCGCAGCCGCCAGCCGGGAGCCAGCCTCTATCTGGTCACCGACTTTGCCGGCAACGTGCTTGCGGGCAACGTCGCCAGCCTCGACCGCGACGTCTTCGACGATCCCGACGGACGGCCACGGCCGGTCGGCTATCGCCGGCTCGATACCGGCGACGGCGACATCAGCCATTCCGCCCTGGTTCGCGTCTTCAGTCTGCGTGACGGATTCCAGATTCTCGTCGGGCGCGACGTGGGGGAACGCGAACACCTGAAACGCACGATCGGCAGTGCGGTGCTGGTCGCCGGCGGCACCATCATCCTGCTCGGCCTGATTTCCTGGATCTTCGTCAGCCGGCGTGTTCTGCAGCGCATCGATTCGATCTCCGCGACCAGCCGGCAGATCATGGACGGCGATCTGTCCGGTCGGCTTCAGGTGACCGGTACCGGCGACGAATTCGACCGGCTCGCCGAAAGCCTCAATGCCATGCTGGTGCGCATCGAGCACCTGATGAGCGGCATCAAACACGTTTCCGACAACATCGCGCACGACCTGAAGACCCCGCTGACCCGGATGCGCAACCGGCTGGAGATCGCCAAGCGGGACGAGCGTACGCTGACCGATTACAAACGGTCTCTGGAAGAGACGATCGACGAGGCGGATCAGCTGATTCGAACGTTCGACGCACTTTTGATGATTTCACGCATCGAAGCGGGCTCGACCGGCGCGGCTTTCAATCCGGTTTCCGTGTCCGATATCGTGACCGGCGTGTGTGAACTCTACGAGCCGGTTGCCGAAGAGGCGGGCATCGGGTTTTCCACAGACGTCGCCGAAACGCCGCCGGTGGAAGGCAATCGCGAATTGATCGGTCAGGCAATGGCCAATGTCATCGACAACGCGATCAAATATTGTGCCACGAGTACGGCGCCTGACGGCCCGAAAATCGCCGTCTTCGTTCGCCACGATCCCGACCACATCACGTGTACGGTCGTGGATAACGGCCCCGGAATTGCCGGACCGGACCGGGTGCGGGTTCTGGAACGATTCGTCAGATTGGACGAAAGCCGTTCGGAACCGGGATCCGGTCTGGGGTTGAGCTTGGTGGATGCGGTGGTGCGGCTGCATGGCGGCCGACTGGATCTGAAAGACAACGAACCGGGATTAAAGGCTGTGCTATCTTTCCCCTTGAGGCAGGGAAAGGGGCAGGCCTGATGGATATGCGCGATTACAATCCGGATTTTGTAGAAGACGCGGGCCGTCTTTTCGAGCGGGTCGTGCCAGGCAGCGTCGCCAATCCGCAGAGCGACGGCGCGGGCTTTTTCGATGACCTGAGAGCCGGCTCCGTCGACAGCGCGGACAGTCTGCAGGTGTTGTGCCGCGATGTACCGGCGCTGAATGCCCTGATTTTGACCATCGCGACCCAGGCGCCCTTCCTGCGCGATCTGATGCGCGCCGATCCGGCGCGCCTTCTGACCCGCGTGACCGAAGCGCCCGAAGCGCGCATTGCGATGATCTGCAATCACGTGCTGTCGCTCGATACGCACGACGAAGCCGTGCTGATGACGGAATTGCGCCGGGCGCGGGCCGATGTTGCCCTGACAGTGGCGCTGGCGGATCTCGGGCACCTGTGGACAACCGATCTTGTGGTCTCCGCCCTTTCGGCCTTTGCCGAATCGGCGTTGCGCAAAGCGGTCGAGTTCTCGCTCGGAGCGGAGATGCAGGCCGGCCGCATCCTGGCGTCCAGTCCGCGCGATTCAGGGTACTTCGTGCTTGCCATGGGCAAGTTCGGTGCCCGGGAACTCAACTATTCCAGCGATATCGATCTGATTGCCCTGTTCGATCCGGAACGGGTTGCGCTGGCCGATCCGAGCGAAGCGACAAAGGTCTTCGTTTCGGTGACAAGGCGTCTGGTCAAACTGCTGCAGGAACGCACGGCCGACGGCTATGTCTTTCGGGTCGATCTGCGTCTGAGGCCAGATCCGGGTTCGACGGCCGTCGCTTTGTCGACACACGGCGCGCTGAACTATTACGAGAGTTCGGGCCAGAACTGGGAACGGGCCGCCATGATCAAGGCGCGTGCGGTCGCCGGCGACCTGTGCGCGGGAGCGGCATTCCTGCAGGAACTTCAACCGTTCATCTGGCGCAAATACCTCGACTACTCCGCGATTGCCGACGTGCATTCCATCAAACGCCAGATCCACATCCACAAGGGCCACGGCTCGATTGCCGTGGCCGGCCACAATGTCAAACTCGGCCGCGGCGGCATTCGCGAGATCGAATTCTTCGTTCAGACCCAGCAATTGATAGCGGGCGGCCGGACCCTGGCGCTGCGCGGGCGCGAGACGCTGGAAATGCTTGCCGGTCTTGCCGAACAGGGCTGGATCGACGGCGAGGTCGCCGAGGAACTGGCCGCTTCCTATCGCTACCTGCGCGGCCTGGAACACCGGGTCCAGATGCTGCGCGACGAACAGACCCACATCATACCGGAAAAGCTCGAGGGGCTTACGGCTGTCGCCGCCTTGTCGGGACATGCCGGTACGGAGACCTTCGAGATTGAGGTGCGCGGCCACCTGGAAAAGGTGCAGCACCATTACGGTCGCCTCTTTGAAGACGCACCATCCCTGTCATCGGGGCAGGGTAATCTTGTCTTTACCGGCGATGACGACGATCCCGAAACACTGGAGACATTGGAGCAGATGGGGTTCGAGCGCCCGCGGGACGTTTCGGCCGCCATACGCGGCTGGCATGCCGGGCGCATCCCGGCGACCCGGACCGAACGTGCCCGCGAACACTTGACGAAACTGGTCCCGGTGTTTCTCGACGCCGTCGCCGAAACCCGTAATGCCGACACGACCTTCGTGGCGTTCGACCGGTTCATCGGCCAATTGCCGGCCGGCATTCAATTGTTTTCGCTCTTGCGGTCCAATCCGGGCCTTCTGTCGCTGCTGACGACGATCATGGGCGCCGCGCCGCGCCTGGCGCGCACCATCGTGCGACGGGCCCACGTCCTCGATGCCCTGCTCGACCCGGACTTTTTCGGGGAAATGCCGACCCGAAAGAAGATCGCGGATCGTCTTGAACAGGCTTTCGACGACGCCGACAGCTATGAGGACATGTTGAACCGCGCCCGGATTTTCGGCCAGGAACAGATGTTCCTGATCGGCGTGCGTGTGCTGACCGGCACGCTGTCGCATCATCGGGCCGGCGAGGCCTATGCGGCGCTCGCTGACACGTTGCTTCAGGGCCTGTTCGAGCGGGTCCGCGTTGAGTTCGAAACCGTACATGGCCGCATCGCCGGCGGACAGGTGGCGCTCATGGCACTCGGGAAACTGGGTGGGCGCGAGATGACGGCGGCATCCGACCTCGATCTGATCCTCTTGTACAACCACGAGCCCCAGGCAAAGATGTCGGACGGTGGCAAGCCGCTTGCCCCATCGCAATATTACATCCGTCTCACCCAGCGGTTTATCGCGGCGCTGTCGGCGCCGACCGGCGAGGGGACGCTCTACGAGGTCGATTTCCGGCTGCGCCCCTCCGGCAAGGCCGGTCCGCTGGCGACCCATATTGCCTCGTTCGATCGCTATCAGCACGAATCCGCCTGGGTCTGGGAGCACATGGCACTGACCCGGGCCCGCGTCGTGTTCGGCGAGCCCGAGATCTGCCAGAACGCGATGGATTGCATCAGCGGCATCCTTTGCAGCGGAACCGAGCCGGAGCGCATCCGAACCGAAGTAGCGGCGATGCGGAGCCGCATTGCAGCGGAAAAGAAGACCGAATCGGTCTGGGAGATCAAAACCGTTGCAGGCGGGCTGATCGATATCGAATTCATTGCTCAATATCTTCAACTCGTCCATGGCTGCCGGTGCCCGCAGGGCCTTGACACCAATACGCTCAACGCGCTGACGAAGATGGAGGCGCAAGGATTGCTGGCTCCGGACGACGGCAGCCTGCTGATCCGCGCCTGCCGCCTGTATCAGTGCCTGACGGAGGTGTTGCGCTTGGCCGTCGATGGCGCGTTCGATCCGGAAGCCGCGCCGGACCGATTGAAGACGGTGCTGGCGAATGTCGGGGAAATGCCCGATTTTGCGACACTGGAGGCTTATCTGGCGGAAACCCAGATGAATGTGCGGGCGGTTTTCGAGGAGATGATCGGACCGATCGAAAAAGTGGAAGATGCGCCGGCGCGGCTGGCGGGCTGATACTGCCTGCCGGGCGAGGCGCTCGCTGCCGCGGGGGCGCGTCGATTGGAAAGGTCGCCTTTAGCCGTCCTATCCATCGGAATACGGTCGTTTGCCGGGAGCAGCGGTGAGCGAATGTGCAGGGGGCACGTGCACAGGACTTTCGGGACGGAGCGCCGGCGTGCGGAAACGGGCACGGCCAGCGTTGCGCGATCTGACCGTGCGGTTACGCCGGGCGATCGGGGTCTCGAGAGCCGGTTGGAGACGGACAATGAAAAAGCTACGCGTGATTTCCGCCTCGGCGGCGGTCTTGATTCTGTTCGGCGCCCCGGTCGTGGCGCAATCCGGTGCCGGAGACCGGCGATCCGAAGCCTTTGATCGTCTCGACAGCGACAAGGATGGGGCCGTGTCTGTGGAGGAATTCATTGCCGGAAACCGACGATTTGCCCGTTTCGACCTCAATGCGGACGGCACGGTTTCGGAGGATGAAATCGATGCGGCGATTGCCGAGCGTATGCGCCGGTTCAAGGATCGCATGCTCGCCCGCTTGGACGGAGACGGTGATCGTTCGGTCAGCCGGGCGGAGTACGACGAGCAGCGGCGGGAACGCTTTTCTCGTCTCGATGCCAACGGCGACGGACGGATCGAACGGACCGAGGCCAGCGCCGTCCGCCCGACGCCACCGGCCGATCCCGAATAACGCTTCGCGTTACGTGGCTTGAATGGAGGTCAGGCGTGGGTGCCGGAGACCGGCCCCTGGCGCGGCAGGATGAACGACACAGTCGTGCCGATATCGATCTCCGAGGTGATCAGCATGCGGCCGCCATGCAGTTCCACAAGCGAGCGGGCAATCGCGAGCCCGAGCCCTGATCCCTTGTGGGTCTTGGTCAGTTGGTTTTCCACCTGAACGAAGGGCTGGCCGAGCGCTTCGATGGCCTTTTGCGGAATGCCGATACCGGTATCCGAGATGCCGACGGCCACATCGGTGTCGGTAATCTCCGTAACGATCGTGATCGTTCCCTCGGGAGGCGTGAACTTCACTGCGTTGGATAACAGGTTGAGGAGGATCTGCTTGATGGCCACGCGGTCCGCCATGAGGCTGATATCGGGCTGAACCTTGTTGCGGACGGTGACGTTCTTGCGATCCGCTTCATTTGCGATGATACGTGACGTCTCGTCGAGAATTGCTGACAGGTCGAGCGTTTCCGGTGCCAGTTCCTTGCGGCCGGCCTCGATCTTCGACATGTCGAGAATGTCGTTGATGACTTCCAGCAGGTGAGCCCCGGAATTGTGGATGTCGCGGCAATATTCCAGGTAACGGTCGGACCCGAGCTTGCCGAACATGCCGCTTTTCATGATGTCGGAAAAGCCGATGATCGCGTTCAGCGGTGTCCGTAATTCATGGGAGATGTTGGCCAGGAATTCGGTTTTGACGCGGTTGGCGTCTTCCGCCTTGCGTTTGGCATCCGAATTCTGTTCCGCAAGGATGACCAATTGCTGCGCCTGGGCCTGCAATTGCTGGCGGGATTTGCGCAGGTCCGCCACGGTCGCCATCAATTGCCGCTCGCTTTCGATCAGCCGTTCCTGATTGCGTTTGAGCGCTGAGATATCGGTACCGATCGATACGAAGCCGCCGTCATTGGTGCGTCTTTCGCTGATCTGGAACCAGCGTTCGTCGGCAAGCTGGGCTTCGTAGAAATTGGACTCGCGGCTGCCGTCGTTTTCCCGCGGCAATTCGCGGGTTTTGACGACCGAATGCTGCGCGGCGTCGATCACCGTCTCGTACGGTGTTCCGGGTTTGACGAGATGGTCCGGCAGGCCGTGCAGCTTCTGATAGTTCGAATTGGAAATGACCATCCGGTTTTCGCTGTCCCACAGCACGAAGGCCTCGGAAATCGTTTCGATCGCTTCGCGCAGGCGCCGGTCTGCGGTCTTCGACTGGGCGGCCAGTCTGATCTGATCCGTGACATCGACGGCAATGCCGATCAGGTGCGGTCCCTTGCCCTCGGCGTCGTTGACCCGATCGGCCCGCGCGCGCACCCAGCGCCAGTGCCCGTCGGCATGCCGCATGCGGAATTCCCGTTCGATCGTCTGTTCGCCGCCGCGCAGGGCGATTTCAGCAAGGTCCAGCATGTCGATGTCGTCGGGGTGCACCAGGTCCTGAACGTCCTTGAAACCGATGATGTCATCGCGTGGCGGATAGCCGAGCAGATCGTACATGGATGCCGACCAGAACAGATTGCCGCGCCCGAGGTCCCAATCCCACAACCCGCACCGCCCGCGCAGGAGAGCGGTGTCGATGCGCGCCCGGGTGTCGGAATAGATCCGGTCCGCCTGTTCCGCCCGAGCGCTTTGCGCGTAGAAGGCATAGACCAGCACGATCAGCGTGACGCCGGTAAAGATGAACAGCGTCACGCTTGAGGACAGGGCATTGCGCCAGACGGAATAGGTAGCCTGCACCGGCTGGATGACGGCGATGCTGCCAAGCGGATCCCGGACATGATGCACGGTCGCAAAAACCGTATTGCCGTCCCGGGCGGCGAGGGCCAGGACGCCGGCTTTTTCGCCGAAGGTGGTCAGCGGTTGGCCGTGACCGAAATAGTCCGCAAGCGCGACCCCCAGAAACCGCGTCTCGAATGGTGCGGTCGCAAGGATCAGGCCGCGTTCATCCGTCAGGAAGATCGTGCGATTGTCTTCCGTGGCTGACGCCGGAAGGGCGTCGGAAAGCAGCCGCTGAAAGTCGATCGAGGCGGCATCTTCGGGCAAGTCGACGGCGCGCGCGTCGACCCGCGCCGAAATGGCGGCAGCAACCAGTCCGAGCGTCGTTTCCGTCCGTTCGGTAATCTGCACCCGCTTCTTTGAAAAATCGATCGCCAGTTCAACGGCCAGAAGAACCACGAAAATCACGATCAGGATCGGGATCGATCTTTTCAACCAGGGTTCTGACGCCAGAAGGCGCAGATAGGCCGGACGGGCAAGGAACTGGATATGGCGTGTCCAGGATCGGTCCGTCGTCGAATAGTGACCGCTTCCGATCGTATCGGACTCGAATCCCTTCGCTGACGGTGCCTGCCCCATCGTCTGCGCCTTTCGGAAATTCTGTTCGTGAGCTGCCGCGAATCACTTCCATTCGAATCGAAAAGGCGGGTGTTGTCCATGCCGTTCTTAACGATTTCTTACCAATCCCGGCATTTGGCTTCGGATCGGGCAAACCACGTCTGAATACCGGCGTATCAGGGGCGGTTTTCCGCCGGTATGACCAGCCGGAAAACGGTGCCGGCATTGCTGGATCGTTCCACGGTGAGGTCCCAGCCGAGCCGGTCCGCGGCTTTCTTGCCGATAGCAAGACCAATCCCTGTCCCGTCATAAGCAGACTGGGGATGCAGGCGGCGAAACGCCTCGAATATCACCTTGTGGTGTTGCGGCTCGATACCGATGCCGTTGTCCTCCACCCGCACGACAAAATCCTCTTCCTCCGAGGTCAGGCTCACGTGTACATGGGCTTGCCGTTCCGATGACCTGTACTTGACGGCATTGCCGAGCAGATTGGCGATCAGCTGTATGAATGCCGAACGGTCACCGGCCAATGTCGTCGGCGCGACATCGATATCGACGACGGCATCTGCCGCCGAAATCGCTTCCATATGCGTTTCCACCGCCTCGTTGACCGCATCCAGAGCATTGAACGGTTTGGCTTCGATCGGACGATTGCTGATCCGGGAAAAACTCAGGAGATCGGCGATCAACCGGCTCGAACGAGCAGCCGATTTCCGGATCACGCTCATTGCGTAGCGGATATCGTCCGTGTTTCCCGTTTCAAGCGACTCGCTCAACAGATCGCAGAAAGACTGGATCTTTCGTAAAGGCTCCTGCAGATCGTGTGACGCGAAGAAGGCGAACTGGCGCATGTCCTCGTTGGCGAGTTCGAGCGCCTGATTTTTTTCCAGGAGTTCGCGTTGTGCGGCGTTGCGCTCGGTTACGTTTTCCAGGATGGCCAGACTGTTGCGGGTTTCGTCCAGTATCCCGGACAATTCGATCTCGATCGGGTGCCCGTCGCGGCTCATGAACGTGTAGGGCACCCGTTCGATGTGTCCCTGCGCCCAGAATGTGGGTAGTACTTCGTCTTGTGCATAGGCCCGGGATGCAGGGCTGAGAAAGTCGCTCGACTTACGGCCCACCACGGCGTCGCGCTCGTAGCCGAGCACGCGCAACCACTCGTCGCTGACTTCGGTCAGGATTCCTGTCGGATCGATCGAATGCATGATGGCCGGTGTTCTGCGATACAGATTGCGAAAGCGGGTTTCGCTGGCCTCGAGCGACCGCTTCTGATCGGCCAGTTTGATCTGCGAGGCCATGGTGGACAGCACAGTGTGTCTCACCTCGGACGCGCCGGGCAGGTCCGGGACTGTGTCTGTTGCGGACAGGAAGCAGACCTGTCCGAGGATTTCGCCGTCAATCGACAGCATTTCCAGGTGGCAAGTGTCCGGGTCCGATCCGCACTCGGCCAGCGAACGGGTACAAGCCTCCAAACGGGCGTCGAATTCACGTTCTAGGCCGTTCGCATCCGCCGCATAGGCCCAAAGCGGACCGTCGCCGCTGAACAAGGACCGGTAGGCGCCGGTCACGGTTAGCGCGGCAGCCGGCACATCGGCCTGCGCGCGGGCGGCTTCCAGCAGGACGCGCAGTTTTTCCGCGATCGGCAGATGCGTGTCGGCCGTGACCGAGGCAATTGCAGAAAATGCCGCCTCCCGACGGACGGTTTCGCTCACATTGCGGACGATCGCGACAAAACCGACAACATTGCCGTCCTGATCGTGGATCAGGGCCGACCTTGTCTCCCCGATGAAGGTCTCTCCGGACTTGCGCCGATAGGCAAGCCGATAGAGGTCGTCCTGGTCCGCGGCAAACACGTTGTAGCGCTCGTCGCCCATGGCACGGAAGTCCTCGGCCTTGCCGTAGAACATCTCCGTCGATTGTCCGACGATTTCCGACAGCGAATATCCGAACTCCCGTTCAAACGCCTTGTTCACGGCAACGATGCGGCGGTCCGTATCCGCCACGCCTATCGGGTCGAGCGTGTCGTCGAAGAATGCCTTGACCAGGTTATCGGGCCGCAGCGGCATGTCCGGTTTCCTCATGCACTCGGGAAATAAACTTCAGGTTGTTCACGCGGACAACGCGGCTCAGCCCTCCGTTTTCGACCGCGCGTCGAGACGCCGCTCGAGGATCAGGCGAGGCAGCGCTGCACGATGTCATTCACGTCCGGCGAGGACGGCTTGGCGTCGGCAAGGGATTGCAAGGCCGCCTTCGCCAGCGCGCGCCGGCCCGGTTCGAGCGAGCGCCATGACCGGAACGCCGACAACAGCCGGGCGGCGACCTGCGGATTGGTCTTGTCGAGGGATCCGCAGATTTCGATGAGGAACGCATAGCCCCTGCCGTCTGGCCGGTTGAATTCCGCCTGGTTTCCCGAAGCGAAGGCGCCGATCAGGGACCGCGTCTTGTTCGGATTGGAAAACGAAAAGTGCCGGTGGCCGGTCAGCGCCTGGACACGATCGAGTGTATTGCGGCCGGGTGCCATCGCCTGGACCGCAAACCACTTGTCGAGAACGAGATGGTCTGACTGGTAGCGGTCATAAAACCGGTCCAGCGCCGTGCCGGCGGACGGGAGGCCGGCCTGCACAAGACTGTTCAACGCCGCAAAACGGACGGTCATGTTGTTTGCCGACGAAAATCGATCGAACAGGATCCCGTCGGCATCGGCGTCGCCGCTTGCTGCCTGGTAGTCGTAGAGCGCATTGAGCAAGGCCCGCTTGCCGGCTTCTGCGGCGCCGGGATCAAAGTCGTCGGTAGACGGCAGGAGTGCCGGTTCGATATGTGTCCGAATGTCGGCGAGCGCCTTGCCCAGAACGGATTTGAGAGATGTTCTGGCCGTGTGGATCGCATCGGTATCGATATTCTTTCCGATCTCGCGGGCGACGTCGGATTCCGTCGGCAGGGCCATCGCGAGCGCGCGGAACGCTGGATCGAGACTGTCATCGACCGCGAGCGCCTTCATGATCTCGCACAGTGTCAGTGTTCCAGCTTCGGCCGAAGCGTCTGCCGGGTCGGCCACCCGGGCGGCCAGAAGGGCATGGCAAAGCGTTTGTACGGCCTGCCAGCGGCTGAACGGGTCGGTATCGTGCCGGGCGAGAAAGGCCAGTTCGTCCCGGCTGTGCCCCGGCTGCAGGGAAATCGGTGCCGAAAATCCGCGATTGATCGACAGGACGCTGCCTTGCGGCACTTTCGGAAAGCGCAAGAGCGCCTTGCTGTCGTTGAGATGCAGCACGCCATCGGCGCTGCCGGGTGCATCCGGACTTGCCGTGTCGAGCGGCTGGCCGGACGGATCGAGCCACGCAAAGGTCAGCGGGATATGGAACGGCCGCTTCGTCGCCTGGCCCGGGGTGGGCGGACACGTCTGGGAAAGGCTCACGTCCATTGTGTCGGCGGCTTCGTTGCGGCTGACCGCAACCGCGACCGACGGCGTGCCCGACTGATGGTACCAGAGAGCGAACTGGTCGAGGTTCCGCTCCGTCGCCTCGGCGAAACAGACCAGGAAATCCTCGATCGTCGCGGCGTCCCCGTCATGCCGTTTGAAATACAGATCCATCCCGGCCCGGAACCCGTCGGAACCCAGCACCGTCTTCAGCATGCGGACGACTTCTGCGCCTTTTTCGTAGACCGTGGCCGTGTAGAAATTGTTGATTTCACTGTATTCGACCGGGCGCACGGGATGGGCGAGGGGACCGGCATCCTCGGGAAACTGGTGTGCTTTCAGGAGTTTGACATCGGAGATGCGTTTGACCGGGCGGGATCGCTCGTCGGATGAGAATTCCTGATCCCGAAACACCGTAAGGCCTTCCTTCAGGCACAATTGGAACCAGTCCCGGCAGGTGATGCGGTTGCCCGTCCAATTGTGGAAGTATTCGTGCGCGATCACGCCTTCGATATTGGCGTAGTCCTGGTCTGTCGCGGTCTGCGGATCGGCGAGCACGTATTTGTCGTTGAAGATGTTGAGGCCCTTGTTTTCCATGGCGCCCATGTTGAAGTCGGGCACCGCAACGATCATAAAAATGTCGAGATCGTATTCCAGCCCGAAGACCTGCTCGTCCCATGCCATCGAACGTTTCAGCGCATCCATTGCGTAGACGGCGCGATCTTCCTTACCGTGTTCCACATAGATCTTGAGCGCGACGTCGCGTCCGGACCGGGTCGTGAAGGTGTCGCTGACATGGCCGAGGTCGCCGCCGACCATGGCGAACAGGTAGGACGGTTTGGGAAACGGATCGTGCCAGATCGCGTAATGCCGGTCGGTGCCGTCGATCGTTCCGGTCTCGACGCAATTGCCGTTGCCGAGCAGGACCGGGGCATCGGACCGGCGGGCTTCCAGGCGGGTGGTATAGACGGACAGGACGTCCGGACGGTCGAGGAAATAGGTGATCCGGCGAAAGCCTTCTGCCTCGCACTGTGTGCAATAATTGCCGTCCGTGCGGTAGAGGCCCATCAACTTCGTATTGGCCGACGGGTTCGTCGCCGTCACGATTTCAAGCTCGAAGGGCCGGTGCGGCGGGGCGTGCAGCGTAAGGCGATCCGGCGCCGCGCTGTAGGCGCTGTCCAGCATGGCCAGTCCATCGAGCGACAGCCCTTCCAGCGTCAGGTCGTCGCCGTCCAGGACGAGCGGTGTGCCGGGCGCGGTTTGCTCGCGCGGTGCGACACGAAGGCGGCTTTTTATCCGGGTCGCTTCCGGGTGCAGCGTGACGTCCAGCGCGACAGTGTCGATTCGGTAGTCGGTCGGTTTGTAGTCTTCCAGGCGAACTGGCGCGGCGATGTCCGTGCGCATCGAATCCTGAGGCCTCTTTAGTGATCGTGCCGGGACGCTATAATGCGCCCGCGCACTTGTCTAATACGCGGCATGCTGTTTTATCCACCGTCTATCGCGGTTCGGCGACGGCCGGAACGATCGGAACGCCCCGGCGCCGCTTGATCGCAAATACGAAAGGAGACAGCCATGTCCGAAGACCGGGCCCAGGCTCTCGTACATGTCGACAACGACCATGTCACGGTGACGGAATGGCGGTTCGCACCGGGCGCGGCGACCGGGTGGCATCGTCACGGCTATGACTATGTCATCACGCCGGTAATCGGCGGCGATGTCGAAATCGTGCATCCCGATGGAAGCCGGACGGCAATGCTCATGGAACCCGGCCAGTCCTACTTCCGCGAAGCCGGCGTCGAGCACGACGTGATCAACCGTAATCCGGGGCCCCTGGTCTTTGTCGAGGTCGAGTTGAAGTCCCGGCCGGACAGCCAGGCGTGACTCCGGACAGATAAAAAGAGCAAATGGGATGTCGCAGCTTTCGATCGGCGTGATCGCCGATGATTTCACCGGTGCCACGGATATCGCGGGCCTTCTGAAACGGGTCGGCTACCGGGTCATCCAGATAATCGGCGTCCCGGAAGACGCCGGCCCGTATCCGCCGGCAGACGCTGTCGTGGTCGCGCTGAAGAGCCGGACAGCGCCGGTCGACGACGCGGTTTCAGAATCGCTTGCCGCGCTGGACTGGTTTGAGCGTCGGGACGTTCGCCAGGTGATTTTCAAGTATTGCTCGACCTTCGATTCCACGCCGGCCGGCAACATCGGACCGGTCGCGGACGCCTTGCTCGACAGGACCGGAGAGGAAATCGCCGTCATCATTCCGGCGTTCCCGGAAAACGGCCGCACGATTTACAACGGGCACCTGTTTGTCGGCGACGTGCTCCTGGAAAACTCGTCGATGCGCGACCATCCGCTGACGCCGATGCGCCAATCCGACCTGACGGCGCTGATGCATGCCCAGTCGCGACACAGCACCGGGCTCGTGCCGTTTCGTGTCGTCGAAAAAGGGCCGCAGGCCGTTCGAAACGCAATGACAGGTCTGCGCGACGCGGGCCATCGCTACGCCGTCGTCGATGCGATCCGCGATGCCGACCTCCTGACCATCGGTGAAGCCTTGCAGGACGCGCGGCTGATCACCGGCGGATCGGGCATTGCGCTCGGTCTCGGACGCAGCGACGCAAGATCATCGGAATTCGCCGAAAGCGCGGCGGCGACCGGCAGCTCGGGCCGTGACCTCGTTCTGTCCGGTTCGTGTTCGGAGCGAACCCGCGAACAGGTGGCCCATTTCCGCAAGGCGCATCCCGCTCTGCAGCTCGATCCGCTGGCACTCGCGTCTGAGGCGGGCGCTGCGGAAAGGGCACTTAAATGGATTGCCGGCCAACCATCGGATCGTCCGGTTCTGGTCTATTCGACCGAAGACCCGGCCGGTGTGCGCGCCGCACAGGACGCGCTCGGTGTTGCGGCCGCCGGCAAGATTGTCGAAGATACGCTCGCAGCCATCGCCGTCGGGGCGGCGGATGCCGGCGTCGGACGCCTGATCGCAGCCGGCGGAGAGACGTCGGGCGCGATCGTCAAGGCGCTTGGCGTCAACTGGCTGGAAATCGGCACCGAAATCGCGCCGGGTGTGCCGTGGACGCGTCCCGGTGGCGAAGCGCCGATCCAATTGGCCCTGAAATCCGGGAATTTCGGCGGTCCGCGCTTTTTCGAGGAAGCCTTTGAAACGCCGTTCTGACAATAGAATCCTGAAGGCCACCGTTGCAGATCTGCGTGCAAACGACCTACATTCGGCGTTCAGGGGACGAACGATTCGCGGTATCGGGCCTAAAGAGCCTTTTCGAAGCACAAAGCCTCGAATCGACCTTGGCCCGGCAGGGTGCTGTCTATGACCACATGGCTGCTTCGTTTGCGTCGCCGCTTCTGGCCGATGCCGATGTCCCTCGTCATGGCCGGAAGTTTCGGCCTGTTGACCGGGCTGTCGGTCGCGATCGTGCTCTACCTTTCGGTCAGGACCACCTATGTCAACACGTTCTCGCTCTTGAACGACAAGTCGGTTCTGTGGGTTCAGTCCCTGCAGGACGGCATCCGGAGCCACCTCAATCCCGCCAAGCAGGCGATCCTGGAAATCAAACGCGAATACGATGCCGGGCTGCTCGACCTGTCGAGCGACACGGAAGTTGCGGCGCTGCTCAAGGGGGCGCTGTCTGCGAGCCCGGCTGTCGACGCCTGGATCGTCTATGATACGGAATTTGTCCAGCGCGGCGTCGCGCGCAAGGAGGGCGAGGGGTTCGACGTATTCATCGACCAGCCCGAGGATGAAGAACGCGTCCGGCTCCTCCTGAGCGAAATGACCCTGGAGGACACCGTCGTCTGGAGCCCGCTCGTCCATACGGAGTTCGGCGTCTATACAGCCGCCGTCGCGCCGCTCACACGCAACGGCCGCATCGACCATTATCTGGTGGCAGCAATTCCGACGGCCTTTCTGTCCGGGCTTGTCGAACAGATCGGTCGGGCACACGAAGCGACGGCCTTCATCATGGAATGGCCGTTCAACGTCGTCGCGCATTCTGACGGCGAGCGCCTCAACCTTGCAAACCTGCGCAGCGTCGAACGTCCCGGCGTGCCGGTATCGATCGCCGGAGACGAAGTGCTGCGCCTGCTGCCATTTACCGAAGTGCGCGAGACATTCGAAGCCGCCAACCAGCAGGGAGCCGATGTTCGGGCCGTCGAAGCCGGCGGTGTGCCCTACATCGCAATCCTGGGCACGCTGGAGGGCTTCGGCCCGAACCCGTGGACCACCGGCATCTACTTCAAGCGCGACCAGGTCGGGGCTGAAGTCCGACGCATCATCGGGCTTGCAATTGCCGGTGTCGTCGCCCTGATCCTGAGCGTGATCTTTGCGATCTGGCTCAGCCGGCGGATCGCGGCGCCGATCACGCGCACGACGGATCGCTTCCGCCGGATCGCCGGCCTCGACTTGGAGACGGTGACGGAATTGCCACGCAGCAGCATTCGCGAAATGGACGACGGGGCGCGGGCCTTCAACGCGATGCTGAACGGCCTGCGGGCGTTCACCTCCTATGTGCCGCGATCGCTGGCCCGCAAGCTGATCCGCCTCGGGCTCGAAGATGCCGGGCGGTCGCGCGAAGCCGAACTGACGGTTCTGTTCACCGATATCGCAGGATTCACCGAAATCTCCGAAAGGCTTCCGGCCTCGGAGACGGTGCGCCTTCTCAACCGGCATTTCGAGATCCTTGTGGCCTGTATCGAGGCTGAGGACGGAACGGTCGACAAGTATCTTGGCGACGGATTGCTGGCCTTCTGGAACGCGCCGAACGAAAAGGATGACCACGCCGATTCCGCCGTTCGGGCCGCCATTGCGATCCGCGCCGCGGTGGAGGCGGACAACAGGCGGCTGGTCGCCGAGGGACGATCGCCGGTGCGCATGCGCATCGGTATCCACACGGGCGGAGTCATTGTCGGCAATATCGGCGCCCTGGATCGGGTGAATTACACGATCGTCGGCGACACGGTGAACCTGTGTCAGCGGCTGCAGGGACTGGGCAAGCAGGAAACGCCCGACGAAGAAGTCGCCATCCTGTTGTCGGAAAGCACCTGGTCGCGGCTTGCCGAAGACTATCCGGGCCGGGGGCTTGGAGAGCATTTCGTCAAGGGGCGCTCCGCCGGCGTGCAGGTATGGGCCGTTGAAAACCCTGGTTCGGCCGCCGACCCATCGACGGACAGGGCTTCCCAGGGCGCGACGAAATCAGGCGAGGCCGCGGTCGCCGACCCGGTATCCGAGACGTCCTGATTGGCGCGACACCAAGCCATCCGGGCAAACGACCGGTGTTAACCTTCTTGCGCTTTCCGGCGGAAACCCTTACTCGACACAAACAAGAAAAAAGCCCAGTCATGGCATTCGGTTTTTGCACCGTCATGGTTAGCGGTTAACATAATTGTCGAGTGCTTTCGCAGTGGGGTCGTGACGTGGATATTCTGGCGGTGGAGGACTTGACCGTCGAGTTCGACGGATCAGAGGGCCTTGTCCGCGCCGTCGACCGTGTGTCGTTCCGTGTGCCCCAGAGCCGGACCGTTGCGGTCGTCGGAGAATCCGGGTCCGGCAAGACGGTGATTTCCCAGGCCGTGATGGGCTTGTTGCCGGACAGCGCCCGGATTGCGAACGGACGTATCCTTTTCAGCGACCCGTCGAGCGGCAATCAGATCGACATCGCAGCGCTTGACCGCGACGGCCAGAAGATGCGGGCGCTCAGGGGAAACCGGATCGCCATCATTTTCCAGGAGCCGATGACGTCGCTGTCGCCGCTGCACACGATCGGCGATCAGATCGGCGAGGCCGCGCGCCTGCACAGCAACCTGTCGCGCAGCGCCGCACGCGCCGTCACGCGGGAAATGCTCGGCCTGGTCCACTTCCCGGATCCGGAACGCGCGCTCACCACCTATCCGTTCGAATTGTCCGGCGGCCTACGCCAGCGCGCCATGATCGCGATGGCGATGGTGTGCCGACCGGCGCTTTTGATTGCCGACGAACCGACGACGGCCCTCGATGTCACCATCCAGGCTGAGATCCTCAAGCTGATGCGCGACGTCCAGCAGGAACTGGACATGTCGATGCTGCTGATCACCCATGATTTCGGCGTCGTGGCCAACATGGCCGACGACGTCGTGGTCGTCTATCACGGTCAGATCATGGAAGCCGGCGCGTCGAAGGAATTGTTCGCAGATCCCCAGCACGACTACCTGAAGGCACTGTTGAACGCCGTGCCGCGTTTCGACATGGACGACGACGAGCGGCTGGTTCCCATACGCCCGATCGAGGTCAAGGCCGACCAGTTCGCCGAGCCTGGCGCCAAGCAGCCCAAGCCGGGCGAGACGGTCGTCGACGTCCGCGACGTGACCAAGAAATTCGTGTTGCGCAAGGGCGGCTTTCTTTCCGGTAAGCCGCGAACCGTGCGCGCGCTTGACGCCATCAGTTTCACCGTAAAGTGCGGCGAATGCCTCGGACTTGTCGGTGAATCCGGGTCCGGCAAGACAACCGTTTCGCGTGCCGTGCTGCGTGGCCTGGCGATCGATGAAGGGCAGATCCAGGTCGATACCGGGCGCGGCCTGCAGGACGTATCCAGTCTGGCGGGCGACGAATTGATGGCCTATCGTCGCAGGGTCCAGATGATATTCCAGGATCCGTTTTCCTCGCTCAATCCCCGGATGACCGTCAACGACATCCTGCTCGAACCGTTCCTCATTCACGGTCTGGGCAGCGAAGAGGAGCGGGCCGAACGGGTGCGCGACCTGATCCAGCTTGTCGGTCTGGATGTCCGGTTTCTGCGGCGCTATCCGCATTCCTTCTCCGGCGGTCAGCGCCAGCGGATCGGCATTGCGCGCGCCCTGGCGCTGCAACCTGAGATCATCTTGTGCGACGAACCGGTCTCCGCTCTCGATGTTTCTGTCCAGGCGCAGATCCTCAACCTCTTGAAGGATCTGAAGGCCAATCTCGGGTTGACCTACATATTTGTCAGCCACAACCTTGCCGTCGTAGACTACATTGCCGATCGTATCGCTGTGATGTGCAAGGGACGGCTGGTCGAAATCGGCGAGAAGACCGCAATCGTTCAGAGGCCCATTCATCCCTATACGCAAGCCTTGCTTGCAGCGGTACCGGAACCCAGTCTGGACAATCTGCTGGATTTTGAAAAACTCTCCGCGGGCCGGGCCTCGCAGCCGGAAACCTGGCCCGAACCGTTTCGTCTCGACGATGATATCCGGCCCAAAATGGTGGAAATGCGGCCCGGCCACTTCGTATGCGCGCCAGGCGCCGCCAGCAAAATGGAGTTTCTTGAGGTGGGAGAATAATGATGGGTCTGCGTGCTGCGTCACTGGTTGCCGCATCTTTTTGTTTCCTGGCGGTCGCACCGGCATCTGCCGTCGACCTGGTTGAAACCCCGACGCTGGACCGGACGCATCCGAACGGCCTGCCGCCGATCGCCGAACGGGTCCCGACAGAACCGTATATCGTCGACCTGGCCGCACGGGGACGCACGGCGGGCACCCATGGCGGCGACCTGAATACGCTGATCGGCCGTTCCAAAGACCGGCGTCTGATCAACGTCTGGGGCTATGCCCGGTTGATGGGCTACAATGAAAAGCTGGAACTCGTTCCCGATCTGCTGCGCGCAGTCGATGTCGAGGACGGCAAGGTCTTCACCTTCCACCTGCGCAAGGGCCACAAATGGTCTGACGGCCAGCCCTTCACGGCCGAGGACTTCCGCTATTGGTGGGAGGACGTCGCCAACAACGAGGCCCTCAGCCCGTCCGGTCCGAACTATTTCATGCTGGTCGACGGCAAGCCGGCCGAATTCACGATCGTCGACGATCACACGATCCGGTTTGCATGGGAAAAGGCCAATCCGCAATTCCTGCCTGAACTGGCGAAGTCCCGCCCGCCCTTCATTTACCGGCCGGCCCATTACCTGAAACAGTTTCACGAAAAGTACGGCGACTCCGACTTTATCAAGGCCCAGATGAAGGAAACCAAGACGCGGAATTGGGCGTCGCTGCATAACCAGAAAGACGAGATGTATAACGCCAAGAACCTGGATCAGCCGACGCTGCAGCCCTGGGTTCTGGCACCGGGCGCGTCGAAACAGCGCGCCACCATGATCCGCAATCCCTATTACCACCGGGTCGACACGAAGGGGCGTCAATTGCCCTATATCGACCGCGTGATCATGACGGTCGCCGACAAGCGGCTGATTGCGGCAAAGACCCAGGCCGGCGACAGCCAGCTTCAGGCACGCAACATTTCGTTCTCCGATGTGACGGTCCTGAAGGAAGGCGAAAGCCAGTCCGACTACACGACCCTGCTCTGGCCGATCGCAAAGGGCGCGCATGTCGCGCTGTTTCCCAACCTGAACGTCAAGGATCCGGTCTGGCGCGAAGTGCTGCGCGATGTGCGGTTCCGTCGTGCGCTTTCGCTTGGCACCGACAGGTCCATCGTCAACCAGTCGCTTTATTTCGGCCTGGCGACGGAGGGCAACAATTCCGTCCTTCCGAACAGCCCGCTTTTCCGCGAGGAACGGGTCACGAAATGGGCCGCGTTCGATCCGGAAACGGCCAATGCGCTGCTCGACGAGATGGGTTTGACCGATCGTCAGGGCGACGGCACGCGCAAGCTGCCCGACGGGCGGCCGCTCGAGATCATCGTGGAATCGGCCGGCGAGCGACAATCCGAGATCGATGCTCTGGAACTGATCAAGGAAGGCTGGCGGGATATCGGCGTCAAGCTCTTCGTCAAGCCCTCGCAGCGCGATTCCCTGCGTAACCGCGCCTATTCCGGCGATCTCGTGATGGCAGTATGGGAAGGCTTTGAAAACGGCCTGCCGACCTCGGGCACCAATCCGGTCGGCTTCGTGCCCGCTTCCGTCGACATGTTCACCTGGTACGGCTGGGGCGACTATTACGAAACCGGCGGACGCACCGGCGAAAAAATCGACTATGCGCCGGCCCAGCGTCTGTTCGACCTCTACCAGGCATGGCTCGTGTCCGCGTCCGACGAGGAACGCGAAAAGATCTGGCACGAGATTCTGGACATCCACGCCGATCAGGTGTTCTCGATCGGCGTCGTGTCGAGCGTCCAGCAGCCTGTCGCGGTATCCAACAAGCTGCGCAATGTCCCGCAGAACGCCTTTTACGGTTGGGACCCCGGCGCGCAATTCGGTGTTTTTCGCATGGATGAATTCTGGCTCGACCAATAGGGTCGCATAAAGGGGACCCGCGCCGTGGCGGTTTATGTAATTCGGCGTTTTCTGGCGATGATCCCGACATTGTTGGTGATCAGTTTTCTGACATTCGTCATCATCGAGTTGCCGCCCGGCGACTATCTGTCGAACCAGATCGAGCAATTGAAGTCGCAGGGCGAATCCGCCAGCGTCGCCAAGATGGAATTCCTGCGCAAGGAATTCGCCCTCGATCGCCCGTTTCTGGAACGCTACCTCATCTGGGTCGGGCTGTGGCCCGGCCCGTCCGGCTTCGACGGGCTTTTGCAGGGCAATTGGGGCTGGTCCTTCGAATACAACCAGCCGGTCGATCAGGTGGTCGGTCCGACGCTTCTGCTCACCGTCATTCTGAATGCCGCAACGATCCTGTTTGTCTATGTCGTCTCGTTTCCGATCGGCATCTACTCGGCGACCCGACAATATTCCTGGGGCGATTACGGCTTTACCTTCCTCGGCTACATCGGCCTGGCGACTCCGAACTTCCTGCTCGGCCTCGTCCTGCTCTATCTGTCGAACCGATGGTTCGGATTGTCCATCGGCGGGCTCATGGCGCCGGAATATATCGACAGGCCCTGGAGCCTGGAAAAGGTGCAATCGGTTCTGGCCCATCTCATCGTTCCGACGATCGTTATCGGGACATCGGGCACGGCCGGCATGATCCGGCGTCTGCGTGCCAACCTGCTTGACGAATTGCACAAGCAATATGTGACAACCGCGCGGGCGAAAGGCCTGCGCGAGGCCCGCCTTCTGGTCAAATACCCGCTGCGCATGGCGCTCAACCCGTTCATTGCCGATATCGGAAACCTGATCCCGTCCATGGTCTCCGGGTCGGTTATCGTGTCGGTGGTTCTCAACCTGCCCACGGTCGGGCCGATCCTGCTCGATGCCCTGCAATCCCAGGACCAGTTTCTTTCCGGCTTTATCCTCCTGTTCGTTGCCGTCCTCACTCTGATCGGCATGCTGATTTCGGACCTCTTGCTGGCCGTTCTGGATCCGCGGATCCGCCTTGGTGCGGAGGCGTCTAAATGAATGTCGAACAGGGCAGGGCTGACGGCGACGGAGGGCGGCATTACGTCAATCCGGATCCGTTCAATCCGAAGGCTCTGGAGACGCTGACGCCGGAACAGGAACAATATTTCCAGGCGTCGCAATGGCAGATCATGTGGTGGAAATTCCGCCGTCACCGCATTGCGGTCTGGTCGGCCTGGATTCTGCTGATCTTTTATCTGCTCGTGCCGTTTGCCGAGGTCGTTGCACCATACGGCCCGAACCAGCGCTCCGCCCAGCACCTTTATGCGCCGCCCCAGGTGGTCCGCCTGTTCCATGAAGGCTCGTTCGTCGGCCCGTTCGTCTACGGCTACACCTCGACCCTCAATCTGGAAAAGTTTCGGCGCGAATTCAGCGAGGAC
>JBCDLT010000004.1:0-170291 GCA_038745065.1 Pseudomonadota bacterium | reverse complement strand
CAGAACGTGATGCCGGCGGCCGGAAACAGATCCGAAATCGGCATCATCGCCGATCCGATAATGCCGAACGCATTGTCAATCCCGTGCATCTGAAGGACTTTCACAAAAGCCTCTTCGGTTGTCATTTTCATGGCGCAGAACTCCCTGAAAGCGCGGATCCCGCAGGCATCCGCCCAAACCTTCCCTGTTTGTTGGCTCTAGTACCTCGTCGCAGAGATTTTGATGGTTTGACCGGCCTGTCCTGGATTTTGGCTAGGCGCCGTGCGCAGAGCGATCGCAAAAGCGATGTTTCGCTTTTGCCTTCTCTTAGCAAATCGGAAACATCCGATTTGCACTACATCTCTCAAGCAGGGCAACGACGTCCAAAATCCAGGAAAAGCCGGCCTTCGGTGGCTAGGGCTCGTGCCTGGGCGTCGTTGCGCCGCTTGCCCGATGTAATACAAATCGGATGTTTCCGATTTGTCAGGCAAGTAACAACGGCGAAACATCGCCGTTGTGATCGCGCTGCGTGACGCGCCTAGTCCAGGCACGAGTCTTCCCCATCAAACCGTCAAAATCTCTGCGACGAGGTACTAGGGATATCAACCGTGTTCGAGTATACCCAGATGACGACAACAATAGAGCCAGATGACGCCTATGGCCGACCGACCCGACCCGTCGATCCCGGCGGACGTATTTTTCATCGATCGTACGGCAGAGGTACCGCTTCAGGTTCAACTGCGCGAGGCCCTGGTTTCGGCCATTCTGGCGCGGCGATTGACACCGGGGTTCCGTCTGCCATCGACGCGACGGCTGGCAAAACATCTCAAGGTCTCCCGCATCACCGTGACACTCGCCTATCAGGAACTGATATCGCAAGGCTATCTCGCCGCGCGGGCGCGCAGTGCCTATCAGGTCTCGCCGACGGCACCGGTTCCGAGCCTGTCTTCGACGCCGCGTCGCAGGCCGGCGGGCGGTGTCGACTGGACTGCGAAGCTGAAGGCCACGAGCGCGCGATCGCAACGGCTGGTCAAGCCGCTGGACTGGCGCCGCTATCCGTACCCCTTCATTTACGGACAGGTGGACATGTCCCTGTTCGATCACGGCGCGTGGCGCGATTGCGCGCGGCGTGCCATCGGTCGGCGCGACTTTGAGGATCTCGCCGGCGATTTTGCCGCAGCCGACGATCCGATGCTGGTCAATCACATCTGTTCTCGCACCTTGCCGCGGCGGGGCATCGATGCCTTGCCGGAAGAAATCCTTGTCACCGTCGGAGCGCAGAATGCGCTCTGGCTGATCATCCATCTGCTTTTCAAGCGCGGCACCCGCGCCGTGTGCGAAAATCCCGGCTATCCGGACCTGGCGGCCGCCCTTCGGTCGGCGCCCGGCAGCCTCAGCCGGATCGATGTCGATGCGCACGGTCTGCCGCCGGCTGCCATTCCCGACGATACGGACCTCGTCTTCGTCACACCGAGCCATCATTCACCGACCGGCGTGACCATGCCCATGGAACGCCGCACCGCGTTGCTCTCGGCCGCGACCGATCGGGATTTTGTGGTCGTGGAAGACGATTACGAGTTCGAAATGAGCCTTGTGAGCCCGCCGAGCCCGGCGCTGAAGTCGCTCGATCGTTCGGGCCGGGTGCTGTATGTCGGCAGCTTTTCAAAGGCGCTGTTTCCCGGCCTGCGGCTGGGTTACCTGGTGGCGCCGGAACCGGTGATCCGGGCCGCGCGGGACCTGCGTGCCCTCATGTTGCGCCATCCGCCGGGCCATCAGCAGCGCACGGTCGCGTATTTCCTGGCGCTCGGCCATTACGACGCCCTGATCCAGCGCATGCGTTCCGAGCTGGAGATCCGCCGGGAAACGATGATGCAGGTCCTTGCAACGCAGGACCTGCGCATCGCCGGAGATCCGGTCTGCGGCGGCACCAGTTTCTGGGTGAAGGGGCCGGAAAACCTCGATTCAACCGTTCTGGCCGACGAGGTTCGGGAGGAGGGCGTGTTGATCGAGCCTGGCGCGCCGTTCTTCGAAGCCCAGGAAACGCCCTGCCGGTACTTCCGGATGGGCTATTCGTCGATATCAGCGGATCGGATCCCCGAAGGCGTCCGGCGTACGGCGAAAGTCCTGCGATCCCTCACGACCTGAAAAACGCCATCTGATTGCCATGGGAACGGGCGCCGTCAGGGCAGGGGCAGATAATCCACGGGTGCACCGGCATCCAGCGGGTCCGCGAACGGAGCCCGCACAATCAGACCGTTGGCGTTGGTAAAGCGTTCCAGCATCGAGGAATCCTGGACCGAAAACGGATGCGCGACCATGTTGCCGTCCGCGTTTTCTACCAGCGTTGTGCGGACATAATCCTGGCGCCGGTCATTGGCCGACATCGGCTGGCCGAGAATGGCGCGACGTGTCGCAAGCGCTGAACCATGCGGCAGACCGAGCAGCGTCAGGATCAGCGGCGCTAAAAACAGTCTGGAACAGACCAGGCTCGACACCGGATTTCCGGGCAGGCCGAGGACCCGCATCCGGCCGATCCGCCCGAACATCAGCGGTTTGCCTGGCCGCATGGCGATGCGCCAGAAGCCGAGCGCCATGCCTTCAATGCCGAGCGCTTCCTGCACGAGGTCGTGCTCGCCAACGGACGCGCCGCCGAGCGTTACGAGGATATCGGCCTGCTGGTCGAGGGCCTGGCGGATCTTTGCGGCAAGCGCTTCGAGCGTGTCCTGCGCGATGCCGAGATCGAGAGCACGGGCGCCGTGCGCTTCGGCAATCGCGCACACGCCGACCTGATTGGACGCAACGATCTGGTCCGGGCCCGGTTCCATGCCGGGCAGAACCAGTTCGTCGCCGGTCGGCACTACGGCAACGACCGGTTTACGACGCACAGGCAGGGACGCGTACCCCATGGATGCCGCCAAGGCGACCGCACGGTAATCCAGACGTCGTGGCGCCTCGAGCAGGACCTGTCCGGTTTCGAAATCCAGTCCCGCCCGCCGCACGAACTTGCCGGCATCGGTCGGCTCGCGCACGACGATTTCTTCGCCGTCGCGCTCCGCGTTTTCCTGAATAAGGATGGAATCCGCACCTTCGGGGATCGGTGCGCCTGTAAAGATACGCACGGCCGCGCCCGGATCGAGGGAGCCGTGGAAGCCGTGACCTGCAAGGGATTCACCCTGGACGCGGAGCCGGGCGCCGGCGGCGTTCGCCTCGGCGCTGCGCACGGCATATCCATCCATTGCCGAGGCGGCGAACGGCGGCTGCTGGCGCAGGGCCGCAAGGTTTTCGGCGAGCGATCGACCGTTGGCGTCCGCAAGCGGAACCGCCTCGGCACCGAGTGGCTCGACGCCCTCCAGAATACGCCGAAGCGCTTCGTCGACGGGAATGAGGCTCATGTCAGGTTCCGGATTCCGACCGGCGCCAATCGCCGGTCTTGCCGCCGGTCTTTTCCATCAAACGGATCGCGCCGATTTCCATGCCCCGGTCGACGGCCTTGGCCATGTCGTAAATCGTCAGGCAGGCGGTCGACACGGCGGTGAGGGCCTCCATCTCGACACCGGTCTGTCCGAGCGCCTTCGCGGTAGCTGTAACCACAAGTCCCGGCAGCGTCCCGTCCGGTTCAATATCGACCGACACCTTGGTCAGCGGGACGGGATGGCAGAGCGGGATGAGGTCGTGGGTTTTTTTGGCGGCCATGATGCCGGCGATCCGGGCGGTTGCCACCACGTCGCCCTTGGCCGCTGCGCCGCTTTGGATAAGGGCCAGCGTCTCCGGCAGCATCGAAACCTGGCCCGATGCGACCGCGACCCGATGGGTCACCGCCTTGTCGGCCACGTCGACCATGTGAGCCCGGCCGGCCGCGTCGAGATGGGTCAGCCGCGCGCCTGCGGTTTCATCCGCGTCGTTCATTGGGCTGCCTGCACCGTATTGGATGAACCGCCGAGGAGGGTTTGAGTGGCGGCGGCGACGTCGTCCTTTCGCATCAGGCTTTCTCCGACAAGAAACGTGCGGATACCGCAGGCCGAGAGGCGGGTCAGATCGGCGTGGGTTTCAAGCCCGGACTCTGCGATTGGCATGCGATCGGCCGGAATTTGCCGCGCCAGTGTCTCGCTGGTTTCAAGTGTGGTGTGAAACGTTCTGAGGTCGCGATTGTTGATGCCGACCAGCGACGATTGCAGGTCCAGCGCGCGGTCCATTTCCGCCTGATCGTGGACTTCGAGGATGACATCCATTCCGAGTTCGAAGGCGGCGTCCTCGAGCGCGCGCGCTTCGTGATCGGTCACAGCCGCCATGATTATCAGGATGCAATCGGCGCCCCAGGCCCGGGCTTCCAGCACCTGATAGATCTCGAACATGAAATCCTTACGCAGGACTGGCAGGGCGCAGGCCTTGCGCGCTTCGTCCAGGTATTCTGGACGCCCCTGGAAATACGGTGTGTCGGTCAGGACGGAAAGGCAGGTTGCGCCGCCCTCATCATAGGCCCGCGCCAGGGCGGGGGGATCGAAGTCGGCGCGGATCAGTCCCTTTGAGGGGCTCGCCTTCTTGATTTCGGCGATGAGACCGAAACCGCCTTGTGCATGCGCACCACTGAGCGCGGACCGAAAACCGCGCGGCGCGGACTGATCCTGGATCTGTGCCCTGAGATCCGCTTCCGTTACCGATGTCTTCGCGGCCGCGATCTCGTCGCGTTTGGTCTTTTCGATCCGTTTCAGGATATCGGACATGCCATCACCCGCTGTTGGAAACCGAGACAAGCTCGGTCAGGCGCGCCGACGCCGTTCCGCTGTCAATGGAGTGTGCCGCCATCGCTACCCCGTCGCGCAGCGTCTGAACCTTGCCCGCGACGATCAGGGAAGCGGCCGCGTTCATCAGCACGATATCCCGATACGCCGAAGGCTCGCCCGCCAATACCTTGCGCAGGGCGGCCGCATTTGTCGCCGGGTCGCCGCCGCGCAGGTCTTGCGGATCGGCTACGGGCAATCCGGCATCGTCGGGATGGATCGTGAAGCGCTTGATGGTCCCGTCGCGCAATTCGGCCACATGGGTCGGCCCGGTCGTCGTTATCTCATCGAGCCCGTCTGAACCGTGCACCACCCAGATCGCTTCCGATCCAAGCGCCCTTAGGGCTTCTGCAAGCGGATCGAGCCAATGCTCCGCAAACACGCCCACCAATTGCCGCGAAACCCCGGCCGGATTGGAGAGCGGTCCCAGGATATTGAAGATCGTCCGCGTCCCCAATTCGACCCGCGTCGGGCCGACATGGCGCATGGCCGAATGGTGCGCCGGCGCGAACATAAAGCCGATCCCGGCCTTTTCAATGCAAGCTGCGATCACGTCCGGGCCGATTTCAATGTCGACACCGAGCGATGCCAGCACCTCTGCGGCACCGGAGCGCGAAGACAAAGATCGGTTGCCATGTTTTGCCACCGGCACGCCGCATCCTGCCACGACAAGCGCGGTGCATGTCGAGATGTTGTAACTGCCGGAGCCGTCACCGCCGGTTCCCACGATGTCGATCGCGTTTGCCGGGGCGGTAACGCGGGTCATCTTCGATCGCATTGTCGAGACCGCTCCTGCGATCTCGTCGATGGTTTCGCCGCGCACCCTGAGGCCCATCAGGAAACCACCGATCTGCGACGGCGTGGCGTCGCCGGACATCATGATATCGAAGGCCGTTTCCGCTTCCGGCCGTGTCAGGGCATGCCCGTCCGCGACCCGGCCGATCAGCGACTTGAGATCAGCCATGCCGGATAACGTGCGATCCCGTCCGTGCCGGATCAGCGCATGGAATGATCATTGTTGAGCCCCAGGACAAGGCCGATGGCCCGATTGTTGACCGTGACGCCAATATCGGTCTGGACCTTCTGGACATATTGGCCAAGCAAGGTCCTTTGCAGCCCGCTTCCCAATTGCTGGCGGGCTTGGTCGTTGCCCGCTGCCTCTTCGAAAAACGCCGGTTCGTTGATGGCCGTGACGGAAAAGACGATGCGCGTCTGCGCGGTCTCGCCGGCAACCGATCCGGCATGACCCTCCGGTCCGTCGAATACTGCGCGTGTCAGCGGTGTCGGAACACCTTCCGGGGTTGCCGATCGGGCGATCGCTTCCGCGGTCTGGACTTCGAGGCCGAACGGTTCTGCCATTTCGGCAAGGGTCCGGCCGGATTTCAGGGCCTGGACGATCTTCTCCGCCTCGTCATCAAGCCGGGTGTTTTGTTTGTCTTCTTGCCAGGCAACGGCGACTGCATCCTTGACGTCGTCGTAGGGGCGCTCCTTTTCGGGCGCGACGTCTTTCAACTCGAACCACACGAAACCTCGACGCCCGGTCTGCAGCGGATCTGTTTCCTCGCCGATTTCGGCCTCGAACACACCGGACAGCAGGTTCGACCGGTCCGGCAGGTCGATGCGGGTCCCGTCGATCTGGTTGCCCTCGCGGTCGACGGCCTCGACGACGCGAACGGACAGACTGAACCGTTCCGCGGCCTCGCGCAGGGTCGCGCCGCCGGCACGGGCGTCTTCGATCTCGTCATAGGTCTCAAACACTTCGGACTCCGCGCGGGTGCCGGCGAGATCGCTCTTGATCTGTTCCTTCACTTCCTCGAAGGGCTGCAGGGATTCTTCCTGGATGTCGGTGACTCGGATCAGGAAATGACCGAAGCGGCCCTCGACCGGCTCACCAACCTCATTCACGCCGCGCGAGAAGACGGCTTCGGCAATGGCGTCGTCAAGGATTTCCGACCGGCCCTTCAGGCCGAAGGCAATGTCGGTCAGCTCTTTTTCTTCGGCGGCGACGATCTCCTCAAAGGGCGTACCATCCGCAATCTTTTGTGCGGCCGCCTGGGCGGAGGCAAGGTCGCCGAAGGGCAATTGGTCGAAATTGCGCCGTTCGGGAACGCCGAAGCTGGTGTCCTTGGTGGCTTCGTATTCGGCCAGGGCCTCATCGTCGGTGATTGCATCCGGGTCCGAAAGCGTCTCCGTGTCGACAACAACCAGTTCGAACGTGCGGGCTTCCGGAGCCTTGAACTGGGCCGTATTGGCATCGAAGAACGTCCGCAATTCGGCTTCGGTTGCCTCTGCCAGCGGCGGCAGGTTGGAGGTCTCAAGCACGATATAGTCCGCCGAGCGTTCCTCGTTCCGGTAAAGGTTGAAGGCTTCCATGTAGGCAGACGGCACCGTCATGTTGCCGATCAGGCCCTCGGTCAGTTGCGTGCCGATTGCCGTGTCCCGACGTTCTTCAACGAAATCCTGTTCCGACATGCCGTAGAAGGAGATCGCCTGACGGAGCATCGCGGGATCGTAGCGTCCGGATGGACCGCGTAACGTGGGATCGGCGCGGATCTGCCGTCCGAGCTCGTCTTCCGAGATGCCCAGACCGATTTTGTCGGCCGTTTCAGCCAGGATGAGTTCGTTTGTCAGTCTTGCCAGAACCTGGTTGGGAATACCGAGAGCGGCTGCCTGCGGATTGGTCAACGGCGTTCCGAGGCGCTGGTTGAGCGTCTGAATTTCCAGATTGTAGGCGCGCTGGAACGTGCGGATGTCGACTTCGCGGCTGCCGACGCTGGCAACCGAATTCGCCCCATAATTGGTGAACATGTCGCCCACACCCCAGATCGCAAAGGCGAAGACGAGCAGACCGATGAGGATGGAGGCCACTACACCCTTTGAGCGACTGCGAATGGCGTCGAGCATGAAAGTCCTTCCTGTTTTGCCGGACCGTTGCCTGTTCGGTCGAATAAGGCGACATCGAAAAAGAGCGCGGATCATAAAAACCGCACAACCCAAGTGCAACACGGCCTAAAACATTTTGCCGCGAAGCGGAAGCGCCCGTTCGGTCACACTGGCGTAAAGACGGCATTTTTGTTAAGCGCGCGCCCAGAACGAATGCCCCCTGGGGCCTGTTGGGAAAGGACAGTGTGTGAGCACGATCAAGCCGCTGGTTGCCGGTAACTGGAAGATGAACGGAATGCGCGCCGCGCTCCCCGAACTGAAAGCGATTGACGCGGGATATGCCGAGGCGATGCGGGACCGGGTCGATCTGGCGGTCTGTCCGCCGGCGACATTGTTGTCCGAAGCGGTGGCAAGCGTTACCTCCGGGCATATCCGGATCGGCGGGCAGGATTGCCATGCCAACGAAAACGGTGCTCATACCGGCGATGTGTCCGCCTGGATGATCCGGGATTGCGGGGCCGATTGTGTGATCGTCGGGCATTCCGAGCGGCGGGCCGATCACGGGGAATCGAGTACCGCAGTGCACGCCAAGGCCCTTGCCGCCCATGCAGCCGGCCTCACAGCGATCATTTGCGTGGGTGAGAGCGAGGCGGAACGCGATGCCGGCAATACGCTTGACGTCGTCGCCGATCAGGTTGCGGCTTCGGTGCCGGATGCGGCCGAGCCTTCGGGCACCATCATCGCCTATGAACCGGTCTGGGCCATCGGTACCGGCCGCACGCCGACGACCGACGATGTGGCGGAAGTGCACGCCATGATCCGGGACCGCCTGGAAAGCCGCTTCGGCACGGATGGCAGTGCCATTCGCATTCTGTATGGCGGCTCGGTAAAACCCGCCAACGCGGCTGAGTTGATGGGCGTTTCGAATGTCAACGGGGCGCTTGTCGGCGGCGCCAGTCTGAAGGCGACCGACTTTCTTGGAATTGCGGCGGCTTACCTTTCATAACAGTCGCGACAACCCTATATTTCGTGCTGGAATTATCGGCGGGTTTCTTATAAAAGCGCCGCAAGATATCCCGCATTTTGAGATTGTGTCGCCAGCTGGAATCACATCCGGCCGGCCATCATGACCGCAGACTATGGATTGAAAGTATGGAACAGGCCATCCTGGTCGTGCACCTGATCGTCGTGATCGCGCTGATCGTGCTGGTGCTCCTTCAGAAGTCGGAAGGCGGCGCGCTCGGCATGGGCGGCGGCGGTGGAGGCGGCGGCGGTATGGGCGGCATCTTCTCGACGCGCGGTGCGGCCAACGTGCTCACGCGCACGACGGCCATCCTTGCCATCATCTTCTTCTCCACGTCGCTGACGCTCGGCATTCTCGCCCAGAACACCGATGCACCGTCTTCCGTTCTGGATGCCGTCATAGAACCGGGCGACGAACAGCCGACGGCACCGGGCCTGCCTGGCGATTCGGGTACGGGGCAGGGCATTCTCGATACCTTGCGCCAGCAGTCGCCGGAGCCCGCGACCGGTCCGCAAGTGCCGAATTCCCAATAACAATAAGGGCTTGCGGCAACAGCCGCGAGCCTATCTGTTTTTTTGGGACAAGGCCATTTTGCAATGGCCGAATCGATTCGCTTCTCCTATAGCTAGAGACCCATGGCGCGGTACATTTTCATCACCGGCGGCGTGGTCTCGTCCCTCGGAAAAGGTCTGGCATCGGCGGCTTTGGGCGCGCTGCTGCAGGCGCGTGGTTATCAGGTCCGACTGCGAAAGCTGGACCCCTATCTCAACGTCGACCCCGGCACGATGTCGCCGACCCAGCACGGCGAAGTCTTCGTCACCGACGACGGTGCGGAAACCGATCTCGACCTCGGTCATTATGAGCGGTTCACCGGAACGCCCTGCAACCGCATGGACAACATCACCACCGGGCGAATCTACCAGGACATCATCGCCAAGGAACGGCGCGGTGACTATCTCGGCGGCACCGTCCAGGTGATCCCGCACGTGACGGATGCCATCAAGAATTTCGTGCTCGACGGCAATGACGGGTACGACTTTGTACTGTGCGAAATCGGCGGCACGGTGGGGGATATCGAGGGATTGCCGTTCTTTGAGGCGATCCGCCAGCTTGGCAACGAATTGCCGCGGGGTGAGGCGATCTTCATCCATCTGACGCTCATGCCATTCATTCCGAGCGCCGGAGAGTTGAAGACCAAGCCGACGCAGCACTCCGTCAAGGAATTGCGCTCGATCGGCATCCAGCCGGACATCCTCCTGGTGCGCTGCGATCGGCCGATACCGGAGACCGAGCGCCGAAAGCTTTCGCTGTTCTGCAACGTCCGGGAATCCGCCATCGTACCGGCGCTCGACATGCAATCGATCTACGACGTGCCGATCGCCTATCACGAAGAGGGTCTCGACGAGGAAGTGCTTTCGGCCTTCGGCATAACCGGCGCACCGGCGCCCAATCTCGGCCGCTGGGAAGAGATCTCACGCCGTGTGAACAACCCGGAAGGCGAGGTCACGATCGCCGTTGTCGGCAAGTATACGGGCCTGAAAGACGCCTACAAATCGCTGGTCGAAGCGCTGGTGCATGGCGGCATTGCCAAGAATGTCGCCGTCAACATCCAATGGATCGATTCGGAAATTTTCGAAGCCGAGGACCCGGCTTCCTCGCTCGAACCGGTCAACGGAATCCTGGTGCCCGGCGGTTTCGGCGAACGCGGTGCAGAGGGCAAGATCGCCGCGGCGCGGTATGCGCGTGACCGGGGCATTCCCTATTTCGGCATCTGTTTCGGCATGCAGATGGCGGTGATCGAGGCCACCCGCAACATGGTCGGCGTAACGGATGCCAACACAACGGAATTCGGACCGACGGGAGAACCGGTGGTCGGCCTCTTGACGGAATGGATGCGTGGCAACCAACTCGAGACGCGTGCCGAAGGCGGCGACCTCGGCGGCACGATGCGGCTCGGCGCCTATCCAGCCCGACTGCAGGAGGGTTCAAAGATTGCGGAGATCTATGGCGATACGCAGATTTCGGAACGCCATCGCCATCGGTATGAAGTCAACAACGCCTATCGCGAGCGCCTGACGCAAGCCGGGTTCGTCTTCTCCGGCATGTCACCGGACGGCATATTGCCTGAGACCGTGGAACTGACCGATCATCCATGGTTCATTGGCGTGCAATATCATCCGGAGCTCAAATCCCGGCCGTTCGACCCGCACCCGTTGTTTTCCTCCTTTATTGGCGCGGCCGTCGAGAACAGCCGGCTCGTCTGAACCGATAAACGCCTTGAAAGAGACGGCGTCCAGCCCGATCGTGAAATGCGGTGCGGGTCTGCCGTCGTATGAACGCATCAACTGGGGGAGGAGCCATGTCCCGCTCCATCGATCACATCGTGTTGCCGGTACACGCTCTTGAGGCGGCGAACCGCACCATGACGGAAATCGGTTTCACATTGACACCGCGGGCCGATCATCCGTGGGGCACGGCCAATCAGCTTGTACAGTTTGACAAGGTTTTCCTGGAATACCTTGAAATTGCAGATGAAAACCTGTTTCCGACCGACCTCGCGCCGTCTGCGTTCAGTTTTGGTCATTTCAACCGGGACTGGCTGAATGACCTGGGTGAGGGCGGCTCGATGCTCGTCCTGACCAGCAACGGTGCGGAAGCGGACAGGCGCACCTTTGAACAACACGGTCTGACCGTACACGACCCGTTTCGGTTCGAGCGGTCGGCGAAGCTTGCCGATGGCACGGAGCGACGCGTGGCCTTCAGTCTCACATTCGTCACCGACGCCGCGCTGCCGCGGATCGCGTTTTTTACCTGTGAGCAGCATTATCCGGAAAACTTCTGGAAACCGGAATTTCAGGCGCATCAAAACGGAGCGGTGGACCTGGCGGGCGTCGTCCTGGTTGCCGACGAGCCGAGCGACCATCACGAAATGCTATCCGCGCTGATTGGTGAACGCGATATCCGCTCGACCAGTTTCGGCATCGACATCGCTGCCGGAAGGCACATGGTCTCCGTACTGACGCCGACCGGCTATCGCGAGCTCTACGGCGAGACCTACGACCGTCTTGACGGTGCGGAGGCGACGATAGCCGCCATCAGGATTCGCGTACCTGACCTGGCCGCGATCCGGGACAGGCTCGGATCGGCAGGCTCTGTCGAGGAACGCCGTTCCATGCTTGTCGTCCCGGCGTCCCGGTGCCATGGATGCGCCCTGGTTTTCGAGCAGGCCTGACCGGAGATCCGCCGCCATGACAATGCAACCCCGCGCCGTCGTCGAAACCGCCTCGGCCTCATTCTCAAACACCGCGCCGTTCAGCCTGATCGCCGGACCCTGCCAGATGGAAAGCCGCGATCATGCGTTGGAAATGGCCGATGCCCTGGTTGCAATGTGTCGCGACCTGGAGCTTGGCCTGGTTTTCAAGGCCTCGTTCGACAAGGCGAACCGTTCGAGCGGGTCTTCGGCGCGCGGCATGGGCCTTGATCGGGCTTTGCCGGTGTTTCAGGAGATCAAGGACCGGCACGCCATCGCCGTGCTGACGGATATCCACGAGCCCGGTCAGTGTGCTCCTGTGGCGGAGGTCGTGGACATCCTTCAGATCCCGGCTTTTTTGTGCCGGCAGACCGACCTTCTTGTCGCGGCCGCCCGCACCGGCCGCGTCATCAATGTCAAGAAGGGCCAGTTTCTGGCCCCGTGGGATATGAAAAACGTGATCGCGAAGATCACCGATGCCGGCAATCCGAATGTTCTGGCGACCGAACGCGGTGCGAGCTTCGGCTACAACACGCTCGTTTCCGATATGCGGTCCCTGCCGATCATGGCGGACATGGGCGCACCGGTCGTGTTTGACGCGACCCATTCCGTGCAACAGCCGGGCGGTCTCGGCACCACAACCGGCGGTCAGCGGGAATTCGTGCCGGTGCTCGCCCGCGCCGCGATAGCGGTCGGCGTGGCCGGTCTTTTCATCGAAACCCATGACGACCCCGACAAGGCTCTATCCGACGGCCCGAACATGGTGCCGCTAGACCGCATGCAGTCGCTCCTCGAGCACTTGCAGGCCCTGGACTCGGTTGCGAAGACGGCGCTGCAAAGCGCCTGACCGAAAGAGAATCCAGGCGAGCGGGCCGGCCCGCCCCGACGCCGGCCGGAAACGCCGTGCCCTGGCGGCTTCGACGCTTGCAAGAGCCCGGCATTCTTGTAAGACAGCGGCAGAATTCCTCAGCCAGACCGGAGCTTTCCCATGACCGCCATTGTCGACATCATCGCACGCGAAATCCTTGACAGTCGCGGCAATCCGACCGTCGAGGTGGACGTTGTGCTGGAAGACGGCGTGGTCGGCCGTGCAGGTGTGCCGTCAGGCGCGTCGACCGGTGCGCATGAGGCAGTCGAATTGCGCGATGGCGGCGACCGCTATCTGGGCAAGGGAGTGCGCAAGGCGGTCGATGCGGTCAACGGCGAGATCTTCGACACGCTGAGCGGCATGGACGCGGAAGACCAGGCACGGCTGGATGCCATTCTGATCGATCTCGACGGCACGCCGAACAAGGCTCGGCTTGGCGCAAACGCGATCCTTGGCGTTTCTCTCGCCCTGGCGCGCGCCTCGGCGGCGTCGATGGACACGCCGCTTTATCGGTATCTTGGCGGTCCGAATGCCCGCACGCTGCCGGTGCCGATGATGAACATCGTCAATGGCGGCGCCCATGCCGACAATCCGATCGACATCCAGGAATTCATGATCATGCCGATCGGCGCGGACACCTTTTCCGAAGGCCTGCGTATGGGGGCGGAAGTGTTCCACACCCTGCGCTCGGCGCTCAAACAGGCCGGACACAACACAAATGTCGGCGACGAAGGCGGGTTCGCCCCGAACCTGGCCTCGACCGAAGAGGCGATCGGCTTTGTCATGAAGGCGATCGAGCAGGCCGGATACCGGCCGGGAGAGGATGTCTATCTCGCCCTCGACTGCGCGGCGACGGAATACTTCAAGGATGGCCAATACGAGCTTGCCGGCGAAAACCGGACGCTCGACGGCAGCGCCATGGCGGCCTATCTCGCCGACCTTGTCGGTCGCTATCCGATCGTCTCAATCGAGGACGGCATGTCGGAGGACGACTGGGACGGCTGGAAGGCCCTGACCGATGCCGTCGGCGATCGCTGCCAGCTTGTCGGCGACGACCTGTTCGTCACCAATTCGGCGCGCCTCTCGACCGGCATCGAGAAAGGCATCGCCAACTCGATCCTGGTCAAGGTCAATCAGATCGGTTCGCTGACGGAGACGTTCGATACGGTCGATATGGCACATCGTGCGGCCTACACCGCCGTTATGTCGCACCGCTCAGGCGAGACCGAAGACACGACGATTGCCGACCTCGCGGTCGCCACCAATTGCGGTCAGATCAAGACCGGTTCGCTTGCCCGCTCCGAACGGCTCGCCAAATACAATCAATTGCTGCGCATCGAAGACGAACTCGGTCCGGCCGCACGCTATGCCGGGGCAGGCGTTCTGAAGGCCTGAATGAACCGGTCCGCCAGATCCGCATAAACCTCCTGTTAAGCAGAAATGACAACCTCCCATTAAGGACGGGGCTCTAGTGTCGCGGGACCTGGTTTTAGCGTTGAGTCTTGCGTTTCCATGGCGACACGACACCGTCCGGCAATCGGTCCGCGGCATTTCGTTTTCCCGATCCTCACGATTGCGGTGCTGGTCTATTTCGGCTTCCACGCCTTTCACGGCGAGTATGGCCTGATCGCCGAAGCCCGCCTCAAGGCCAGGGCCCAGAACCTGTCGGCCGTGCTGGAAACGCTCGAGGATGAACGCGGCGTGCTGGAAAAGCGTGTCACGCTCCTGCGGCCCGAAAGCCTGGACCCCGACATGATCGACGAACAGGCACGTCAGATCCTGCATGTGGCGCATCCGGACGAAGTCCTGATCTACCGCAACTGAGACCGTCGCTTTTGCCTTTCACGCCGGCATTTCCTCCAACGGCATTTGATCCCGATGAGTGAAAGACTTCGCCCCGGCGTGGCATTGCAGCCGGGTCGTCTCTGATGCACGGCGTCGACCGCCGCACCCCGCCGAGCCGGGAACTCTCAGATTGACTTCCTCTCCGCTTTCCTCTCCCTATGATCCGCAGGGAGAAACGCCAGACAGGAGCCACCAAGCATGGCGAAAGCCGCGACCACGACCCGCAAGACACCGGCCCGAAAACGCGCTTCAACGACCACAAAGAAGAACGGCAAATCTGCCGGCAATCTCGAATTCACGCAGGAGCAGGACACCCAGGCTTATCGGGACATGCTGCTCATCCGGCGCTTCGAGGAAAAGTCCGGCCAGATGTATGGCATGGGGCTGATCGGCGGGTTCTGCCACCTTTATATCGGGCAGGAAGCCGTGGTCGTCGGAATGCAGATGGCGCTGAAGGATGGCGATCAGGTGATCACCGGCTATCGCGACCATGGCCACATGCTGGCCTGCGGTATGGATCCCAAGGGCGTGCTAGCCGAACTGACCGGCCGACGGGGTGGATATTCCCGCGGCAAGGGCGGTTCCATGCATATGTTCTCCAAGGAGAAAAACTTCTATGGCGGGCATGGTATCGTCGGCGCCCAGGTGTCGCTCGGCACCGGACTGGCGTTTGCCAACCGCTACCGCAAGACCGACAACGTCTCTCTGACCTATTTCGGCGACGGGGCCGCCAACCAGGGACAGGTCTACGAGAGTTTCAACCTGGCAAAACTCTGGCACCTGCCCGTCGTCTACATCATCGAGAACAATCGCTACGGGATGGGAACCAGCATAGAACGGGCCTCGTCGACCACCGACCTGTCCCAGCGCGGCGCGTCCTTCGACATTCCGGGCGAGCAGGTCGACGGCATGGATGTCCGTGCCGTCAAGGCTGCAGGCGACCGCGCGGTGGCGATCTGCCGGGAAGGCAAGGGCCCCTACATCCTCGAAATGCTGACCTACCGCTATCGCGGTCATTCCATGTCGGACCCGGCCAAGTATCGGAGCAAGGAAGAGGTCCAGAAGATGCGCGGCGAACACGACCCGATCGAACAGGTTCGCCAGCGGCTGGTGGAAAAAGGATGGGCATCGGAAGACGATCTCAAGGCCATCGACAAGGACATCCGCAGCATTGTCAACGAGGCGGCGGAATTCGCACAAACCGATCCGGAACCGGATCCTTCGGAACTGTGGACCGACATTGTTCTGAACTGATCCGGAAAGGAAGATAGCGCCATGCCGATAGAAGTATTGATGCCGGCCCTGTCGCCGACCATGGAAGAGGGCAAACTTGCCAAATGGCTCGTCAAGGAAGGCGATGAGGTAACGTCCGGCGATGTGATTGCCGAAATCGAGACCGACAAGGCAACTATGGAAGTCGAAGCCGTCGATGAAGGCAAACTGGGCAAGATCCTGGTGCCGGAAGGCACCGACGCCGTCAAGGTGAACACGCCGATTGCCGTCATCCTCGGCGACGGAGAACAGGCCGGCGACATTGCGGCCAGCGCCGCGCCGGCACCGGCGGAACCCGCTGCGGCACCGGTTCCGGCCCAGGCCGAAGCGCCGGCGGCCGTTGCCGCGGTACCGGCGATGGCCGATCCGACACCGGATCCCGAGATCCCGGCCGGTACGGAAATGGTCTCCATGACCGTCCGAGAAGCCTTGCGCGACGCGATGGCGGAGGAAATGCGCCGCGATCCGGACGTGTTTGTGATGGGCGAGGAAGTCGCCGAGTACCAGGGCGCTTATAAGGTTACGCAAGGACTGCTCGCCGAATTCGGGGCCGACCGGGTGATCGATACGCCGATCACGGAACACGGCTTCACCGGCCTTGGGGTCGGCGCCGCCATGACCGGACTACGCCCGATCGTCGAATTCATGACCTTTAACTTCGCGATGCAGGCGATCGACCAGATCATCAATTCGGCGGCCAAGACGCTTTACATGTCCGGCGGCCAGATGGGCGCTCCGATCGTATTCCGCGGGCCGAACGGCGCCGCCGCACGTGTCGGCGCGCAGCACAGCCAGGACTATGCGGCGTGGTATTCGAGCGTGCCGGGGCTCAGGGTCATCCAGGCCCATTCTGCGGCCGACGCCAAGGGCTTGCTGAAGGCCGCGATCCGGGATCCGAACCCGGTGGTGTTCCTGGAAAACGAGATCCTCTACGGCCAGTCGTTCGACGTGCCGAAGCTGGATGATTATGTGCTGCCGATCGGCAAGGCAAAAGTCGCGCGTGAAGGCACCGACGTTACCATCGTATCCTTCGGTATCGGCATGACCTACGCGCTGAAGGCCGCCGATGAATTGCGCGGCATGGATATCTCCGCCGAAGTCATCGACCTCAGGTGCCTGCGTCCGCTCGACAGCGACACGGTCATCCGGTCGGTCATGAAGACCGGACGGTGTGTCACCGTCGAGGAAGCCTGGCCGCAATGCTCGATTTCTTCGGAACTGGCCTATCGGATCATGGACGGGGCGTTCGACTATCTGGACGCGCCGGTGGCTCGGGTGACCGGCAAGGATGTGCCGATGCCCTACGCCGCCAACCTGGAGAAACTGGCCCTTCCGTCGGCCGCCGAAGTGATCGATGCGGTGAAGGCCGTAACCTACCGGTCCTGACGGGATCGACTGTCTGAAAGAACAAGTCCGGGGAAGACCGCTCATGCCGATCAACATCCTGATGCCCGCTCTGTCGCCGACGATGGAGGAAGGCAATCTGGCCAAATGGCTCGTCAAGGAGGGTGACAGCGTATCCTCCGGCGACGTGCTGGCGGAAATCGAGACAGACAAGGCAACCATGGAGGTCGAGGCCGTCGACGAGGGCACGATCGGCAAGATCGTGGTCGGCGACGGCACCGAGGGCGTGAAGGTCAACGCTGTGATTGCGATCCTGCTGGAAGACGGGGAAGACGCGGCCTCAATCGGCGATGCGCCGGCCGCTCCCGCTGCAGCTCCGGCGCCCCCCGAGCCGGCAGCCGCGGCAGCGCCCGCCGTCGCTCCCGCGCCGAATGGAGCCATGCCCCAGGCCGCAACCGCTAGCGGTGGCGCCCGCATTTTTGCATCACCGCTCGCCCGTCGCCTCGCACGCGATGCCGGTCTCGACCTTGCGGCCCTTCAGGGATCCGGCCCGCATGGCCGTATCGTCAAGCGCGACATCGAAAGCGCAATCGCATCGGGGACCGGCAAGGCCGCCCCGGCGGCGCCTGCCGCGGCACCGCAGGCGGCACCGGCTCCGGCCATAAAATCCGGCGGCATTGCCCCGGCCATGACAGACGATCAGATCAAGGCGCTTTACGAACCGGGTTCCTACGAAGAAAAGCCGCATGACGGCATGCGCTCGGTGATCGCCAAGCGCCTGACTGAATCCAAGCAGACCGTGCCGCACTTCTACCTGACGGTCGATTGTCGGCTCGATGCACTGCTCGAGTTGCGCCAGAAGGTCAATGCGACCGCGCCCCAGGACAAGGACGGCAAGCCGGCCTTCAAGGTGTCTGTCAACGACTTCATCATCAAGGCGATGGCATTGGCCCTTCAGGCGGTGCCGGACGCCAACGCGACCTGGACGGAGGGCAGCCGCCTCATGCATAGCCAGTCCGATGTCGGTGTGGCTGTCGCAATCCCGGACGGCCTGTTCACACCGGTGATCCGCAACGCGGAAACCAAGACGCTGTCGGCCATCGCCACCGAGATGAAAGATCTTGCCGGACGGGCGCGCCAGCGCAAGCTCGCACCGCAGGAATACCAGGGCGGCACGACGGCAATTTCCAATCTCGGGATGTTCGGCATCAAGGATTTTGCCGCCGTGATCAATCCGCCGCACGGCACGATCCTGGCCGTCGGTGCCGGCGAACAACGGCCTGTCATCACGGATGGCGCCGTCGCCGTGGCGACGATCATGTCGGTTACGCTGTCCTGCGATCACCGCGTGGTCGACGGTGCGCTCGGTGCCGAACTGCTCGGTGCTTTCCGGCAATACATCGAAAATCCGATGCGCATGCTGGTCTAGAACATTGTGTGATTAGATTGACCCATTTGATGTGCCAGATCAGGACGTTCGGCGAGGCAAACAGCGCAGCGCGATCGCAACGGCGATGTTTCGCCGTTGCTCTTTGCCTGGCAAATCGGAAACATCCGATTTGCACTACATCGGGCGAGCTGTTTAACGCTGCTGACGGCCTGAAAAACCGGTCAAATGGATCAATCTAATCACACAATGCTCTAAGGTCAGCGGCGGCCGCCGGCCAGACGTGCCGCCTCCGGCAGGGCGCGCAACCGCCACATGGAAACGAAGCCGAAGACCGGCCCGATGGCGAGCGGGGCAAATGCCCAGGCCCAGCCGACGAGCGCGACCCAACTCGGCAGCAATTGCACCGATATCAGGGCGATCGCAAAGCCTACCGCGTTCTGGGTCGTCAGCATGGTGCCCTGGGTTTCCGGTTCAGACAATTCGGCGATCGCCGTCGAGAATTGCGCGGAGTCGGCGATGACGGAAATGCCCCAGATGCAAGCGAGCGCAAACACGATGATCGGAGAGGCGCCGAACAGCGGTCCTGCCACGAGACAGCACACCCCGCTGACGAACAGCGCCCCCATCGTCAACGCGGTCCGGCCGATCCGGTCGGCAAGATAGCCTCCGGCCAGGGCGCCGATGAAGCCGGCCGAAATTGCCAGGAAACCTGCCAACCTTCCGGTGCCGAGCGGATCCTGCAGGCCGCTCTGTTCGAAGCTGGCGATCAGATAGAAACTGATTCCCGCCCAAACGGCGTACAATTCCCACATATGCCCGTAATAGCCGAAATTGGCGAGCCGCACGGCGGGATTGCGGAAGGTTTCGAGCGCCCGGCGATAGTCGAAGGTCGCCGAGCGTCGTGCGTTCGGCCCAACCCGGACGAGGAGAATCGCCAGTCCGCCGAGCGCCGCGGCAACCGAGCCCGATATCAGCACGACCTGCCAGTCTGCCCCGCCGGTATAGGCAAACAGGTAGGGCGTGGCACTGCCGACCGTCAGCGCGGCGACGAGGAACCCGACCAGCAGCCCGGCATCGTTCTTGGCCCAGGATACCGCCATCTTCATACCGACCGGATAGACACCGGCCATCACCGCGCCGGTGACAAAGCGCAGCGCGATCGCGACCGCCGAGCCGGCATCGACGGCCAGGAACAGGAGATTGGCCGCCGCGCCGATGAATGCGCAGACCAGAAAGAAAACGCGCGGGTCGAGCCTGTCGGCGAGATTGAAGAACGCGCTGACCAGGCATCCGACAACGAAACCGGCAATCACCGCACTGGTAAGCACGCCCTGCTGCACGGTCGACAGACCGTACTCGGCCGCAATTTGCGGCGCCACGGCGGTCACCGAAAACCACAGCGACAGAACAGCGACTTCGGCCAGCGCGAGAACGCCGAGGGACCAGAGTTTTTGCATGACGGATACGGGCCGGACACATGCGATAAGGGGGTCGGACACCCTATCGCACATGCCTTCCTGACAAGAAAACAAAAGCTTGCTATCAACCCCGTTCGATGTGCTGGGCTATGGAGGAAATGCAATGGCCAACGCCGCGTATGATGTTTTGATCATTGGCGCCGGGCCCGGCGGCTACGTGACGGCGATCCGGTCGGCCCAATTGGGTTTGAAGACGGCAATCGTCGAACGCGAACATCTGGGCGGCATCTGCCTCAACTGGGGATGCATCCCGACAAAGGCCCTGCTGCGATCCGCCGAAATCTACCATTACATGGAACATGCCGGCGATTACGGCCTGTCTGCCGACAATGTGAAATTTGACCCGGCAGCGGTCGTGAAGCGGTCGCGCGGGGTTTCGGGGCAGCTCAATGGCGGCGTCGGATTCCTCTTGAAAAAGAACAAGGTCGATGTGATCTGGGGTGAGGCGGAGATCACGAAACCGGGCGAAATCGTCGTATCGGCGCCGAAAAAGCCGGCGGTCGAGCCAAAGCATCCCGCGCCGAAGGGCACGAAGGGCGAGGGCACCTATCAGGCCAAGCACATCATCGTCGCGACGGGCGCGCGTCCGCGTGTCCTGCCGGGCCTCGAACCGGACAAGGATGCGATCTGGACCTATTTCGAGGCGATGGTGCCCCAGACATTTCCGAAATCGCTGCTCGTTGTCGGATCCGGCGCTATCGGCATCGAATTCGCTTCCTTCTATCGCACGATGGGCTGCGAGGTGACGGTTGTTGAACTGATGCCGCAGATCCTGCCGGTCGAGGACCACGAAATCGCGGAACTGGCCAAGAAACGGTTCGAAAAGGCCGGCATCCGCATTCTGACCGAAGCCAAGGTCACGAAGGCGGACAAGGGTTCCGGCGGCGTCACCGCAACGATTGAGACCAAGGGCGGCAAGACCGAGACGCTCAAGGTCGACAAGGTGATTTCCGCGGTCGGTGTTGTCGGCAACGTGGAAGGCATCGGTCTAGAGGCACTCGGCGTCACGATGGATCGCGGAACGATTGTGACCGATGGTCTTGGCCGAACGAATGTCGCCGGCGTCTATGCGATCGGCGATGTGGCTGGTCCGCCCATGCTGGCCCATAAGGCCGAGCACGAGGGCGTTATCTGCGTCGAAGCCATAGCCGGTCTTGACGCCCATCCGATGGACAAGCTGAAGATCCCCGGCTGCACCTATTGCCATCCCCAGGTCGCCTCGGTCGGACTAACTGAAAACAAGGCCAAGGAAGCCGGCTACGACGTCAAGGTCGGCCGCTTTCCCTTCATGGGTAACGGTAAGGCCATCGCGCTCGGCGAGCCGGACGGCTTGATCAAGACGATCTTCGACAAAAAGACCGGCCAATTGCTTGGCGCCCACATGATCGGTGCGGAAGTCACCGAACTGATCCAGGGTTACGTGGTCGCCATGACGCTGGAAACCACGGAAGAAGAGCTCATGCATACGGTCTTCCCGCACCCGACGCTGTCGGAAATGATGCATGAAAGCGTGCTCGACGCTTATGACCGCGTGATCCACGTTTAGCGCCAAGAGTGGTCCGTTCCACGTCCGGGTGACCAAGGCCGATCTTTCACTGTCACACGTGTGGTTTAATACCTGTCCGTTTCGGGGGAGAAACACGTCATGAGTTTTATCATCTGGATCGTCATTGGCGGCATTGCCGGCTACATCGCCGAAAAGGTCACCAAATCGGACCACAGCCTGCTGACCAATATTATCGTCGGCATTATCGGATCCTTCATCGGCGGCTATCTGGCCCGGATCCTCAACCTGAAATTGGCAGGCGGTTTTGTCGATCAGCTGATCGTCGCGACCGCCGGCGCGATCATCCTGGTCTACGTCTACAAGCAGATAAAGAAATAGTTCCCGGTGCGACGGCGCGGCTCTATTCGAAGGCGAGCCGCGGGAAATACAGCGACACCACCCAGTTCGGCTGGTCGACGATCTCGCTGATGCGCAGGTCCGCGCAGACGCTGCACAGCATGTAGGCGTCGACCGGCGCAAGACCATGCCGGCGCGTCAACAGATCGATCATGCCGGAGACCGCATCGCGCGCGCCCTGGAACAGATCTTCGCCGATGCCGGTTGTCACGTCATAACCGGACGCATCGAGATGGCGAGTAACCGGTTCCTTCGTCTCGAAACGCGGGAATTTGAGGCCCTCCGCCTTTTCCAGGTCGAAGGTAAGCGTGACGGACATCGGACTTTCGATTGCCGTGCCGCAGACCTCGCCGTCCCCCTGAGCCGCGTGAGTATCGCCGACCGAGAACAGAGCGCCGGGAACCTCCACCGGCAGGTGCAGCCGTGTCCCGGTTGCAAGGTCCCGGATGTCCATATTGCCGCCGACCCGGCGGGGCGGGACGATGGAATGCAGTCCGGGTTCCGCCGGCGCGACGCCGATCGTCCCGGTGAAAGGCTTGAGCGGGATACGCGCCTTGTCCGACCAGAGGGCCGGCGCCAGCGTGTCGGCATCGTAATGCCAGTTGATCAGAGCACCGTCGGGAAACTGATCCGCAAGCAAGCCGAAGCCGGGAATGTTGGCCGTCCAGCCCCATCCTGACGGCTTGAACCCCTCATAGGTGATTACAAGGCTGTCGCCGGGTTCGGCCCCATCGATCAGGATCGGTCCGGTGACCGGATTGACCTTGCTGAAATCGAGGGCGGCAAGATCCCCAAGCGTGGCATCCGGGCCGAGCTGGCCGCCAGAGGCTTCGAAGACATCGAACTCGACGGTTTCTCCCGGTGCAATCGTGCGGATCGGCACGAAACTGTTGTCCCAGCCGAGATGATGATCGTGCCGGTGGATCGTATAGGCAGCGGACTTGCACATGGGGATCTCCTTTAGAAAACAAGATCAGGAATCAACGATTGCAAAAGGGAAGGGACGAGACGCTTTTTCCGGGCGAAGAGACACTGATCCAAGCATATGGCGCAGCGATCGAAGCTCAGGATGCGGTGATGGAGTGCAAAAGCTGCGATTGCGGCGCAGCGCAACCGCCCTTCGTTAAAGCGGTTGCCGGTCCGCAGCGCCATGCCTCGCCGCCCTAGTAGGCCGTCTCGTAGGCGGCGAAGAGCGCCGTTTCATCCTTGTCGGCGAGAAACGCCATCTCACCCTGTTTATGCAACCGGTAGATGTCGGAGAACTGCCCGGGAAACCAGGCTTTGACGGTTGCGTTCTCGTTGAAACGATCGAGAGCCTGCAACAGGGTTTGCGGCAGACGGATGAAGCCGCGGTCGGCCAGCGTCGCCGGGTCGAGCAGCGACAGATCCTCCGACGTGGCTTCGGGTACGGGCAGCGCATCCTGAATGCCCTGTGCGCCGGCAAACACGAGGGCGGCGAGCGCCACATAGGGCGAGGCGGCGGGATCGGCTGCCCGGTACTCCAGGTTGAACTGGCTGGCGGTCGAGGCGCTGTCGCGCCCTGTCGTGGGGCAAATCCGCAAGGCCGCCTCCCGGTCCCGCAGACCAAGATTGTTGTAGGCAGCACTCCAGCGATGCGGCGTCAGGCGGCGATAGGACAGGACCGAGGGTGCTGTCAGGGCGAGGATAGCGTCGACATAACGCACAATGCCCGCGCTGAAGGCGCCGGCGACTTCGGACAGGCCGTGCACGCCAGTCGGATCGTAGGTCGCCGGCGTTCCATCGCTTTGACACAGACTCATATGGATGTGGACGCCGTTGCCGACGCCCTCCGGCGCCCGCATCGGTGTGAATGTTGCACGGTCCCCGAGCCGACGCGCCACGTTTTGTGTGATGTCGCGCAACAGGACCGCTTCGTCCGCCGCCCGCAGAGCCGGACGCGGGGCGACCGTCACTTCGAACTGGTCGACGCCGTATTCCTTCATGAAGGTGTCGGGAACCAGCCCGGCGGCCCGCAACGCGGCCATCAAGGTTTCGCCGAAAACCGCGTTTTCACGATATCCGGCACGGCTGTACGCATCGCCCAGCGGACGATTGGCTTCCGTGAGTTGAAACTCATGCTCAAAAGCCACTTTGAGAGTCAGGCCGGAAACGGCCTCCAGGCGCTGGAGAGCCGTCTTCAGGATCGATCGGGTGCAGCATTCCCAGGGCGTGTCATCAAGACAACAGATGTCGCCGATGAAAAGATGCTCAGCCGGAGAGCCGTCCTCGAAATCGATTCGGGTTTCGGTTTCCGGGTCCGGGATGAGCAAAAGGTCGTCGAGCGCGCCATAGGGGGTGTCGGCAATGGCGTCAAAACACGTGATCTGCACATTGGTGGGCGTCCAACCGACGCCCTTGCGCATGCGTCGTTCCATATCCGCCGCGGGAAAGGCCTTGCCGCGGAGTTTGCCGGCTATGTCCGAGGTGGCGACAAAGACCAACGGTTCGCGGATCATTTTGGGGCACCCTCATCCTCGGTCAGACGAAGGGAATTCCACGCTTCCAACCGACGACGCATCGCTTTCCGGTCGTTTTACGAAACGTCTTGCATCCTATGCCGGATCCCGGCAACTCCGCCTCTGTTCGACAAACTTTCCATGCAGAAAAATCTTTGTCAATTCCTCCTAAATTGTTGACAATGAAAACAAAAGCCATGACGCACCTCCAATCGACCGACCGCCGCATCACCCTGCAGGACCGACTGCTTACACCGGAAGAACCGGCTCCGGTCATGCACTGGTCCGAACGGTGCCAAGCCGGGCTGGTACTGGTCTGCGAGCATTCAGGGCAGACCGTGCCATCAACTCTTGGAACGCCGGGCCTGCAATCCGGAGACCGGTATACGAATGTCGGCGGAGACATCGGCGCGGGCGCTCTGACCTGCGCGATTGCCGACCGACCGGATGCGCCTGCCGTCCAGCAGACCTGCAGCCGCCTGTTCATAGACTGCAATGCCTGGGGCAGCCTGCTTGCCGATTGCGTGACCGACATTCTCGCCGAGGAAGATCAATGAACCAGATTCTGACCCGCGACGTTCCGATCGTGCCAGCCGAAGCCGCGCTGGTCTTTATCGATGTGCAGAACTTTGGCGCCAGGCGGGAAGGGGCGGAGTTTGCGGATTTGTCCGACGCCGAAATCGACGCCCGCTATGGCTATTACTTTGAGCAACTGGAACGCGTCGCCGTGCCGAACATGCAAAAGCTGCAATCGGCATGCCGCGAAGCCGGCGTCGAGGTCATGTACACGACGATTGAAAGCCTGACGAAGGACGGTCGCGACCGCAGCCTTGATTACAAGATCACCGGCTTTAACGTTCCGAAGGGATCCTGGGATGGTCGTGTCATCGACGAACTGGCACCCGGAGAGGACGAAATTTGGCTGCCGAAATCCTCATCGTCCGTCTTCGTGTCGACTCACATCGATTACATCCTGCGCAACCTCGGCGTGAAGCAGGTCATTCTGTGCGGCTTGATCACCGACCAATGCGTGGAAAGCGCCATCCGCGACGCCTGCGACCTCGGCTACCTGGTCACCCAGGTGACCGATGCATGCGCCACCTACAGCCCCGAACGCCATGCCGGATCAATCGCCGCGATCCGCGGTTATTGCCGCCAAGTGACGACGGAACAGCTCGTCGGCGAACTGGCGCAATCCTGAACCGCGTCCGTGCACGCGGATTGCCGGATTGCTGCCGGTTCGGCATATCTGATGTGACAGCGTTGGCCCTTGCCTCCGAAGCCATAACCCGCCATGTATGACACAACGACGCGCGGCAGGCGACAAGCGATCTCCGGGCGCGCTTTTGATGGGCAACATGATGGTCACACTGATAGACAAGACAGATTCCCAGGCCGCACCACGCCCGCGCCATCCGGAAAAACGCAACCGGCCGGACAGCCCGGTTCTGCGCAAGCCGGACTGGATCCGGGTCCGGGCACCGGGATCGAAGGTCTATCAGGAGACCCGCAAGATCGTTCAGGATCGCAAACTCGTGACGGTTTGCGAAGAAGCCGGTTGCCCGAACATCGGCGAATGCTGGTCCAAGAAGCACGCTACATTCATGGTAATGGGCGACACCTGCACCCGCGCCTGCGCCTTCTGCAATGTGCGGACCGGTATCCCGGACCTCCTCGACTCCGACGAACCCTCCAAGGTTGCGGATGCCGTTGCCCAGATGGGTCTGCATCACGCGGTCATCACATCCGTCGACAGGGACGATCTGGATGACGGCGGCGCGGCGCACATTGCAAAAGTCATTACGGCGATCAGAAGCCGATCGCCGAGCACGACGGTCGAGGTTCTCACCCCTGATTTCCTGCGCAAGGACGGCGCGATCGAGACTGTCGTCGAAGCCAGACCGGACGTTTTCAACCACAATCTGGAAACCGTACCTTCGCTCTACCTGACGGTCCGGCCCGGGGCGCGGTACTTTCACTCGATCCGTCTGCTGCAACGGGTCAAGGAAATCGATCCCGCCATGTTTACAAAGTCGGGCATCATGGTGGGCCTCGGCGAGACCCGCAACGAGATCCTCCAGGTGATGGATGATCTTCGTGTGGCCGATGTCGATTTCCTGACCGTCGGCCAGTACTTGCAGCCGACGCGCAAACATCATCCGATCGACCGGTTCGTTACCCCTGACGAATTCACCGGATTTGAAAAAGTCGCTCTGGCAAAGGGCTTTCTGGTGGTTTCTTCGAGTCCTCTCACGCGCTCGTCGCACCACGCCGGCGACGACTTCAAGCGTCTGCAGGCCGCGCGCCGCGCGCAGCAGGCCGGCTAGGGTAAGCCGGACAGTCGATGCCCCAGTTCGAAACCAAGCACAGGGTCAATCACCGCGCCGGCGACATGTTCGATCTTGTCGCGGACGTCGAAAAATATCCCCGTTTTGTTCCGCTCTGTACCGGATTGAAAGTTCGCAGCCGGCGTCAGCTCGATGACGGGCGCGAAATCATGGTTGCCGACATGACGGTATCCTACAAGGTCCTAAGGGAGACGTTTGCCACCAAGGTCACGCTCGATCGGGACAAGGGCACGATCTTTGTCGAATATCTCGACGGGCCGTTTCGCCACCTCGAAAATCGCTGGGTTTTCAAACCGCTCGGCGAGACCGTATGCGAAGTCGGCTTTTACATTTCCTACGAGTTCCGCAGCCGCATGCTGGCCCGGGTCGCCGGTGCGGTGTTCGACCGGGCCTTCCGAAAGTTCTCGTCCGCATTCGAGGCCCGAGCCGACGAAGTCTATGGCAACGCGGCCGTTTGATACGAACGGCCGGATCGTGCCGGTTGCCTTCCTGCGGCTGGTGCCGTGACCACCGGTTGGGATCCTGAGCCGACCCTTGACTGGCTAATGACACACGGCCGTCTCCTGAATAGTCCGGCGGAACTGACCGATGGCCTGTGCCCGCGTCTCGTGGAAGCCGGCGCGCCCTTGTGGCGCTTGCGGTTCGCGCCGCGCCTCGCCAATCCGCTCCTGCGCGCCTGGGGCATTGTCTGGCGTCGCGACGACGGTGCCGCGCAGGAATACGCGGTCGAACACGGCGTCAATCTGACAAGTGTCTATATCGGATCGCCGTTCGAATACGTGATCGAAAAACGCCAGCGGTTTCGCCGCCGCCTCACGGATCTCGACCCGGAGACCGATCACACGGCGTTGCACGACGTCGCCGAAGCGGGCGGCACGGATTTTCTCGCGCTGCCCATGCTGTTTCACGACGGGTCGGCGCAGGGTGTAAGCCTGGCAACCGACCGGCCAACAGGTTTTACCGATGGTGACATTGCCTCCTTTGAGCGCATCATCGGCTATCTGACACCGGTCATCGAGGTCATGGCCGGGGCTCGTTCGACCGGATCCCTGTTGAAGACCTATCTCGGCACTGATCCGGCCGCGGCTGTCCTTGGTGGGGCAGTGCGACGCGGCGACGTGCGGACCATGGAAGCCGTGGTTCTGATGGCGGATCTGCGCGGCTTTACAGCCAAGTCGCTCGCCTGGCAGGCCGATGACCTGCTGCACGCGCTCAGCACTTATTTCGAAGTCATCTGCGAGGCCGTGGCCGGGGCGGACGGCGACGTGCTGAAATTTATCGGCGATGGCGTGCTCGCGATATTCCCCGTCGACGGTCGGAACGGATCAAATGCCGCGTCCCGTGCCGGGCTGGCTGCCTGCGCCGATGCCCATCGGCGGATGCTGGACGCAAACGCACAAAGAAGGCAGGCCGGGCGGGATCCGCTCGATTTCGTCGTCAGCTTGCATCGCGGGCCTGTAACCTACGGCAATATCGGCGGCGCGGATCGCCTCGATTTTACCGTGATCGGACCGGCCGTGAACGTCGCGAGCCGGCTGCAAGGTCTCTGCAAGGCGCTCGGTGTCTTTGGCCTAACGACGGAATCGGTCGCCCAACACGCACCCTCCGACCTGCCGTCCTGCGGCCGGCACGACCTTCCGGGCATTCCGGACCCGGTCCCGATCTTCGAGATCCCATCCGGAGCCTGACGACGCTCAAGTCGGAGCGGGTTCCGCATCGGCTTTCGCCTCCGGCGAAGCGGACTTTTCCGACGCGATCTGCTGCAGCACGCTGGCCAGCGTTGCGCTGTCCTGGGCGCCCTGAACGGCGTATTGGTTGTCGAAGATGAAAAACGGCACGCCGGTCACCCCGAGGCGCGTCGCGACGGCGATCTCTTCCTGAACTTCGTCGATGTCGGCGCCCTTTTCGTAAAGCGATTCCACCAGTGCCCGGTCCATGCCGGCATCTTCGGCGACCGAGCAATAGAGTTCCCGCTTCGTGAGATCCGCGCCTTCCATGAAATACAGATGGAACAGGCGTTCGACGACTGCATCCTGGTCGCCGGTTGTCTGCGACCAGCGGATCAGTCTGTGCGCGTCGATCGTGTTCGGCGACCGCTCGATCCGGTCGACCTGCATCTCCAGACCCTCTGCCTCTGCGGCATCCGTAACGTTCTTGTAAAGCGCGCGGGCACGATCCAAGCCGCCAAACTTTTCGGCCAGGTATTGCTTGCGGTCCTTGCCCTCCGGCGGCAGCGTGGCATCCAGCTGAAAGGGACGCCAGCGGACATCCACCTCGACTTCCGGCACCATTTCAAGCGCCTTTTCGAGCCGGCGCTTGCCGATGTAACACCACGGACACATGACATCCGACACGACGTCGATATTGATGCGCGGTTTTCCGGTTTCCGGGTTTGTTTGATCTGTCACGGAGGAGCCTTTCGATTTCCGGCGGAGCGATAGCATACCGCACTGGACCGCGACTGGCGCGACCGCCGGGTTTATCCAAACCTAAATATAATTGGAACGATCGATCTGAAAAGGCCTGTGCACCTGACCCGCATGCCGGCCATGACAAGAGATCGTTATCGGCCCGTGGCTTCACCCCGTCCGATGCGGTATGGAAACGGCGGGCCGGCCGGCGGGAGCGCGAACATGACGACGATTACCAGCGTAGAGGAACTGGAAGAACTCTACGGGCAACCGGGCGAGGCGTCGCTGGTCAAGGAAGTACCGTTTTAGTCGACAGGTTATCGGCGATTTATTGAAGCCGCGCCGTTTGTCAGTCTGGCCACGAGCGGTCCCGAAGGACTGGATTGCTCGCCGCGCGGCGACAGACCCGGCTTCGTCCGGATCGCCGACGACCGCACACTGATCATGCCCGACAGGCGGGGCAACAACCGGATCGACTCGCTTAAGAACATCGTCCGCGATCCGCGCATTGCGCTCCTCTTCATGGTACCGGGGTCCGGTAGCACGTTACGAGTCAATGGGGAGGCCAGGATTTCAGTGGATCCCGATCTGCTCGAGTCCTTTGCCGTGGACGAGAAGGCGCCCCGATCGGCCATGGTGATCACGGTTCTTACTGTCTATTTCCAGTGCGCCCGGGCCATTGTACGTTCGCGCCTCTGGGACCCGGAGGTCAGGGTCGATCCGTCGACCCTGCCGAGCGCCGGTTCCATGCTGGCCGAACTGACAGACGATCGTGTTGGCGGCATCGAATACGACCGCGCCTGGCCCAAACGGGCGAAAAAATCCCTCTGGTAGATTGGTCCCCGTCAGTTCGATGCGCCTTCGAACGTGTAGGCATCCGGTCCGTCGACATAAAGGACGTAGGTCTCCTCGAGAACGTCCGGCGCTTCCTGGACATCGATGAAGACCGTCAGTCCCTGGGTGTCGACCTCGCCCCGGAAATCGATAACCAGCCCGCTGAGTGTTTCGACCTCGGGGATCGGAAGGGAATGCTTTACTTCGCTCAGTTGGCCTTCCGGACCGACTGCGATCCATTGCAGCGTAAAGGTCGCCTTGCCGGGTTCCGGCACGGTGACTATGCCGCGGTAAAAGCCGGTCGCGTCGCCATCTTCCCATGCGGCGAAGAGCTTGACCTGTGTAACGGTCGCCGGGATTTCCGGTTCGGCCGACACGGGAAATGCCCAAAAGGGTACGAGCATGAAAAGCCATGCCCCGAGGATCGGGGCCACGACCGTTGAAATGTGGCGCATGGCAAACTCCCTTTTGGCGGAAACCGGCGGAAAATACGGACGTGCGATGAGATCGGAAAAGGCGCCGGTGAGGAAAGTCACTGCATATCCGACGGCCGATTATCCGCCGAAGCCGCCTGGACGGCAAGACCCGGCGACCCATCGCATTTCGTCGCTTCTCGTCAGGAATCCGGATCCGCCATATGGTCGAATTTCCCCTCGCGGATGGCATCGGCGAACCGGTCGATCATGCGGGCTGCAGCATCATGACCGTGCAGGCGAACGAGGGTGGTGAGCGCGACGCTAAGCGCTGTGCTGGCCAGAAGCTCCGGCTGCACGCCTTGGGACAGGGCGTCGTTCCAGGCTTCGGAGATCGTATCGGCCGCAAGCCGTCGCATCCCGTCGGTATCGTTGACCATCAATTCCTCCGCGACGGCCGATTGACCCGGCGGATCTTCAATCCGGTCGGACCGTCCGATGCGGTGGATTCGATCAGAGTTCGCCGCGTTTGTCGATGATGCGACGCGCCTTGCCCATCGATCGCTCGATCGAATCCGGGTCGGCGACCACGATGCGGGCCGAGACCCCGATCATGTTCTTGATGAGGCCGCCGAGCATGGTGCGTTGCGATTCGCGGCGTACTTCATCGGCATGGGCCGGGTGCGCTTCGACGAAGACCGTCATTTCGTCCATGCGGCCCTCGCGGCTCAGTTCGATGTAATAATGGGCGCTGAGGCCCTCGCACCTCAGCAGCAATTCTTCGATCTGGGTCGGGAACACATTGACGCCGCGCACGATCATCATGTCATCCGATCGGCCCGTGATCTTTTCCATGCGCCGCATGGACCGCGCGGTTCCCGGAAGCAGCCGGGTCAGATCGCGCGTGCGGTACCGTACGATCGGCATCGCCTCCTTCGTCAGCGATGTAAAGACCAGTTCGCCTTCTTCGCCGTCCTCGAGCACGTCGCCGGTCGCCGGGTCGATCACCTCCGGGTAGAAATGGTCCTCCCAGATATGCAGACCGTCCTTGGTCTCTACGCATTCATTGGCGACACCTGGCCCCATGACTTCCGACAATCCGTAGATGTCGACGGCGTGCATGTCGAATGCGTCTTCGATTTCCTTGCGCATGGCATTGGTCCAGGGTTCGGAGCCGAAAATGCCGACCTGTAAAGAGCATTCGCGCGGATCGATGCCCTGAGCCCGGAACGCGTCGAGGATGGCGAGCGAGTAGGACGGCGTCACCATGATGATTTCCGGCTTGAAATCGGTGATCAGGTTGACCTGGCGCTCGGTCATGCCGCCGGAAATCGGGATCACGGTACAGCCGAGCTTTTCGGCCCCGTAATGGGCGCCGAGGCCGCCTGTGAACAGGCCGTAACCGTAGGCGATGTGGGCCTTCATGCCGGGCCGACCGCCCGATGCGCGGATCGAGCGGGCCACGACACCCGCCCAGGTTTCGATGTCATTCGCCGTATAACCAACGACGGTGGGTTTGCCCGTCGTGCCCGAAGACGCATGCACACGCGCAACTTTTTCCTGCGGTACCGCAAACATGCCGAATGGATAATTGGTGCGCAGGTCCGACTTGAACGTAAAGGGGAATTTCGACAGATCCGACAGGGTCTTCAGGTCGTCCGGATGGACCCCCTTGGCGTCGAAGGCCCTCTTGTAATGCGGAACGTTTTCATAGGCATGGGCAAGGCTTGTCTTCAGCCGTTGCAATTGCAGGCCGCGGATCTCATCGATCGAGGCGATTTCGATCGGGTCGAGTTGGGATCGGTCGGGAGTGAGATCTAGCATCGGACAACCTTGGTCAGTTTTCTTCCGTTTGAGGTTCATCGCCGCCGAGATGCGTGCCCCTGACGGTGCGTGAATGGCCGCGAAACTCTGCGATCGTCTCGCCGGCCTGATTGTGGACAACGACGTCATAGATGCCGGATCGGCCTTCACGCCATCTTTCCCGGGCCGACGCGGTCAGAACATCGTCGGAAAACGCCGGCTTCAGGAAACTGATCTGACAGTGCTGGGCGACCGTTCGTTGATCGTAGCTGTTGCAGGCAAAGGCGAAAGCGGAATCAGCGAGGGTGAAAATGTATCCGCCATGACAGATCTTATGGCCGTTCGTCATAAGGTTGGTCACCGTCATGGACAGGGTCGCCTTGCCGGGCGCAATGTCGTTGAGGGACATGCCGAGCGCCCGCGAGGCGTTGTCGCTGGTCAACATCGCTTCGGCGCAGGCGCGCGCGACAGCGTCCGGTGTCATGGTGTCAGACGGCGGCATGAACTGTACCAGCCCCTATTTCGGCGGTTTGCCGGTAAAGGCGGGGTCGCGTTTTTCCATGAAGGCGGCAACGCCTTCGGCGTAATCGTCCGATCGGCCGGCACGCCGCTGCAGGTCGCGCTCCAGGTCGAGCTGCTGATCGAGCGTGTTGTCGAGCGAGGCGTCAAGCGCCTGTTTGATCTGCGAAAATCCGAATGTCGGCTGCGTTGCCAGGCGAGCGGTGAGCGTCTCGGCGTCTGTTATCAGATCCGTGTCGGCGACGCATTTCCAGATCAGGCCCCATTCCTCCGCCTTGTCAGCGCCAAGCGGTTCGGCCAGTAGCGCAAGTCCGCGCGCTCTTGCCGGTCCTACAAGACGGGGCAGGGCATAGGTTCCGCCCGCATCGGGGACCAGACCGAGCCGTGCGAAAGCCTGGATAAACTTCGCCGACGCGCCCGCCAGCACGATATCGCAGGCAAGCGCGATATTGGCGCCGGCACCGGCGGCAACACCATTGACCGCACAGACGACCGGCACCGGCAGGGCATGAAGCCGGCGGATCAGCGGATTATAGAGACGGCCGAGGGTGTCGCCGAGATCCGGCTTGGTGCCGTCCGATGCCTGTACCCGATCGCTGAGATCCTGCCCGGCGCAAAAGCCGCGTCCGGCGCCGGTGAGGAGCAGGGCACGGCAGCTCTGGTCGTTTTCGACGTCGTCCAGCGCTGTCTTCAGCGCGGCGTGCATCTCTTCATTGAACGCATTCAGTCGATCGGGCCGGTTCAGCGTAATGATCCGGTAGCCCGGCTTTTCATCGACGAGAATGGTCTCCGACACGGTGTTTCCTCCTCAGCCCGTCCTGCTGTGTTTTGTCAAAGAAAGAGTCGGGCGCGCGCCTAAGAAGATAGCCCGAAACGGGACTGTCAACGATTATCTTAAGGCCGTTCTGATGTGGCAAAGGGGGAGAAAACCGCGCTCCGGAACCTGCCGACACACGCAAACGGGCAATCCGAGCACGGCATGACCGTTTACATTTGCCGTCACGCTGGCTAGCGTTTCAGTCAAACAGGTCCGTCATCGGAAAGCCGGTCCCGGCAATCCGATCGATGAGGCCAATAAAGAGGGGAGTGCGAACCGTGCATCCGGTCCTTGTTACCGTGGTTCAGCGCTTGGGACTGGGACTGCTCACCCTGTTTATGGTCTCCGTGATCATTTTCAGCGCGATCGAGTTCCTGCCCGGTGATTTTGGCCAGGCCGTTCTCGGCCAGTCGGCCACCGAAGAGACTGTCGCGGCCTTCCGAAAGGAACTCGGTCTCGATCAGCCTGCTTATATCCGATACTTCGACTGGATTGGGTCAGTAGCGACCGGCGATCTCGGCACATCGTTTTCCGGACGCGCCGCATCGGGTGGCGATGACCGGTCCCGCGCGGTGATCGATCTGGTGGGACCGCGATTATGGAACACGCTGTTCCTGGCAGGCATGACCGCGATCATTGCCGTGCCGCTTGCGCTGTTCCTCGGCATCACGGCCGCCCTGTTCCGCAACTCGATCTATGACCGGTCGGTCAATGCGGTCACTCTGACGACGATCTCCTTTCCGGAGTTTTTCGTCGCCTACCTTCTGATCCTCCTGCTTGTTTCCCTCAATCCGCTGTTTCCCTCGCTCGCCAATGTCAGTGTCGACACACCCCTGGCCGACCGCATCTACCGAACGGCTCTCCCGGCCCTGACTCTGACCCTCGTCATTGTCGCCCACATGATGCGCATGACCCGCGCCGCCATCATCAACCTGCTCGCCAGTCCCTACATCGAAATGGCGCAGTTGAAGGGCGTATCGCGCATGAACGTCATCCTGCACCACGCCTTGCCCAATGCCTGGGCACCGATCGTCAACGTGATCGCCTTCAACCTGGCTTACCTCGTCGTCGGCGTGGTCGTCGTCGAAGTGGTGTTCGTCTATCCCGGTATCGGGCAATTGATGGTCGACGCGGTGACCACCCGCGACATCCCGGTCGTTCAGGCCTGCGCTCTTATTTTCGCGGCAACCTACATCCTCCTGAACCTGATCGCCGACATCATTTCCATTGTCACCAATCCAAGGCTGCTGCACCCGCGATGACGGAGATCGAAAACACCTATTCGGCCTCCGGCGAGGTCGCCCAGGTCCGGGCACGCCGGACATTCGCACAACGCCTATGGATCGGTCTTCGCTCCGCACCGCTGACGGCCTGGTTCGGCATGATCGTCATTGCCGCCTACCTGTTCGTTGCGCTCTTTGCGCCGTGGATTGCCCCCTATGGCGAAGCCCAGGTGTTCCCGCAGCCCTTCGCGCCCTGGGGCGGAGATTTTCTGTTCGGCACCGACCAATTGGGCCGGGACGTGCTGACCCGATTGATATACGGCGCCCGCAACACGGTCGGGATCGCGGTTGCCACGACCTTCCTGTCCTTCCTGATCGGCGGCGGCCTTGGATTGATCGCTGCGATCAACCGAACCTGGCTCGACCAGGTGCTCAGCCGCTTCGTCGACGTTTTGATGGCGATCCCGAGCCTGATTTTCGCTCTGATGCTGCTGTCGATTTTCGGTTCGACGGTAACCAACCTGATCATCATCATCGCCGTCCTGGATGCGACCCGCGTCTTCCGCCTGACCCGGGCCGTCGCCATGAACGTGGTTGTGATGGATTACGTTGAGGCCGCCCGCTTGCGCGGCGAGGGGCTCGGCTGGGTCATGCGGCGGGAAATCCTGCCCAACATCCTGCCGCCGCTTGTCGCCGAATTCGGCCTCAGGTTCTGCTTTGTGTTCCTGACGATTGCGGCTCTCTCCTTCCTCGGCGTTGGCATCCAGCCGCCGACCGCCGACTGGGGTTCGATGGTTCGCGAAAACGCCTCGCTGATCCAGTTTGCACCCTATGACCTGAAGGCGGGGCTTACGCCGTTGTTGCCGGCCGCGGCGATCGCGCTTCTGACGGTGGCGGTCAACTTCGTCGTCGACTGGTTCCTCCACAAAACGAGCGGATTGCGCGATGAACACTGACGGGTCCGGCACAAACGGGACACGCGGCGAAGTCCTTCTGGAAATGCGCGACGTGCGCATCGACGGGTACAGCGACGAGCGCTGGCACGAGATCGTCAAGGGTGTGGACCTGGTCCTTCGGCGCGGCGAGGTCATGGGCCTCATCGGTGAATCCGGTGCCGGCAAATCGACACTCGGTCTGGCCGCCATGGGATTTGCCCGCCCCGGATGCCGTTTGACGTCGGGCACGATCGTATTCGACGGGATCGACCTGATGGCCGCCCCGGAATCCCAGAAGCGTCGCCTGCGCGGCACCCGGATCGCCTATGTGGCGCAGTCGGCCGCCGCCTCGTTCAATCCGGCCCACAAGCTGATCGACCAGACCATCGAATCCTCGATCCGCAACAGCCTGCGTCCGGCCGAGGAAGCCCGGTCGGATGCACGCACCCTGTACCGCGACATGCAATTGCCGGATCCGGACCATATCGGCGACCGCTATCCGCATCAGGTATCCGGCGGTCAATTGCAGCGCGCCATGACAGCCATGGCCATGACGTCGCGCCCGGACCTCATCATTTTCGACGAACCGACGACAGCGCTCGACGTGACCACCCAGGTCAATGTGCTGGCGGCGATCCGCGACGTTGTCGATCGGTTCAACACCGCTGCGATATACATCACCCACGACCTTGCCGTCGTGGCGCAGATGGCCGACGTGATCAAGGTTCTGCGCTATGGCGAGACGGTGGAAGATGCGGACACCCGCGAAATGCTGTCGGCGCCGAAGCATCCGTACACGAAGTCGCTCTGGGCGGTGCGATCGATCGAAAAACCGGCCGCCGAATCCGATGACATCATCCTGAAAATCGATCACGTCGATGCCGCCTACGGGACGATCAAGGTCCTGGATGATGTCTCCATCGCCGTGCCGCGCGGCAAGACCGTCGCGGTTGTCGGCGAATCCGGTTCAGGCAAATCGACCACGGCGCGCGTCATCACCGGTCTCCTGCCGGCCGTTTCCGGCCAGGTTCTGTTCAACGGCGAGGCATTGCCGAAGGCCCTGAAGGGCCGCTCGACGGATCAGCTCCGGCGCATCCAGATGATCTATCAGTCGGCGGATACGGCCATGAACCCGCGCCACACGGTGCGTGACATCATCGGTCGCCCGCTGGAATACTACCTCGGCCTCAGGGGCCGGGCCTGCGACGACCGGGTCGTCGAACTCCTGAAAATGATCGAACTCGACGAGAGCTTCATAGATCGCCTGCCGGGCGAACTGTCGGGCGGTCAGAAACAGCGGATCTGCATTGCGAGGGCCCTGGCCGCCGATCCGGAACTGATCATCTGCGACGAGGTCACGTCCGCCCTCGATCAGATTGTGCAGGAGGGCATTCTGAAGCTCCTGTTACGCCTGCAAAAGGAGTTCGACATCACCTACATCTTCATCACGCACGATATTGCGACGGTGAAGGCGATCTCAGACGAGATCGTGGTCATGCACCAGGGCAGGGTGGTCGAGCAGGGAGTCAAGGACGATATCCTCCAGCCGCCGCATCCGGCCTACACGGAACTGCTGCTGTCGTCGGTTCCGGAGATGGATCCGGACTGGCTCACCAACCTGCTTCAATCTCGGGGGGATACGAGTCCGGTCGGCGGAGATCAATAGGTCGAAACGGCCAATACGATCTCCAAGTCTCCTTTCTGAAGTCTAAGCTTCACTCGGTTGGCGTCGGCCAGGAATGTCCGGGGCCGGTTTTCTGTGCTGTCGCGGCTTGGCCTTGCTTTGTCCGCCTGAACCGAGCCGATCCCCTCAACGCCAGCCTTCCCGTACCGGCAATTGATTGCCGTCAATAGAATTGTGCATGACCAACAGGAAGCCGTACTATTGATATCTTGTAGTTCGATCATTCCTCAGTCTTGATAAAAAATACAGGCCTTGCCTGCTCGAGTTTCATCGCCTATTGGCATTCAGCCAAGAATTTCAAGATAAAATATTTGGCTATTTTTTACGAATATTTGCTTGACCTGCGATTTCTTCGGCGGCATGTATGAGCTCAGGTAGTGAAAATTAATTGTCCTGGCCCGAATTGAGGCCAGCCTACCATTTTTGGCGAAGACTACGACTAACTAACTCAAATGTCTTTTGGATTGGGGGCAAATTCCGAATTGCAAAATGCAGTTCGGGCGGCGGGTTTGCTATGCTGTTATTTTTCACTAATGCGGTCATCGCCCGCCAAATCTCAGCCACAGATAGTAACCACGTGCCGGCCTGTTTGCTAAGGCCGATGAGAAGGAGATGCGGGTCATGACCAGCTATCGTCGCGATGCAGCCTATCAAGTAAGAGTCGACGCGGCTGCCGCCGCCAAGGACCGAACACACCCGAACCAGCGGGCAAACGGGGACGAACAACGATACGCGGGTGCGAACTACCCGATGTGTTTCACGAAGGGTCTGCGGCACGATGCAACGACCGGTCTCATCGTTAATCGTGAGGATTTCGAGGCCTTCCGCCGCGCCATTGATGAAGGATACATTGACGCCTTCACGGCGGAGGTTCGGGCGTCGCCGGACAAGGCCCGGGCGTGGGAAGCGCCGACGGCCGGCGTCGTCTATGAACTGGAAGGACCGGACCCGCAGGCCGTCACCATGGCTCCGGCACCGCCATTGGGATCCGACGAATTGGCCTACGAGATGGCCGAGGTTTACGAATTGGCACTGTTGCGTGACGTACCGTTCACCGACTTTGTCGATCCGACCCCCAACGCGGCCGTCAGCAGCGCAGTCGCCAATCTGGCCGCCTTGCCCTACGCCGCCAACGGTTTTTCGAACCGGCCGCGCAAGACCGTCGGCGGTAATGTAACCGCACAGACCCTCTTCCGGGGATCGTCGCCCGGCGTCGAGGTTGGCCCCTACCTGTCGCAATTCATGCTGATCGGAAACGATCAGCCGGAACCGGGAGGTGCCGGCATCGCGGGCGGATTCATTCAGTACGGCGTGCTGCAGATCAGCCAGCGCGTACCCGTGGCAACTCCCCAAGACTATATGATCGACTGGCCGGATTGGCTGCGCGTTCAAAACGGCGAAAACGTTCGTGACAATTCGGTGCTCTTTGAAGATTCAAGCGTCGTACCGCGCCGATTCATGACATTTCCGCGCGACCTTGCGACCTACGTTCACGATGACGCTCTTTACGAAGCCTATCTCAACGCCTGCCTCATTCTGCTTTCCATGGGCGCGCCGTTCGATCAGGGATTTGCCAACTTGTCCGGTCAGGGAAACTATTTCCTCAACAGCCTCGACACAAATGGCAACTTCTTCGACAACCTGGAAAGCCATCCACGCGAGGCGGGCGGCTTTGCGCTCTACGGCGGCCCGCATATCCTTACATTGGTGACCGAGGTCGCCACCCGCGCCCTGAAAGCGGTCCGCTATCAGAAGTTCAACAATCATATTCGCCTGCGGCCTGAAGCACTTGCGGGCCGGATCGAAGCCGCAGGGGCGATCCAGACAGCGTTTCCGCATGTCGGGACGGCTTTCACCGATCTCGAGGCTGCAATCGCGCCGACGGTCGCGGCTGTGCGGGCGGCAAACGCCACCGGGACCGCTCTGCTGCCGATGGCCTTCCAGGAAGGGTCTCCGATGCATCCGTCCTACGGGGCCGGGCACGCAACCGTTGCCGGGGCGTGTGTAACGATCCTGAAGGCGTTTTTCGATACCGACGCCGTTTTTGTCAGACGCGGCGGCTCGCAGGACGCGTTCGCCCGTTTCCAGACCGGCGACACGGCGGTGCAATACGAGCCGGATGCCACGGGCGCCACGCTGGTACCGACAACGGGTGGCGATTTCCTGACGCTGGAAGGCGAACTGAACAAACTTGCGGCCAACATTTCCATCGGTCGCAACATGGCCGGCGTCCACTATTACTCGGACTATTACGACAGTTTGCGCATGGGCGAAGAGATCGCCATCGCCATTCTCGAAGAACAGGCGCTGTGCTATCCCACCGACCCGTTCGTCCTGACCGTGCCCACATTCGACGGTGACGTCGTACGGATCGGCGCCCGGTAGAAAGAACGAAAGGACATCCTGGATCCGGCACCTCACAATCTGGTGTCGGATCCATGTGGCTGAGGTCTGCTTGGCTGACGCAGGTGCTGCAAGCGCGCAGCGGCGCGCCTCCGGCAAAAGGGAATCGAATGGACGAGGCCGACGACTGAACCGCTTTCCGCTCAGAGTTCGGCCATTCGGGCGTGCCTGGCTATATCGTCGGCACGGACCTTTGCAAGAACGGTGTGGTCTTTGGCATTAACGAGGACCGATCCATCTTTGTCGGTCAGAGCCATGACAGGTGCATGGGCGTTCGAAAACACGACCCACTGAACACGGTCGATCGGACCCTCGTCCTGAGGATCCGAGAGAGCCGCGACCGATATGCGTTCCGCGTTGATGGACGCTTGGCGCAGGAGCAGGTCGATGGCCTCTGCCGCCTTGACGCGATTGGCCGTTGCCACAATCCTTGAGATGGTACTGGATCCAACAAACGAGAGCCGATGACCGACTGAAGGACCCTTTAACTTCTGAAGACGCCCATCCTCCATCGCGGCCTTCACGTCCTCCGGATCTTTCATGTCGATTTTTGTCGGGTCCTCGATGCGGTCATAGATCGCCGCACCATCGCTGGTAACGACTGCAAAACGCGCGCCGCCATCCGTATTGACTGACCAAAGCAATTGATCTTCGCCGTCAACAGACAAGTGAGATCCTCCACCGATCGCAAGGCGCATTTCCGGCGGATTGCATGCCAATCCCGCCATCCCGATGGAAACATGCAAATGGTCGTTGATCTGGTGTTTCAGCGAGGCAATTCGCCTTGCGACGAGGCGTTCGGCGCGGCGGGGATTCAATCCGATCAGTTCGCGCAGCGCATCGGCATAGGTTTCATCTGAAACGATTTTGAGGGACGGCCAGCCAAGAACCCAGGCCGCTGATAGCGGAATCATCGGGTTCTCGTTTTCAAGCTTGTAGAATTCCTCATCAAGCTCCTTGAGATCGGCCGCCACGCCGCCTGAAAAACCGGTCTGCTGCTTCGCCTCATCTGAATTGTCACGAACCCATGTCAGCATCCGTTCCAGAATCGCGGCATGTTCGCATGCTTTCATTGCCTGCAGGGCGGCAAGCGCATCAGCCCATACATTCGCGGCATTGCTCGCGCTGTTGCCGATGAACTGGCTATGCCCGCCATTGTTGACCTGCGCCAGATAATAGTCCGCGTGATAAGCCTGAACCGCTTCCCGGGGCATTTCTTCCCGGCGATACAGTCCTTTTTCCATCAGGAAATTGGTGTAGTTGATGACTTCCTGGATCAGATCGTAGGGAGAAGAACCTGACGTCGCCGCTTCTGCAATCGACTGACGAACGAGGATGGTCGACAATTGCCCGGAGGGCGGGGCGCCCGATGCTCGGTTTTCATTCCGATCGCTTTCGCCCAAACTTGGTTCTATCCGATCATCCGCCTTTTTCTTTCCAAAGATTCCGAACACACTGCTTCTCCCCAATGGCTGAGTCGCAGCTATCTAAAAAAGAAGCAATGAATCAAGCTCTAATAAAACGCGGACAATACAAAAATAAAGGAGACGCCGCTTGAAGGCTGATGGCGGGCTTACCTGTCGAGCTCGCCGCGCGATCCCGCATTGGAATGGATTGAACGCGGGACAAAAGACCGGTCAGTCCGACCGGAAACGCAAAAGCACGTTCCCGATCCTAGAAAGGTCTGCGATCACAACGCCATCCACGATCTGTTGATGGGCAAGACCGGTTGCCGCCGCCCGTGCCAGAACCGTGTCCGGCGTTCGACAACGCAGATCGACAGCAATAGGGCTGGGCGTTCCGTCCCAATTCAGCGGCTCGAGCGAAGCGCGATAGGCGGTTTCGACGCCGTTTGGTGTGAGAATTCGAAATGGTCCGTTTGCTGTTTTGACTTCGAAACCGTCGGCTACAGCCGATGCCGGTCCGTAAAGCGGTATCAATCGATCAGCGATGGCGCCGTGATCGGCTTCGTTGGCGAGAATCGTGACGCCATTGATCCCCACGGTCCCGTTCGGATGTTCCAGCCATTCCGGCACATAAATCAGGTCCGGACGGTGCTGCTGGCACAGAAAGAAGGACAGCCTCGGAAAGCGGGCATCGGGCAGAGGTTTCAAGGTTGTGCGCGTCCGGTCGGCTGCACCGTCCGGCAACACGACGTCACGACCGAACTCGATGGTGCCGGGGCAGGTAAGGCCCGCTTTCGCCGCACGCGCCGCATCGGCTTCCGCGTCCACACTGTGCAGCGCCTGAAGCGCAATGCCCTCGCGTTCCGTGAGGTGCTGCGCGACGTGACGCCCGAAGCGAAACTCGCCGACGGCGGACACGTCGAGCAAGGCCGGGTCGTAGACGCCCATGAGTTCCAGGAGACAGCCCTCGAACATGGCAAGGCTGGTGTTTGTGCCCCACGGGTGCTTGCCGATCGGCGTCATGCGAAAGCCGATCGCTTCATAGGTTTTGCGCACGGATTCCAGATTGCGGACAGCGATCAGGGGATGGTCGATGCCGAAGGAATCGTTCATGGCGCGGACACCGCGGGATCAGGCCGGAGGGGCATAGCCGAAGGCCAGCCGCGACGGTGTGGCTGTTTCGACCCAGATGCTCTTTGGCGCGGTATACTCGAACAGGGCATCGGTGCCGCTCGACCGGCCGAAACCGGAAGACAGCGATCCGCCGAACGGCGACGATACGTGGATGGTCTTGTAGCTGTTGATCCAGAACGTGCCTGCCCGTACAGCGGCGGCAACGCGGTGCGCCCGGGCGACGTCGCGTGTCCAGACAGCGCCGGCCAGGCCGAATTCGCTGTCATTGGCAAGCCGGATGGCATCCGCTTCGTCCTTGAACGGGATTGCGGCGACCACGGGACCGAAAATCTCCTGGCGTGCGACCGGAGCGGCATTGTCGACCGGACCGATCAGTGTCGGCGCCACGAAGTACCCGGTCTGCGGTTTGTCTTCCCGCGCCAGAACCGAGATGCCCGCACCGCCGGCCATCCGCACGGTCGAGGTGACATGCTCGAATTGCCGGACGTTCCCGACGGGTCCGACCTCCGTTGCCTCGTCAAGCGGATCGCCGAGCGCCAGGCGGGCCATGCCGTCGGCCACCATGGTCGTGAAGTGCTCGTAGATGTCGGCCTGAACCAGGAGGCGGGAGCCGGCCACGCAGCTCTGGCCAGCTGCGGAAAAGATCGCTGCCTGCGCGCCCCGGCAGGCATCGTCGAGCGTCGCATCGGCAAAGACGATATTGGCCGACTTGCCGCCGAGTTCCAGGACCGACGGCTTCAGGGCTTCCGCCGCCGCAATTGCCACCCGGCGGCCCGTTGCCGGCGATCCGACGAAGACCACCTTGCGCACTGCCGGATGCGCGATGGCCGCCTGACCGGCCGTCGGCCCGAGCCCGGCAAGGACGTTGACGGTTCCCGGCGGCAGACCGGCCTTTTCGGAAAGCCGGACCAGCGCGATCGTGGTCAGAGGTGTCAGTTCGCTGGGCTTGATCACAACGGCATTTCCGGTGGCAAGCGCCGGCGCGATCTGCCAGCCGGCCGTAAAGATTGGCGCATTCCAGGGGGTCGTCTGGAAGACCACGCCGAGCGGTTCGCGTAAAGTGTAGTTCAGATGGCCTGACGGCACCGGGATCACCTCGCCGTGCAGTTTGTCCGCCCAGCCGGCATAATAAGCGAACATCTCCGCCACTTTGGCCACCTCGACCCGGCAATCGCGGATCGGCTTGCCGGCCGTCAATGCCTCCAGTTGGGCCAACGGCTCGGCATGGTCGATCACGGTCCGGGCGATTTCCGTCATCAGGGCGCCGCGATCGGCAGGGCTGCGACCGCGTGCCCAATCGGGCTGCGCCGCCTCGGCCGCGCGGCAGGCGGCCTCCGCAATCGGCGCGCCGCAATCGGCATAACGGTACAATTCGCGCGTCGTATAGGGGTCTGTAACGACGATCGGATCGCCATCCCCGTTTGTCAGCCTTCCGCCAACAAGGCTTTGCACTCCGCCTTCCAGGCCGAACGCGCTCAGCAGGCAAGCCAGCTGATCCATGCGATCGCTCATGGTTTTTGTCCCGCAAGTTTGGTGATGGCGTTGAAATCCGCGTTGTCGTCGAGCTTTTCAGCGCTTGCGGACCAGATCGCGGCGACTGTCTCGAAGGCCTTCATCGGCACGTCGAGACGTTTGGCCAGCGATTGGGCAAGGCGCACGTCCTTGCGCATCAATCCCATGGTAAAGCCGGAATCAAAGGTCTCGCTCAGGATCCATTTCGGAAAATTGACCTCGCTGACGCCACTGCGTCCCGATCCGGCATTCACGCCTTCAAGCAGATCGCCGCCCGAGATCCCGGCGGCTTCTCCGAGACGGACCGCCTCCGCGACCAGGACCAGGTTGGCCGCACACAGCATGTTGTTCGCAATTTTGGCTGCATGTCCCGCGCCGGGACCGCCGACATGCACGATTTTGGACGCCAGAACGTCCAGAACCGGACGCGCGCGGTCGAGGGCGTCCGCGTCGCCACCAATAAGCATGGTCATGGTGCCGGAACATGCCGCCGCCGGCCCGCCGCTGACCGGCGCATCGAGAAAGGCATAGCGTTCCGCCCGGCTCGTAAGGCGTGTTGTCACGACGGGATCGGAGGTCGATGTGTCGACAACGATGCTTCCAGAATGCATTCGGTCGTGGATGGCGTCCATGACGGCTTCGACAGCGGCCGCATTCGGCAATGACAAGAGGACCAGGTTGCTTTGTTCGGCAAGCCGCCCGATGTCTTCTTCGACCGCGAGGCCATGGTGTGAAAGGCGGTGCCGCGTTTCCGGTGATGCATCGTGGCACCGTACGTCATGGCCTGAAGCAGCCAGATGGGACGCCATGCCCCCGCCCATATTGCCGCAGCCGATGATGCCGATCTCCATGACTTTCTACTCCTGACTGCGTTTTGGGGCTTCCCGGATTATGCCCGGATTGGCGTGCGCGGCGATTAAATCGCATGCCGTGACAATTGGAAACCGTTTGCGGGCTTGCATTTTTCCGTTCTCTGGCGAAAAGACGGCCTCTGGTTCAAAAAGCCGACTCACGCCCGGACCCCGTCTGGAACGAGTGTCTCCGATCAACCCTCCCGTCGGCGGTACGCATGACTGAAAACCGATTGAGCGACATCCCGGACTGGCTCTACCTGCTCCGGGAATTCTATGAGATTTACCGGTATCTGCCGTCCGGCGGCTCGTCCGTGATCCGGGCGCACCAGCGCGCCGTCCGCGAAGCCGTCAGCCGTGTCATGCAGAGCAACGCGTCCGTGAAGGTCGGCGATCCGCAGGATAAACCGGTCACGGTGCACTTTCGCCGTGCTTTGGACGAAGGACGGCGCGAACGCCACGCTGACATGATCCGAGGCATCGATGCGATCCGCGGGACGCTCAGCTGGCAATACGGCTATGAAAAGGTCCCGCGTGGCCTGGAAAAGAAATACGCCTATGCTGAATTGTGCGGCCCCTACGGACCGGTGATCTCAGAAGAGGTCATCCTCGGCCTTGTACTGTTTGCACCCGGCTGCACCTATCCGGCCCATGCCCATGACGGGATTACGGAAAGCTATATCTGTCTGTCGGGTGCGGTGTCCGAAAACCATCAGGGCGTCTATGCTCCGGGCTCGATGATCTTCAATCCGCCCGGTCAATTGCACCGGATCACGGTGTCTGACCGCGAGCCCGCCCTTATGGCCTATGCATGGATTGGGCCACCGGACAAGCTGTCCGACCAGAAAATGGTGTTCACGCGGGCGCCGACGCGCAAGAACAAATCCGGATGACCGGGACTGGCTGACCCGCGGTGAAGATCGTTTACCGCACCGGGTCAATCTGATTGACGTACCTCAAAAAATCGCGGTAAATTTGCCCGTGAAAGGTCTTTCCATGGGCAAACCCACCGTCCGTGACATTGCCAGGACCGCGGGCGTCAGCCTCGCGACGGTCGACCGCGTGTTGAACGCGCGGCCCGGCGTGCGCGAAAAGACCATCGCCCGCGTACAGGCCGCGATCACGTCGCTCGGCTACGTTCGCGATCTGTCGGCCGCCAACCTTGCACGCAAGCGGCAATACCGGTTCGTTTTTGTGCTGCCGGAGGGGCCGGGCCAGTTCGTCGATACGATCCGCGAGGCGCTGCGCGAAGTGACCGCGAGCAGCCATTCCGACCGGATCTCCATCAACACGCTTCTTGTGCCGTCCCACGACCCCCATGCCACGGCACGGGCCATCCACCGGATCCGTTTGTCCGACGTGGAGGGGGTTGCGATCATGGCCCCCGAAACCCCTCAGGTACGCGATGCGATCACGCAATTGCATGATGCCGGGGTGGCGGTTGTCGCGCTGGTCTCCGACCTGCCGAGCACCAAGCGCGACCATTTCGTCGGCATTGAAAACCGGGCGGCCGGGCGCACGGCGGCTGTCCTTATGGGCCGGTTTCAGGCGCGCCAGAAGGCAGAAGTCCTGGTGGTTGCGAGTTCGATGCTGGCGCGGGACAGCATTGAGCGGCGTCTCGGCTTCGACGCGGCCATGCAGGAAACCTTCCCCGATATTCATGTCTTACCGTCGGTCGAGGGGCATGACGATCCGGAGCGCATGGCCGATGTGATTGCCGCCGCCTTTCGGACCCATCCCGGCATTTCCGGTGTCTACTCCCTTGGTTCCGGCAATCAGGCGCTGCTGGATGCGATCCGGCCTCAGCGTTCCGGCGGTTCGCTGGTCGTCGTCGGCCACGAATTGACGCCGCGCATGCGCCAGGCGCTTGTCGATGGCGAGGTCGATGCCGTCATCACTCAGAATGTCGGTCATCTGGTGCGCAGCGCCGTGCGTGTCCTGAAGGCCAAGTGCGACGATGCCGAGATCGTGGAATCCCAGGAGCGGATCCGGATCGATATCGTGCTGCGTGAAAACCTCCCCTGAGTCCGCGTTCACTTGGGCCTGCCTGACGAAGGTTTTGCCCGGGGGGATCCGGGTCTTTCCAAAAATGATGATCGTACCTCATAATTGGCTTTACTTGAGGTGCGTACCTCAGTACGGTTTGTCATCCGGGATTGGGCCGCACGCCGATCGTGGGACAATCCCGAAAAGGGAGACATGGGAGGAAAGCCATGAAATTCGCGAAATTGCTTGCCGCAACAGCGCTCGTTGCCGGCGGAGGTCTGGCGGTACCGGCCGCACAGGCCGACGAACTGACCCTGTGCTGGGCGGCGTGGGATCCCGCCAACGCGCTCGTCGAACTCAGCAAGGAGTTCGAGGCCCAGAGCGGACACACGATGAACTTCGAATTCGTGCCCTGGCCGAACTTTGCCGACCGCATGCTCAACGAGCTGAATTCCGGCGGTAAATTGTGCGACCTCCTGATCGGGGACAGCCAGTGGATCGGCGGCGGCGCCGAAAACGGCCACTACGTCAAGCTGAACGATTTCTTCGACAAGGAAGGGATCAGCATGGACGATTTTGCGCCGGCGACCGTCTATGCCTATTCCACATGGCCGAAGGGCACGCCCAACTATTACGCATTGCCCGCCATGGGCGATGCCAATGGCTGGTTCTATCGTCGCGACTGGTTCGAACGCGACGACATCAAGAAAGCCTATATGGACGCAACGGGTCAGGAATTGCGCGAACCGCAAAGCCAGAAGGAATTGCTGCAGATCGCGCAATTCTTCCAGGGCCGCGAAATCGACGGCCAGACGCGCTATGGCGCCGCGATCTTCACCGAACGCGGCTCGGAAGGCATTACCATGGGCGCCACCGGCGCGCTCTATGCGTGGGGTTTCCAGTATGAGACCGAACCCGGCACGTATCAGATGGACGGTGCCGTGAATTCGCCGGAAGCCGTCGAAGCGCTGGAATTCTATAAGGAATTCTACAAAACCGCGACGCCGCCCGGTTACACCGACAGCTATATGGAACAGGGCCTAGACGCGTTCAAATCGGGCCAGGTCGCCATGGCCATGAACTGGTTCGCCTTCTTCCCGGGCCTCTACCAGGATCCGGATGTCGGCGGCGACAAGATCGGTTTCTTCGTCAACCCGGCGCAGAACAAGGCCGCGTCGACGCTTGGCGGGCAGGGCATTTCTGTTGTCGCCTATTCAGACAAGCAGGAAGCCGCGCTCGAGTACATCAAATGGTTCGCGCAGCCCGACGTCCAGGCCAAATGGTGGGCGCTCGGCGGCTATTCCTGTCACGTCTCGGTGCTGAACGATCCGGGTTTCAAGGACAGTCAGCCGTTTGCCGCCGATTTCCTGGAAGCCATGGGCAGTGTGCAGGACTTCTGGCAGGAGCCGGCCTATGCCGAATTGCTGCTCGCCATGCAGAAACGCCTGCATGACTATGTGGTTGCCGATATCGGTACGGCCCAGGAAGCCCTCGACAAGCTGATCGAGGATTGGACCGAGACGTTTGAGGACGAAGGCAAACTCTGAGACAAATGATCAGGTGCGCCGACCCGGAACAGATCTTCCGGGTCGGCCGAAGCCGCGATTGAACTCGGAGCACGGTCCATGTCAGACACACCGATCGACCGCGTCGCCCGCGCGACGCCGACCCATGTCGCGCGCCGGATCAAGGGCGTGTCCGACCGGACGATCGCCTGGATTTTCGTCGCACCGACGATCTTCCTGCTCTTGGCGGTCAATATTTTCCCGCTGATCTGGACCATCAATCTCAGTTTTACGAATTACCGCGCCAACCGGCCAAATCGTGAGGTCGACTATATAGGACTGCGCAATTACGAGCGCATCCTGACCGACAGCGACATCTGGCTCACCATGCAGGCGACCGCGCATTTCCTGTTCTGGACGATCTTCTTCCAGGTTCTGATCGGTTTTGCGCTGGCCTGGCTGATCAACCGGAAATTCAAGGGCAACGACCTATGGACGACAATCATCGTGCTGCCGATGATGCTGTCGCCGGCCGTCGTCGGCAACTTCTGGACCTTCCTCTACCAGCCGCAGATCGGCCTGTTCAATTACGTGGTCGCGTTCTTTACCGGCGTCGACCCGTCGTCGTTTCAGATGATCGGTTCGGTTGCGCTCGCGCCCTGGGCGATCGTCATCGTCGACACCTGGATGTGGACGCCGTTTGTCATGCTGATCTGCCTGGCCGGCCTGCGCTCGATCCCTGACTACATCTACGAGGCCGCCGAAATCGACCGGGCATCGAAATGGCGCCAGTTCTGGACCATCACGGTGCCGATGGTCTTGCCGTTTCTGATGCTGGCCGTGCTGTTTCGCGGCATCGAGAATTTCAAGATGTTCGATCTCGTGGTGCAGCTCACAGGCGGCGGACCCGGATCGACCACCGAACTGACCTCCATCAACCTGAAGCGGGAAGCCTTTGAGAAGTGGCGGACCGGTTACGCGTCCGCCTACGCCATCATCCTGTTCGTCACCGTCTTCGGCCTTGCCTCGATTTACGTAAAGGCCTTGAACAAGGTCAAGGAACGATGAGCAGCTACTCGATCACCGAGCCGTCCGCCGGCCAGAAATGGATCGCGGGAACGCTGGTCATCCTTTATGCGCTGATCACGATCATGCCTCTGATCTGGATCATCACGACCGGGTTCAAGACGCCGGCCGATGCGATTTCCTATCCGCCGAAAGTCGTCTTCGAGCCGTCGCTGGAAGGCTATGTGAACTTGTTCACGACCCGGACCCGGGTCTCGCGCGAACAGCTGGAATCCCTGCCGCCGCCGGAAACCTGGTATGAGGAAATCGTGCGCAACCGCGACATGGTGATCGCCGGTCCGTCGCGTTACGGCGAACGGTTCCTGAACTCGATCATCATCGGCTTCGGCTCGACATTCCTGAGCGTTTTCCTGGGCACGCTCGCGGCTTATGCCTTTTCCCGCTTCAAGGTGCCGCTCAAGGACGACTTGCTGTTTTTCATCCTGTCGACCCGCATGATGCCGCCGATCGCGGTGGCCATTCCGATCTTTCTGATGTTCCGCACGCTCGGCCTGAGCGACACGCATCTCGGCATGATCCTGCTCTATACGGCCGTCAACATCTCGCTGGCGGTCTGGCTCCTGAAGGGTTTCATCGACGAGATCCCGCGCGAATACGAAGAAGCTGCGCTTATCGACGGCTACACGCGGTTCCAGGCGTTTTACAAGGTCGTGCTGCCGCAGGCGGCGACCGGCATCGCGTCGACCGCGATCTTCTGCCTGATCTTCGCGTGGAACGAATACGCCTTTGCGGTTCTCCTGACCTCCGGCACCGCCCAGACGGCACCGCCTTTTATCCCCACGATTATCGGTGTCGGCGGCCAGGATTGGCCGGCGGTTGCGGCCGGCGCGACGCTCTTCCTCGTGCCGGTCATGGTGTTCACCATTCTCTTGCGCAAACACTTGTTGCGCGGAATCACCTTCGGGGCGGTGCGCAAATGAGCGGTTTCTTCGACGGGCTGCGCCGCTTCCGCCGCGGCCCCTGGGAAATGCTGGCCTCGATCCTGATCGCACTCGGCGTGATCATGCTCATGCAACCCATCGCGCTCGTCGCCTACACCTATTCCTTCATCGTGACGCTGGTCGGAACGGTCATGTTCATCATCGTCAGCCATTTTCCGGAGTGATCGATGGCTGAGATCGTGGTCAGAAACCTCAGGAAGGAATTCGGCGACTTTACCGCCGTTCAGTCCTCGTCCTTTCGCATCGAGGACGGCGAGTTCTTCATGCTGCTTGGGCCCTCCGGATGCGGCAAGACCACGACGCTGCGCATGATCGCCGGTCTTGAATTGCCGACATCCGGCGAAATCACCATCGACGGCGAGGATGTCAGCCGCAAGCCGGCGAGCGAACGCGATATTGCCTTCGTGTTTCAGATGTTTGCGCTTTATCCGCACATGAACGTGCGCCAGAACATCAGCTATCCGTTGATCAGCCAGGGCATGAAACGGCCCCAGGTGCGGGAAAAGGTGGCCGAGGTCGCCGGCATTCTGGGCATCACGGATCTTCTCGAACGACCGGTCGGCGGCCTGTCGGGCGGCGACCGTCAGCGGGTCGCGCTCGGTCGCGCGATCGTGCGCAATCCCAAGGCCTTTATGATGGACGAACCGCTCGGCGCGCTCGATGCCGAGTTCCGCGAGCACATGGCCGAGGAATTACGCGCCCTGCACGACCGCATGGGCGCCACGACCGTCTATGTCACCCACGATCAGCTCGAAGCCATGCAGATGGGCGACAAGATCGTCGTCATGAACCACGGCGTCATCGAACAATTCGGTGCTCCGCAGGACATCTACGACAAGCCGGCGACCCGGTTTGTCGCCGATTTCATCGGCTCCCCCTCGATGAACTTCCTGCGCCTGCATTCGCGCCTTGATACCGGTGCCGACAGCGTGCAGCTCGATCACCAGGAGGTGGGAATCCCGGTCATGCGCGAACCGTTCGACGGCGATGTCGTCTTCGGCGTTCGCCCGGAACATGTGCGTCTCAGCGACATTTCCGGCTATCGCGCCGAGATCCGCGCGACGGAATATCTCGGCACGACCCAGATCGTGACGCTCGCAACGGCGAATGGCGAGCTCAAGGCCCGCATCCCGTCGGACCAGGTGGTCCGGGCCGGGGAAACGGTCGGGCTCTCCTTCGACGCCCGCACAATCACTCTGTTCGACAACCAGACCGGGCGGGCGCTCAGATCCGAGCTGAATGAGGGAGTGCTGGCGCATGGCTGAAGTAAGCCTTGTCTCGGTCTCCAAGGCCTTCGGGTCGGATGTTGCACTGTCAGACGTCAGCCTGACCGTTCCGGACGGAGCCTTCGTTGTTCTCCTCGGTCCGACCGGCGCCGGGAAGACGACGACGCTGCGACTGATCTCCGGGCTTGAGCGGCCGGATTCGGGTGACATCACCATCGATGGCCGCCCGGTGATCGACGAGACGCCGGCAGAGCGCAACGTCGCCATGGTGTTCCAGCAATACTCGCTCTATCCCCATATGACTGTGCGCGAAAATCTGGCCTTCCCCCTGCGCTCACCGATCCTGCGCACACCAGAGGATGAGATCGCCCGCAAGGTCGCGGAAGTTGCCGAGGTCCTGCGCATTGCCCAGAAGCTCGACAACCGCGCGACCGCGCTTTCGGGTGGAGAAATGCAGCGTGTCTCGATAGGACGCGCGCTCGTGCGCAATCCGTCCATCTATCTGATGGATGAACCGCTTTCCTCGCTCGATGCCAAATTGCGTGCCGAACTGCGCGTCGAGTTGAAGCGCATCCAGGCCAATCTCGGAGCAACGCTGCTCTATGTGACCCACGATCAGATCGAAGCCATGACGATGGCGACCCATGTCGGCGTACTCGACCGGGGACGGCTCGTACAATTCGGCACGCCTCGGGAAATCTATGAAAACCCCGTCTCGCTCTATGTCGCTGGCCGATTGGGTCTGCCGCGGATCAACACGTTGCCGGCCGGTCTGTTCGCCGGCGCACCGTCATCTGCGGCCACGATCGGATTGCGTCCCGAACACATAGTCCAGGGCGGGGGGAAATCGGCCACAGTCGTGCGCCTGGAACATCTCGGCGACCAGACCCGCCTGCATCTCAGGTTTCAAGACCATGACATCGTCACGCTGACAGACGTGCACTCCACCCTTGAACCGGGGGAGACAGTCGCGATCGAACCGAAAAATCCGCTTTATTTCGACGCAGACGGAAACCGCATCCCGGGAGGAAACGGGCCATGAGACAATTCATCAACAGCAAGGAAACCCTGGTCACGGAAGCGATCGACGGCGCGCTGCGAACGGCCGGAGGGCGCCTCGCCCGGCTCGACGGTTATCCGCATATCAAGGTCGTGGTACGCACCGACTGGGACAAATCCAAGGTGGCGCTGGTGTCCGGGGGCGGCTCCGGTCACGAACCGTCCCATGCCGGGTTTGTCGGGCAGGGCATGCTGACGGCGGCGGTATGCGGCGAAGTCTTCGCATCGCCGTCTGTCGATGCCGTGCTTGCCGGCATCCTGGCGGTCACAGGAAAGGCCGGCTGCCTGCTGATCGTCAAGAATTATACCGGCGATCGGTTGAATTTCGGCCTCGCGGCGGAACGGGCTCGTGCCTTCGGTTTGAAGGTCGCCATGGTGGTCGTCGATGACGACGTCGCACTGCCTGAATTGCCGCAATCGCGCGGCGTTGCCGGCACGCTCTTTGTGCACAAGATCGCCGGCGCGCTCGCCGACCAGGGGGCATCGCTCGACGATGTCACCCAGGCCGCCCAGCGGGTCATCGACGGCGTGGTCTCCATTGGCATGTCGCTTGACACCTGCACGGTTCCCGGGTCTCCGAAGGAACAGCGGATCGAACCCGGTAAGGCGGAACTCGGCCTCGGCATTCACGGCGAAGCCGGCATCGAACAGGTCGACTTTTCCGGCGCGCGCGCCGCGATGGAACTGATCGTCGATCGGCTGGCGCCGAACCTCGGCCCGGGCCCGCATGCCGCCCTGTTGAACAATCTGGGTGGGGCAACGCCGCTCGAAATGGCGGTGCTTGCGGAAGAACTCACCCGCTCGCGGATCGGCGAGCAGGTGCGCTGGCTGATCGGCCCGGCGCCGCTCATGACGTCCCTCGACATGCAGGGCTTTTCGGTCTCTCTGCTGCCGGTCAGCAAGGCCGACGAGGCAGCGCTCCAGGCCGCCGTGGCGCCCTGGGCCTGGCCGGGATGTATGCCAGTAGCCGACATTCCCGTGGTTCCGCTGCCGGACGGATTGACGCCGATCCAGCCGATGCCGTCCCGCGACGATGCCACCCGCGCCTTCATTCACGATTGCTGTACGGCCCTGATCGCGTCGGAGGCCGACCTCAATGCGCTGGATGCCAAGTCCGGCGACGGCGATACGGGATCGACCCTGTCGACCGCGGCGCGGGCCCTGATCGACGCCCTCGACCGGTTACCGCTTGCCGACCAGACCCAATTGTACCGGGCCATCGGACTGGAACTGAGCCAGACCATGGGCGGATCGTCCGGTGTCTTGCTCGCGATCTTCTTCACGGCCACCGGCGATGCGCTTGCCAGCGGACGCGATGGTGTCTCGGCTCTAAAAGCGGGCCTCGACCGGATCCAGCAGGTCGGCGGCGCCCGCCCCGGTGATCGCACGCTGATCGATGCCCTGATGCCGGCGCTTGAGGCGCTGCCGCATGGCTTCGGTGCCGCTGCCACCGCAGCGCGCGGCGGTGCCGACATGACGGCCGGCATCACGCGCGCCAAGGCCGGTCGGGCAAGCTACATCGCCGCGAGCAAGCTGGCCGGGCACAACGATCCGGGCGCCGAAGCGGTCGCACGTCTGTTCGAACATCTTGCCGAATGCGACCGCGTGGCTTAGGCAGGCTCCCGCGCCGAAGCGAAAGGTCAAAGACCCTTCTTGCGTCCTTCGGCGGCCTTAGACGGACGCCGATGAAGCAGCCATGACCGCTTTGCGCAAGCCGATCCTTACAGGCAAGCGGGTGATTCTGCGACCGATAACGATCGCCGATGCGCCGGCCATGCATGCGTCGTTGAGCGATGCGGAATCGATGCGCCTGACCGGCACCCACGAAACCTATTCGCTGGACGACGTCACGGATCATTGCCGCCTCGTCGAGCTGGCGGACAATCGGGTCGATTATGCGATTGTCGTTGATGGCGAAACGATCGGCGAAACCGTCCTGAACGACTGGCACCGTGCCAACCGTTCGGCGTCCTTTCGAATAGCCATCTGGTATCGGCGGCACCGGGATCGGGGATATGGCTCTGAGGCGACCCGGCTGTTGATCCGGTTCGGCTTCGAGCAGCTCGGTCTCAACCGCATCGAACTCGAGGTCTTTGCCTTCAACCCGCGCGCCCGGCATGTCTACGAAAAGGCCGGATTTGTGCACGAGGGCACCCGGCGGCAGGCTCTTTGGTGGGATGGCCGCCCGATCGATGCGCATGTCATGGCGATCGTGCGAGGCGCCGTCTGAGCCACCGAGGACCTTGCCAGGTAACCGTCAGGCCTCCCGGCTGCGGGCAAGCGCCCTTTCGCGGAATACGACGTAAAGGCCGGCGCCGATCGTGATGGCGATGCCGAGCGCGGCCAAACCGTTCGGCAGATCCCGGAAAATCATCCACCCGATCACGGTGGCGATGGGGATTTCCAGATATTGCATCGGGGCGAGCGTCGCGGAGGGTGCAAAGCGCAGCGACCATGTCATCAGGAGGTGGGCACCGGTTCCAAGGACACCGACGGCAGCAAGCAGCATGCCTTCGGCAAACGTTGGCGTGACGAAGGCAAAGCCCGGCAGATGAGCCGCTCGTCCGGCTAGCAGAAAGAGTATGAGAAGGCCCGTCGCAATCAGGCCGCTGACGGCCTGCAGCGCGATCGGATCGGTTTCCTTGGCGATCTGCCGGGTAACCAGCATGAACAGCGCGAACGTGACTGCCACCACCAGCGGCAACAGTGCTGCGGCGCCCACGGCTGCAAAGCTCGGCTGTATGACAAGCAGTGTTCCGATGAATCCCACGGCACAGGCCGACAACCGGCGCATGCCGACTTCCTCGGCAAGCACGAAACGGCCGAGCAGCAGCATGATGAAGGGCATGACAAAGGCTATCGCCAAAGCATCGGCGAGTGGCAGGAACCGCAGCGCGGTGAACATGGCGCCGATCCCGAAAATCTGCAGAATCGTGCGCACGACCGTCAGCCTGAAAATCCGACGCGGCATGCCGAGCGGGCGATCCGTGGCCCAGACCAGCGGCACCAACACGATGGCCTGTACCGCAAACCGGACGACCAGGAGTTGCAGGAGCGGGATGGTCTCGCCGAGCAGCTTGGCGATGGCGTCGCCAAGCGGCGCCACGGCGCAAAAACCCAGCATCAGAAAAATGCCGAGCAGGGGACGGTCGGCTGGCATGGGACGAACCGGACGGGTGATCGGCCGGGCGATACGCCGCGAGCCGGACGGTGGATCGGCCCGTCCTACCACATCGAAACACCCGATATAAGACAAACCAGCAAGAGATCCGCGTCGGATGAGGTCTCGTTTTCCGGGTTCCGTCCTTGCGGCAACGCGCCACAAGGTGGCCTTTGACTGGCAAAGCCGCCATTCCCTGTTATCCTGCTGGGCGTCTGTGCGGCAACCGGCGGTCCGTTGGACACCGGCATCGCGCGGCGCTGTCTTCTGAACGAGCAGAGGAGGGGCCTATGGCCTTTCGGATACGGATTGCAGCCTTAGTTTTCGGAGCTCTGGGGACGGTTCTCGGCTTCCTCTCACCGGCTATGGCGCAGACCGATCCGAGACCCTCGGCATGCGCGGCGATCGCACAATCGCTGCCCGGCGTCACCTATGCGTCTTTCGACCCGGCCGGCGTGCCCGCCATCCAGGCCAGCGTCAACACTTACGAAGTGCGCATCACCTTCGTGACGCATTCGACCTACCTGATCGAATCCGCCGGCGGTGTGTCGATCGCCACCGATTATGCCGGCTACGCCGGCCAGACGGTGCCGCGTGTCGTGACTATGAACCGGGCGCATAGCACCCATTATACGGACTATCCCGACCCTGCGATCGAGTACGTTCTGCGCGGCTGGGATCCGGAGGGTGGCAAGGCGCGGCATTACGTTGTCGTCGATGACGTGCTCGTCCGCAATGTCACGACCGACATCGTGCGCGGCGGGCTCCGGTTGCCCGATACCAATTCGATTTTCATTTTCGAGATTGCCGGCTTGTGCATCGGCCATCTCGGCCATCTGCACCACGCGCTGACCGACGGTCATTTCGCCCAGATCGGGCGACTCGATGTTGTCATGGTACCGATCGACGGCGGACTGACGCTCAGCCTTGACGGCATGGCCGAGATCATCGACCGCCTGCGCTCCAGCGTCATCCTGCCCATGCATGCCCGCGGATGGGCGACCCCGGCAGACTTCATTGCCCTGTTGGGTGACAAGGTAGATCACAAGTTTCTGGATGGTCGAACCGTGACGTTGTCGCTCAACTCGCTGCCGTCCCGACCGACCGTGATGGTCCCGCGGGGATTATAGGGCTATTCCGAACCCGCGCTGTCGTCTCCTGCCGCGTTGGATGCGGCGGCTTCAAACTCTTCCTCAAGGCGTTTTTCCAGCCGGACCAGGTCTTCCGGCAGCGGCTGTCCGGTCGCCCGTAGCTGGTTGAGCTCCAGACGAATCTGTTCCAGCAATTCATGGGCGTCCTCCGGCTGGTTCTCCATTTCCGCAAAAAGCAGGTTGATGCGGGTAACCAGGTCCTCGAATGCCATAGCTTGATCCTTGTTCCAGGTGGCTGCAGGCGCAACGGTGCGTTATCAGAAAGGAACGGCCGTTGATCGGTGTCAAGGGAACGCTGTGCGTGTTCCGGGCCGGCGACAGTGCCGACCGGATCGCGAGGAACCGTCCCTCGACACTAGCGGCTCTTGTTGCGGCGGCAAGGATTTGATCCATGGAAGACACGGCCCTGACCGTTCCCGACTTTCTGGCCTACACGATCGGCATCGTTGTGTACTTCATCGGCATGCGTCTTAACGGGCGTTTCGCGATCCTGCGCGACTACAACATTCCCGAACCCGTAACCGGCGGCATCATCGCGGCGCTTTTCGGTCTTGCGGTGTTCGTAGCGACCGGTATCGAGATCTCCTACGAACTGGAAACGCGGGACTTGCTTCTGATCTACTTTTTCACGTCGATCGGCCTGAACGCCCGGATCGCCGATCTGCTGGCGGGCGGGCGCCCATTGGCCATCTTTCTGGGCCTTACCCTGGCCTATATCGTTTTCCAGAACATTGTCGGCGTAACCGGAGCGGCGCTGCTTGGCCAACCCAATGCGATCGGAGTCCTCGTCGGATCGGCCTCGCTGATCGGCGGGCACGGCACGGCCATCGCCTGGGCCCCCGATATTGCGGCGAATTACGGCGTACCGAACGCGCTCGAGGTCGGCGTGGCGGCGGCAACGCTCGGTCTTGTAGTCGCCTCCGTCCTTGGCGGACCGATCGCCAAGTTCCTGATTGCCCGCCACGGCATTGCCGACAGTCCGGCCGACGGGCACATGGTGGGTCTGCCCTATGAAAGCCCGGAGGAAGATGCGGTTGACCATATTGCGATCATGCGGGTCATTCTGGTCCTGCACATTGCAATGGTCCTCGGTTTCTTTCTGAACGCGGCCATCGAGACCACCGGCATCAAGCTGCCGCTGTTCGTGTCGTGTCTGCTGGTCGCCATCCTGCTGTCAAACACGGTGCCGCACATGCTGCCCGCCGTCCGTTGGCCGGCCCGCACGAAGGCCCTGGCGCTTGTGTCGGACTTCTCGCTCGGCCTGTTCATCGCGATGTCGCTGATGGGCATGCAATTGTGGACGATTGCGGGGCTTGCCGGACCGCTCCTGATCCTCTTGGCCATGCAGGCCATCGCGACCGTCTTGTTCATCATTTTTGTCCTGTTTCCGCTGATGGGGCGCGACTATCTCGCGACTGTTTTGAGCGCCGGTTTCGCTGGGTTCGCGCTCGGCGCCACACCGACGGCGATCGCCAACATGACCGCGGTTACGAAGACGCACGGACCGGCGCCGACCGCCTTCATCATCCTGCCGCTGGTCGGTGCGTTCTTTGTCGACATCACCAACGCTTTTGTCATCGGTTATTTCGTCGGTTTGTGACGAGCGCCGGCGTCAAAGGGCAATGGTTGCGCGGATCAAGGAGATGTCGTCCAGGTCGCGCTTGTTCTGGAAACCAACCCGTTCGGCAAGCTTCAGCATTGCCGAATTCTGACGGGCGATAAGACCCCAGACCTCGGTGTTTCCGGTCTCGCGCGCCACCTCGATCACGGTCTCCAGCGCCTGTCGCGCCAGGCCAAGGCCGCGGGCCTCCGGTCGAAGCGAGACGGAAAATTCCGCTGCCTTGCCGGGACCGAGACCGGCAACCCGCGCGCCGCCCAGAATTTCGTCGGACAGATCATCCCGACCGTCGATCACGACGCAGCATTCGGTCTGCGGGTCGGGCGCGCAGAATTCTCGTGCCATCTCATCGGTTAAATGCGGCACGGCATGCAGCATGCGAAACCATTTGCCCCGCTCCGACATCGCGTCGTATCCGCGGATGAGCGATGGGGCGTCCGCGGGCTGGATGGGACGCAGAACATAGTCTTTGCCGTCCTTGCCGCGGATACTAACTTCGCGTGCGTCAAGACGGTCTCGCAACGATCGGTGCTGTTCACTACCGGCCATGTCCTTCCTCGCGAAGGCTTGATTGTGCCGCTTAAGCTTCCCGTTTCACGTCATCCGGGTCGTCAGGGGCCGGCGATCCCTGTCGGTCGATTTCCGTCGGCCTGAGATACAGCCAGACCATCAGGCCGATGAATGCAAAGACTTCCAGATTCATGATCGTATCGAGCAGCGGATTCATGAAACAGGGATCCTTTCAGCCTTCAACGCCTTCAGAAAACACACCACAAGCAGCAGCAAGACGAAGACGAAGGGCAGGGCTCCGAGCGCGATAATCGATTTCACCGTATCGATATTGCCGGACAGGATCATGACAAGCCCGAGCGCTCCCAGAAGGCCGCCCCATGCCAGTTTCACGCGGACCGGCGGGTCAAGGCTGCCGCTGGTGGAAAACATGCTGAGAACGAACGCCGCACTGACGACGCTGGTCACAATGAACAGGAAGGCGGCACCGACGACGGCGGCGATCGTCAAGGTCGGCAACGGCATGTGATCGAGCACATAGAACGTCACCGCACTGACATTGCCGCGCACGACATCAAGGATCGGAAGATCTGTCCTGAGCGCAGCATGAAAGCCGGCGCTGCCGAACGTGCCGAACCAGAGAATGGAAAACGCCGTCGGCACCAGCACGACGCCCATCAGGAATTCCCGAATGGTTCGGCCCCGCGATATCCGGGCGATGAAGACGCCGACGAACGGCGCCCAGGCGATCCACCAGACCATGTAATTCAGGGTCCAGGACTGGAACCAGCTTTCGACGCGCTCATCCATGAAGGTGAAGGTGCGAAACCCGTGCGTGACGACATTGCCGAGATAGTCCCCGATGCTCTGGGTGATGCCGCCCATAATGTAATGGGTTGGCCCGGCGATCAGGATAAAGACCATGAGAGCGCCGGCGATCCCCATGGCCGTGTTCGACAGCACCGCCATGCCCTTCTGCAGGTCGACCGTGAGCGGGAGGATGTAGGCAAGCACGAGGACGCCGAAAATCACGTAGGTGAGAAGTGCGCCCGTATTGCTCAGGCCGAACAGGGCCTCAACGCCCTCCTTGATCTGGAACACCCCCATGGCGATGGAACCGCCGAGACCAATCGCAACCGCCACGATTGCCATCAGGTCGCAGATCCAACCGACGGTCTTTGCGATCGGATAAGCGCCGAACACCTTGCCGATCGGCGCGCTCACCAGGCTTGGGCATCCCAGTCGGAACCCGAAAAAGGCGATCACCAAACCGGTGATTGCATAGATCGTCCAGGCATGGATGCCCCAGTGAAACAGCGTCAGAAACAGAGCGCTGGCGGCCGCCTCGCGGGATTCGTCCAATTCGGTCAGGGCCAGGTAATGGGTCAACGGTTCTGCGGCGCCCCAGTACAAAAGCCCGACGCCCATGCCGGCGGAAAACAGCATCGTCAGCCAGGAGATGGTGGAGAATTCCGGCTTTTCGTCGTCGCGACCGAGCCGCAGCGACCCGAAACGCGACAACGCCAGCCAGATCGTCACGATCAGCAGGAAACTGACCGTCAGCATGATGAACCAGGCGCGGCTGGTGAACTGAATATGCACGAGCGAGGCGGACAGAGTGGCCAGTCCAGCCGTGTCGACAAGCCCCCATACGGCGATCGCACCGGTGGTCAGAAGAGCGACAATGAGCAACGGATTGGCGAACACCGGCAACCTCTTGATCTTTCGTTTGTATCCGATCCCGACAAGCGGTGCCAGCAAACTTGGTGGATGGCGGGCGCGTCAGAGTGTCGGTTCGAGTCCGGACATGAGGCCGGTTTCAATATTCGGCATAGATCTCGACGATGTTGTCTTCCGGATCGCGAAAAAACAGAGTGCGGTGCCGCCAGTCCGGCAGATCGGTCGGCCCCCTCAGAATTTCCACTCCCTTGTCAACCAGCTCCTGATGGCACGCATCGACGGCTGGCGGCGGGACCCGGAAGGCAAGCTGGACCGCCGCCGATCCAGGCGCCCGAGCCCCGTCGTCACACACGCTCCAGGATCCGCGGGGCCGCAGTGTCAGGAGCGTGGCGCCGACCCGGAAGCTGACCCAGTTTTCGCGCTCGGTCTCGACGGGAAACTTCATGACGTCGCGATAGAAAGCGCAGGTTTCCTGCATCTTGCTGCACAGCAGGATTGTGTAGTCGAAGTTTCTGATCTCATTGAGGCTCATGGTACGGCTCCTTTTTCCGAGCATGGCATGCCCGTCGGGTCTCAGGACCGGAAAACCGGGCGTTACACCCAGCATGAACGCAAAGGTTCTTAAGTAGACACCCGATACTCACGGCAGATCGACGCAAATCCGGAATGCCCGGTTCGGCTTCCGGCGGACCTGCCTGTTCAGGAGCCCGTGCGTATATGTGAGCGTCCCGCAAGATTGAGTTTTTGCGGTGTGGCTGACCGAGAGGGTCCAGTGAACTCTGTCAGGTAAAATCAGTTGTAGTAGAGGTCGCGGGACCGATAGACGCCGTCTTCGGTTTCCTCGAAGATCTCGTTGACCTGCGGATGCCGGATGGGATCGCCGGACTCGTCGGGGATGAGGTTTTGTTCCGACACATAGGCGACGTATTCGGTATCGTCGTTTTCGGCGAACAGGTGATAGAACGGTTGGTCCTTGGACGGCCGAATTTCTTCCGGGATGGATTGCCACCATTCTTCGGTATTGTCGAACGTCGGATCAACGTCGAAAATCACGCCCCGGAACGGAAATATCCGGTGCTTTACAACCTGTCCGATACTGAATTTCGCGGTTCTGAACATGCTCTCGTTATAAACCGTGAACGCCAACTCACTATCATAGGGTGGTGCCGCAGACCCGTCCAGACCCCGGGACGGATTTCCCTTAATATCCATAAACCTCTGCCATTTCAGGGTCTTTTCCCGAAACTGACCTTGCGAGATCGACGATCACTTTTGCTTGTTTCCAGGTCGCGTCATCCTGCATTTTGCCGTCGATCATGACCGCTCCCGTCCCGTCGGGCATCGAATCGAGGATCTTCTGCGCGAACCGCACTTCCTCGACGTCCGGACTGAACACCGTTTTGGCGATCGCGATCTGCGAGGGATGCAGCGACCAGGCGCCGTGACAGCCTTGCAGGAACGCATTGCGGAATTGCGCCTCGCAGGCGACCGGATCCGAAAAATCGCCGAACGGACCGTAAAACGCCTTGATTCCCGCGGATTGGCAGGCATCCACCATCTTGGCGATCGTGTAATGCCAGAGATCCTGCTGGTAGCGGGGGCGCTCGGCGGCATCTTCTGCACCGTCTGCGACAACGGAATAGTCCGGATGCCCGCCGCCGACCCGCGTGGTTTTCATGCCACGGGAGGCCGCCAGATCGGCAGGCCCCAGGCTCATGCCATGCATGCGCGGACTGGCCTCGGCAATCGCCTCGACGTTTTTGACGCCTTCGGCTGTTTCGAGAATGGCATGCACCATGATCGGGCGGCTCACGCCGCGCCGGGCTTCAAGCTGCGCAAGCAATTGATCGATATAATGAATGTCCCAGGGCCCTTCGACTTTCGGGAGCATCAGCACATCGAGCTTGTCGCCGACGGCCGCGACGATTTCCTGTACGTCGTCGAGAAACCACGGACTGTTCAGGCAGTTAACCCGCGTCCAGAGCCCGGTCGAACCGAATTCGTTTTGTTTCGCCAGCGCGATGAAACCGGCCCGGGCGGCTTCCTTCTGATCGCTCGGGATGGCGTCCTCCAGATTGCCGAGAACGACATCGACCGTGTTGATCAGGTCCGGGACCTTGGCCCGCACTTTTTCGATATGCGGCGGGATGAAATGGATCATGCGTTCAAGCGTAACCGGCAGGTCGCGGAACGGCTCGGGCGCGCCGATGGCCAACGGTTTGAAGAAGTTTCGGGGATGTTTGTGCACCGAAGGACCTTCCGAGCAATGTTGCAGAGCAACATGGTTTTATCTCGTGCCGACGAAACCGCAAGACGGCGATAGTCGAAGAGGGGCCTCTCAGGAAGACAATTGCTCAGGCCGCCTCGGTTTCGCCTTCCGGCAGCGCCCATTTCCGGTGCGTCCACATCCATTGTTCGGGATATTCCCGGATATAGCGCTCCAGGACATCGTGAAAGTTCTGCGTTGCAGCGAGCAGCGCCGCTGCCGAACTGCCGTCTGCCGGCACCGGTACTTCGTCGGCGTCGATCATATAGGTTCCGTCGAGGCGCCGGATGATGCGCCCGGCCATGAACGGCACCGCACAATGGCGGGCAAGCATTGCCGGAAACGGGTTGGCATAGGCCGGTTGGCCGAAAAACCGGATCTTCACGCCCTTGATTTCGCGCTGATCTGCGAGGAAAGCGGCGGTGCCGCCGGCCTTGACGATACCAAGCACCTGACGGGCCGCCTTGTGGCTCTTCGAAAACAGGCCGGCAGGAAACATCGGGCGCCGCAGGTCGGCGAGATATCGGTCAACCAGCGGGTTTTTCAGTTCCTGATAAATACCCGCCGGTTTCGCGCCGACTTGCAGGGCCGCGACGACAATCAACTCGTAGGCGCCGATATGGCCGGACGCGACGACAAGGCCATGGTCGACGTGCTCGCGAACCGGGCCGACCCGGGAATGGTCGTGCGGACTTTCCAGGGCGCGGCCCCTCAGGGTACGCAGATGCAGGGTTTCCGCCATCACCCGCCCCAGATTGTCCCAGACCCGCAGGCTGAGCTTCTTTACTTCGTTGTCGGTCAGGTGCGGAAAGGCGAGGCGCAGGTGGGCAAGCACACGTTTTTGCCGGCGTGTGCGCGATGCGATGTGCCGCCAGCAGAAGCCGCAGAACGCTGCGGCCGTTTCCACAGGGAGCGCTTGCAGGCAGTTTGCGACTGCCAAAACGGCGGCATATTCGATACGGTCCTTGAGGCGCACTTTCCCGGGGTCTGACACGTCTTGTTCTTGATATCCGTTGCAAAATCCGAAGCGCTCGGAGCAGGGACGCCATGGGGAATCCTGCCAGCGCCCGAGGTGCATACGCGATCCGCGACGGGAAATGCAACGACGCGGCCACGGCGCGTCCAAAACCGGCCGGTCGAGGAGGGCGGGCCATGAACGAGGTGATTACCCTCGCGCTGCCGTTTTTCGGGCTGATCTTCCTCGGTTATGGCGCCGGGCGTATCGGTAACCTGCCGGAAGCCGGCCTGGCCTGGCTGAACTTTTTCGTCGTCTATTGCGCCTTGCCGGCCCTGTTTTTTCGCCTCTTGTCGGAAACGCCCATCGACCAGATCACGAATTGGGGCTTTGTCTTCGGCACGACCTTTTCGACCTATCTCGCCTTCGCGGTCGCGTTCTGCCTCGGTGTCATCGTAACCAGCGGACGGATTCGCGAAGCGACGGTCCAGGGATTGATCGGCGCCTATTCCAATATCGGCTACATGGGCCCCGGTCTGACGCTTGCCGCACTGGGTTCCGCGTCGACCGTGCCGACGGCTCTGATCTTTTGCTTCGACAATGCACTGTTGTTCATGCTGGCCGCCTTTCTCATGGCGATAGGCGGGAACGAAAAACAATCCATGCTGGGGATCGTCGCGACGGCCCTGAAACGTCTCTTTCTGCATCCGTTCATTCTGGCGACGATGGCCGGGATCTTTGCGGCTGCGGTGCAACTCGACCTGCCGGTCGCACTCGACCGTCTGCTGGAATTCCTCAGCTCGGCTGCCGCGCCCTGCGCCCTGTTTGCGATGGGTGTGACGGTGGCGTTACGGCCGATCAAGCGGGTACCGCTTGAATTGCCGGCGCTGCTATTGATCAAGTTGGTGGCGCATCCGATCATCGTCTATTGGGTGCTCACATGGCTCGGCGGGATCGATCCGTTGTGGATCAAGACAGCCGTGCTCATGGCCTGCCTGCCGCCGGCCGCCAACGTGTTCGTGCTGGCCAGCCAGTATCAGTCCTATGTCGAACGGGCCTCGTCGGCGATCCTCATCGGCACCGCAGTGTCGGTGTTCACGGTGACGGGCATCCTTTATCTCGTTGTCGATAACCGGATTCCGGGGCTGTGAGAGGAAGCAATCAGTGGAGGAAAGCCGCTATGAAAGGAAGACCGGTTGAACGGCGCGCTTGATGGCATTCAGGTGCTTGACCTGACGACCCTGCTGCCCGGTCCGCTGGCCACGCTGTGCCTCGCCGAGGCGGGGGCCGACGTCTTGAAGGTCGAGAAGCCGGGCGGCGAAGACATGCGGCGGTATCCGCCGTTTGTCGATGGCGAGTCGGTGGCGTTTTCAATACTGAACCGCGGAAAGCGGTTCCTGGAACTTGATTTGAAGTCTGATTCCGGCCGCCAGGAATTGCTCGACCTTGCCAAGCAGGCGGATGTTCTGGTCGAGCAGTTTCGACCCGGCGTCATGGCGCGCCTCGGGCTCGATTACGAAACGCTCGCTGCCGTCAATCCCCGCCTGATCCTCTGTTCCATATCGGGCTACGGTCAGGAGGGTCCGCGCGCCATCGAGGCCGGCCACGACATCAATTACATGGCTCTGACGGGCGTTCTGGATCTGTCGCGCGGACCTGTCGACGCCCCGATCCTGCCGCCGACCCAGGTCGCCGATATCGGCGGCGGATCATTCCCGGCGCTGATCAACATCCTGCTTGCCCTGATTGCCCGCGAACGGACGGGAAGGGGCACGCATCTCGACATCGCAATGACGGACGCCATGTTCGCCTTCGCGCCCTTCGCCCATGCCGACTTCATCGGCATCGGCTCCGTCGCCCGATCCGGAACCATGCTGTTGACCGGCGGGTCGCCACGCTACGGCCTCTATGCGACCGCGGACCGCCATCTGGTAGCGGTCGGGGCCCTGGAACAGAAGTTCTGGATGGCCTTGTGCGAGGCGGTCGGCCTGGAGGAAGCGTTGCGTGCGGATACGAACGATCCCGAGGCAACCCGCAAAGGCCTCGCCGCCCGTTTCGCTGCGCGCCCGGCCGAAGACTGGAAACCGATCCTCGCCAAGGCCGATTGCTGCGCAACGCTCGTCCGCGCCTATCCGGACGCGCTCGAAGATCCGCATTTCGTGGACCGCGGCCTGTTCGACCGCGACATAGAACTGGATTCCGGTACTCGCATCCGGGCGCTACCCCTGCCGATCGATCCGGCTGTCCGCCGCTCCGATTAGGACGAAACGGCCTACCGCCGAACCATTCCCGCTGATCAGCGCAACGGCGACACGGCCATGCCGAGCCGCATCATCAGGCGGCGGAGGGGCTGGATGGTGTCGGCCAGTGTCAGTCCGAGTGCGCGGGCCGCCTGGACCGGGAAGAAATCGATCAGCAGTGAGCGGTTGAGCATATCGACGCCGTAGGTTCGCGACGTCACATCGGCCTTGCGCGAGCGGACATATCGTTGGAGGGCCTCCCTTTCGCCGGGATCGGTGCGTCGCTTGCCGAGCGAGCGGGCCAAGGCGGCGCAGTCTCTAAGACCGAGATTGAGACCCTGGGCCCCGATCGGCGGGAAATAATGGGCGGCCTCGCCGACCAGCGCAACGCGGTTCGCCGCCGGATCAGGCGCATAGCCGCCGGACATCGGAAATGTCCGGGGCGGCACGCAATCGGTGATGCGCCCAAGGATGGCATGCGACCGGCGTTCGATCTCCCGGCACAGAATGGCAGGCTCGGCCTCCTTCCAGGTTGCGATCACTTCAGGCCGGTCGACCCACACAAGGCCGCATTGCTCGTCAGAAACCGGAACCAGGGTGAACGGACCCGCCCTCGTGTGGAATTCGGTCGAGATATTGTCGTGCGGCCGTTCGTGGCTCACCGTTGTGACCAGGGCTTCCTGCGGATAGGACCAGGTCTTGAATTCGACTCCGCTGGCCTCGCGGCAGAGCGAGCGTTTGCCGTCGGCGCCGACGGCGAGCCGACATGTCACCCGCCCGGCAGTCCGGGTGATCAGCGTGACGCTGTCCACGCCGGGCTGCACGGCCTCAACGTCGCTCGCTATGCGTCGTAGAGATCCGGTCTTGGCCGCTTGATTTTCCAGAATGGCGGTCAACGCGGCCGTCGCGATCGAATAACCGAAGGAATCGTAGCCGATCTCGCTGGCCTTGAAGGCGAGTTCGGGACCGCGCAGGAGGTGGCCCGTATCGTCGACGAGCCGCATGATCGCAAGCGCTGCGCCGGCCGCTTCGATCTCCGCGCGACAACCGATTGTGTCAAAAATCTCAAGGGACGATTGCAGCAGCGCGACAGATCGCCCGTCATCGGCAGCCTTGGGCGCCACCAGCGCCACCTTGTAGCCGCCCATCTCGAGCAGCAGCGCGGCCGTCAGGCCGGTGGGTCCGCCACCGACAATCCCGATATCGACATCGCTCGTTTTGTCCATGTGTCTTCCGCTTTCGCGCTGCCGCGCGCATCTGCGCGTCGACCGGCCGCGACCGTAGACAGGTTGGTCCGTCGGCGGCAAGGGGGACGAAGTCGCACCAGGCCTTCAGGCTTGCGCCGGGTACACCGCCTTGAACGCGAAAACCATTTTCAGATGGCGGGCTTGCAAACCGTTCGCGGACGCGTTTTGGTGCACACGACACTACAAGGAACCTTGGATGGCGGAAACGTCGCCGCATAGCGAATCGGACTTGTCGGGCCTGGCCGGGCCCGATCGGGCGATCGGTTGGGTGGCGCATCATCCGCGCCTGCCCGTCTACAGTGCGGTTGCAGTCGCCGCAGGGTTGGGCTGGGTGTATCTGACGGCCATGGTTCTTGGCGCTCGATCGGATGATGCCGCTGTCTTCGGACCGGGCATGGCGCTTCTGGAACCGGTTCTCGGATTTGAGCTTCCGCCGTTTCTCGCCGCGCTTTGCCAGCCATTGATCGACGTGGGCCCGACACTTGTGTCGGGAGAGACGTTCGTGATCGTCCTGCCGATGTGGCTGATGATGGTGCTCGCGATGATGCTGCCGAGCGCCGCGCCCATGCTGGCGACCTATGCCCAGATCGCGGATACCGCGGCGCGCAAGGGAGAGCCGGCCGCGCCGGTCCTGGTACTGGCGTCGGGATACATGGTCATCTGGATCGGTTTCTCGCTGGTCGCAGCCCTTCTGCAATCCGGACTAACGGCGCTCGGGGCCTTGACGTTTGCCGGCACACCCGTCGCACCGGCCCTGGCGGGAGCGATCTTCCTTGCCGCCGCGCTTTACCAATTCACACCGGCCAAGCATGCCTGCCTGACCAAGTGCCAGAACCCGTTTTCCTATTTCTTCGCCCGTTGGACGCCGCGTTCCGGCGGCCTGTTTCGTCTCGGTGTCGAGCAGGGGCTCTTCTGTCTTGGATGTTGCTGGGCCCTGATGACCGTGATGTTCGCAGTGGGCGTGATGAACCTGGTCTGGACGGCATTGCTTTGCATTCTCATGACGCTTGAGAAAACCTATCCAAATATCTGGATTACAAAAGGTATCGGTATCTTTTTGTTATGCGTCGGGATAGCAGTCAGCGGGCCGTCGCTCGCTTCTGCTTTCCTGACGGGATAAATGTCGGCGCGGTGCCCTGGCGGCCCGGCGCTCCGGAAAAAACGAAAAGGAACGTCCACTCATGTCGAACCCATCCTGGTCCCTGAAGGGAGAATTGGTTCTGTCGTGCAATTGCACGGTCTTCTGCCCGTGCGTGCTGTCGTTGGGCCTGCATCCGCCAACGGAAGGCTATTGCCAGACCTGGGCCGGCATTCGCATCGAGGAAGGCCATTTCGACGATATCGACCTCAGCGACATCAATATGGGTCTGATCATGGAAATTCCGGGGCTCATGTCGCGCGGAAACTGGACGGCAGGTGTGCTGATCGATGAAAAGGCCGGCGTTTATCAGACCAACGCGCTGACGAAGATCTTTTCCGGCCGCGCAGGAGGCACGACCGGCCTTTTGAAAATCCTGGTCGGACGTTTTCTGGGCGTTCACCAGACCGACATCACCTACGACATCGATGGCACGACGCGGATTTTCCGGGCCGGCAAGATGATCGAAGGCGCCGTCACGCCTGTGCCGGCAAGCGACAAGGACGAACACGTCGTTATCCAAAACAGCCAGTATTGGATCGCACCGGACATCACGGTTTGCAAATCCGACAAGAGCAAATTGCGGGCCTTTGGCCGCAATTGGAATTTTGCCGGTCGGTCCGCCGAGTTGTGCACGCTCGACTGGGCCGGATAACCCTTCAACGGCGCGCCTCTGGCGGCCGCCGATCAATCGACAGGAAGCAGGCGAGGGGACGGCGGTCTCCTGGGCCAGGGAGAAACGATATGGCAATGGCGATCCGCGTGCACCGAACGGGCGGTCCTGAGGTTCTCACATGGGAGAACGTCGACGTCGGCGATCCCGGACCGGGAGAGGCACGGATCCGGCATTCCGCCATCGGGCTCAATTTCATCGACACCTATTTCCGCTCCGGCCTCTATCCGGCGCCGACAGGATTGCCATTCATCCCGGGCAATGAGGGAGCTGGCGTCGTCGAGGCGGTCGGTGAGGGCGTCAGCCACGTCGCGGTTGGCGACCGCGTCGCCTATGCCGGCGGGCTCGGGGCCTATGCGCAGGCACGTGTCATGCCGGCCGGCGGCCTCGTGAAAGTGCCGGAAGGCGTTTCCGACGACGAGGCGGCCGCCATGATGCTGAAGGGCATGACAGCCCGCTACCTGCTGCGCAGTACCTTCCGTATCGGACCGGAAACGACATTGCTCTTCCACGCCGCCGCCGGAGGTGTCGGTTCGATCGCCGGCCAATGGGCCAGAAAGATTGGCGCAACAAGCATCGGAACGGTCAGTTCGGACGAAAAGGCCGACCGTGCCCGGGCAAACGGCTACACGCATGTCATCAATTACAAGACCGAGAACTTCGTCGATCGGGTCAAGGAAATCACCGGCGGCAAGGGCTGCGACGTCGTCTACGATTCCGTCGGCAAGGATACTTTTCCGGCTTCGCTGGACTGTCTGCGCCCGCTCGGCATGTGGGTATCCTTCGGACAGTCTTCCGGCGCGCTTCCCGACGTCAATCTCGGTATCCTGGCGCATAAAGGCTCCTTGTTCGCGACCCGTCCGACCCTGTTTTCCTACGTGGCGGAGCGGGCAGATCTTGAGGAAACCGCGAACGACCTGTTTTCCGTGGTTGCGAACGGCGATGTGAAAATCGAGGTGAACCAGACCTACGCTCTCCAGGACGCCCAAAAAGCCCACGAAGATCTGGAAGGCCGCCGCACGACCGGCCAGACGGTCCTGAAACCCTGATTGCCGGCCCGGTTTCCGGGAACTTTGAGAAGTCGTCGGTATCCACTGCAAAACCGGCTGCCGTTCCAAGGCGCCGGCAGCGGTGCGCTTTTGTCGCTCGACAGGCCCCCGCACCTGCGTTTAGCGTGGTGCATCCAAAGGGTGTTGCCGAAGGATCGAAATGGGGCGATTGACGACGCATGTGCTGGATACCGCACACGGCCGGCCGGCGGCCGGTCTGGTCATCGAGCTATGGCGCGAGAACGATCCGCTGGAATGCCTCGGGCGCTATACAACCAACGACGACGGACGTCTTGATGCGCCGCTTTTGGCGGATGATGCGTTCGAACCGGGGCATTACGAGATCCGTTTTTTCGCCGGCGCCTATTTCAGATTGCAGGGCGTCGACACCGAGGAGCCGTCGTTCCTGGACATCGTTCCGGTCCGGTTCGGGATCGCGAATGCTGACGAGCACTACCATGTTCCGCTGCTGATCGCGCCCTACGGATATTCGACCTATCGCGGCAGTTAGGCATGGGCACACGCACGGCGATCCGGCTGATAAGGAAAGGCAAGACGGTCGAAGTAGACGGCTTCGCGCCGACCGACACGCTGCTTGATCATCTGCGCCTGACGGAAGGGGCCGTCGGAACGAAGGAAGGGTGCTGCGAAGGCGATTGCGGTGCCTGTACGATCGCGATCGGACGTCTGCGGGACGGTCGGCTGGTCTATGAGCCGGTCAACGCCTGCATCACCCTGCTCGGCATGGCCGACAGCGCGGAAATCGTAACCGTTGAGGACATCGGCCAACCGGACGATCCGCACCCGGTTCAGGAATGCATGGCGCGCCACCACGCCAGTCAATGCGGTTTCTGCACGCCCGGTATTGTCATGGCGCTGTTCTGCCTGTTCCACGAAAGGAAGACGCCCGGCACCCGCGCCATCGTGAATGAATGGCTGGCGGGCAATCTGTGTCGCTGCACCGGCTACCGGCCGATTGCCGATGCCGCAATCGATGCCCTGTCGCGCCCGCGCGACGACACCTTCACAGGCAAACGGTCCGATACCGAAAGCCTTCTCCAGTCCTTCGACGACGCGGCCGATCTGTTGATCGATCGCGAAGACGGCTTTTTTGCCGCGCCGGCTTCGATCGATGCGCTGGCAAGGCTCTATGGCGATCATCCCGATGCCACACTGGTCGCCGGCGCCACCGATGTCGGCCTTTGGGTCACCAAGGCATTGCGGGATCTGCCGAAGGTCATCTGGCTCGGCCGCGTCGCCGGCCTCGACCGCATCGAGCAGACCGCCACGTCCTACCTGATCGGTGCCACCTGTACCTATTCCGATGCCGAGGACATCATGGCGTCGATCGATCCGGATCTTGCCGAAATCTGGCGCCGGATCGGATCGAAACAGGTTCGGGCATCCGGGACGATCGGCGGCAACATCGCCAACGGCTCACCGATCGGCGACACTCCGCCGCCGCTGATCGCGCTCGGCGCCAAGCTGGAACTGCGCCGGGGCGAGGCGGTGCGCGCGCTTCCGCTGGAGGATTTTTTCCTCGAATACGGCCGCCAGGATATCGAACCGGGCGAATTCGTTTCCGGCATTTTGTTGCCCAAACCGGCACCCGACCGCGTGTTTCGGTGTCACAAGATCTCAAAACGCTTCGACCAGGACATTTCCAGCGTGCTTGGAGCGTTCAGCTTCACGCTGCGGGATGGCGTCCTCAGCGACCCGATCATCGCCTATGGCGGCATGGCCGGTACGCCGAAACGCGCGACCGCGACCGAGGTTGCGCTCGATGGAGCACCTGCCGACGACGCCGAGCGGTTGCAGGCCGCCTTGCAGTGCCTGGACGAGGACTTCCGGCCGCTCGATGACCACCGCGCCAGCGCGGAATACCGGCTGGACGTCGCCAAGGCCTTGCTTGGCAAGGCACTGGCTGAAATCGGCGGGGTCTCGACCGACAAGACTCGGTTGCGCGGTTTCCGCGAAGCGGAGCCGGCCGATGGATAGTCCAGGCGACGACGATCGGCACATGCGCACGCGCATCGTGCACGAACGCTTCATGCACGATAGCGGTCTGAAACATGTTTGCGGCGTGGCGACATATGTCGACGACATCCGGGAACCGGCCGGAACCCTGCACATCGCACCGGGCTATTGCAGAACGCCCGAAATCGGTCGCATCGTGCGTCTCGATCTGGACCGGGTCCGCGCTGCGCCGGGCGTGATTGCCGTATTCATTGCAGCAGATATTCCAGGCAGCAACGATTGCTCGCCATCGCTCGGTGACGACCCGGTCCTGGCCGACGGTGAAATCCTCTTTCACGGGCAGGTCGCATTTGCGGTTGTCGCACGGAGCCGTATCGAAGCCCGCAAGGCCGCGCTTCTTGCCGAATTCGAGATCGAGGCCGCGGACCCCGTCATTACGGCCGATGCGGCGGCGGAACGAAATCTGGAGGTCTTGCCCGATTACCGCTTCGATCGCGGCGATGCGGCGACCGCACTCGCGGCCGCGCGACACCGGCTCGAAGGCCGGTTTCAGATCGGCGGGCAGGAGCATTTTTATCTTGAGGGACAGGCCGCGCTTGCCGAGCCGAAGGAGGACGGGGACCTGCTGGTGCATTCTTCCACCCAGCACCCGACCGAAGTGCAGCATGTGGTGGCGCGCGTCGTCGGCGTCTCGCATGCCGCCGTTACGATCGAAGTCCGGCGCATGGGCGGCGGCTTCGGCGGCAAGGAAAGCCAGGCCTCGCAATGGGCAGCGCTCGCCGGTCTCTGTGCCAGTCTGACCGGTCGTCCCTGCAAGGTGCGGTTGGATCGCGACGACGACATGATCATGACCGGCAAGCGGCATGACTTTTCGACCCGCTATGCCGTCGGCTACGACGATCACGGCGTCCTGGAAAGCGTCGACACGGTTTATCTCGCCCGCTGCGGGTGTTCCGCCGACCTGTCGCTCGGCGTCGTCGACCGCACGATGTTCCATACCGACAACGCCTATTTTTATCCGAACGTCTCGATCCTGACCCGCCGGCTGAAGACCAACACCGTCTCCAACACGGCGTTTCGCGGCTTCGGCGGACCCCAGGGCATGTTGCTCGCCGAGCGCATGATGGACGCGATCGCGATCGAACGCGGCGAAGATCCGCTGGTCACCCGCAAGCGGAATTTCTATCGCGCCGGTGAGCGCGACATCACTCCCTATGGTATGCGGGTCACCGACAACCTCCTGCACGAGATCGTCGACCATTTGGAGACCCATTGCGATTACTGGGCTCGGCGCCAGGAGATCGCGCGGTTCAATCGCTCCGCACCGGTTCTGCGCAAGGGCCTCGCGCTGACGCCCGTCAAGTTCGGCATTTCCTTCACGCTGAAGCACCTCAACCAGGCCGGCGCCCTGGTCCATGTCTATGCGGACGGCTCCGTGCATCTGAACCATGGCGGCACGGAGATGGGACAGGGGCTGTTCGTAAAGGTCGCCCAGGTGGTCGCCGAGGAATTCGGCATCGACCTGCATCACGTGAAGATCACGGCGACGACGACGGACAAAGTGCCGAATACCGGCCCGACCGCGGCGTCCGCCGGTTCCGATCTGAACGGAAAGGCGGCGCAGGCGGCCGCGCGCATCATCAAACAGCGCATGACGGACTTCGCGGCCGAAGCCTATGATGTCAAACCGGACCGCATCCTGTTTCGCGACAACCAGGTCTTCGTTGGAAACGAAGCGATTGCATTCGGAGCGCTGGCCGAACAGGCTTATTTGAACCGTGTGTCGCTCTCCTCAACCGGCTTTTACGCGACGCCGGGCATAACCTGGGACCGCAACACCAAGACCGGGCGACCGTTCTACTATTTCGCCTATGGCGCGGCCTGCTCGGAAGTGACGATCGATACGATGACCGGCGAAATGCGGGTCGATCGGGTCGATATTCTCCATGATGTCGGCCGGTCCCTGAACCCGGCGGTCGATATCGGTCAGATCGAAGGCGGGTTCGTTCAGGGCATGGGCTGGCTGACGACCGAAGAACTCGTCTGGGACGAGGCCGGACGGCTGCGCACCCATGCGCCGTCGACTTACAAGATCCCCACCGCCTCGGATGTGCCCGAGGCCTTCCACGTGGAATTGTATGAATCCGGCGGCAACCGCGAAGACACGATCTTCCGGTCGAAGGCCGTCGGCGAGCCGCCGGTGATGCTGGCCAACTCTGTGTTCTGTGCGATCAACGATGCCATAGCCGGTCTGCGGCCCGGACGTCTGCCCGATTTGCATGCACCGGCGACCCCCGAAGCGATCCTGAAGGCGGTACGCTCGATGACCGATGGCGGAGACTGAGCGTGCGGATCTGGGGCACAATCGCCGAAATCCTCGCGGACGACCGCACCTGTGTGCTTGTGTCCGTGCTGAAAGCGCAAGGGTCGGCGCCGCGCGAGGCCGGAGCCCGCATGATCGTGCGCGACGACGGCAACTTTTACGGCACCATCGGCGGCGGATCGCTGGAATGGGAGGCGATAGCCTTTGCCCGTTCCGTGCTTGAGGGAAACGGCGCGGCCTTCGAAACGCGGACGATGGCGCTCGGTCCGGATCTGGGTCAATGCTGCGGCGGGCGGGTCGTGCTCGGGTTTGAGCCGCTTGGCTCGGCAGATCTGAGCGCGGTGTTGGCTCTGGCCGATGCGGAAAGGCTGACCGGTTTCTTTGCGACCCGCGGGGCAATCGGAACGGACGGCAGGATACGCCGAACGATCGAACCGCCGGATCGCGCGAGCGCGGACGCCGAATTCGCCAGGCTCGAAGGCGCAGTCCTGATCGAACAATTCGGCATAGATCGACGGCCCGTCTTTCTTTTCGGTGCCGGCCATGTTGCCCGCGCCCTGGTGCTGGCTTTGGCGCCGCTTCCCTTTGCGGTGACCTGGATCGACAATCGGGCGGATGCCTTTCCAAGCCACGTTCCCACAAACACGCGGCCCTGCCGGGTCGCCGACCTGGTTGCCGAACTGCCCAAGGCCGGCCCGGGCACCTTCGTTCTGGTCATGACGCACGACCATGCGCTCGATCAGACCCTTGTCGAAGCCGCCCTTGGTGCGGACCGCTTTCCCTATGTCGGCCTGATCGGCAGCAGGACCAAGCGGGCACGGTTTATCCGGCGGCTAAAAATGGCGGGTCTGCCGGACGAAGCCCTAGATCGCATGGTCTGTCCGATCGGAATTGGGGGAATCGCATCGAAGGCGCCCGCCGCCATTGCGGCATCGGTTGCGGCCCAATTATTGTCGGTGGACGAGGCAGAACGCGTTTCCGCGGAGCCGGCGGTCGACAGGCATCCCGTCGGGGTCGACTGATCCGCGTTGGAAAGACAGAAAAAAAGGGGCACCCGGCCGTCATGGCGAGCGATCTGATGCTCATGGAAGCCGAAGCCGTGACCAAACGGTTCGGGGAGACCGTGGCCAACGACACGGTCGACCTTGCCATCCGTCCCGGCGAGATCCATGCCCTTCTCGGGGAGAACGGCGCCGGTAAATCGACCTTGGTCAAGATCCTCTACGGCGCCCTGCAGCCGGACGAGGGCATTCTGCGCTGGAAGGGCGAAACCCTGCGCATCGGCAATCCAGCGGCCGCGCGGACGCTTGGTATCGGCATGGTATTCCAGCATTTTTCGCTGTTCGAAGCCTTGACGGTTGCCGAAAACATCGCCCTGGCATTGCCGGGAAACCGGAAACTTGCCGATCTGTCGAAGGAAATCGGTGCGGTCTCCGCGCGGTATGGCCTGCCGCTCGAAGCTTCGGCGATCGTTGCCGATCTGTCCGTCGGGGAACGCCAGCGCATCGAGATCGTCAGGTGCCTGCTCCAGGAGCCGGACCTGATTATCCTGGACGAACCGACTTCGGTGCTGACCCCCCAGGAAGCGGAGCAATTGTTTCAGACCCTGGAACGCCTCGCGACGGAAGGATGCGCGGTCCTGTATATCAGCCACCGCCTTGAAGAGGTGAAACGTCTGTGCCAGAGCGCCACGATCCTGCGCGGCGGCCGGGTTGTGGCGACGACCGATCCGCGCACCGAAACCGCTGCGTCGCTGGCCCGGCTCATGATCGGCGAGGATGTCGGGGCCGTCGTGCGACCGGACCGCGGGACCGGCGAGGGCACGCCACGCCTCGAAGTGGACGACCTGTCGCTTCCCGCAGACAACGCGTTCGGCGTTTCCCTGAAACATGTATCCGTTGCCGTTCGCTCCGGTGAAATCCTTGCGGTGGCAGGGGTGGCGGGTAACGGCCAGGGCGAACTGTTCGACGCGCTCTCCGGCGAACGGCTGAGCACACGGGCGGATGCCATTCGCATTGACGGCAACAAGGTCGGTCGCATGCCGATCAACGAGCGACGGCGCCTGGGCGCGGCCTTCGTTCCAGAGGAACGGCTCGGTCACGGAGCGGTTCCGGTTTTTCGGCTCAGCGAGAACGCGCTTTTGTCCCGGCACGCCGTCGGCGACGGCCTGAAGGGCAGCGCCTTGCTGCACAAACAGGGCATGCAGGCGGTCTCGGAGAATGTCATCGAAACCTTCGATGTGCGCAGCGGCGGCGGTGATGCCGAGGCCCGATCCCTGTCCGGCGGAAACTTGCAGAAATTCGTGGTCGGCCGGGAATTGGATCGCAGTCCGTCCCTGGTCGTGATCAACCAACCGACCTGGGGTGTCGATGCCGGTGCGGCCGCTTTGATCCGCCAGGCCCTTATTGATCTGGCGCGCTCCGGGTCGGCGATCGTCGCGATCAGCCAGGACCTCGACGAGATTTTCGAGATTGCCGACCGCATCTGCGTTATTTCGCGCGGAGAACTCTCCGAAGCCTACCCCGCCGAGACTCTCCCAATGGAGGAAATCGGCCTGTTGATGGCGGGAAAGGCAGAGCGGGCGCGCACGGCTCACGCGACCGATGCGCCGCCGCCCGTATCGGAGCGCCCGCATGCGGATTGAACTGGAGAAGCGGCCACGCCAGTCCGGCACGATGCGCATCCTGTCGCCGGTCCTCGCGTTTGCGCTCACGATCCTGTCCGGCGCCATCCTGTTTGCCCTCTTGGGACAGGACCCGGTCCGTGCGCTTTATGTGTTTTTCATCGAACCGCTGACGGCCTCCTGGTCGGTCGAAGAAATCCTCGTGAAGGCCTCGCCGCTGATCATGATCGGGGCGGGCCTGTGTCTCTGTTACATCGCCAACACCTGGAACATAGGCGCCGAGGGCCAGTTCACGATGGGCGCCATTGCAGGATCCGCCATACCGGTGCTGTTCTGGCAATGGGAGAGCGTGTGGACCCTGCCGGCCATGTTCCTTCTCGGCGCGCTCGGCGGGGCCCTGTGGGCCGGCATTCCGGCGCTCCTGAAGGTCCGTTTCGGCGCCAATGAGATCCTGACCAGCTTGATGCTGGTCTATGTCGCGCAATTGGCGCTCGATTGGCTGGTCCGCGGGCCCTGGCGCGACCCGGATGGGTTTAACTTCCCGGAGTCGCGGCTCTTCAGTGCCGCAGCTACGGTGCCGGTGCTGGGCGACGGGCGTCTGCATCTGGGGTTCCCGATTGCCATTCTGACCGGGATCATCCTGGCCTTTCTGCTCGCGCGCACGCTGAAGGGCTTCGAGATCCGTGTGTTGGGCGCGGCGCCGCGGGCCGGTCGGTTCGCCGGGTTTTCGCAATCCGGCATGATCGTGTTTTCGTTTCTGGTGTCCGGAGCGCTTGCCGGCCTTGCCGGGATTATCGAGGTGGCCGGACCCATCGGCCAGCTTCGACCGACGATTTCCCCCGGCTACGGTTTCACCGCGATCATTGTTGCCTTTCTTGGCCGTCTCAATCCGGTCGGCGCCATTGTTGCAGGGCTGGTGCTTGCCATTTCCTATATCGGCGGCGAGGCGGCGCAGGTTTCGCTCGGCCTGACCGACAAGGTCACGCGTGTGTTCCAGGGCATGTTGCTGTTTTTCGTGCTCGCCTGCGACACGCTGATTCTGTACCGGATCCGCATTGCCTTCGACCGGTCCGTTCAGTCGGAGGCGGACCGATGATCGAGGCGGTTATCCTGACCATCATCACCGCTTCGACACCGCTCCTCCTGGCGGCGATCGGCGAACTTGTGACGGAACGGGCCGGCGTGCTCAATCTCGGCGTCGAAGGCATGATGATCGTCGGTGCGGTTTCGGGCTTTGCGGTCGGCTTGCAGACCGGTTCGCCGCTCGCTGGCATTTTCGCTGCCATCGGCGCCGGCGTGGCGCTGTCGGCCTTGTTTGCCGTGCTCACGCTTGTCCTTGTTACCAACCAGGTCGCGACCGGATTGTCATTGACGCTGCTCGGTCTCGGACTTGCCGGCATGATCGGCGAGGGATTTGTTGGAACGCCGGGCATCCGTCTGCCCCGCCTCGAAATTCCCGGATTGTCCGATCTGCCGTTTGTCGGGCCGATCCTGTTCGGCCAGGATGCGCTGGTCTACTTTTCCTTTGTGCTGTGCGCCGGCGTGTCCTGGTTCCTGTTCAAGACACGGGGCGGCCTGGTCTTGCGGGCGGTCGGGGACAACCACGCTTCAGCCCACGCGCTCGGATTCTCGGTGCTGAAGGTACGGTTCCTGGCGATCCTGTTCGGCGGCGGATGTGCTGGGCTCGGCGGCGCTTACCTGTCGCTGGCCTATACGCCGCAATGGGTCGAGGGCATGACAGCCGGCCGCGGCTGGATCGCGCTGGCGCTTGTCGTCTTTGCATCGTGGCTTCCCGGCCGGTTGATCGGCGGCGCCTATCTCTTCGGCGCCGTTACGATCCTGCAATTCCATGCCCAGGCCGCCGGCCTGGCGATTCCGTCGCAGGTGCTCTCAAGCCTGCCCTATCTTGCGACGATCATCGTTCTTGTGCTGATATCCAGCAACCGCACGGCGAACCGGATCAACACGCCTGCCTGCCTCGGCCGGCCGTTCGTCCCGGATCGTTGAAATGAACAACCGGCTTCGCAAGCGCTTCGCGAAGCCGATCGCATGCAATGACGAAGCGCATCCTATGGGGATCAGGAGTACGGAATGAAAACAGGCTTCGGACTGGCGGCGGCTCTCGCGCTCGCCATAAGCGCGGTCACCGCGTCCGCGGAACCGTTGAAGGTCGGCTTTGTCTATGTCGGCCCGATCGGCGATCACGGATGGACCTACCAGCACGACCAGGGCCGTCTGGCGATCGAGAAGGAGTTCGGCGACAAGGTCGAGACGTCCTATGTCGAGAACGTGTCGGAAGGCCCCGACGCGGAACGCGCCATCGAACGTCTGGCCCGCGAAGGCCATGGCCTGATCTTCACCACCTCGTTCGGCTTCATGAATCCGACCATCAAGGTCGCCAAGAAGTTTCCGGACGTGAAGTTCGAACACGCCACCGGATTCAAGCGCGCCGACAACGTCTCCACCTATTCGTCGCGGTTCTATGAAGGCCGCTATGTGATTGGCGAAATCGCCGCGAAGATGTCGAAATCCGGTACCGCCGGCTACATTGCATCGTTCCCGATTCCGGAAGTCGTGCGCGGCATCAACGCTTTCATGCTCGGGGCGCAGAACATCAATCCGGATTTCAAGGTGAAGATCATCTGGGTGAATTCCTGGTTCGATCCCGGTCGGGAAGCCGATGCCGCAAAGGCTTTGATCGATCAGGGCGCCGACATCATCACCCAGCACACCGATTCCCCGGCGCCTTTGCAGATTGCCGCGGAACGCGGCGTGATGGGCTTCGGCCAGGCCTCCGACATGATCAAGTTCGCCCCTGAAAACCAGATGACGTCGATCGTCGACAACTGGAACGATTATTACGTCGCCCGCGTTGGGGCCGTGCTCGACGGAACCTGGAAGTCGGAAGACACCTGGGGAGGGTTTGACGCCGACATGGTCGACATGGCGCCGTACACCAACCTGCCGGACGACATCACGGCAGCGGCGCAGGAGACCGCGGCCGCGATCGAGGCCGGCACGTTGCACCCGTTCAAGGGACCGATCGTCAAGCAGGACGGCACCCAGGTCATCGGCGAGGGTGAGACGCTCGACGACAAGACGTTGCTCGGCATGAACTGGTACGTTCAGGGCGTCGACGACAAGCTGCCGCAATAAACCCCGATCGGCGCGTCCAGTACTTGGGCGCGCCGCTTCCCGGCCGGATGGCTCAGGCCCCGGGGGGCCATCGCTCCCAAGGGTGCGAGGAGCCGCGTGATGCCGAAGAGCGCTATCGTTTAGAGGATAGGCCTTGGAAGTCTTCATAGCGGAATGGCTCAATCTCCTGCTGCGCTGGGCACATCTTGTGGTCGGCGTCGGCTGGATCGGCACCTCGTTTTACTTCATCGCGCTCGACCTCGCGCTGCGCAAGCGAGAGCAGATGACGCCGGGTGTCCAGGGAACCGCCTGGCTGGTGCACGGCGGCGGGTTCTACCATGTCGAAAAGTACATGGTTGCGCCGGACAATCTGCCGCCTGACCTGAAATGGTATCAGTGGGAAGCCTACCTGACCTGGGTCACAGGCTTCGCGTTGCTTGTCGTGCAATTCTACTGGAACGCCGAGGCCTATCTGATCGATCCGAGCGTGATGGACCTGACGCCGGTCCAGGCGATCGCGATCTCCGTCGTCAGCCTCGCGGCCGGTTGGTTCATTTATGACGGCATCTGCCGCTCGCCGCTTGGCCGCAATACGACGGCGCTCGCGGTCTGCCTGTTCGTGCTGATCGTTCTGTCGGCCATTGCCTACACCCAGATCTATTCCGGCCGCGGCGCGCTCATCCACGTCGGGGCGCTCGTCGGCACGTTCATGGCCGTGAATGTCTTCGGCGTCATCATTCCGAACCAGAAAAAAGTGACCGCGGCGCTGATCGCCGGCGAAACGCCAGACCCTGAAATGGGCCGGATCGCCAAACAGCGCTCGCTGCACAACAATTACCTGACGCTGCCGGTCCTGCTCATGATGGTGAGCAACCATTATCCGCTTTTGACCAATCATCCGCATGCCTGGCTGCTGGTGGCGCTGGTTTTGGTCATGGGGGCGATGGTCCGGCATTTCATCAATCGCCACGATGCCGGCGACCCAATGGCCTCGTTTGCCTGGACCCTGCCGGCCGGCGGTGTCGCCCTGCTGGCCGCGCTTGTCCTGACGGCCCCGTCTGGAAGTCTCTCGACCGGGCCGGCCGTCGCCGACGAAGTGGCCCTGACGATCACCCAGACCCATTGCGCCGCCTGCCACGGCGCGAACCCGTCCCACGAGGCCTTCGACGAGGCTCCGAAGGGCATCGTCTTGGAGACCACCGCCGATCTGCGCCGCTATGCCCCGCTGGTCCTTGCCCAGTCGGTGCACACCGATGCCATGCCGCTCGGCAACGAGACCGGCATGACCGACGAGGACCGCGCCCGGCTCGGCGCCTGGCTCAATGCACAGGAGTGATGTGGCGTTTCAAGACGCACCTTGGGAAGACGCAGATACCCGTCACCCTTCTCGGCAAAACCGGCACAGGGCGCGAAACGCTGGCCGCCAAGGCAAAGCAGATGCTACCCTTCCTAAGCTAAGGACGTTTCTGCCCGAAGAAGTGCGAGCCGGAACATGCGACCTGAAACGAGTTTTGTGCGGGATTTGGATCTCGTTTACGGCGCGGCATCTAAAAATTATCCGGTCGATGCGTTCCGGGCCGATCTGACCGATATCTGCGGGCAGTTCGATGTCGAACCGGAACGCAGCACGGCGCGCCGGTTGCGGGGGCACTTATCGGTCTGCAATTTCGCTGGACTCGATATTGCCCATGTCGGCCAGGATTGCCAGATCATCAGACGCACCGCCAACGGCCTGAGGCGTGACCCTGGAGATCATTTCTTTCTAATCATGCAGCGGCACGGCCGGTCCTCTCTGGAACAGGGCGATGCGGTGGCTCACCTGGACCCGGGCGACATGTTTCTGGTCGATTCCACGCAACAAAGCGTGTTCCGCTTCCACGGCCGATATTCGCTTCAATTATCTGTCCATCTGCCGCGCGCCGAGATGTGCAAGCGCTTCGGTCCGCGCATACGCGGCGGCATCGCCATCAAGCGGAACGACCCCTTTTGCATGTCGATGCAGGCGCTTCTGGCAAAGCTGTTCCACGAAGCCGATACGCCGCAAGCCCATGTTGTTGAAGCATTCTACAGCGTCTTCGGCGCGCTGCTCACGGAACGCGAATTCGGCCGCGGATTGCCGCCAGATGCAGACAGTCAGATCGTGCAAAGAGCGCTTTCCATAATTGCCGAAAGCTATTTCGAAGCAGATTTTACGACACGGGATCTGGCCGAAATCATCGGTCTGCCGCTTCGCAGGGTGCAGCGAGCATTCCAGGCAATCGGAGAAACGCCGCGTGAACGGCTGCAAAGGTTCCGTATCGAGGCTGCGCACTTGGCCCTGGCCAGGAACGCCGACAGGCGGACGCCGCAAACCATTGCAGCCATTGCATTTTCGCAAGGCTTCGGCGATTTGTCGACGTTTTACCGGCTTTACCGCAAGACCTACGGACATGCGCCAGGTGACACCCTCGCGATCGGCCCGTCGGATGTCTGACGCCTGATACCAATCATTTTGACGCCTCCTGCCAAGACGTGTTGCCGGTGGCTGCGGCAGCATTTCACCGGCGTTCCGGACCGACAGGAATGTCCGCTCCGGGCCGGTTTGAGTGCGCGCCGGACCGGGTAGCAGCGACAACAAACATCAAGGAGGAAGACCATCATGTCAGACGATCACCGCCTCTATGCAATGACGGTTGACGGCCAGGCTTACGAAACGGCCGAGACCTTTGATGTCACCGATCCGGCGACGGGCGACATTGTCGGTCGGGCGCCGAACGCGTCCGAAGGCGATCTGGAGGCCGCCGTTGCGGCTGCCAAGTCGGCCTATGCGAGCTGGAGCAAGACAAATGACACCGAACGCAAGGACGCGGTTGCCAAACTCGGCGAAAAGCTCACTGAACACGCAGAAGAACTGGCGACGCTGATAACCCGGGAACAGGGCAAACCGCTCAATGGGGTTGGCTCGCGGTTCGAGATGGGCGGCGTCGCCGCCTGGACGGGTTTCACCGCACAGCTCGAAATGAGCATGAAGGTCCTGCAGGACAACAATGAAGGTCGTGTCGAGATGTATCGCAAACCGCTTGGTGTGGTTGGCTCGATCACGCCATGGAACTGGCCGGTCCTGATCGCGACATGGCATCTGATGCCCGCAATACGAACAGGCAATACGGCGGTCATCAAGCCTTCACCCTATACGCCGCTTTCGACGCTTCGCATGGTGCAGTTGATGAACGAGGTCCTGCCGGCCGGTGTCGTCAATGTTGTTACGTCGGACGACGTCGCAAGCAATATCGGCGGCGCGATGTCGGCGCATCCGGACATCCGTAAGATCGTCTTTACCGGCTCCTGCGCCACCGGATCCAAGGTCATGATGTCGTCGGCCGAGACCATGAAAAGGCTGACGCTAGAAATGGGCGGCAACGATGCCGGGATCGTCTTGCCGGATGTGGATCCGCAAGCCATTGCGGAGGGTTTGTTCTGGGGCGGCTTCATAAACATGGGCCAGACCTGCGCGGCAATGAAGCGGCTCTACGTTCATGAGAATGTCTATGATGCCGTGTGCGACGCGCTTGTGGCCTATACGAAGGCTGTTCCGATGGGCAACGGCTTGGACGAATCCTCGATCATGGGTCCGATTGCCAACCGGATGCAGTTCGACAAGGTCAAGAGACTGGTGGATGACGCGAAGTCCAGGGGGCGGGTGCTGCTCGGCGGTGAGCCGGGCGAGGGATTGTTCTTTCCGCCGACAATCATTGCCGAACTGGACAACGGCGACCCGCTCGTCGACGAGGAGCAATTCGGTCCCGCATTGCCGGTCATCAGGTATACCGATCTCGACGAGGTGATCGAACGCGCCAATGACAGCGAAAACGGGCTTGGCGGTTCGGTCTGGTCGAAAGATATCGAGAAGGCCAAACAGGTTGCGTCGCGAATGGAATGCGGTTCGGTCTGGATCAACAGGCACGGTGCGATACAGCCAAATGCGCCGTTCGGCGGCGTGAAGAAATCCGGTCTCGGGGTGGAGTTCGGCGAAGAAGGCCTGCAGGAATACACCGATATCCAGGTGATCTTCAGTTAGGATCCTGGGAGAACCCCATTCTTCAGGGCATCAAGAACCGATGGAAAGCCGACGATGGCCTCCGCACCGCACACACTGCAAGCCGTCAATGCCATGACTGTGGCCGAATTTGTTGCGGTTTTCGGGAACATCGCCGAGCACGCGCCCTGGGTTGCGGACCGGGCCGCTGCGGACCGGCCGTTCGCCTCCCGCGACGCCATGGTCGGTTCGTTTCGCTCGGCCATCGACAACGCCGATCGGTCTGCGCAACACGCTTTACTGTGCGCGCATCCCGATCTGGCGGGCAAGGCCGCCATTGCCGGCGATCTAACCAAGGCCTCGAAATCGGAACAGGCTGGCGCCGGTCTCGACCGGCTGACCCCGGATGAATTCGACCGTTTTACCGACTTCAATCGACGCTATCGCGAGCGGTTCGGTTTTCCGTTCATCCTGGCGGTAAAGGGCGCCGACAAGGCGACGATCCTGGAGGCTTTCGGCGCCCGCATCGATAACGCGGTCGAAACCGAGTTTCAGACCGCGTTACTTCAGGTCGGACGCATCGTCCGGTTTCGCCTTGAGGACAACGTCGCCCCGTAAGCGGTCATCAGCTTCCTTGGCCGATCAGGCCGCATCGTCCTTCAGCACGCCGCGCTGGATCTGGTCTTCTTCGATGGATTCGAACAGGGCGCGGAAATTGCCTTCGCCGAACCCGTCATCGCCCTTGCGCTGGATGAATTCGAAAAAGATCGGACCGATCACGGTCTTGGAAAAGATCTGCAGAAGGATCTTTGTGGTGCCGCCGTCGATCAGGATCCCGTGGCGTTTCATGCGCTCGATCGGCTCTTCGTGTCCCTGCACCCGGTCGAAGGATTTGTCGTAATAGGTGTCCGGCGGGCCGGGCATGAACTCCAGGCCGTTTTGCGACAGAAGATCGGTCGCGTCGTAGAGCCCGTCCGAGCCGACCGCGATGTGCTGGATGCCTTCGCCGTTATAGGCCTTCAGATATTCCTCGATCTGCGACTTCTCGTCGGCGGATTCGTTGATCGGGATGCGGATCTTGCCGCAGGGCGAGGTAAGCGCGCGCGAGAACAGGCCGGTCAGCTTTCCTTCGATGTCGAAGAACCGGATCTGCTTGAAATTGAAAATGTCGCGGTAGAACCCGAACCAGGTGTCCATGTTGCCGCGTCGGACATTGTGGGTGAGGTGGTCGAGGTAAAAGAACCCGACACCTTCCGGCTTCGGATCCCGTTCGCCGAGCCAGTCGAACTCCGCGTCGTAGGGCGAACCCTTCGAGCCGTAGGTGTCGACGAAGTAGATCAGCGACCCGCCGATCCCGACGATGGCCGGGACGTCGAGCGTCTTGTCGGTGCCGGTATAGGGCGCTGCGCCGCGGTCGACGGCGAGTTTGAAAGCGTGGTCCGCATCGACCACCCGCCAGGCCATCGACGGTGCACACGGCCCGTGCTCGGCGGCAAACCGGGTTCCGAAGGAGCCGGGCTCGGCGTTCAGGACGTAATTGATGTCGCCCTGCCGATAGACCGTGATTGCCTTCGTTTTGTGGCGGGCGACCTTCGCATAGCCCATGCGCTCGAACAGCGTGGCGAGTTCCTCGGCTTCCGGATGCGCGAATTCGACGAATTCAAAGCCGTCCGTGCCGGCCGGATTGGACTCGGTGATTTCAGCGGGTGCCGCATCGTGCGGGAAGGGGCCCATGACGTTCCTCCTCAGGCGTGTGAATCGGATTGGAATGACTTGCTGAGGAAAATAGGGTACCATTCACGCAATTTCTGTGCGAAATGAGCAAATAATACCGGTTCGTCACATCGATTGTGTACGAACTGGCGCAAGGGCGCACAAACCATGCTCGATGCTTTTGACCTGAAGATCCTCGCCCTCTTGCAGGCCGACGCCAGCCTGACCAACGCCGCACTCGCCGAAGAGATCAACCTGTCCGCCTCGCAGTGCTCGCGCCGCCGGTCGGGACTGGAAGACGCGGGCTTCATCCGCGGGTATCGCGCGGACCTGGATGCGGAAAAGCTCGGCTACGGTATCGAAGCGTTTACCCGGGTGACGCTTTCATCGCACAGCGAGACCACTGCGGACGATTTTGCCGATTTCCTCAACGATCTGACCGAAGTGCAGCAGGCCCAGGCGATTACCGGCGATGCCGATTATCTCGTTCAGATCCGGGTCAGGACGCTGGAAGACCTGGCCCGTTTCATCCACGCCCGTCTGCTGCCACATCCTCATGTCAGTCAGGTGCGATCGGACATCGTTTTGAAAACGATCAAGGAAAACCGGGGATTTTCGATCCAGCCGGATTAGGCGGCATTCGAGACAGTCCGGCTCGGCGGCACGCTTGCCACCGAACCATTTTCTCAGACATGCGGAGTTTCACCCCGACGCGCTGATTGGATCAGACAGTCCCCGACGGCGCCTGTACCAGACCGTCGCCCCGGTCGGCGATGTCGACACCGGCCGCGAAGGGATCCGTGATCGCGCTTGTGAGCAAGCGGGCCTCGACGGCGCGTTGGGTGGCTGGGATGGGTGCATTCAGTGTCGATTCCCACCAGAGCGCTGCGCATCCGGCCACGTGCGGGCACGCCATGCTGGTGCCATTGAGCGGCGTCAACCCGCCGCCAAGTTGGGCGGAGACGACCCCGACGCCTGGGGCGCTCAGCGTCGGATTGGTGTTGGAGAACGGCGCCATGGTGAGCCCGCCGGGGCTTTCGCCGACCGCGCCCACCGAAACGATGCCTTCTGCCGCTGCAGGCACCGATGCGCTGACTTCGAAATTGGGGTCGATTTGCCGTCGGCTTTCGTTGCCGCTGGCTGCCACCACGATCACACCGCCCGTAAAGTCGGCCTTCGCCCGAAACATCGCCATGATGCGGTCGAAGACCCGAAGGTTCATGCGATAAGCCTCAAGTGCGACCGACGTGGCAAGTAGCGGCGGAAACCCGTCAGCGATCAGCCTTTCGGACAGTCCCGGGAAGTCGAAGCCGAGCGACATGGAGATCACCCGCGCGCCGTTTTGCTCCGCCCATTGCATGCCGTTAAAGAGCATGTCCGAGGAGCCGCTCCCGTCGTCGCCAAGCACCTTGCCAATCAGGGCTTCGGTAATTCCGGGCGCAACACCGATGCGGGTGCCGTCCACATCGCGGCCGAAAATCGTGCCGGCGCAGTGCGTGCCGTGTCCATCGCCGTCGTCCGGTCCGTCATCGGAGAAGTTCTCCCGGGTGAGGGTTACGCCGTTGAACGCCGGGTGATTGGGATCGATGCCCGTGTCGAGAACGGCTGCCTTGACGCCGACGCCCGTAAACGGTGACGTTGTGGCACCGACCCGTTCCACTCCCCAGGTAGGCACTGCCGCCGGTGTATCCTCCATCTCCACCGGCATGATCAGCTTGGTAGGCATGGCGCGCGCAATTTCCACGACATTCGGATCCCGAACCGCGTCGTTGACCTCTTTCTGGGTCAATTCTTCCGTTTCGATAGCCGGCGACGGAGGAACTGCGCCGCGACTGCCGACGGACTCTGTGGCACGCGGCAGCGACTCAAACAGATCCCCACCGCCACGGCGGGCCCGCAGGTTTGCGTTCTGGTCCCGCAAAATCACAAATTTTGCCATAACAGCCTCCTATTTGAAAATTACTTTCGCCGCAGCAATAATTACTGTCCGGAGTGGTAGAAATGTGACCGATGCACCTTGTTTTCAATATTTGTTTTCAAATTACGTCTCTGACCTTTGGTAAGGAGGCCCGGAACAGTTTTGCAGGATGAGAAAAATGGAACTGAGATCCCGAAATTGAGGAACCGGATCAATTCGTTTGAAATATTCGCCGGATAAGCGGTGAAGAGAAGTCAGCCCCGCCAAGCCGCGATCCCGTCATTGTCGAACGTGCTGCGCCGCATTTCCCGGCGGAAGCCGTGGTAATCGTTGATCGCATAATGCTGGGTCGAATAATTGTCCCATACGACGACCATGCCCGGGCTCCAGCGCAGCCGCAGGCAATGCTCCGGCAAGGTGCAATGGGCAAAGAGCTGATTGAGGATCGGCGCACTATCAGCTTCGCTCATCCCGTCGAGACGCAGCGTGTAGGTCGGGTTGATATAGAGCCCCTTTCTGGCCGTAACGGGATGCGTCATGACCGCAGGGTGCAGGCGTTCGCGGTCCGCATCCGGATCGCTGCGTTTGGTTGAACCTTTCATCGCCTGTTCCTCGACCGGGGGCGCCCATTTGATGCCGTAGGGTTTACCGACATGCGCGGCATTGCGGCCGTCGAGCAGAGATTTCATGGGCTCTGGCAGGCTCTCCCACGCCGCCTGCTGGCTGCAGAACATGGTGTCGCCGCCATAGGGCGGGATGTCGACGGCCGCGAGCACCGAGCCGCCGGGCGGGTGGTCGAGAAAGCTGAGATCCGTATGCCAGCCGCCGCCGAAGACCCCCGTCCGTTCGTCGGCTTCTTTCAGGATTGTGGTCATTTCCGGATGCTCATCCGGGCCCGGTGCATAGGGGTTTATGGCCGGCATCCCGAACACGCGTGTCAGCGCCTGGTGTGCTGCGACGTTGATATGCTGATCGCGCAGCACGATCACAAGGTGATGGGCCAGGGCATCGCGTAACGCTTCAGCTGTCGAGGCGGCAAGACCTGATTTGAGATCGATCCCGGTAATTTCGGCCCCGAAGACGCCGGTAATCGGCTCGACATGCATTGTTCGTCTCCCATTTGTCGCCTTACATGTAGCAGATTTCCGATGCCGGCTGCGTCCGGAAAACCGGCGGTCCAGGCCGGGATGATGGTACAAAGCCATCAGGTCGCGTTCACCGGGTCACCAAGGGAGCAGCATTGATGACGATGTTTCACGAAGGAAACCGACAGCTTCAGGAACGCTATGGCGGGCGTGCCGTCGCCGATCGCATTGTCGATTTGGTCGAGACCGAGACCTTTACCGAAGAGTTCAAGGCTTTCGTGGAAGCCGTTCCGTTCTTTTTCCTGGCGACCTCGGCGGGAGGCAATACCGATTGTTCCTTCAAGGGAGGAGAGCCCGGATTTGTGCGTGTGACCGGCCCGAACCGCCTGATCTTTCCCGACTACGACGGAAACCGCATGTACAAATCGCTCGGCAACATTCTCGAAAACCCGAATGTCGGCATGTTGTTCATGAAGTTCGGCACCGAGGAGGGGCAGGGCGCGCTGTTCCTCAGATTGCGCATCAATGGACGGGCGAGTGTACATGACGAGCACGAGGCGCTCGAAAGCTATCCCGGCGCCCATCGCATCGTCGAAGTGGACACCGACCACATCTACCCGAACTGCCCCCGTTACGTGCCGCATATGGAACTGGTGGAACCGTCGCGGCACCTTCCGAAGGCCGGGCAGGCGCAACCGACACCGGAATGGAAGAAGATCCCGCCGATCGCCGAAGTGTTGTAGGACGTTCGCCGGCGGGGACCGGATCAGGCCTTCTCCGTGATCATTGTGAGACAGCACCCTTCTTTTCCCGGCGCCCACAATTCGATCTCGTAAGCAAATCCGGCCGTCTCGAGCGTCGCCTCATCGAAGGCGGATGCACAATGCAAGAGCGTGCAGATCTCCTCGTCGCTGCAACCTGCCTCAGTCCAGGCATCCTTGATGGGACAGGTCATCATCTGAACCTTGAGACCGGTCTCATCCAACTGCCTGATCTCGGTCGAAAACGTCACTCCGTCATCCGGCGCCATGGCAAACGCGTCGACCATGCCCTTGAAGTTGCGCGGCGCCAGATGAGCGAGCTTCTTGCCGGCGATGACACCCTGCGCATGGCTGACGCTACGCATGACGCTGATCGCTTCGGTTTCGCCATAGCGCTCTGCCAGTTCCCGAAACGCCAGAAGATAGACAATACCGCGTTCCCTGATCGCATCGTAAAGCAGCGGATTGGATGGTTTTTCGCTCATCGTTCGTTCCTCCGTTTCACGAAGGACCATCCAACGACGAGGATGCGTCTACAACGCAGAAACGCTGCATCGGAGGGATAGAAAGACTGAGTCTTTCAGCGGAAACTTTTGTGCAATTCTGCGCGCCGCAGAAAACGGATGACCTGAAAAACGAATGACCTATCGACTGCCGTCTCTGAACACACTACGCGCTTTCGAAGCGGCGGCACGCCATCAGAGCTTCAAAACCGCGGCGAGCGAACTCGGCGTGACGCCGGGTGCCGTGAGTCAGCAGGTCAAGAAACTGGAAACCTCGCTGGGCGTGGTCCTCTTCCGGAGACTTCCGCAGGGCCTGCTTCTGACGCCGGAGGGCGAGACCTATTGGCCGCGCATAGCGAAAGTCTTCGAGGATCTCACCGATGCCACGGAAGCGATCGCGCCGGACATCAACAGCAAGAAGTTCACCGTCGGAATATGTGCCAAGGCGGTAGCCATGTTGCCGGCCGATTGGCCGAACCATGACGACAGTCTGAAACCTTATGTGCGAACTGCGATCCGGACGACGGATATCGAGCTCTTATGGAACAACGAGATCGATTGCCTGATCAGCCGCGGCGGCGGCCCCTACGCAGACCTCACCACGGTGATGATCGCGGGCGCAACGGATATTTCCCGCGATCTGCAATTCATTTCCAAATCAGGTCTGGCCGAGTGCCGGCAGGCGAGGGCGATCCGCGACGACCTTGCAAAGCACATGGCTTCGTTCAAATGACATACCGGCCGTTGGAACAGCCGTAGCCGAACGCAGGCCCTTTTCCGTCGGGACGGCCCGTAATCAAAGGACACTTCGCCGTCAAAACGCGGCGAATTTCAGGACCTTGCTCAGTTTCGTCTTGCGGGGTGGCTTGAAGAGGCCCATCCATTCCTCTTCCTCGACGATCGTGCCCTTCTTGTTGAAGAACTCGACGCGCATCGACTGGGCGGCCGCATCGACCGTGATCTGTGCAAAATTGTCGTCCTGGGTGAAGCTGTCGGTCACATAATCCATCTTGATGCCCGCATCGGGATCGACATCGAACGTATCGGCGTCGTCTTCGGAGGCAGAATCGTGAACGAATTCCGACGGCTCTCCGTCGGCGAACGGAAACGGCCAGTAAAAGGCCGACGACGTCACGGCAAAGGTCTTGAGTTTTCGCGCCTTCGCGGAACCGTCGAACCGGATTTGGGAGATGTTGGCACAGTGAATGTCGCCGGACAGGAACACCACGTTCTGGATCTGATTATCGACGATGTAGCGCAGGATCGCGCGTTTGGTTTCGATGAAGGCCGGCCAGGAATCGCTGGCAATCTTTTCGGCGTCGGTCGCCCTGTCTTCCGCCGCGCTTACCGGACTGGGAACAAACACTGCCGGAGACACCACGAACTTTGGAACGTTCTTGCGTTGCTTCTGCATCGCGCCAAGCCAGTCGAGCAGCCGGACAAGCTGGCCGGGCGGCACGCCGGGCCGCGTCGGCGCGCCGAGCATGTGCCGGTTTTTCATAACCTTTGAATCGCCGGCGAAATAGCGCTGCGTGCGGGTATCGAGCACGAAGAATGGAAACCTGCCGTAGTCGAACTGATAATAGAAACGCTTGCCGAAACTGCGCGGACCGTGGCTCCACTGGTAACTCATGTAGGCATCGGTCGCGAGCGTGAAGAGCCGGTGCCCACCGTCCTTCTTCAGCCGTTCGGTATCCCAATTGTCCTCGATCTCATGGTCGTCTAGGATCATATAGGTCGGTGTATGGCGCAGAAGGCGGCGCATATTCGGTGAGCCATAGGCCGAGACATATCGCTCCTCGAACTCCTCGAACGTATCGGCTCGCCCGATCGGGATGAAGCGGTTGAGCGTGTCGGCATAGATCTGGTCGCCGACCATGAGCGCGAACCGGGCGCCGTCGCGCCGTGTCGAGCGTTCGGCCATCGGACCGAAGATCTCGTCGGACTTGCGCTGTTTCCAGTCGATGCCGGGATACCGGCAGGATCCGAGCAGGAACTTGAAGCGTCCCATGTCCTTCGGTTCGGGAAAGGTGAAGAAGGCGGCTTCGGATTCCTCGGCCGGAAGCTGCCGCAGGTCGTCCTCCCAGGCGGTGACGTCGGGCAGCCGGGTCACAAGGTCCGACCAGTCCATGCTGTCAAAGAACGGGTTCGGATCGTCGAGCGTCAAGACGCCGACGCGCAGGACGTATCGTGTGTCCGGTTTCAGCGAAAAGGCCTTGCCCTTCCACCCGTTGATCGCTTCGCCGAGCGTAATTGTCCCGGTGCGCGAAAACTCCCGTCGCAGCCGAAAGTAAAAACACGGCGCTTCGCCGCGCTGGTAGCGCGAATTGCCCTCCGACAGGACCGTGAGCACACCGAGTGTGCGGGAATTGGCATCGTCAATGATCTCACGGTCCGTTTCCTGGTGCGCCCGGACCCAGATGCGGGCCGTATCGTGGGTGACGTGACCGACCAGGGGGCCGAGCCCTGGCGCCGTGAGACCTGTCATGATGATGCACCTTCATGTTGGTGCCGATCCGTAGATCAGCCGCCGTTTGTAATCTGTCCCCCGTTCGGGCGCTGGCCGGCAATGATCATAGCCAGCACATCGTCTTGCGAAACGTCCTCGACCCGGACGGTATCGACGAGGCGGCCGTTTTTCATGACCGTCAGTCTGTCGGACAGATCAAAGACATCATGGATGTCATGGCTGATCAGAAAGATGCTGATGCCTTCCGATTTGAGCTGTTTGATGAGCTCCGAGACCATGGCGGTTTCCTGCACCCCGAGCGCGGCCGTCGGCTCGTCCATGATCAGGATTTTTGCCTCGAAATAGACCGCTCGGGCAATCGCCACCGATTGCCGCTGGCCGCCGGAAAGGGCCGATACCGGCGCTTCGAACTTCCGGAAATTCGGGTTGAGGCGGCCCATGATCTTGCGGGTTTCCGCCTCCATGCGCACGTCGTCGAGACTGCCGGTCGCCGTTGTCAGCTCGCGCCCGAGAAACAGGTTGGAGGCTGCGTCCAGGTTGTCGGCGAGTGCCAGCGTCTGGTAGATGGTCTCGATGTTGTAGCGCCGTGCGTCGCGAGGGCTGGAAATGGCCGCTTCCTCGCCGTTGATCAGGATTGCACCCTCATCGGCCCGGTAGGCGCCCGACAACACCTTGATGAGCGTCGACTTGCCGGCGCCGTTATGGCCAAGCAACCCGACGACTTCGCCCGGATTGAGCGTACAGCTCACACCGTCGACAGCCTTGATGCCGCCGAAGCTCACATGAATGTCGCGCATTTCAACAAGCGGGGTCTGATCGGTCATCGCTTCGCCCTCATGCCCCGATCCGCCGGCGGTAAAGCTGATCGATCCACACGGCCGCAACCAGCACGATGCCGATGATGATCGATTGCAGCGAGGTCTGGACGCCGACCAGCGCCATGCCGGATTGCAGGCTCTGCATCACGAGGGCGCCAAGGATTGCGCCGTAGATCGTGCCCACACCGCCGGCCAGCGACGTGCCGCCGATGACCGCGGCCGCGATCACGCGGAGTTCGTCGAGCGTGCCGAGATCGTTAGCCGCCGATTGCAGGCGTGCCGAGGCGATCACCGCCGAGAGCGCACACAGCGCCCCCATCAGGGTGAAGATGTAGACCGTCATCTTCTTAGTATCGATCCCCGACAGGTCGGCCGCCTGCGGATTGCCGCCGATCGCGAATACATAGCGGCCGAATTTCGTCCGGCGCGCCACAAAGGTCATGACAAGCGCGACGATCGCAACGATCACCACCGGAATGGCAATGCCGTGCACCCAGCCGAGTCCGTCTTCCGGAACCGGGATACCGCGTGCCTCCGCCAACCGGTTGGCGGCGCGTTCGGGGATCGGATAGGCATTCATGACGCCGACGAACAGGATCACGCCGGCGCTCAGCGTGATGGCGTTGGTGTATTCCGCCCAGACCGGTTTCAGGGGGAACTGGAAGGCCTTGCGTTTCTGCCGGTTGGCGATCGTCAGATAGACGATGGCGACCATGCAGATGGCACCGAATATCCAGCTCCACAAAAAGCCGAGCGTGCCCTGGATGCCGCCGCCGAAGATCAGAAAGGTTGAATCGAGTGGCGCGATCGTCTGTCCGGTCGTCACCCACCATGCCGCGCCGCGCCAGACCAAAAGGCCGCCGAGCGTGACGATGAAGGCCGGGATCGCCAGGTAGCCGATGATATAGCCCTGAAGCGCGCCGATCGCGCTGCCGACGATCAGGCCGAAACCGATTGTCAGAAGCCAGATCGCGGGATTGTCGGGCCCAAGCACGCCCGGCAGCCACTGGCTCTGGAACGCGCCCATCAGCATGGCCACGAAACCGAGCACGGAACCGACGGACAGGTCGATGTGGCGGGCGACGATCACGAAGACCATGCCGGTCGCCATCACGGCGACCGAGGCGGTCTGGACGGTCAGGTTAAAAAGGTTGCGCGGGGTGATGAACCGGCCGCCTGTCAGGAGATCGAAGGCGACCCAGATGACGAGCAGCGCGACGACCATGCCGAGAAGCCGGACGTCCAGTTCCATTTGGCGCGCGATACGGGCGGGCAACGATTGTGGCGTGCCCGAGGTCGGGGATACGGACATGGCAGCCCTTGGATATGCCGGTCTGAGTGCATGGGACCGGCGCGTGTCCGGCCGGTCCCGTCAATCCCTCGGAAGGTCAGTTACAAGCGGCAACCTTGCCCGCCGGTGCGCCGTTGCAGGCGGCGTCCTTGGTGATCCAGCCCGCATCGATCACGACATTGAGGTTGTCCCGGGTAATCGGCACCGGCGCGAGGAAGATGGAATCCATCTCCACACCGCCCGGGCTGGTCCATTTCTGAGCGCCCTCGACATCGGCCGGCGCGGTCCCCTTGGCCAGAGCAACGGCGATGTTTGCCGCGGCCTTGCCGAGCTCGCGGGCGTCTTTCCAGACGGAGACCGTCTGCGTGCCGACCGCAACCCGGTTGAGCGCAGCGTGGTCGCCGTCCTGGCCGGAAACCGGAATGCCCTCAAGACCCTGTGCGGTAAGCGCGGCGACGACCCCGCCGGCCGTTCCGTCATTGGACGCCACGACCGCATCGACCTTGTTGTCGTTCGCCGTCAGGATCTGTTCCATATTGCGCTGTGCATTCGCCGGCAGCCAGCCGTCGGTATATTGTTCTCCGACAACCTTGATATCGCCCTTGTCCATGGCTTCTTTCAGAACCTCGACCTGTCCGCCATGCAGGAAATCGGCGTTCGGATCCTGCGCCGAGCCCTTGATGAACACGTAATTGCCGCTCGGTTGGGCGGCCAGCACGGCCCGCGCCTGCATGCGGCCGACCTCGACATTGTCGAAGGTCAGGTAGAAGGCGTCCGGGTTCTCGATCAGCCGGTCATAGCCGACAACCGGGATGCCTTCCTGAACAGCCTTGTTCACGGCCGGCGTGATGGCCGAGGCGTCCTGCGCCAGAATGATGAGTGCGTTGGCGCCGCGCGCAATCAGGCTCTCCACGTCGGACAATTGTTTGGCCGTAGAGCTTTGCGCGTCGGTAGAGATGTAGGCGGCACCGGCGGCTTCGAGCGCGGTTTTCATGGCCGCTTCATCGGTTTTCCAGCGTTCTTCCTGAAAATTCGACCAGGACACCCCAACCGTAATGTCAGCGGCCTGCGCGGCGGTCGAGCCGGCGATCCCGACGCCGACGACCAGAGCGGCGGCTGCCCGTGTAAAATCCCGAAAACCCTGCATCTTCTCCTCCGTGGGTGTTTTTTGATTGGCGACGCTAGCATAGTGTCCTGCGCATGCGAACCGCACGGACGATTTAATTTTTCACGCTGTTTTCAGAGGGAAAATCACCATGGCCGATACCGCCCCGGCAACCTATCGCGACCTTGCCGACCGGACCGTATTTGTTTCGGGCGGAGCGACCGGAATCGGCGCGGCGATCGTATCCGCGTTTGCCGGGCAGGGGTGCCGGGTACACTTCATCGACGTACAGGAACAGGTCGCCCATGACCTCGTGGAAAGTATCGCGACCGCGACCGGGACGAGGCCGGTCTTCACCCTGTGTGACGTCACTGAAGATGCGGCTCTACACGCAGCCCTCGATGTTGCGGAGGCCGATGGCGGGCTCGATATCCTGGTCAACAACGCCGCCAACGATACCCGTCATCTGGTGGAGGCCGTCGACGCGGCGTTCTGGGATACCTGCATCAAGGTGAACCTGCGCCATCAGTTCGTGGCGTCGCAGCACGCCTTTGCCCACATGCAGAAGCGGCGCCGGGGGTCGATCGTCAACTTCGGATCGGTAGCGCCGACCGTCGGCATCAAGGATCTTTCCGTCTATTCGACGGCCAAATCGGCCGTCAAAGGTCTGACACGGTCGCTTGCGCGTGAATACGGCGGGGCCGGCATCCGGGTGAACTCCGTGGTGCCCGGCGCAATCCTCACCCAGCGCCAGCTCGACCTTTGGATTTCGCCGGAGGACGAGGCGCGCATCCTGCAGGAACAATGCCTGCACCGGCGCCTGGTGGAAACGGATGTGGCGGCAATGGTGCTGTTTCTGGCCTCCGACGTTTCCTCGGCCTGCACGTCGCAGGAATTTGTGGTCGACGGCGGGTTGATCGGGTGAGCGGGGAGGGTCCCCGACCGATTTCGATCCGGGCCGGTCCGCTTAGTGTCGGTATTGATCCGGAGGCCGGCGGGTCGCTGCTATGGTTTCGCTCCGTACTCGAGGGCGGCATACAGATCGATTGGCTGCGCCCGACGCCCGAAGCGAGCCGCGACATTCTGGAGCGCGCCTGCTTTCCGCTCGTGCCTTTTTCGAACCGGATCGACGGAGCAACGTTCTCCCTCGACACGGATATCGTGCGGCTCCAGCCGAACTGGCCCGATGGCCTAGCCATTCACGGCTTTGGCTGGCAGCGCCCCTGGGCGGTTGCCGCCCGAACCGATTGTGAAACCGCTCTCAGACTGGACTGCCCGGCCGATGAGGCCTGGCCTTGGCAGACCCGCAGCGAATTGACCTACACCGTGTCACCGACGGCTTTGACCATGCGGCTCGGTCTGACCAACCTGTCGGCCCGCCCCATGCCGTCGGGCCTCGGGTTTCATCCATACTTTCCGCGGACAGAGGAAACCCGTCTGACAGCGCCATGCACCGGTACGCTTTTGACCGATCCGCGCCAGATCCCGATAGCGCTCGACAGCGCGCATCCGGTCATCTCCGGTCTGAGTAAGGGAATCTTGCCTGACGACGGGTTCGACAATGCCCTGGTCGGATGGTCAGGACTTGCGGAAGTCGTGCTGTCCGACGGACACCGTCTTGTTCTTCGTGCAGATCCCGGTACGAGCCGTGCCGTCTTCTATGCGCCGGTCGGCGAGCCGTATTTCTGTTTCGAACCGGTCACCCATTCGCCGAACGCGCACAATGTGTGTCTCGATCCGTCCGGCGACAGCGGGCTGGTCATGCTTGAAGGAGGTGAGACACAGACTTTCTCGACCGCGCTGGAGGTCGCAGGATCGGTTTAACCCGTATAGGCGGCCATTCCGATCCGGCCAAGCGCCGGGAATTTCAGCGCCGGGCGGAGAAAGTCGATGCCGAGCGTCTGGCCGAGCACATGCAGTTCCAGGCCTTCGACGAGGCCGCCCGCAACGCCGACATAGCCGGCAACGGAAATCTGCCAGCCGGTATTGGACGGGGTCGGCATCAGCGAAAACCAATGCGGGCCGAAATCCTTGCCGACGGCATTGGGCGGCAGCGCAACCTTCAGGTCGGGGACCTGGCGGGCGATTTCGGCAACGAATGAGTTGGAGTTCGGGCCCGGCCAGAGCACGTATTCGCCGTAATCCGCATAGCGATAGGCGGCTACGGCGTCCTGGATCTTCGGGATCATGGCGGCGGCTTTGTCGCCGCGGGCCTCAAACAGCAATTCCGGATCGTTGCCGAACCAGCGGCTGTCGGGCGTGCCCGAGCCGATGCGCAGCGGCCGGCCCCACCCCATGACGTCGTAGCGTGTATAATCGGCTGCGCCGGCCGGTTTGAGCGCGATCCACGTATGAACCGCAAAGATGCCGCGCCAGCGGTAGGCGCGCGCCGCATAGACCTGGACGATGGCATCCCGTTCGACCATTGGGTCGGGTGCCAGCCCGACCGGCGAGCGGTCGGCATTCGACCAATGCGCTTGCGGCTCGCTTGCCGCATAGACGGCCGCCCGCAAGAGTACGGGCCCGATCAGAAGCACGAGAAAGGCTATCAGGATTGCACGCATCGGCCATAGATAGGCAACCTCTGCGCGCTTCGCAAATCACGGGATTGCAACCACGCAAAGTCCGCGCTGAAGCGGTTTCCGGAAGGCAGGTAGAAAGGCCGACAGTCAATGCAGCGGATCCTAATTCACGGGCGAGGGAATGATGACTGAGTTCAAGGCCGTTGTCTTCGATTGGGCGGGCACGACGATCGATTTCGGTTCATTCGCGCCCATGGGCGCGTTCGTAAAGGCCTTCGCCGAATTCGACATCAAAGCCGATAGGCAGCAGGCCCGCGAACCGATGGGCATGCCGAAGCGGGACCACGTCAAGGCAATGTTGGCGATGCCGTCCATCGCCGGCCAATGGCTGGACCGATACGGACACGAGCCGGGCGAGGCCGACATCGATCGGGTCTACGAAGTCTTCGTGCCAAAGAACGAATCCGTCGTCTCAGACTACGCTTCCCTCGTGCCCGGCACCCGCGAAGCCATCGTGGCGTTGCGTGCCCGCGGTCTGAAGATCGGGTCGACCACAGGCTACACGCGGTCGATTATGGAGCGTGTCCTGCCGATCGCGGCCGAACAGGGTTATGCGCCCGACAACCTGGTCTGCGCCGACGATCTGCCGGAAGGCCGCCCGGGCCCGCTCGGCATGTACAAGTGCTTTGTCGACCTCGTTGCCTACCCGCCGGCAGCGGTCGTCAAGGTCGACGATACCGAGCCCGGCATTGCCGAAGGCGTCGCCGCAGGATGCCTGACCGTCGGCGTCGCGCTTTCCGGGAACTATGTCGGAAAGACGCCGGAGGAACTCTCAGCCTTGCCGGACAACGAAGTGGCCATCCTCAGGGCCGGTGCGTCGCAAAAGCTGAAAGCGGCAGGCGCCGACCATGTTATCGATACGGTTGCCGACCTTCCTGCACTCCTGGAACGTCTTTCTGCTTGACCGGTATGATCGGATCGGGCGTGCGCTGAGACACGGCGCGGCATCTATCGGGCCCGCCAACGCCGCCGGTCGCGCCGACAGCTCGCGGGTCAGGCTTCAAAAACGATTGCTCGGCTCGTCATGTAGTTACGACGCCACGATCTGGACGATTTCATCGAGTTTTTCCATCGTTAGAGGCTTCGGACAATAATGCCGGACCATTGCGTAGCTCGACGCCTTTTCCCTGTCACTCGGGTTCAGCGAGGATGTCAGCATGCAGACGACGAAAGGTGCCGCTTCGTCGGAGTAAATCGTCGAAATCTCTTCCAGAAAGGCAAATCCATTCATTGCCGGCATGTTGATGTCCAGCAGGATGACGTCGATCGATTGTTGCGGTTCGGCTCGGATGAAGCCGACCGCCTCCCGGGCATCGGTAAACTGCTGCAGACTGACGACAAATCCGGAGCGTTTGATCAGTCGCGCATAGAGGAACTGATCGTCGCTGTCATCGTCGACAATCAGCATTCTCGATATGGCTGACATCATCAGATCCTCATTCGGGAAATGACGCGGGTAACATCGGCCCTTCGTCGGGCGCAGAGACCACTTTGACTTCACCGCCGTGATTCACAAACAAGCGGCGGAAGAACACCAGTCCGAGATAGGCGCTTTCCGCAAGCCGGGACCGAAACAGCCCCCGGAACTCAGCGCTCATTCCTTTATTTGCCGGAGCCACAAGGTCCGAGCACCAGCATCCGTCAGGCGATCCTATCCAGATAAAAGCCCGTATGACGGTGTCCGTACAGACCGGATATACCAGCGCCGGTTGGTGATGGTGTTTCGACATATGATTCTTTCAGACTGTTCAAAAAAATCTATCAAAAGTTGGCGCACGGCAACACAGCGCGCCAAGGTTTTTGATGTCGAAAACTATGGGTTTGCGTGGCACCCCGGAGCAACCAGATCGGAACTCTGGCCTCTACGGGAAAGCTAAGCCGTGTGCCGGAAATGTCGTCGGCGCTTAGCCGAAGGGAAATGGTCTGATCTCAAGAGACCCGAATGCAAAAGAGCCCGGGAATCAACCGGTGCGGCGCAAGGAACCTGATGCCTTTGCCGGTTGTGTATGGCTCCGTCCGGCCGAAACCCGGTCGCGCAATGAATCGAGAATGCGGTCGGAATCCCAGTGCCAGAGCTCGGCTTCCGTCACCAGGTTTTTCGAAGCGTCCTCATCTTCCGACCGTGTCACAAAAGCCCGGCCAAGACCCGGTGTGACGGCAAGGCCCAGAACACAGACCGCGCCGCCGATCCAGAACACCAGGAAGGAAAACACAATTCCGGCACCGCCGAACCACAAGGTGCAGGCACCGATGCCGGACAGCAGAAAGCCGGCCATGAGCAGTTTTACCGGAAAGTCGGTCATGGATTTTTTCAGTCGTCAGAGCTGGCTGCGCCGCAGGACGACTGCCCCCGTGAGTATCGAAACCGTACGCAAAGCATACTTGTGGTCCTCTTAACACCGGGTGACTGGACAAGGTGTAAGAGTCGTTACTCAGGCTAAAAGCGTAGTTTGCGGGAAGTGAATCCGAAACCTGATATTTTAACAATCAACCGAAAAAGACAATTGTGTCGACGCGTCTGCAATTCTCTCACTCGGTTGCGAATGAACCGGATACAGTCGCGACCGCAAATGAAGCATCACTGCGGTGGCATGCAATACTTGGATCAAGAAGCCAATACGATCCGATTTATCTTTGTAAGACGGCTCCTCACGCAGCCGAAATCCGGGCTTTGGGACGCATTGGAATCCGGCTTCATCTGCCCGCCGCGTGCATATCAGGCTGGTGGCCGGACCGGCGTCCCCTACGAATGGGACAAAGGCGCGGCTGCAATCGCTTCGATCTCGACGAGCCAGTCCGGCGCGACCAGGCCGGCGACGTAAAGCGTGGTGACCGCCGGACGCACGCCGTCCAGATACTCCTTTCGGAGCGTGACAAGCGTCTGCATATCTTCGGGCCGGACCAGAAAGAAACCCATTTTTATGATGTCCGGGAAGGCCATGTCGGCGGACCGTAAAACGGTCTCCAGTTTTTGCAGGGCAATGCGGCATTGCCCTTCGAAATCCGGAGGCGCTACCCCGTTCTCATCCGTTCCGACCTGGCCTGACACGTGTAACAGACGCATGTCAGGCCGCGTTTCGACTGCATGGGAATAGATCCCCTGAAACGTCGGATTTCCAGGGAAGGGGTCGTGGCGGAGCGCTTTCATGACAGCATCTCTTGGGTATTCGAGATCGGATCGCGGCGAAGCGAGCGCAGCCAACCGATAACCGCCAGCGCGCTCGCGAGCAGCGGCAAGCCGGCCGGTAACGGGACAGGGGTTGGCGTCGCCTCTTGTTCGAAGGTGAATGAGGTCAGGTCGACATCGAAACGCAGGAAGTCGAGTGGCCCGCCGGCAAATGTCGAGATTGAAGCGCTGGCCTCATCGAAGGCGGCAAAGGTGGTCGCGGAGAACTGGTCGAGATCGATTTCAAGATTGGTGAAGACATCCGTGCCGCCGGTAAAGCTCAAGCCCATCCTGTCGAACGGCAAGGGGCCTGAAATATCCTCTGATCGGACTGAGAAACCGTCAGTGGCATCCAGGAAATTGTCCCTGGTTACAATACGACCGTTTGACGTCGTGGACTCGCCGATCAGGAAGCCGAAGACATCGAAATATTCGAAGGTCAAAGAGTGCAGGGCCGCATCGTATATGCGTCCGGATGGTTCTCCCGCCTCATTGCCGATTGTGTTGTCCGCCGGGAGCGCCTCGTCGTAGACGAGCGTGATCCGCGCAGTGGACGGCAAAGCGGGCAACGGGTTCGGAATCCCGTTCAAGACGACCGTGTCGAGGCTCGCCTGCAAGGTCAATTCCGTAACCGCAAGCGCGTTGGAGGCGATCAGGCTGGCGCATGCCGCGATCACGATCGATGAAGAAGACCTATTGGGCATCAATCAAATCCATTCTGCCGGGTCGTGCAGCCGTGCCGACCGGCGGTGTTGAGCCGATCGTCGGCGGTCAATTCGACGGACAATTTAGAAAGTCCGCCAAGAGGCGTTTTCGGTCCCGACGACCGAGCGACAAACGATTGCCTCCAATCGCCCTCTTATTGGTCACCAGGTGGAGGAGAATCTCTTTCAATACCAATCGAAAACGGGTACACCGGCATAAAGGAAACTTATGCCTTGAGTGTCGATCTGCCCCCACTCGCGGCCATTCGGGTCTTCGAAGCTGCCGCGAAGTACGAAAACTTCACCCGAGCGTCGGAAGCGCTCGGCATGACACAGGCAGCCGTCAGTTATCAGATCCGGGTGCTGGAGGACCGGATCGGTGAGAAGCTGTTTTTGCGGCGGGCGCGGGGAGTGGTTCTGACCGAGCTTGGCCGACAATTGTTCCGACGAACGACAAGCGCGCTTGATCAATTGCGCGACGCTTTCGCCGAAGCCCGGACGACGGGCCAGGAAACCCTCGTGATCAACGTGATCCCGACATTTGCGTCCAACTTTCTTGCTGCCCGCCTCGGCCTTTTTCAGATCGACCATCCGGACATCGCCGTGCGCGTCGAAGTCAGCCAGGACCTGATCGATTTCGAAACAAGCGATGCCGATCTCGCGATCCGGCAAGGGCAGGGCAACTGGCCCGGCCTGAAGTGCGTCCGATTGTTCGATGCCGAGATGACACCGATGCTCAGTCCGGCTCTGGCCGAGACGATCGGCGGCGTCGACACGCCGGCCGATCTCCTGAAATTGCCTCTGCTCGACCCGTCCGATCCCTGGTGGCCGGCATGGTTCGCACGGGCGGGCGTACCGTTCGAGCCGTTGCCGGTAACCGAAGCAAATGTGCGCTTCGATGCCGAGGTTCTGGAAGCCAATGCGGCCATAGCCGGCCACGGCGTCGGGCGGCTAACACCCGCGCTTCATCGCGACGCCCTGAAAGGTGGTCGGCTCCTGCATCCCTTTGACCTGACGCATGGATCAGGCGATGCCTTCTGGCTGGTATCGCCCCACGATCGCCGAAACACCACGAAAATCCGCACGTTTCGCGCCTGGATGGAAGACCAGGTCGCAGCGAGCCGATAACCCTTATGATTTCCGGTACTAGGACCGAGCCAGGTCCGAATAGGTCCGCCCCTTCCAGTGCCCGCCCTTGCCGCGCCAGTGCTTGAGCGCCGAGGACAAGGTCATCATTGAATACATCGAAGCCGCCGCCGGAAGCGTGAGTGCCCAGGAGATCGGCTGGCCGTAGAGCCTGAGGGTCGGCCAGTAGGCCAGCGCGCTGAGCAGCCAGGCAATCGCCCCTGCACCGGCGGTTACCGGGGAGGCCGACAAAAGTCCCCACACGAGCGCGACGGGGCCGGCAAGGTAGGTCAGCGCCATTCCGGCGAGACAGCCGGCCAGAAGCAGGGTCGAATGCCGCAATTGCGTGAAGGCGGTCCGCTCCACCATCGTCCGGATCGAGCCAAGATCGGAATTGTCCCGCAGGCTGCGCACGGAACGCGACAGGCCGAGCCAGATCCGATTCCGGGGCGGATTACCCTTCACAGCGGCTGCCAGCGCGCAATCGTCGATCAGGGCTTCGCGAATGGCCGATATGCCGCCGATCCGGGCCAGCGCATCGCGGCGCAACAGCACACATCCGCCGGCAGCCCCGGCCTGGCGCGATGTCGCGTCGTTGACCATCGGGAACGGGTAGAGCTTCTGGAAGAAAAACACAAAGGCCGGCACTAGCAGGCGCGCCCATCCACCGCGGCAGTCCAGCAGCGCCATCAGCGAAACGAGGTCGAGATCGTCATCGATAGCCTTGGCCATCAGCGCTCGTGCCGTTTCCGGCGGATGCAGGATATCGGCATCGGTCAGAAGCACGTAGCGGCAATCCGGCACCAGGTCTTCCAACCGGTCGAGGCCCGCATTGAGCGCCCAAAGCTTGCCCGACCAGCCCGGTTGCAGGTCCGGGGCGGATATCACGTACACCGGACGATTTGCTTCTGCCTTGACCTTTTCCGCGAGCGCCGCAGTCGCGTCGTCGGAATGGTCGTCGACCACAATGACCGAATACTGACCCGGATAATCGCTTTTGGCATGGGCGGCCAAAACCCGCTGGATGGTATCCGCTTCGTTGCGCGCGGGAATGATCGTGGCGATCGATGGCCAGCGACCGACATCCTGCGGGTTGTCGTCAAGCACCTGATCGGCGCGCCAGAACCCGGCCCGGAACAAAAGCAGCCCGACCCATATCAGGACCGACCCGACGGCCGCGTAGAACATTACCGACTCCAACCTGTCTTCTCCCTGGCTGCGGCACTTTCCTGTCCCGGCCGCCAGCCTGCACCGAAGATATTACGGATCGATTGTCAAGGGTCGGAGCGGCGTCTATGGTGCGCCCGCATTGAGGTGAAGAGGCCATTCCCGTACCGATGCTCGCAAACACATCGCAGACCGATCCGCGGAGTTCGATCGAAACGCCGTCTGGAAAGGGGCAGGATGACGAGAACTTCCCCGTCGCGTCGATCATCCTGGCCGAGCGGTATCGCAGCCATGTGAAAAGCTTCTACGATTTTGCCCGCGCGGCCGACGACATCGCCGACAACCCTGACCTGACCGCCGTCCAGAAAATCGCCCGTTTGAACCTCTTCGAAAACACGCTGCTTGCCCGGCCGGACGCGCCGCATCTGGAAAAACCGGTCCGGCTGCGCGACAGCCTGACGCTGACCGGCGTCACGCCGAAACACGCCAGCGATATTCTCGAAGCGTTTCGCACCGATGCCCGCAAGACCCGCTATGCGACATGGCGCGACCTTCTGGATTACTGCGAACTCTCGGCCAATCCGGTCGGCCGCTATCTGCTTGATCTGCACGGCGAGGACCCTGTTGGATATGCCGCCTCCGATGCCCTGTGCACTGTTCTCCAGGTGCTCAATCACCTGCAGGATTGCGGCGACGATCGCAGAGATCTGGACCGGGTCTATATTCCGCTCGACTGGATGGAAGCCGAAGGTGCCGATCCGGCCATGCTCGACGACGATCGGCTCGACCCGGCCATGCGCCGCGTGGTGGATCGCATGCTCGATGCCTGTAACCGGCTGCTGGCCGCGGCAAACACCCTTCCCAACAGCCTTGCCGATACGCGTCTTGCGATCAATTCGGCAACCATTGTCTGCCTCGCCAAGCGCCTCTCCAGGCGATTGCGGCAAGGCGACCCCCTCGCCAAACGTGTGGCGTTGACCAAGCTCGATTTTGTCGTGTGTGTCGTCAAGGGCGTGATCTACGGACTGACCCGCGCGCGCCCGGATCGTGCCCGGGAAAGAACCGGCCGATGACGGCACTTGCCCTTGCCGATCTGGCGCCGGCAGGCCCTGCCGGTAATCTATCGCCGCAGGATTATGCCGAGCGCGTCGTCGCCCGATCCAAATCCTCTTTTACGTTTGGCATGCGGATCCTCAAGCGCCAGCGGCGCGAAGCGATGTTCGCCATCTATGCCTTTGCGCGCACGATCGACGACATCGCGGACGGTGACTGGCCGACGGCCGAGAAACGGCACTTGCTGAATGCGTGGCGCGATGAAATCGAAGCCCTCTTCGATGGGCAACCGCGCGGACCGATCACGCGCGCATTGCAGGAGCCGATCGCTGCGTTCGACCTGCCCAAGGAAGAATTCCTTTTGATGATCGAAGGCATGGAAATGGATGCCGACGGGCCGATCCGCGCACCGGCGCTTGAGCGGCTCATGGCCTACACCAGGCGTGTGGCCGGGACCGTCGGATTGCTGTCCGTGCGGATCTTCGGTGCGCCCGCCGGCACGCTTCGGGACACATTCGCCTGCGATCTTGCCGACGCGTTCCAGTTGACCAACATCCTGCGAGATGTGGAGGAGGATGCCCGTATCGGGCGCCTTTACCTTCCGCGCGATCTGCTTGAGAAACATGGCATCCCGTTCGAAACGCCGGAAGAAGCCGCCTTTGATCCAGGGATCGTGGCGGTCTGCGCCGACCTCGGTGCCATTGCCCGGCAAAAGTTCCTGTCGGCCCGGACCGCACTTAAGTCACTTGACCGTCGGCCCTTGCGCCCCGCGCTGATGATGATGGGTGTCTATGAAGGGTATCTCGACCGGATGGAGGCGGTTGACTGGGATCGGTCGATCGTGCCGATCACCATGTCGAAATCGGTCAAGCTCTTCCGTGGATTGGAATATGCGTTTGTCCGGTCGTTCTGAACGGCGTTTTTCACCGATTGTTGCCTGCACCGCAATCGGGATCGCACAGGAGAACTGAGTGTCGGCAAACGGATCCCGATGTCATGTGATCGGCGCCGGGCTGGCCGGCCTGTCGGCCGCGGTTCGGTTGGCCGAAGCCGGTCGTCCGGTGTCGCTCCATGAAGGGGCTGCGCAGGCCGGTGGCCGCTGCCGCTCCTATTTCGACGCTCGCCTTGACCGCACGATCGACAATGGCAATCACCTCGTCCTGTCCGGTAACCATTCGGCCATGGCCTTTCTGGAGACGATCGGAGCCAGCAACGGGCTGACCGGCGACCCCCATCCCGAATTTCCCTTCGTCGATCTTGCAACCCGTGAACGCTGGGCCGTGCGCCCCAATGCCGGGTTTCTGCCATGGTGGGTCGTCAAGGAAGACCGCAGGATTCCGGGTACGACCTTGTCGGATTATCTCGGCGGCGTCGCGCTTGCGCTCGCCGGCAGGCAGCGTTCGGTCGCCGACATCGTCCCGAGCCACGGCGTCATGGCCCATCGGTTCTGGGAACCCTTCACGCTTGCGGTCATGAACGCACCGCCGGATGAGGCGAGCGCCCGGCTGCTTTGGACTGTCATCCGGGAGACGTTCCTGAAGGGGGGAGAGCGATGTGTGCCCCAATTCACACGCGCAGGCCTGGGTGCCGCGTTCATCGAGCCGGCTCTAGCCTATGTTTGCGAACGCGACGGGGGGATCCGCTATGGTCAGAGGCTGCTCGGTCTCGATGTCGCGGACGGTGCGGTCGACAGGCTGCGTTTCAAGGATGGTGATGTTTCGATCGCGCCGGACGAAACGGTCGTTCTTGCCGTGTCCCCGGCACAACTGCGCGCTCTTTTGCCGGACCTGAACAGTCCGGAACCGGCCGGGGTCATCGTCAACGCCCATTTTGTGGTCGACAAGGCCGTACTGCCCGATCGCAGACCGCCGTTCATCGGCGTTCTGAACGCGTCGACCCAATGGATCTTCTGGCGCGACGACATCGTCAGCATCACGATCAGCGCGGCGGGTGCGCTCGGCCTCGACCGCGACGGCGAGGATACGATGCTTCCGGCGCTTTGGTCCGAAGTGTGCCAGGCGCTCGGTCTCGCGCAGGACTGCGCGTTTCAAGCCGGCCGGATCGTCAAGGAAAAACGCGCAACCTTCGATCAGTCACCGCAGGCCATCGCCCGCCGCCCCGCCACACGAACACCGCTTTCGAACCTGATGTTGGCCGGCGACGTTATCGACACCGGCTTGCCTGCCACAATAGAAGGTGCGATACGCTCCGGCGAGATGGCGGCCGACGCCGTGCTTGCTCGGACGTAAGCGGCCGGCCGATACGGCGAACTCCAACACCGAAGCATGTTCGTTCAGACAGGATCGTGAGATGCAAAGCGTGACCGGCCGCTCGGACCAGGAAGAAGAGGCGCAAGGCGACAACGATGCCGTCATCGCCGAACAGCGGCAGCGGCTTCTGGATCTGCAAAAAGACGACGGACACATCCTCTTCGAACTCGAAGCCGATGCCACGATCCCGTCCGAATATGTGCTGTTGCATCATTTCCTCGGCGAAATCCGTCCCGATCGCGAAACGCGGATCGCCCGCTACGTGCGCCGGATCCAGAACCCGGACGGCTCATGGCCGCTGTTCCACGATGGCGACGGCAACATATCCGCGACCGTCAAAGCCTATTGGGCGCTCAAGCTGATCGGCGATCCGATCGATGCGCCGCATATGGTGCGCGCGCGCGCCTGGATCCTGAAACAGGGCGGTGCCGCCAAGGCCAATGTGTTCACCCGTTTCATGCTGGCCCTGTTCGGACAGATCCCCTGGCGCGGCGTCCCAGTCATGCCGGTCGAGATGTTGTTCCTGCCGACCTGGTTTCCCTTCCACATTTCCAAGATGGCCTATTGGTCGCGCACGGTGCTCGTCCCGCTCTTGGTTTTGTATGCCCGCAAGGCGGCGGCAGAAAATCCGACCGGCCTTGATATTCGCGAATTGTTCGAGACGCCGCCCGAGGAGCACCGGGTCTACAACATCAACCCGACTGGATCGCGGGTCGGAGATCTGTTTCTTGGGCTCGATCGGGTTCTGCAGGTCGTCGACCGCTGCGCGCCGAAACGCTTGCGCGACAGGGCGATTGCGCGCGCCGAAACCTTCTTTCTGGAACGGCTTAACGGCGAGGACGGGCTCGGGGCTATCTACCCGGCCATGGCCAATGCCGTTATGGCGATGCGCGTGCTCGGGTATCCGGACGACCACGAGGCAATGCAGACCGCACGCCAGGCCATCGAAAAACTCGTCATCGAAGCCGGCGACGAAGTCTATTGCCAACCCTGCCTGTCGCCGGTTTGGGATACCGGGCTTGCCGCCCACGCGCTGTTGGAATCCGGCGAGCGGGACGACCCGGCCGTCGAGCGCATGCTCGATTGGCTGAAGGACCGGCAAATCCTGGATGTACGTGGCGACTGGACGGTTCGACGGCCGGATGTCCGGCCAGGTGGCTGGGCGTTTCAGTATGAAAACGCTCATTACCCGGACGTCGACGATACCGCCGTCGTGGCGCTCGCCATGCACCGTCAGGGTGACGCCAAGTATACTGAAGCGGTCGACCGGGCGTGCGAATGGCTTGTCGGCATGCAGAGCGCGTCCGGCGGCTGGGGCGCGTTCGAGCCGGAGAACGAGCACTATTACCTGAACTCTATTCCCTTTGCCGACCATGGCGCCTTGCTCGACCCGCCGACGGCGGACGTGACAGCGCGCTGTGTCGGCTGCCTTGCCCAGGTCGACCGCCTGCGCTACCGCGACGCGATCGAACGCGGCATTGCCTATCTGAAGCGCGAGCAGGAAGCCGACGGTTCGTGGTTCGGACGCTGGGGCGCGAACTACGTCTACGGCACGTGGTCGGTGCTCGTGGCTCTCAACGGCGCCGGAGAGGATATGTCGGCCCCCTATGTCCGCCGCGCCGTCGATTGGCTGAAAGCCCGCCAATTGCCCGACAGCGGCTGGGGCGAGGGGCTGGAGACCTACGAAGAAGACCGCAAGTCCTTCGCCCGCACCTCGACTCCTTCACAGACGGCTTGGGCCGTGCTCGGTCTGATGTCAGCCGGAGAATTCGAGTCTCCGGAGGTCCAGAGCGGCATCGCCTATCTGAAAAATGCCGAACGCGATGGGGCCCGATGGACGGAACGGCATTGGACCGGCACGGGATTCCCGCGAGTGTTTTATCTGAAGTATCATGGCTATGCCGCCTATTTCCCATTATGGGCCATGGCCCGCTTCGAAAAGCTGAAAGCATCGAACGACAAGACGGTCATCTGGGGAATATAGCGCTGCGGACCGGCACGGTTACGTGGCGCGAGCGGCACAAAGGCGATCGATTTTGTTATAATGCTTCGGCGGCCCGAACGGACGATCCGACGGCCGAACAGAATCGGGTCCGGCGGTGAGCTTTCTGGGAATAATTTGCGGTCTGAAACTGGAAGCGGACTGCCTGAAGGGCTACCGCTTCAATGACAACATGCGAATCGCAATTTCCGGCGCGCGGCCGGATCAGGCTGAGCGGGAAGCCCGCCGGCTCTGTGAGGATGGCGCAAAGGGTCTGCTAAGCTTCGGCCTCTGCGGCGGGCTCGATCCGGATCTGCAGCCCGGTTCGCTCGTCGTTCCGAGCGAACTGGAACACGACACCCAGATCTGGGGCATCTCGCCCTTCGTCGTCAGCCGCAAGGTAATCCGAACGCCGCTCGGGCTGGGCCGGGACACCGTGATCGCGGATCCAGAGGAAAAGGCCAGGCTGTATGAGGAAACCGGCGCGACGATCGTCGACATGGAGAGCCATCGGATCGCAAAAGTCTGCCAGGAACGCACGATCCCGTTTTATGTGCTGCGCGCCGTCTGTGACCCGGCGCGCCAGGCCTTGCCGGAATCCGCTGCCGATGCCGTCGACGCGGCCGGGCGGGCGAGGCCGCTCAGGGTTCTGAGGGGACTGATCAATCACCCGGGCGATATTGTCGACCTGATCCGTCTCAAACGCCAGACGGATGCGGCCAAGGCGGCGCTCAAAAGGGCCGCGCGCACCGAAGTGCCGAATATTCTACGCAGCGTCCAGCTTGTCTAACTCGGTCCTGACGATCTTTTCGTGCACATCGACGGCTTTGCGCTGATCTGAAAGATTGATTTCCGGCGCCATGGGCCCTTCGGTCTTGACGCCGCGCAACGCCGTGAAAAACGCCTTGATCGGATTGGCCATCGCGTCAACCGCTGCTGTCGGCTCGTAGCCGCAATGGGCCATGCAATCCGCGCATTTTTCATACCGTCCGGTGCCGTAACTGTCCCAGTCGGTCGTTTCCATCAACTCGGTATAGGTTTTGGCATACCCTTCGCCGAGCAGGTAGCAGGGACGCTGCCAGCCGAATACATTGCGCGTCGGCATGCCCCAAGGCGTGCACCGGTATTCCTGATTGCCGGCAATGAAATCCAGATAGAGTGCGGAATGCGAAAGGTTCCACTTTCGGCCGCGCTGCTTGCCGATCCGGAAGACGTCGCGGAAGAAATTCTTGGTCTTGGCCCGGTTGAGGAAGTGTTCCTGGTCCGGCGCACGCTCATAGGCAAAGCCCGGCGAGATCGTGATGCCGACACCCATATCGGTCGCATAATCCAGGAAATCGGCCAGCTCTTCCGCCGGATAGCCGTCAAAGATCGTCGCGTTGACATTGACCTGGAAACCGGCCTCCTGCGCAGCTTTGATCGCCTTGACCGCCTTTTCGAAGACGCCTTCCTGGCAGACCGCCTTGTCGTGATGCTCCTTCAGGCCGTCGAGATGCACCGAAAAGAACAGGTAGGGCGACGGTTTGAACAGCGAGAGCTTCTTTTCCAGAAGCAGCGCATTGGTGCATAGCGAGACGAACTTGCGCCGCTTGACCAGACCTTCAACGATCTCGCCGATATGTTTGTGGATCAGCGGCTCTCCGCCGGGGATGGCGACAATCGGCGCGCCGCACTCTTCGGCGGCTTCCCAGCATTGCTCGGGCGTCAGGCGACGGTTCAGAATCGCATTCGGATAATCGATCTTCCCGCAGCCGGCGCAGGCCAGATTGCACCTGAACAGCGGTTCCAGCATCAGGACGAGCGGATACCGCTTTCGCCCCGACAACCGCTGTTTCAGGACATACAGACCGACCTTGAATTGTTGAAAGACGGGTACAGCCACAATGCTCTCGCTTTTTACCTGACGGTTCGGCGGAAACTCCGCGCACTCCTATCAATGTTGCGCGCCCGGCGCAATCATCGCCCGTGTCACGGGCGACTGGGTTCACGGCGTCAGCTGTCCTGTGCCGCCAAGGCTTTGGACCGCTGTGTATTGTCGGGATCTGAAAAGATCGGCGGTAGCCTGAATGTGGTGTTCTCGACCGGCCCGGCAACCGTCTTCACTGTGACGTCGAACCGTTCCGACACCCAGCCGAGGACCTCCTGGACGAGGGATTCTGGCGCCGATGCGCCGGCTGTCAGTCCAAGGTGCCGGGTTGCCCGAAGCCAGTCGGGTCGAATCGACCGGGCATTGTCGACGAGGAAGCTCGACAGTCCCGCCGATTCTCCGATCTCGCGCAGCCGATTGCTGTTGGAGCTGTTGGAGGCACCGACGACGAACAGGGTGTCGACCCGATCCGCCAGTGCCATGACGGCAGTCTGCCGGTTCTGTGTCGCGTAGCAGATATCGCGCGTATCCGGCCCCGAGATTGTCGGAAACCGGCGTTTCAGGACATCGATAATGTCCAGAGTGTCGCGCACGCTCAACGTCGTCTGCGTGATGTAGGCGACGTGTTCCGGCGTGTCGACGACAAGATCCTCCGCGTCCTCGACCGATCCGACGATATGAACCGGCCCATCGATCTGGCCGACGGTGCCGGTCACTTCCGGGTGGCCTTCATGGCCGATAAGAACGACAGCGTGACCGTTGGAAGCGTAGCGTTGGCCGCCCCGGTGAACCTTGGCCACCAGCGGGCAGGTGGCATCGATGACCTGCAGGTCTTTCCGGTGCGCTTCATCTTCGACCGACCGGGCGACGCCATGGGCACTGAAAATCGTTCGCGCACCATCCGGAACCGCGTCGAGCTCCTCGACAAAAATCGCCCCCTGCCGACGCAGGGCATCGACGACATGCCGGTTGTGGACGATTTCGTGTCGGACGTAGACCGGTGGACCGAATCGCTCAAGCGCCAGAACCACAATATCGATTGCCCGTTCGACCCCTGCACAAAAACCTCGCGGTGTTGCCAGGTGCACGTCGAGACTGCGTCGTTCTGCTGCCATTGATGCCCGTCGTAATCCGCCTTCCAGATGGCGGATGGCACCGCCATTGCGTCATAGTAGCGCGCCAAACCCGTGTGACAACTCACCTTTTTCGGGTTTGTGCGACAGGGCGCCGCGGAAGTGGCCCGAGACGACGGTCGTCAGGCGATAAAGTTCTGCAGGAAAGCGTTCAGCGCATCGGGCCCGGAGCGGCGGATAACCGAATTGAACTCGGCCCGCTTCAGCACCAAAAAACTCGTGCCGCCCACCATGAAATCGATGACGCGGTAGCCGCCGCCGACGCGTCGCAGGCGCCAATCGACCGGCAAGCGCCCGCCGGAGGCGCGCGGAATGCGCGCTCTGACAAGGACGTCTCTGCGCACGGTCTTTGCGCTCACGATTTCCGGCTTGTTCCGCAGGCCGCGGCCGAACTGGTTCATGTAAAGCTTGGCCAGATATTGCGGCAACAGCTTGCGGAATGTGGAGCGCTGTTTGCTGCTGAACTTTTCGGCATTCTTGCCGAGCAGGAATTCCTCCCAGACAGAAAAGGCAAAGGTCCGCTTCACCGCCGATTGCAGGCGCGAGAATTTCTGACCTTCCGACAGTCCGGTATTCGCCAGCGCGCCATGCGCTTTGTCGACGAGCACGCCCGCGGTTTTCATCGCCGATTTTTCTGCCGCCGATTGGGCAATCGCCCGGTCGGGCTCAAACGCGACGACGCTGATGAGCGCCAACGCTGCAACGAAGGCCCGTCTCAGCGACGGGTCGAACCAGCGGGTCGGGGTGTGAGCAGCAATCATTCCTGGCCTCGTTTTCGCATTGTCCCGTTTGACTGCATTCGTGCGTGCGCTTCCGGTCTTTGCTTCGCCCCTTGCGGTCGGGCCGCGTCCCCACCGGACCGTCAGTGCGCAAAAGTTGATATGTGGTCTCGCAACGCAAATGCCAAACGCAGGCGGCCCTCAGGTCTCGACCTGCGTGCGGTTTCGATAAAACAGATCAAGCAGTATCGGAGTCAAGACGATCGTGCAGATCAGTGTACAGCCAATGGCCAGCGTTAGAAGGTGGCCCATGCTGGCCGTGCCGCGGTGTTCGGACAATCCCAGACTGGCAAACGCGGCGATTGTGGTCAGTGCGCTGAACAGCACGGCACGGGGTGTGCTCGTTCGATAAAGGTCCGCCGACTGGGTAAGGGAACGACGGCGCATTGCCAGGTGGATGCCGCTATCCACGCCGATCCCGATCAGAAGTGGCAAAACGATGATGTTCGCATAATTGAACGGAATACCCAGAACGACGCTTCCGCCGAGCGTCAGCGTGGCGGCCGCGAACAGCGGCAACAGCACGGCAAACACCATGACGGGTGACCGCAGGATAAGGAAACAGAGGACGCCCACCATGACGAAGGCAGCGGCGGTCGCCTGCAGCATCGCCTCTGCAACCACTTCGCCGGCCCGCATGATCTGGAGCGGCGCGCCGGCTGCCTCCGGCGAGACGCCGAGTACGGCGTCGACGAATGTATCGAGCACGGCCGGCTGACGGATATCGCCGGTCGGCAACGCCTCGACCCGCCATGCTCCCTCAGTATCGCGAAACCGCTCGACAAGCGGACCGGGAACCCGGTCGAGCGTTACGGTGTCGATATCGAGCTGCAATCGAAAGCGGTCGATAAGCGGCTGAAAATGAATGAAGATGTCGCGTTCGAGACCGGCGGTCACGCCACTTGCTGCGGGGTCCGCGGGCAACCGTTCAAGGGCGGCCCGCAAGGCGTCCGAACCCGGCGAGTTCTCTTGTGTGGCCAAAGCGTTGATAAGCCCACCGACAGGCGTGACGCCGGGTTCGGGATCGGCAAGATCGAGCCCTTCGCCTTCGACGATGTGGATGAAGGACGGATAGGATATTTCGATGATCTGAAGCTTCAGATCCTGGTCCTCGGGGACGAAGGAATCCAGCGATATCGCCTTGTGAACCGGTGCCAGCGCTTCAAGCCGCTCCGAGAGCGCCACGGCGGCTTCACGGTTTTCGACCACAGCGCTCATTCGATAGGGAGCATTGTCCGGGTCGGCGTAGAGCGGACCCAAGGCTTTGACGGACGGGCTGTCCGGCGACCGCAATCCCATCGGATCCGCGTCGAACCGCGCCTGTGGAACGAAGAGCGCAGCCAGACAGACGGTCGCCAGAATGGCGATGGCAGCACCGCGATGACGCCAACCTTTGCCTCGCGATGCGCCGTCGGCCGAGCCTTTCAACAGGCCCGTATGCACGTCATGATCGGCCCACAGACGCCGGCTGGCCGCCTTCGGCAACAACGTGATGAGGGCCGGAATGACGGTGACGCTGACCATGAAGGCGATCAGCACGCCGGCTCCGCCGATCATTCCGAGCTGGCTCATGCCGGTAAAGTCGGTCGGAATGAACGCGAAGAAGGCGAGGGCTGTTGTAATGGCACTGAGCAACAGCGGCGTCCCGATCGCCCGGGCCGTGTCGGAAAGCGCATGTGCGGTATCGCCGCTCAGGCGCGCCTTTTCCTCGATATGGGCCAGAACGTGGATCGAAAAATCGAGCCCGAGCCCGATTAGGAGGACACAAAAGGCGATCGAAACGAGATTCAGCGCGCCGACGGCGAGCGCCGCAAATCCGGTCGTCAGGATCAGTGTGACAATCAGTCCGGTCATCGTAACGAGCGCGCGGGCAAGCGACCGGTAGGCGAGGATGAGCAGCCCGAAGGTCGCCACGAGTGACAGCACCAGCGAGATTTCGATCCCGCCGGCAACGCTGCGCAATTCGTCCCCGCGCAGGATCGGGTCGCCCGTAATGTCGATCTCAACCGGAAAGGTGACCGCTTCACGGACGTCGGCGATGGCGGCTTCCACTGCCTGCCTTGCAGCCCGGGCCGGTGAGATCGAGGCAAAGTCCAGCTTCGGGGTCACGAACAGGATGGTCTGCCGGTCGGCTTCATCCGGTTCCGCGGCCATGGCATCGAGCCAGGAAAACGTCTGGGGATCTTCGTCAAGCCTGGCTGATATCACCGCGGCAAGTGCCTGAAAGAACCGTTCAAGGAACTCCCGGTCGAACTCCGCCTTGTCCGCCAGCACCAGGGCTTCCTGCAGCGACAGCGCCAACGTATCGAAGGTTCGGCTGTCGCGCAGTTCGGCAAGGAACGAGGCGGCGTTGTTGATCGCCTCCAGGTCGCGTTCCAGTTCCTCGACATCGCGATACAACAATCCATTGGTCAGGAAGAACGGGTCACTGGCGCTCGAAAACACGGCGTCGACGGCGTCCGTTTCCGATTCGAGCCTGGCAACGAGGCGACTGGCCACATCCACAGTCGCGTCCGGCGTCCCGCTTCGCACGATGACGACGATGCTGTTCTTGATACCCGGAAAGGCGTTGTTAAGGCCTTTTGTGCGGATCTGGAAATCCAGCCGGTTCGAAAGCATCTCGCTCGAATCGGTGTTGACCCGAAGATAGGAAACCGCTGCGACTATGGAGAGCACGCATAGTAAAGCGCAGGCCAGGAGTGTCGCACGCGGGACCTTTTTGACGCTCTCTATGACCGAAACGACACACTTTTCGATAATCATGATAGCTGGTTTGGCCAGACGTGAAATGTGAATGCCGCGCGCGTTGACCGGCTGATATAGGCTTGGTAGTTCGTCAAAAGCAAGGAACGCACAGTAGATTTTGTCGACGAATCAATTCTTTGTTCCAGCGAACGGTTTATTCGTTCCAGGGGCATACTTGTTGGCACTGAAGTAACGCGAACCGGCGACACACCTTCGGGGGCTCGGGACGGCCGTACAGGTCGGCCCATCCAGCATGAGAGAGGATCTGCTGTGGGAATTGCGAGTGCGAGGACACGTCCGGCCGCGGGATTTTTACTATGTATTCTGGCCGCTTGTCTCGCCGGATGCAGTTCGCTCCCAACCGGCGAGCTGGCGCTGTCCCGAACCGGCCCGACCGAAGCAATCTCCGGTCCGCCGTCGATCCTTCCCACAGAAAAACCGAAGACTGCGACAACCTGGCATTCCCTGGCACCCGATGCCGACACCGAAGGCGGCGACGCCTTCGACGACGGCTTGGGCGAAAACGATCCCTTCGAACCGATCGGGCGAGGATTTCACCAGCTTAACCGCGGAATTGATTTTGTCGTGATGCGGCCCTTTTCGGCCGTTTACAACACCGCGCTCCCGCGCCCGGTGCGCAATGCCGTCCGCAATGGGTTCCGGCAATTGCGCATGCCGGCTCAGATCGCGAATTACCTGCTCCAGGGCGATGTGCGCCAGGCCGGCCAATCCTTGGAGCGCACGTTCGTGAACTTTATGATCGGTTTCGGCGGATTGGCCGACCCGGCCTCGAAACGACGTGAACTGCAATACCGGCCGACGGACTTCGGCGTGACGCTTGGCCGCTGGGGTGTCGGCGAGGGGGTCTATTTCGAAGCGCCGCTAATCGGGCCGACCACGACCCGCTCCTCCATTGGTCGCATTGTCGACATTGCGCTCAATCCGATCTCCTACATCACATTTTTCACCGATATGGGAACGTTCAGCGCCGTTGACGCCATCGCACCCGGCATTCGCGTCGGGGAGTTGATGGAGATGCGCGCCCGCAATGCCGATCTTGTCGACGAAATCTTGTACGCATCGCCGGATACCTATGTCACGCTCCGCACCGTCTTCTTGCAGAACCGCCGTGCCAAGCTGGCCGGCGGAGTGATCGACGAAGCAAACCTGCCGGAAATTCTCGAATTCACAGCACCAGCGCTGCGTTGAAGGCCAGGAACGTTGCAATCCGGATGCGGCGATAGTCGACGGCATAGCGTCGCCTTACCGTTCGAATTCGACGCCCTATCGGGCTGTCGCGGTCCGCTTTATCCAATTGCGCAAAAACCGCTCGATCGCATATAATCCGGCGCGGTCCAAACGGCCGCTATGGCCGACCGCACGCGGTCGGTCTTCCCTCTGCCCGACCCGGAGACGGGGCGCGGAAACCACGAGATCTCGAATGCAGGATTTTGCCGACATCAGACTCAAGATGGTCGACAATCAATTGCGCACCAATGCGGTGACCAACCACCGGATCCTGGACGCCATGGCGGAAGTGCCGCGCGAAATGTTCGTCGATCCGTCACAGCGGGCCATCGCCTATTCCGACGGCGACATCCCGTTCTCCGGCGCGACAGCCGCGGGCAGACACCTGCAAAAGCCGATGGTCTTTGCGAAACTGATCCAGGCAGCGGAAATCGACGCGGACGATTTTGTTCTGGTTGTCGGTTGCACGAGCGGGTACGCGCTTGCCGTGCTTGCGCGCCTCGCAAGCGCTGTGGTTGGCGTCGAAGAAGATGCCGGCCTCGCCGCCCGCGCCAGCGAATTGATGACGGAACTCGAAGTCGAAAACGCCGACGTCTTCGAAGGCCCCCTGACCGAGGGGTGCAAGGCCCAGGGTCCATACGACGTCATCGTGTTCGACGGAGCCGCGGAAAACATACCCGAATCGATGTTCGCACAATTGCGGGACGGGGGCCGCTTGGTGCACGTCGACGGCGACGGTCGGAGCGCCAACGCGGTGGTAGTGACGAAATCGGGCAACACTCTTGGAAAAAGACTCGTGTTTAACGCCGCATCGCCGCTTTTGCCTGGATTTAAGCCGGCGCCTGCTTTTGTATTCGACGACTGATTGTTAAAATCCGATCGTCGGTCCTGACGAACAATTCATCAGTCCAGTGTCTAATGTCGAACGGCGGCGGCGGGTTTGTATTTTGTTAACCATATTGCTTTGTTCATACGAGCTGCAGGGTGCGCGTAAGGGGGACAACATGGGTGCGCTAAATCGGGGAACCGGGACATTATGAACAGCGCTCTGAAATTGGCTGCGCTTCTCGGTGTGGGCCTTGTGGCACAACCGGTCCACGCGCAATCGCTGTCGCAGGCTCTGTCCTCGGCTTACGCCAACAACCCGACCTTGAACGCGGCCCGCGCTCTGACCCGGTCCACCCATGAGGGAGTGGCGATCGCCCGCGGCGGCTTCCGCCCGCAGGTTTTCGGATCGGCCGATCTGGCCGGGCGTACCATCAACAATACGCCGGGCACGACGCGGACGGGGATCGATTCCACGCTGTCTCTCAACGTGGAACAGAACCTTTTCAACGGATTTCAGACGGTCAACGCCACACGCGGTGCGGAATCCGCCGTTCGGGCGCAACAGGAAGCGTTGCGCAGCACCGAACAGGACACGTTGCTGAGCGCCGTAACGGCGTTCGCCGATGTCATCCAGAACACTGAAATTCTACGACTCAACCGGAACAACCTGGAATTCCTCAACGAACAGGTACGCGCCTCGCAGGATCGGTTCGAGGTGGGCGAGGGTACGCGGACGGATATTTCGCAGGCCCAGGCCGACCGGCAGGCCGCGGTTTCACAGGTTTTGTCGTCGGAAGCCAATCTTGCGGCAGCCCGGGCCGTCTTCTTTCAGGTCACCGGCATTGAGGCGAAAAAGCTCAGACGCGACATCAAGATAAATCGACTTCTTCCGAAGTCACTTCAGGCAGCTCTCGCTTCGGGTGCTCGCGAGCACCCTGACATCATGTCGGCACTGCATAACGTCGACACTGCGGCCTTCAACGTCAAGGAACAGGAAGGCGCGCTGCTCCCGACGCTGAGTGTGGAAGGCAACGTTTCCACCCAATTCCATCCGGTTGCCGGCGTATCCGACCGGGTTGATTCGGCTTCAGTCGTGGGCCGGCTGACGGTGCCGATCTATCAGGGCGGCATCGTGTCGGCCCAGGTCCGTCAGTCCAAGGAACAGCTCGGTCAGGCGCGCATAAACGTCGACGTCGCACGCGATCAGATCCGTGCCGAAGTCGTCTCGGCATGGAACAATCTGCTCGCCGCAAACGCCTCCATTCGGGCCGCGCAAGCCGGGGTTCGTGCAGCCGAACTGGCACTGGACGGCGTGATCGAAGAACAGCGGGTCGGTCAGCGGACCCGGCTCGACATTCTCGACCAGCAAAGCACGCTGATCGATGCGCAGATCACCCTCGCGCAGGCCCGTCGCAGCCAGTTGGTATTCGCCTATACGCTGGTGTCTTCGATCGGACGTCTCGATGCCCGCCAGCTCAACCTGCGCATTGCCCTGCATAACCCGAACAAGCATTACAAGAAGGTTCGGGACAAGTGGATCGGTCTTCGCACGCCGGACGGCCGCTGAGCCTAAGTCGGCGCCGGTTCGACCTGCGAGTCGTTCGGCGGATGGCAGCGCGCGACAGGCGCGGCCCCGACAATGTGTGAATAATGAATCCGGCGATTCCGTAATGCCGATGACCCGCCTATAGTAGCTTCTAAGTACGAATCATCCTGCGATTCCCGTGTATTGGCGGGGCGCACCGTTCGAGGAACACTATGGCCGAGGCAAAAGAAGCCCAGGAACCGTCGATGGAGGAAATTCTGGCCTCCATTCGTCGGATCATTTCTGATGAAGATGCCGCGCCAGAAGAAAAACCAACCGAAGCCGCTGCGGAAGAACCGGAAGACGACGCCTCCGAAGAGGAAATGGACCAGGACGATCTCGACGCGCTGTTCGACACCGCGAGTGAGGACGTCGAGCCGGTGGAGGAGGAAGCTCCCGCGGAGGAACCGGAACCGGAGCCAGACCCTGAACCCGAAGAGGATATGATCGTCGAAGGGTTCAGCGAAGAAGAGGCTGACATCTCGTTCGCCGAAGAAGAACCGGAAGACGCCGGTTTCGACGTCGATGTCGAGGAAGAAGAGGACGACGACGGCCCGCCGCTGGAACTCGGCCCCGAACTCGAAGTATCAGAGCCCGTTCCGATGCCGGATTCCAGTGAGTTGGCCGAGGCTTTGCTCTCGCCCGCTACGGATGCGGCGGTCTCGTCCGCGTTCGGCAATCTGGCCCATACTATTCTGTCGAAGAATGCCCGGACCCTGGAAGATCTCGTCCAGGAAATGCTTCGGCCCATGCTGAAAATCTGGCTCGACGACAACCTCCCGACCATCGTGGAACGTCTTGTGCGCCAGGAAATCGAACGCGTCACACGCGGCGGCAATCAACAACAATAAAGATCATGGCTTTTTCGGCCCCTGAGCGGCAGGGGCGGTCGAAGGAGTCGAAAGTCGAGATCAATGGTGTAACCTGAAGATCCTGGCAGTGTTGACTTGCCGGATCGATTTCGATTTACACCCGGAACACAGATTTTCCGTTAGAGACGCCGGACATGCTGGACAAGACATTCGACGCGGCCTCGGCAGAGCCGCGCATCTATGACTCATGGGAAACGTCGGGGGCATTCAAGGCCGGTGCCGGAGCACAGCCGGGCGCCGACAGTTTCTGTATTGTCATCCCGCCGCCGAACGTGACGGGCTCGCTCCACATGGGGCATGCGCTCAATAACACGCTCCAGGATATCCTGATCCGCCGCGCCCGAATGCAGGGTCGGGACGTGTTGTGGCAACCTGGAACCGATCACGCCGGAATCGCGACCCAAATGGTCGTGGAACGGCAGATGATGGAGCGCCAGGAACCGGATCGCCGGACCATCGGTCGCGAGGCTTTTCTCGAGAAAGTCTGGGACTGGAAGCGGGAATCCGGCGATCGCATCAGCAACCAGTTGCGGCGCCTTGGCGCCTCCTGCGATTGGAGCCGGGAACGCTTCACCATGGATGACGGGCTGTCCCATGCCGTCCTCAAAGTATTTGTCGACCTGCATAAACAGGGCCTGATCTATCGCGACAAGCGCCTGGTCAATTGGGATCCCAAGCTGATGACAGCGATCTCGGACCTGGAAGTGGTTCAGATCGAAACCAAGGGGCACCTCTGGCATTTCCGTTATCCCGTCGAGGGGGATGGCGACCGATCCATCATTGTCGCGACAACCCGACCGGAGACCATGCTGGGCGATACCGGGGTTGCCGTGCATCCGGACGACCCGCGCTATCAGGACCTGATCGGCCACCATGTTGTGCTGCCGCTGGTCGGACGGCGCATACCGATCGTTGCCGACCCTTACGCCGATCCGGAAACCGGATCCGGCGCGGTCAAGATCACACCGGCCCACGACTTCAACGATTTCGATGTCGGCAAGCGCCAGTCGCTGCGGGTCATCAACGTCTTCGGCCCCGAGGCCGATCTTGATCTTCAGGAAAACGAAGACTTTCTGGAGGGCGCCGTCGCCGGATCCGATCTGGACGCGGTCCTGGCTCTGCACGGGCAGGACCGGTTCTTCGCCCGCAAGGCCATCGTCGACATGATGGAGGCGCACGGCCTTCTGGTGGAAGTCGAGGATCATACCCACATGGTGCCGCACGGCGATCGCGGCAACGTTCCGATCGAGCCGTACCTGACCGACCAATGGTATGTCGACGCCAAGACGCTCGCCGGGCCGGCGATCGATTCGGTGCGCCAGGGCCGGACGAACTTCGTGCCGCAGAACTGGGAGCGCACCTATTACGATTGGATGGAGAACATCGAACCCTGGTGCATCTCCCGCCAATTGTGGTGGGGCCACCAGATTCCGGCCTGGTACGGACCGGACGGCACGATTTTTGTGGAGATGGCAGAAGACCGGGCCCTCGAAGCGGCGTCGGACCATTACGGCACCGCCTGCGCGATCGTCTCCAAAGCCGATGCACTGGCCGCCTGGCAGTCGGGCGATGCGGCAAAGCCGCTTCTCTACCGCGAAGAAGATGTGCTCGACACCTGGTTTTCTTCCGCGCTCTGGCCGTTTTCAACTCTTGGATGGCCGGAGGAAACGCCGGAACTGAAGCGCTATTATCAGACCGATGTGCTGGTGACCGCATTCGACATCATCTTCTTCTGGGTCGCCCGGATGATGATGTCGGGCCTGCACTTCATGAAGGAGGAGCCGTTTCACACGGTCTACATTCATGCGCTCGTCCGTGACGAGAAGGGCGCGAAAATGTCGAAGTCGAAGGGCAACGTCATCGATCCGCTGGACCTGTGCGATGAATTCGGCGCCGATGCCTTGCGCTTCACGCTTGCCGCCATGGCCGCTCAGGGACGGGACATCAAACTCGCGAAATCGCGCGTGGCCGGCTACCGGAATTTCGGCACGAAATTGTGGAACGCGACCCGGTTTTGCGAAATGAACCAGTGCGTCCGGGTCCCCGGTTTCGATCCGTCGGCCTGCAAGGAACCGGTCAACCGCTGGATCGTGTACGAGGCGCGAAAAGCCGTGATCGGCGTTTCGGCAGGCCTCGACGAATACAAGTTCAACGAGGCCGCCGCGGCGATCTATCAGTTCGTCTGGAACACGTTCTGTGACTGGTATCTGGAACTTATTAAACCGGTCCTGAACGGCACCGATGAAGCGGCAAAGGCTGAAACCCGGGCGACTGCGGCCTGGGCCATCGACCAGATGCTGATGCTGCTGCATCCCTTCATGCCGTTTGTCACCGAGGAATTGTGGACGGAAACCGGCAAGGTCGGTCCGGCCCGTGACACGATGCTCGTCCATGCCGCCTGGCCCGATGCCGTCCTCACCGACGATCCGGCCGCCGACGAAATGGGTTGGCTGGTCGATCTGATTTCGACCATCCGTTCCGTGCGTTCGGAAATGAACGTTCCTGCGGCCGCGACGATCCCGCTGGTGATGATCAAACCCGGGGAAACCACCTCCCTTCGGCTTGAGCGCCATGCGGCCGCAATCATGCGTCTTGCCCGCATCGACCGGATCGACACGGCCGAACTGCCGCCGCAAGGCTCGGCGCAGATCGTTCTGGGCCCGGACGTCGCCTGTCTGCCGCTGGCCGGCGTCATCGATTTCGATGCCGAACGCCAGCGCCTTGAAAAGGAATTAAACAAGCTCGACAAGGACATCCAGAAGATCGACGCCAAACTCGGCAACGACAATTTCCTGTCGCGGGCGCCGGAAGAGGTCGTGGAAGAGCAGAAGGAGCGGCGCGAGGAAGCACTGTCGAAAAAGTCCAAGGTCGCCGACGCATTGTCGCGGCTGGCAAGTGCTGCCTGATAAGGTACGACCGGCAGGACGTCACGACGGCACGCGATCCGGCGCCACTTTTGACGGCGGCCGTCCCGTAGCCTTTGCGAATGCGGCGGAAAACGCGCTGGCACTGCGATATCCGTGTCGGTCCGCGACCTTTGAAATCGGCAGGCCGCGCGACAGATCCTCAAGTGCATTCTGGAACCGGACGCGCTGGCGCCACTGCACAAAGCTCATCTGCAAGTCGCGTTTGAACAGACGCGCCAGGGTGCGAGCCGATGCACCGGCGACATCAGACCATGCGTCCAGCGTCCTGCGGTCGGATGGGTCGGCAATGAGTTCGGCGCATACCCGCTGTAACCTTGAATCCCGTGGCAGCGGGATATGCAGCGACAAGGCCGGAGCCCGGGTGATTTCCTCCAGGATGAGCCGGGCGATGAGGCTGCCGCGACCGCCGATACCGTAGCTGACCGGTTCTTCGATCAGAGCGCAAATCAGTTCCCGCAACAGGCCGGAAACCGCCACGACACGTAAGGCCGGCCCGTTCCAACGGGTGCCTTGCGGATCGATATAGAGCGTCCGCATGTCGACGTTGCCATGCATGCTGACCGCGTGCCGCGTGCCGGCCCGGATATAGGCAGCGCCGTTCGGCGGAACGATCCACGCCTCGTCGTCGGTTCGAACGCGCATGACACCGTTCGTGGCATAAAGCAATTGGTCGCGAACGTGGTGATGCGGCGGAATCACAAAGCCGTCTGCAAAGCGCTTCGCCATCGCCCCGATCGGTTCGGGCCGGTGCTGGTAATCGTGTGGATCGGTGCTTCGTGTTGTCTCGACCACAATGGATTCCGGGATTTGTTAGAAAACTTCTTTTGGCAGATTCTCGACGAATATTGGCGTGACGCCGAGATTCAGACAAGTCTAGTGTGACATCCTGATAATTGCGACAACGGCGCGGAACCGGCCCGTCGCCTGCCGAGGGAAAACCAGGGAATGAACAGGGACCAGGCGCATTTCCTGCTTTTGAACGTCGGGCATTTCCTCGACCACCTGTTCACGCTGATCTTTGCAACGGTTGCGGCGCTCGCCCTGCATCGCGAATGGGGGGTCGGATACGCCGAGCTTCTCGCCTATGCAACGCCCGGCTTCGTAGCCTTTGGCCTGTTTTCGCTGCCGGCCGGCTGGTTGGCGGACCGTTGGAGCCGCGACGGTATGATGGTCGTGTTTTTCATCGGTATCGGCCTTGCCTCGATAGCCACCGGCTTTACACAGACGCCGTTGCAGATCGGAATCGGCCTGTTCGCGATCGGCATCTTTGCCGCAATTTACCACCCGGTCGGTCTTGCCATCGTGACATCGAAATGGCGCAATATCGGCATGCGGATCGCGGCAAACGGCGTCTGGGGCAATCTCGGCGTTGCCTGCGCCGCCCTGATCACCGGCTTTTTGATCGATAACGGCGGCTGGCGCCTCGCCTTTATCCTGCCCGGTCTGTTTTCCATCGGCGTCGGCCTGATTTATCTGGCAGTACAGAGAAACGCCATTCGAGCCGACCGAACGGCATCGCAGAACACCTCGGTCGTGCCGCAGGCCGACCCGACACCCTCGTACCGGTCCGTGCTCGTGCGCGTTTCGGCGATCGTCTTTTTTACGACGGCCGTATCATCGATCATCTTTCAATCGACGACCTTCGCCTTGCCGAAGATCTTCGACGAACGTCTGCAAGGGCTGGCCGAACAGTTTTCCTCCTGGTCCGGCGCAATCGCCGAGACCGGGCAGGGCGATGTGGCGACCGTGGTGGGCTCCCTGGCGTTCATCGTGTTCGCGGTCGCATCGCTTGCCCAACTCGTTGTCGGTGTGTCGCTCGACAGGTATGGACCGCGCACGGTCTTCATGACCGTCGCGCTGATGCAGATTGTGTTCTTTTCCCTGATGCCCGGGCTGACGGACGCCGTCGCCTTCGCGGTCGCGCTCGGGTTCATGCTCGGCGCCTTCGGCCAGATCCCGATCAACGATTACATGATCGGAAAGATGGCAAGCGGCGCCTATCGGGCCCGGATATATGGCGTTCGGTATGTCGTAGCCTTTTCGGTCCTCGCCCTGACCTTGCCGCTCGTGGCGTTTGTCTACGAAAACTGGGGTTTTGATACCCTGTTCCGCATACTGGCCGGCGCTGCTCTGGTGATCTTGTGTGCAGTTGCGGCATTGCCGAAAAAATTGCCGACACAGCAACCGTCTCCGGTTCCGGCGGAGTAGGCGCACCGCGCTCCGCCGCCGGCAATTCACGAAGCCTGCCGCTCCGCCGCCACGACGGGGTCGCGCAGCGGACCGCGCTCGCCCGGCCGGATCACATCGGGATCGTAGGCCTTGCGGGCAAAGACCGCTTCCACCATCGGCCGGAAGAAGTCCAGCGTCCGTGTCGGATAGTCCGGATCGAAACTGCGCTGATCCCAGAACTCGCAGAAATCCGCGCAATCCTGGAAGTAGGGACTGTCGCGGTGCCGGTCGCGCGCATGCCGGTTACCGCCGAGATGATGCATGTAATAGAGTTTTTGAAAATCGCCGTGGACCTCGACCGTCCAGGTGCACTGCTCGCGCAGGAACGGTTTCAGGATCGCGGCGGCATATTCGTCGTGGTTATACGGCGCGTAGATGTCGCCGATATCATGCAGGAGCGCGGCCACGATCCAGTCGGTATCCGCCCCGTCTTTCCACGCCCGTGTTGCCGATTGCAGGGAATGGCCGAGCCGGGTGATCTTATAGCCTGAAAGACTTTCGTCGAGATCGACCAGGGCGCGCAACAGCCGGTCGGCCGTACCCTTCGTGTATTCGATTTCGTGCCTTGTCAGGAATTCGTAATCCTCCTGATCCCCGGCGTCCATGCGGGTGAATTTGACGGTCTGTTGCGGATCCTGCATGGCCTCATCCTTCTCGGAATGCCTCGGAACACCGCTCAGGTCGCGGTACAGGCCTATCCTACGGCCTTTTTCCTGTCTTGTGCGAGCACCGTATCGCAAACCATGAGAATCTTATCGCTCGTCAAGTCTTGACGCCTCCGGCCCGCACGGAACCGACGAGGCCACATATGAAAAGGCCCCGGCGCGATGCGCCGGGGCCTGAAGCGGGCAATGAGCCCGCAATTCCGAAAGGAGTGTCAGACGGAATAGTACATGTCGAACTCGACCGGGTGCGGCGTGTGTTCGAAACGGATGACTTCTTCCATCTTCAATTCGACATAGGCGTCGATCTGGTCGTCGTCCATGACACCGCCGGCCTTCAGGAAGTCGCGGTCCGCGTCGAGGCTTTCAACAGCCTCGCGCAGCGAGCCGCAAACGGTTGGAATGCCCTTCAGCTCTTCCGGCGGCAGGTCGTAGAGGTCCTTGTCCATCGGTTCGCCCGGATGGATCTTGTTCTGGATGCCGTCAAGACCGGCCATCAGCATCGCGGTAAAGCCGAGATACGGGTTGGCCGTCGGATCCGGGAAGCGGATCTCGATGCGCTTGCCCTTCGGCGAGGACGTGAACGGAATCCGGCAGGATGCAGACCGGTTGCGGGCCGAATAGGCCAGCAGCACCGGAGCTTCGTAGCCCGGGACCAGACGCTTGTACGAATTGGTCGACGGGTTGGTGAAGGCGTTGATCGCCTTGGCATGCTTCAGGATACCGCCAATGTAATAAAGGCAGGCCTCTGACAGATCGGCATACTGATTGCCGGCAAACAGCGGTTCGCCGTCCTTCCAGATCGACTGGTGGCAGTGCATGCCGGTGCCGTTGTCGCCAAAGACCGGCTTCGGCATGAAGGTCGCGCTCTTGCCGTAAGCGTGGGCGACCTGATGAACGACGTATTTGTAGATCTGCAGTTTGTCGGCATTGCGGGTCAGTGTGTCGAACTTGATGCCGAGCTCGTGCTGCGCAGCGCCGACTTCGTGGTGGTGCTTTTCGACGACGACGCCCATTTCGGTCATGACCGACAGCATCTCGGAGCGATAGTCCTGACCGGAATCGATCGGCGGAACGGGGAAGTAGCCGCCCTTCGTGCGCGGCCGGTGGCCCATGTTTCCGGTCTCGTATTCGGAATCCATGTTGGACGGCAGTTCCGCGGAATCGATGCGGAAGCTCGTATTGTAGGGATCAGCCGCGAACCGTACGTCGTCAAACACGAAGAACTCGGCTTCCGGTCCGAAAAATACCGTGTCACCGACGCCGGACGATTTGACGAAGGCCTCGGCCTTTTTCGCCGTCATGCGCGGGTCGCGATTGTAGGCCTCGCCCGACGACGGTTCCAGGATGTCGCAAAAAATCGCCATCGTGTTTTGCGCAAAGAACGGATCGATGTGAGCCGTCTCCGGATCGAGCATCAGCGTCATGTCGGATTCGTTGATTGCTTTCCAGCCGGCGATCGAAGAACCGTCGAACATGACGCCGTCTGCGAACATGTCTTCGTCGACCGTCGAGGCGTCCATCGTGACGTGCTGCATCTTGCCGCGCGGGTCGGTGAACCGCAGATCAAGGAACTTCACGTCCTTGTCGGCAATGGTTTTCAAGACTTCACTTGCTGTGCTCATTGTGAGTTTCCCAGTTTTGGATTTGTGTTTGCGGTTGGGGATGAGGCTGGCGTGCCGGTTGCCGGAACGGCAGCCGACACGCCCGATACGCTAGGATGCTGGAGGGAAGGGGAGGTTTATCAGATTGCCTCGACCCCGGTTTCACCGGTCCGAATGCGGATGACTTCCTCGACGCTGGTGACAAAAATCTTGCCGTCACCAATCCGTCCTGTCTGCGCGGCGTTCCGGATGGCATCCACGGCCTTGTCCACCATGGATTCTTCCAGAACCACTTCCACCTTTACCTTGGGAAGAAAGTCCACGACATATTCCGCACCGCGGTACAATTCGGTGTGACCCTTCTGACGGCCGAAACCTTTTGCCTCCGTGACGGTGATGCCCTGCAAACCGACTTCCTGAAGGGCTTCCTTCACTTCGTCAAGCTTGAAGGGTTTGATAATCGCCTCAATTTTTTTCATGGCCTCCTTCCCGGGATCCTGATGACAATTGGAAGAACTTTGCCAAGCTTGCTAAGCATGGTTCGTGCCAACCGGCTGGTGGTGTTGAAAACTTTCGGATTTCGCCGCTTGCAATCCGCTTTGGCCCACACAGTCCCGGTGCGCTGCAGCATGGGAATGCGGGCGCTCGCGCGAAGCGGCACTTCGGGCGCCCAGTCTTGTGGGACATAGCGTCGAAATACGACGTCAAACCGGCCCGAACCCGGCCGATGCACAGGAGCCAAGCTCAAGCTTCGTCCGAGAAACCAGGATATGATGCGCAAAAAATAGGCAAATGAACAAAAACAAAGCAGAAACGACGGCACCCTTGCTGGAAATCGCCTCGCGTCAAGCGCTCCTCACGCCGAGTGAAATGGCCAGAGCGGATGCAATGACCATTGCCGGAGGTGTTCCGGGTATCGACCTGATGGAAAATGCCGGTCGGGCAATCGCTGACGAAATCTCAAATCGCCATGCCTATGCGACCCCACTCGCTGTCTTGTGCGGCCCGGGCAATAATGGAGGCGACGGGTTCGTGGCGGCCCGCATCCTTGCCGGACGCGGTTACAGGGTCCGCCTCGCTCTGCTTGGATCCGTTGACCGGCTGACCGGCGACGCGGCTCTGGCCTGCAAGAGCTGGACCGGTACCGTTGAGGCAGACGGCGCGGCGACCCTTGCCGATGCCGGTTGTGTCATTGATGCTCTTTTCGGCGCCGGTCTTCAACGAACGATCGAGGGCAGGGCGGCTGAGTGGATCGAGACGATGAACGCCGGCGACGCGGAAATTGTTAGTGTCGATCTGCCAAGCGGCGTAAACGGTGAGGACGGCAATATTTTGGGGACCGCCGCAAGGGCGGATCGCACGGTCACGTTCTTTCGCTGCAAACCCGGCCATTTTCTTTATCCGGGCAAGGCGCAATGCGGTGTCGTTCGATGCGTCGACATCGGCATTCCGGACAGCATTCTGGCGACGATCGGCCCGCGGGCCTTCGAAAACGCTCCGGTCCTATGGCAGGATTGCTGGGCACCTCCGGAGGCGGACAGCCACAAGTACCGACGCGGCCATTGTGTCGCCGTCTCCGGCCCGTTTGCCTCGACCGGCGCGATCCGCCTTGCCGCGCGCGCCGCATTGCGAGCAGGAGCCGGCCTCACAACGATCCTGTCTCCGGCGGATGCGTTGGCAGTGAATGCCGCACACAGCACCGCCGTCATGACACGCGGTTTCAAGACCGACCAAGCCTATTCGGAGTTCATGGCGGACGACCGGATCGCCGCTTTGGTAATCGGTCCCGGCTTGGGCCTTGCGCCTGAGAAACGTCGGCTGGTCGAAATCGCTCTTCAAACCGGCTCGTTCGCCGTCCTCGATGCCGATGCGCTGACCCTGTTTTCCGATAGGCCGGAAGACCTGTTTTCCCGGATCGCCGCCCGCACACAGGCGGCGACCGTGTTGACACCCCATGAAGGCGAATTCTCCAGACTGTTTCCCGATCTCAGCGGATCAGCACCGATTTCCAAAGTGGACCGCGCCCGACAGGCAGCCAGTCGGGCCGGCTGCGTTTTGCTCCTCAAGGGTCCTGACACGGTGATTGCCGACCCAACCGGCCAGGCAATCATCCACCACGAATCCCCGCCCTGGCTGGCGACGGCCGGGTCCGGCGATGTGCTCGCCGGAATCCTTGCCGGCCTTGGCGCGCAGGGCGTGCCTGCCTTCGAAGCGGCCGCAATGGCCGCGCATATCCATGCCCGCGCCGGCGCGGAGGCCGGACCGGGCCTGATCGCGGAAGATCTTGTCGAAGCCATCCGCCCCGTCATCGCAGGGCTGGATGCCGATCATCGGGCACGCAACGCGAAAATGCTGCGCCGCGGCCTCGCAACACTCGATAAACAATCCTGAGCGATCTCCGCGGGATCATCTTGGACACGGCGCATCACAATGGCCTGAAGCACGCGTCGGTGAGCGAACCTGATTTGCCGTTCTGCTAAAATAGCGGTTTGGAAGGGTGCATAAGATGAGGCAACTCTGTTCGTTCAAAACTGCAAACAACGCGATAATGCAATGTATTTCAAACAATTGACAGGCCGAGGAATCGTCCGACCCCGATTGGTTCCGGGCGGGAATCGTCGTGGCATCACGTACCGTGACCGGGCGGCAGGCGGCGTGATCAAGCCGGCCGGCGCGAACGCATCGTTGCTTCGTTTCGCCCCGCTACCGGCTACTCGGGTCACCGAGCGATGAAACATATCCTCCCCAAAAGCCTGGGAACGCATCTCGGCACGACGGAAGCCGAACGGCATCTGCCGCAGCGGGTCCAGACGATCCTTTATGCTCAAGAGGAACGCAGCGAGCAGGTCATCGGCTGGGTACAGCTCACCCTTATCGGTATCTTCGGCATCCTCTACATCGTGTCGCCGAAACCGGCCGACACGCTGGCGGCCGAGTTCCAGCCCGTGCCATTCGCACTGGAGCTCTACCTGACCTTCACACTTTTACGTATCTGGTTGAGTTACCATCATTATCTGCCCGGCTGGTTGCTTGTCATGTCGATGATTATCGACTTTGCCATGCTGTTTGGCCTGATCTGGACGTTTCACCTGCAATACGAGCAGCCGGCCGCTTTCTATCTGAAGGTGCCGACGTTCATGTACGTGTTCATTTTCATTGCGGTGCGCGCCTTGCGTTTCGACCACCGGTTCGTCCTTTCAGCCGGCGCCTTTGCCTGCATCGGCTGGCTCTTCATGCTGGGTTATGCGCTTTATGAAGCCGGCATGGACGGAATGACCCGCAATTTCGTGGAATACCTGACCGGCAATTACGTGCTGATCGGGGCGGAGTTCGACAAGATCTTCGCTTTGCTCGCCATGACGCTGATCCTCACCTACGCGGCGTGGCGTGCCCGGCGCGTGCTCGTGTCGGCGGTGCGGGAAGAGGCGGCACACCAGGAAATCAAGCGATTCTTGTCCGAAGGTGTCGACGAGGCGATCACTGCCGCAGAGGATGTGGTCGAGGCCGGCCAGGGCATCGAGCGTGACGCAGCGATCCTGATGCTCGATATCCGCGGTTTCACGAGGCTGTCGACCCATGTCGCGCCGCGGGAAGTCGTGCACCTTCTGACCGACTTTCACGCAACCGTCATCCCGGTCATCCGAGCGCATAACGGTGTTGTCGACAAGTTTCTTGGCGACGGGATCATGGCAACGTTCGGCGCCGTCACCGAGTCGCACACCGCGGCGGCCGACGCACTCCGCGCCCTCGATGCCGTCATGGAAGCCGCTGACCTTTGGAGGAGCAGTCAGACGGGACCTGTTTCCGGCGCCGATCTGGACGTGAACGGATCGGTTGCCGCCGGCCCCATCGTCTTTGCCGCGCTCGTATCGAAGACGCGGTTGGAGTTTACCGTTATCGGCGAGGCCGCCAACATGGCGGCCAAGCTTGAAAAGCACAACAAGGTCGAGGGCGTGCGCGCGCTGACAACCAGGCAAACCTTCGATATGGCGGTCGAGCAGGGCTATGTCGCCGAACGTATCGCTGAGGTGCTGCAGAAGCGGCGGGTCGCTGGAGCGCCCAATCCGATCGATATCGTCGTCACCTGTCGGTAGGCGGCAGCGGTTGCCAAGTGGTCTCGGCGCCTGGATTCAGGGCCAGGTGACGCCGTCGGCCGGCCAGAACGGAAAGGGCCCGGGGAAGCTTTCGACATAGGCCATGTGCGTGACAAGCCCGGTTTCCGGCGTATAGCGGTGCAGCAGGAAAGCCGCGGGTTCGAAGTTAAACGTCTGCGGTTGATCTGCGCGCAAATCGAGCGTGACCTGGTGCGCGAGGCCCGGCGCAATGGTAACGGTCGTGCCACCGAACGGCGCAAAGACCGGACGGTGGTCATGACCGCAAATCACCCGAAGGATCGTGTCGTACCGTGCGAGAAGGGCGGCGAATTCGTCGGAATTACGCAGTTTGCTTCGGTCCATGCCCTGCAAGCCGGTGACGATTGGCGGATGGTGCAAGGCAACAATCGTGGGAACGGATTGATCGCGTTCGAGCTCGGCTTCCAGCCACGCCAATTCCGCTTCGCTCAACAGGCCGTAATGTTTGCCGTCGACCGCGCTGTTCAGCCCGATGATCCGCAGGTCGCCGACACGAAGCGAGAATTGCAGGCTGTCCCCTTCGATCTGCTGCGCCCACGCGCGATCGGCGTAGCAGCGTTTGAGCGCGGCCGATGAATCATGATTGCCCGCGATAACCGCATAGGGCGCGCGCAGATCGTCCATGATCCGCCGGGCAAGGTCATACTCTTCCGCCTTGCCGTGATCGACCAGATCGCCGGTGACGATAACGAAGTCGGGTTGAGGATCGAGCCGGTTGACCGCGCCAACGGCGCGTTCGGCAAGCATGTTGGTCTCGACGACGCGGTAGGCCGGGACGCCTTGTGCACAAACGTGGGAATCGGAGATCTGGGCGATCAAGGTCATGAGGTGTGAACAATCCGGAATGAAGGGTCGCAGGGATGATCCCGACGGAAACGATTATCCCCCAGTTGAAGGCCGCTCCTGATCCGCCTGCGATACCGGGCATCGACTTGCGAACGGTACCGGTGCGAAGGCCAAATGATTGCGGTTGGATGCGTCAAAAATCATGTCTGTCGGACTTACAAAGGCAATGCATAGCAGTGCGATTCCTGATAGGCGAGGGGCTGATCGGCGTTTGTTGCGATATGGATCCCGGTGCCCGAAGACCTCCTGAAACATACCCTTGGCAACTCCTCGGGCCTGGCCGATGTGACACGGACGCCCCAGGCTGTGACGATCCTCGTCGTGTTTTGCCTGCTTTTGTTCCTGCCCGGCATTACGGCAATCCCGCCGCTTGACCGGGACGAGCCGCGGTTCACGCAGGCGACCAAGCAGATGCTGGAGACGGGAGACTTCGTCGATATCCGGTTTCAGGAAGAAGCGCGGCACAAAAAGCCGGTCGGCATCTATTGGCTCCAGGCCGCTTCCGTCTCAGTCTTTGGCGGCGACCGCACGGACATCTGGAAGTACCGCATCGTCTCGTTCTTGGGAGCGCTCGCCGCGGTTCTTCTGACATTCTGGATGGCACGCGCCTTTCTTGCGCCAGAGCCCGCCTTTCTGGCGGCTCTCGCTTTCAGCGCGACCTTGCTGCTCGGTGTGGAAGCGCACATTGCCAAAACGGATGCCGCGCTCTTGGCCTGTATCGTTGCCGCGCAGGGATTTCTGGCCCGGATCTGGCTGGCTCGCAGCGTCACCGCATGGTCGGCAATCGGCTTTTGGGTCTTTGTCGCGCTTGGCATTCTCATCAAGGGGCCGATCGTTCTGCTGGTGAGCGGCGGCACGATACTCGCCTTGTCGGTATGGGACCGAAATGCATCCTGGCTTCTGCGGCTGCGGCCTCTGACCGGATTGGTGGTCCTGCTTTTGGTCGCCGCCCCCTGGTACATCGCGATCACACTTCGGACAGACGGCGCATTCTTCCAGGAATCCGTCGGTCAGGACTTCCTCGGAAAACTGGCAACCGGACAGGAATCCCATGGCGCGCCGCCCGGCACGCATTTCGCGGTCATGTTGGCGACTTTCTGGCCCGCAGCGCCGTTGCTTGCGGTGTTTTTGCCAAGCATTCGAGGCGCCCTTGGCACACCCGCCATTCGCTTTGCGCTTTGTTGGGCCGTTCCGAGCTGGATTGTCTTTGAACTGACGGCAACGAAACTGCCGCATTACGTGCTGCCCATTTACCCTGCACTGACACTGATCCTCGCGACATTATGGTCGCAAGCTGACGAAAACTGGCGCGTCGGACGATGGGCGCGCCTGATCGCCGGCACATGGCTGGTCGCCGTGCCCGTCGCGCTGTTTGCTGGTTCGATCGCCGTCCCGATCGTACTGGGAAGTGACATCACGTGGCTCGCGACCGTCCTGTTTGCCGGAGCGACCGGCGCCGCCGTCCTGGCAGCCCGATCGCTGGGCCGGTCCGATGTCATGAAATCCACCGTGCTCGGTGCGGTAACGGCGGCATTTGTCAGCATCGGCGCCTATGGCCTGGCCTTGCCGGGATTGTCGGCGATCTGGGTTTCGTCGGCGATCGTCGAGACGGCACGAGCGAATTCGACCTGCCCCGACCCGCGGATTGCCAGTGTCGGATGGCGCGAGCCGAGCCTGATCTTTCTCGCCGGTACCGATACCGCTTTGAAACTGCCGGAAGGTGCGATAGACGAAGCCGCACGCGGCGATTGCCTCGTCCTTGCTGTCGAGAGCCGCGACCGCGACCGGTTCCTCGCGTCGGTCGCCGGAACGTCGACGTCCCTTACGGAAATCGGCGCCGTCGAGGGTTTTGCGCTGAACGGCGGCGACCCGGTGCGCATCACGCTTTACCAACCCGCTAGGCGGTTATGAAAGACGTTGATACTGGCCTGACGCTTTCGGAGGACCGCGAGCCAGCCGACCCGCTGCAAGCCGAAGAACCGCAAGCCGACGCACCGCAAGCCAAAGCGCCCCTGCATGTGCGCATCGTCGAAACGGCACGGGCGTTGGTCCGCAACGGCAACACCAACCTGGCCAGGGTGCTGGCGCTTTACCGCACCCGCGCCGCGCGCCCGCCCTCGATCCCGGTCCTGCCGCGCTCCGGACACCGGCTGCAGGACTTGCTTGCCTACGGGCTGTTCGCCGTCGGTCTTTCGGCGATCCTGCTCGATGTCGGCTCCTACAGCTGGATCAACAACGGCCTGCCGAGCGAATATTATGTGTTCTTCTGGACATTCACCGATTTTGGCAAGTCGCACTGGTGGCTCGTACCGACCGGCGTAATCGGACTTGGAATCCTGCTCCTGGACTGGGGCAGTCTCGGCAGGCGCGCCCGTGAGGCGGCGCACGTCCTGTTCGTGCAGGTCAGCTACATTTTTATCGTTGTGGCGGCGAGCGGCTTGGCTGCCGTGATCCTGAAATGGGGACTGGGGCGGGCGCGGCCCAAACTGTCGCCGACCCACGGTCCGGCCCATTTCGACATTCTCGCGCTCGATTCCGATTTCACCAGTTTTCCGTCCGGACACGCGACCACCGTCGGTGCAGTAGCCATGTGCCTGGCGCTGCTGATTCCCACCTGGGGCAGAATGATCTTCGTCTTGGCGTTCTGGCTGTCCATCAGCCGGATCATGGTCAGCGCCCATTATCCGAGCGACGTGATAGGCGGCACCCTTTTCGGCGCGGCATTTGCCTGGTACGCCGCCCGCTATCTCGCGCGGTGTCGCATTCTTTTCCAATGCGACGCGGACGACCGCATACGAAAGCGCCATTCAAGCTGGCGCGTTTTCAGCCGCCTGTTGCGATCACGAGCCAAGCAATCCTGATGGCAGCACTTGACTCCGACCGCGATACGGCTAGACCAACCGGCCTTGGGCACGATACCTCAGACGAGGTCCGCGCGTTTGCCACCGTTGATCCGATGTTCCGCGTTTAAGGCAGCCCCTCCGATCCTAAGTCAGGACCGATCGACCGAAGGCATTCAGGGATCCCTTCGCATGACCCGCCGGATCTGCGGACGGCCGCGGCGCTCGTTTCGGGGTATCAAAAAGTAGACAGGGCGTGCGGCGCCCGTCTTTCAGGAAGAACCGCGACGTGACGCGTGTAACAGAAACAGACCGCCCCGATTCGCCGACGCCGCCGATGCCCGACACCGCTTCGACGGAGGATGCGGATGGTCCGACCGCGCCGGAGGTCTCCGTCATCGTGCCGGCACGCAACGAGGCGGACAATCTGAAAGAACTGATCCGCGAGATCCAGTCCACGCTGTCGGCCACCGCTCACGAAATCCTGATCGTCGATGACGGCTCCGACGATCATACGGCCGATGTGCTGCGCGACTTGAAACCCGATATCGCAGGGCTCCGCCATATCCGGCATGAAGTGCCGGCCGGCCAGAGCGCAGCGGTACGCAGCGGCTTGCTGCATGCCCGCGGCGATCTGATCCTGACGATTGACGGCGATGGCGAAAACGACCCTGCTTACTTCCCGGCAATGGTCGAAAAGATTATCCAGGCCGGCCCGGGGACGGCCCTGGTCGCCGGCCAACGGCTCGGCCGCAAGGCGAGTTTCTCCAAACGGCTGGCATCGAAACTTGCCAATCGCATCCGCTCGGCATTTCTCGGCGATGGCGTTCGCGATTCCGGCTGCGGATTGAAATGCCTGCGTCGCTCCGTATTTCTGGACCTGCCGTATTTCGATGGGTGGCATCGCTACCTTCCGGCCCTGGTTCTTCGCGAGGGATATGGCATCGACGTCATCGACGTTGTCGACCGCCAGCGCCGCCACGGCGTTTCTAAATACGGCATTTTCGATCGGGCGCTCGTCGGAATCCTGGATCTGTGCGGTGTCTGGTGGTTGCGACGGCGCCGGCGCCGGGTTCCGACGATCAGCGAAATCACTCTGGAGGACTAGGCCTTGCTGGCAACCTTGCTTGACTGGCTGCGGACCGTATTCATCGATAATTTCGATTTCTGGGTAATCGTCGGCCTCGCGGCGCAGGCCATGTTCATGATGCGCTTCGTCGTGCAATGGGTGGCAAGTGAACGGGTCGGACGATCGATTGTCCCGGTCGCCTTCTGGTTCTTTTCGGTCGCCGGCGGAATGATGCTTCTGGTCTATTCGATCGTGCGTCAGGATCCGGTATTCATCGCCGGCCAGTCGCTCGGTCTGATCATCTATTTCCGCAATCTCTGGCTCATTTATCGCGAGAAGCGGCGCAAGGACGACGACCGGTTGATGCCCGAACCCGGCGACGGGCCAAAGCTCTGACCCTGGTCGTTGCAAAACGAATCTCAGGTCGCACTCCGGACGCGAAACTGCCTATGCGTGTGTTCCGGCTTCGTTCCTATCCGACGGTTTCGTCAGGGGATTTTGTGCGTTTCCGACCGAGTGTCGCGGTTTTATTCCCTTGACCGCGAGGGATTTTATGTCCTGAGATGCAACCAGCGTATTCGGAAACGCGCTTGTCCCGCGTTCCAGAACCTTCTCGAAGGTTCGTTTACCCGGGACGGCGTTTCCGTGCGCCTTTGGAAAAATAGTCAAACAGGGTAACAGAAAAGGCTGCACCAAATGAACAAACGTTACATCCCGGCCCTTGTGGGAGCGGCAGTGGGCCTCGCCTTCGCGTCCGGCGCGTCGGCGACGACCATTGAAGACGTCAAGGCCCGCGGAAATCTCAATTGCGGTATCTCGACCGGCTTGACTGGTTTTGCCGCAACTGACCAAGCCGGCAATTGGAAAGGCTTCGATATCGATGTCTGCCGTGCCGTCGCCGCTGCAGTGCTCGGCGATCCGGACAAGGTCGAATACACGACAACGACCGGCAAGACGCGCTTCACCGTGCTGCGGTCGGGCGAAGTCGATCTTCTGGCCCGTAACACGACGTGGACCTATTCGCGCGACGTCGATCTCCAACTGACCTTCGTCGGCGTCAACTATTATGACGGTCAGGGCTTCATGGTGCCGAAATCGCTCGGGGTCACGAGCGCTCTGGAACTGTCGGGCGCATCCGTCTGCATCCAGACCGGTACCACGACGGAACTGAACCTGGCGGATTACTTCCGCACCAACAACATGGACTACGAGCCGGTTCCGATCGAGACGAACGAAGAAGCACGTAAGGGTTATCTGGCCGGCCGTTGCGACGTCTACACGACGGACGCTTCCGGTCTTGCCGCAACCCGTGCGACCTTCGACAATCCGGCCGACCATGTCGTGCTTCCGGAAATCATCTCCAAAGAGCCGCTCGGCCCGCTCGTTCGTCATGGCGACGATCAATGGGGCGACGTGGTCCGCTGGGTGCTGAACGCGCTGATCATCGCCGAGGAAAAAGGCATCACCAAAGCCAATGTCGGCACCATCGCCGGTGAGACCAAAGACCCTGAAATCAAGCGCCTGCTCGGCGTCGAAGGGGATTACGGTCAAATGTTCGGCCTTGACAACGACTGGGCTGCCAAGGCGATCGCCGCTGTCGGCAATTACGGTGAAATCTTCGAAACCCATGTCGGCACGGAAACCCCGATCGGCCTGTCCCGGGGTCTGAACGAATTGTGGACCAAGGGCGGCATTCTCTACGCGCCGCCGTTCCGCTAGGACGATCCCGGCCGGGACCTTTGGGAGGAGGTCCCGGCCTTTTTACTTGCAAGACTGTCGGAGGACCGCCAAGGCCCTCCGGCCAAGAATGTGCCGGCCCGCAAGATCAAAAGCACTGAATGGGTCCGGAAAGAACACCCGTTTCAAACGGGCGCACTGTATCGAGTCGAGGGGTTCGGACTATGGCTATTACGGCGGAAGTGCCGCACGAACCGTTTCGCTTGTCCATGCTTTGGTACGACAAGCGCTACCGGTCGAACGTCATTCAGATTCTCGTTCTTGTCGGGGTCTTGTCGTTCTTTGGGTATCTGATCAACAACGCAGCCAATGCGCTCGCCGCTCAGCAGAAAACCTTCGGGTTCAGTTTCCTCTTTCTGCCGGCCAGCTACGACATTAACCAGACGCTTATTCCCTACACGTCGTCGGACACGCACCTGCGAGCGACGATTGTCGGAATCCTGAACACCGGTCTGGTGGCTATCGTCGGGATCTTCATCGCAACGATCCTCGGTTTCATCCTCGGTGTGCTGCGGCTGTCGAGCAACTGGCTCGTCAGTCGTCTGGTCTACTGGTATGTCGAATTCACCCGCAACGTGCCGCTGCTTTTGCAGATCCTTTTCTGGCACGGCATCTTCATCAATTCGTTTCCGCATCCCCGAGCCTATAGAGACGTCGAGGGATCGATCTTCCTGACGAACCGGGGCATCATCACGCCGAAACCGCTGTTGGACGATGCCATCTGGTTTGTCGTTGCCGCGCTGGTGGTCGGAATTGTCGGCGCCGTCATCTATGCGCAGCGGGCGCGGCGAAAGCAGGAAGCAACCGGGCAGATATCACCAGTCTTCCGGGTCGGACTCGGCCTGATCATCGGCCTGCCGCTGGTGGCCTATTTCCTTGCCGGGATGCCGGTGTCGTTCGACTATCCCGCGTTTCAGGGCTTCAATTTCCGTGGCGGCATGACGATCTCGCCGGAGCTGGCATCGCTGACATTTGCGCTTGCGATCTATACCGCGGCTTTCATTTCCGAAAACGTGCGTGCCGGCATCCTGGCGGTCAGCCACGGACAGACGGAAGCCGCCTATGCGCTCGGTCTGCGGCCCAACCGGACGATGAATCTGATCATCATTCCGCAGGCCTTGCGGGTGATTATTCCGCCGCTCACCAGCCAGTATCTGAACCTGACGAAGAATTCTTCCCTGGCGATCGCCATCGGTTACATGGATGTCGTCGCTACGCTAGGGGGCATCACGCTGATGCAGACCGGCAAGGAACTGGAGACCAACATCCTTCTCATGGCGTTCTACCTGTCCATCTCGCTGACGATCTCGATGCTGATGAACTGGTACAACCGTTCAATCGCATTCAAGGAGCGCTGAGATGACCGACGCAGCTCTGCATAATCCGACCTATGCCGTCGGCGAACACCCGGATCTTCCGCCACCGCCAGGCACGACCGGTGTCATAGGCTGGTTGCGCCAGAACCTGTTCTCCGGCTGGGTGAACACAATCCTGACGCTGGCCACGTTCTATCTACTATTCATCAGCATCCCGCCCATTCTCCAATGGGGAATTTTCGACGCCAACATTTCGGCGTCCTCACGGGCCGAATGCGCCGAGATGTCGTCCGGCGCGTGCTGGGCGGTGGTGCGCGAGCGGATAGCCCAGTTCACTTTCGGTTTTTATCCCGAAGCCGAGCGCTGGCGGCCTGTGCTTGCCTTGTTCATGCTGATCGCGGCGATGCTGCCGATCCTGATTGAAAAGATTCCCTACCGCAAACAGGGCCTGATCTTCGCAGCCCTGTTTCCCTTCCTCGCCTATGCCGTCCTGTTCGGCGGCGCCGTACCGACTTTCTCGGATGTGCTGTGGACCTTTGTTCCGGCCGCCCTGCTGATCGGCGCCGCATACGGCGTGCGCACGACGCCCTTCGCCTGGCTCGGCGGAACCCTATTCTGGATCGGGGTTGTTTGGGGTGTGATCGGCGCCATCCTTCTTGCCGGCGGCCTCCTGTTCGAGCCGGTCAAGACCCGCGATGTCGGCGGCTTCCTCCTGACCATGGTGATCGGCCTGACCGGCATTACGGTTTCGCTTCCCATTGGCGTGGTTTTGGCTCTTGGACGCCGCTCGGACATGCTGATCGTGAGGTGGATCTGTACCGGTTTCATCGAGTTTATCTGGGGCGTGCCGCTGATCACCCTGTTGTTCGTCGCCTCGACCATGCTGAACTACTTCCTGCCGCCGGAGGTGGAATTCGACCTGCTGCTACGGGTTCTGATCATGGTCACACTGTTCGCTTCCGCCTATATGGCCGAAGTGATCCGCGGCGGTCTGCAGGCGATTCCTCGCGGCCAATATGAAGCGGCCGACGCGATGGGCCTGCAATACTGGCAGAGCATGCGCCTCATCATCCTGCCGCAGGCGCTCAAGATCTCGATACCGGGTATCGTCAACACCTTCATCGGCCTCTTCAAGGACACGACCCTTGTCTATGTGATCGGCATGCTCGACCCGCTCGGCATTTCACGGCCGGTCCTGGCCGATGCCGCCTGGCAGGGGCTGTCGACGGAGATCTATATCTTCCTGGCCCTGTTCTACTTTGTGAGCTGTTTCCTGATGTCACGCTATTCGCTGTATCTGGAACGCAAGCTGCATACAGGACATAAACGATAAGCACCTTTGGGGACCAACGATGACCGAAAACGTAGTCACAGCTTCCGACCTCTCCGCCGACCGCACGAAGATGCAGGTTTCGGAGACCGATGTCGCGATCGAAATCGACGGCATGCACAAATGGTTCGGCGACTTTCATGTACTGAAGGACATCAATCTGCGGGTCATGCGCGGCGAACGCATCGTCGTGTGCGGCCCGTCCGGGTCCGGCAAGTCGACGATGATACGCTGCATCAACCGCCTGGAAGAACACCAGCGCGGCTCAATCGTGGTTGACGGGATCGAACTGACCAACGACCTCAAGCGGATCGACGAAATCCGTCGCGAGGTCGGCATGGTGTTCCAGCACTTCAACCTGTTTCCGCATCTCACCATTCTGGAAAACTGCTCGCTGGCGCCGATCTGGGTACGCAACATGCCCAAGAAGGAGGCCGAGGAAATCGCGATGCATTACCTGGAGCGGGTGAAGATCCCGGAACAGGCGCTGAAATATCCCGGCCAATTGTCCGGCGGTCAGCAGCAGCGCGTGGCGATCGCCCGCTCGCTGTGCATGAGCCCGCGCATCATGCTGTTCGATGAACCGACATCGGCACTTGACCCTGAAATGATCAAGGAAGTCCTCGAGGTGATGGTCGGATTGGCGGAAGAAGGCATGACCATGCTGTGCGTCACCCACGAAATGGGCTTCGCACGCCAGGTCGCCAACCGGGTCATCTTCATGGACGCCGGCCAGATCATCGAGGAAAACGAACCTGAAGCGTTCTTCACCAGTCCGGAACACGAGCGCACGAAGCTGTTCCTGAGCCAGATCCTGCATTAAGCCGGTCCGGGTTTGCCTCTCGCCGCTCAGCTGTTTTGAGAAGCCCGGACCGTCCGGTTCGGTCTTCGCCCGCAAAGTCCCGTCGATCATACCTGCCGGCACATACGACGCGCCTTGTGCCAGCGGGATTTCATTCGTATTAATATGATAAAATTTGTCATATTAAATGCCAAACAGCGCGGTCGGGGCCGATGGAACAGAACAACGACCTGGATTCTGAACTTGCTCGTGCCGCGACGGACGTCGACCCGACGCTGCACGCTCGAAATCCCTCGTCTGACCAAGGCCGGCAACGGGTCTGCAAATATCCGACGGATGTTACCGCGGCCACGGTCCGTAACCTTGGTAAGTCGGTCAAGGTCAAGAGTCTGAAAGTCGCCGGCGGCTCCGGAGAGACACTCGCGAGCGGCCGGATCAGGGTTATCAATCCGACGGACGACATTGCGATCATGATGGGGCGGCTCGCCGGGCAGCGGGCTTACGACGCGCTGATTGCCGGTGAAATGGGATTGTCGGTAGAGATTCGGCTGAATGGCATCTCCCATGCCCGTGAGGTTCTGGGGACGGGACGCGAAAGCCTGCTGAAGCCCGGGGACCTGCAAATCACGGGATCGAGCTTCCGGACACAATGGGCTGTAAGCGCCAAACCGCAACATCTTTTCGAGGCTGTCGCCGTGCGATATTCCGAGCGCTATCTTGAGGGCGTCTCCGAACGCGTGCCGGATCTCGCGTCCTGGGCGTTGTCGACGATTTCAATGAACCGGCAGGTGGTGCTGAGTGCTCCGGCCGACATCACCGGTCTGGCGGAACGCATGCTGGCAACCAGCGTCAACGATGCCGACAACAGCCTCTTGATGGAATCCTACGCGATGCAGATTCTGGTTGCCGTGTGGCACCGTGCGATCGGCAGGGGAACCGGCGCTGCGAGCACCACGCAAGAGAACGAAATCGTTTCCCACGCCCTTCAGGTTATCCGTGCAAATCCGACGGCAAGTCTGACGATAGCCGAGATCGCGAAAGCCTGCCGGGTCAGCGCGTCCCGGCTCAAGACACTGTTCCAGAAGTGCCACGCAACCTCGATCGGCGCAGAAATCATCAACGTTCGGATGTCAATGGCGGCACAAATGATCGGGGACGGCGTGACGGTTTCAAAGGCGGCGGAAACGCTTGGATACCGTTCTCCCGAAGCCTTTTCGCGTGCGGTGAGACAGCATTTCGGCCGTCCGCCGCGCGAGCTCCAACGTCCCTGATCTGCCAGATTTTGTGTCCGATGTGACAGGTCCGTTCCCTCGACAATTCGATGAAGCCAATGCGATCCCTTGGTCGTCGTCATCGAATAGTGTTGGTGGGAATATACAGTGGAAATCGTGGGGTATCGGACTTCGGTCTATGGAATGTGTTTTGTTCTCGGTGCCGTGGCAGCGCCGCCCGCATCGGCCCAGCAGGCCGGCGTTACGGTGCTCGATCCGATCGTCGTCACGGGTGAACGTCAGCCTCGGCAATTGTCGGAGACCTATGTCGGTACTTCGATCATCACCGAGGACCGCATCGATCAAAACCCTCAGGCGCACATCAACGACGTTCTGCGGACCACACCGAATCTCTTCGTCGAGGGAAAGAGCGAATTGCCCTCTATAAGAGGGGTTCAAGGGGGAGGGGCCGGCGGTCTCGTTTCCGCCGGTCTGACCGGCGCCTTGCCGCGCCTTTCGGTGATTGTCGATGGGGTTACGCGACCGGCTGTGCTGCCGAATTCGAGTGCCACATCTCTTTGGGATACAAGGCAGATCGAAGTGCTGCGCGGTCCGCAAACGCTGTTGCGCGGACGATCGGGCCTGGCCGGGGCCATCATTGTGGACACCAACGACCCCTCTTTCCAACCCGAGGCCGCGATACAAGCCGGCATTGAACTCGATGAGTTTCATGGTCCGGATCTTTTCCTGAACGGTTTGGTGTCCGGTCCGCTGTCGGATGTCGTTGCCGGACGCCTGGCCTTTGAGCTGAGGGACGGCGCCGACCCGCGACGGGCGACCGACGTCGATGACGACTGGATCACCGAGTACGACAATGTGCGGGTTCGCACAAAACTGCTTGGCAATTTCGACACCGCGCTCGGCACGGTCACCGCAAATGTGCTTGCCGAACACCAGGCCGGCCAGACCCCGCAGACGCGCAACACGGTCCAGGGCCCCGTGCTCACGGGACGCCCGCTCAGTGACCGGATCCTGGTCAATGCGGCCGCCGGTCCGCTTGGCATTCCGGCCCGCACATTCAATACGCGTGCGACAACCCTGGCCCTCGATACGTCGCTCGATCTGGGACATGGCACGCTGCAATCGATCAGCAGCTATACCGGCGATGATTACGAGAGCATTTCCGGGCAGGTCTATCAATTTCCCTTCGATGTCGAAGAAGACATCTTCGTGCAGGAATTCCTGTACGAGTTCGGGCCCGATACGCGGGTGCGCTCCGGACAGGTCGGCGGATTGCTCGGACTGGCATTTGAAAAACGCGCGCAGACAACTGAAATCTCCGGCCTTTTCAGGTTTCAAAGCGACGTTGAAACCGCGTCTCAATCCGCCTTTGCCGATCTCCGCTATGGTCTGACGGACGGGTTGACCGTCTTCGGGGGCGCCCGACTTCAACGGTACGCCGATTCACGGATACAGGTCAGCGCAGCAGGACCGATCGCCGGGCAACAACGGTTCTTCGAGATCGAATACGCCTTTCTGCCCAGCCTCGGGCTCGCCTACCACTTTGATGAAGACCGCGTTTTGAGTGTGTCGGCCAGGCGCGGATACAATCCGGGCGGGTCGTCGGTGAACATCTTTACGGGCGCTCCGTATCAGTATGAAAGCGAATCGGTATCGACGTTTGAATCGACCTACCGTCACTTCGCCTTGGGCGGTCGTCTCAGTGTCGGCGCGACAGCCTTCTATAATCTGTTCGACGACCCTCAGTTCTACGCCGAACTGGTGCCGGGAAACCGCGCGTCCCTTCAGGTCGTCAACCAGCGAAAGGGTGTGTCATACGGTGTCGAATTCGACGCGTCCTGGAAAGTGAACGAACATCTGCTGCTTTCCGGTTCTCTCGGGTTGCTCGATACCGAGATCACGGAGGCGAGCGCCATCACGCCGACGATCGAGGGCAATACCTTTGGACAGGATCCCAACCTGACAGCCTCGCTCGGCGCCGTGTTTCGGATCAACGACTATCTGAGCATTGATGGCAGGGTCACGTATCGTGGTGAATCGTTCAACGATTTCAATAATATCGTCGCGGATAAGGTGGGCGACTACGCGATCGTCGATCTGGGTGTGACAACGGAATATCGCAATTTCAAGCTGCGCGGATATGTCAACAACCTGTTTGATGAAACCGGGGTTACGCGGTTCATTTCAAACCAGCAATATGCCGATGTCACGGACCCGCTGACCGCCGGTTTGACGATTACGGCCCGCTGGTAGGAACAGGACGTGCAGCGAACATCCTTGAACATGGTCCTGGTCACGATCGGCGCGCTGGCATTCGCGCAGGCGATTCTCGGACAATTCGTCGTGCAGGGTGTTCCGTTGTTCCTGCGCGACGCGGGATTGCCGTCGGAACAGATCGGTCTGGTCTATCTTGCGGGCATTCCGTTCACGCTGCCGTTTCTGTGGGCACCGTTGATCGATCGATATGGCTCCGTTCAGTTCGGCAAATTCGGTGGGTGGATTCTTGGCAGCCAATTGGCTGCCTGCGCCCTAATTGCATTGCTGTTGCCCCTGCAACCGGCACAGAACCTGATCCTGACGGTAGCGCTTCTGTCCCTCTTGATGGTGGCGGTCGGCACGCAAAAGACGGCAGGCGGCGGTTTTATGATCGAAGCCCTGCAGGCTTCCGAGTTTGCGAAAGGTGCATCGGTCCAGGCCGGATCCGCCGCAGCAGCCGGTCTCGTCCTGGGCGCAGGCGTGATCTACGTGCTGGGGGATATCGGATGGGTACCCGTCGTCCTGGCAATCCTGACGGTATCCGCAGCCATGTTCTTTGCCCTGATTCCGGTTTTCCGCCGCCAGCGCGACGCGTGGAGCCCGGGCGGCCGGCGCCGGTTCTGGACCCAATTGTCGATTTTTACGAGAAGCGACACACGCCGTCTCTTCGCCCTGTCGCTCCTGGTGAACGCCGCGATCATTGTCCCCTACAGCATGAAAGCGCTTCTGCTGATCGATGCCGGTTTCTCCGTTTCGCAAGGCGGCCTGATCGGCATTCTGTTCGCGAATGCCGCCGGCATTGTCGGCGCCTTCGCCATTCGCCCGCTTATCGAACGGTTCGGCGCCATGCGCATGAATGCGCTCACCGGACTGCTCGTCGCAAGCGTTATGGCCGCGTGCGGACTGATGTCGACCGACACCGTTGCACCATCCGTTGCGGTCTTCATGGTGATCTTTTCAAGCGCCGTCGTCTTTGCGGGGTTCACGATAAGCCGAGCCCTCTTGATGCCGCGGTGCCGCGGTGAAAGCAAAGCGACCGAATTGGCGAGCTTTGCCAGCCTCGAGGCCGTTTGCATCCTGCTGATCGCCGGGCTGTCCGCGGCCCTTTTGGATACACTCGGCATAACGCCTCTATTACTTACCGGAGCGGCCATTTCCGCTATCGGCGCCTATTGGGCCTGGTGTTCCATTGCCGAATTCGACATCCCGCCAGAGCCCTTGGAAGCGAACCCATGACCGCCGAAGCGAAGGCAAATGTCACACTTGCCAGGCCGAACGAAGCATTTCGCGCCTTTTGTTCTCATCTTGAAGAACACGGCATACCGGCCGAGCCATCTGCCGGATCCGGTGTTGTCTTTCGCTACGACGGCTTTGAGGTGCACATCGCAGAGCGAGCGGATTCGCTGGGATTTGTCGTACAGGCACCGAGCGCCAATATCTTGTACTTCGTGAAGGAGGCAGTCGTTCAGCACCTGTCGGAAATTGAGCCGGATGCCGCATTGGCCCTTCGATGGTCGGACGGCGGCGCCGCGGCTCGTCCGCCGAACTTTCAGCTTGCGACGGTCGAGAGTTGTGAACCCGTGCACGACATGATGATCCGCCTGCGGCTGCAGGTCGATGATTGTGCGGCTCTGGGCACGGACGGCCTCCATATCAAGCTCATGGTACCCACGGACGCTGACAGGGAACCGGTCTGGCCCGCCGTTGCGGAAAACGGGACGACCGACTGGCCACACGGGCCGGACAGGCTTCATGTTCGCTACTACACGATTCGGTCTTTCGACCTCGCCCGGAAGACGGTGACCATTGATGTCGTGCGCCATTACGGCGGCAGGATCGCGGAATGGGTATCGAGCGCCGGGAAGGGAGCCACACTCGGACTGATGGGCCCCGGCGGCGGAGGAATTCCGAAGACGGGCGGCCGCATGTTCCTTGCAGGTGATTATACTGCATTGCCGGCGATCGCGCGGATCCTGGAAGCGCTGCCTGCAGATGCCGAAGGCACGGTTCTTGTCACGGCAAGGCAACCTGGTTCCGGAAGGCGATACCTGCCCGAGACGTCCCTTTCGGTCTGCGAGGTTGAAGATGCCGGCCTCCACGCCGAAGCGTCGCGCATTGTCGGCGAGGAAGCAGACATTCAATACGCCTGGTTCGGAGGTGAGTTCACAGAAGCTCAAGCGATGCGAAAAATGTTCAAGCAAGTACTCGGACTCGACAAAGACCATCAATTGTCGGTTGCGTACTGGCGGCGCGGCAAGGAAACGGACGCCAGCCTCGGCGACCATGACGATTGAGGCCAACGCTGATCAAATGAAGCGAATGACCTTGCCGTTGCGAGAAATGGCCTGTCGTTCTCGCCGAGTATTCTCCAAAAAGACTTGTCTGGACGGGCATCCGCATTCGCCCGGATTGTCCGGGACCGATTGAAATCCTAGGCTGGGCGCCCCGGCCGCGCGCGCTTCGTGCGGCCGCGTTCTCGCAAGGGTGGGGCGGGACTATCGGAGCGAAAGTGCGTGGGGTCCGCGATTGCGGACAATCCCCGTCGGCTCCGGTTCGGTTGGCAGCTGGATTTCGAATGTCGGCATATGAATTTTCAATCGCCTTTCTGGCGACCTTCTATCTCCTGGTGGCGCTGTCCTATTCGGCGCGAATTCTTGGATTGAGGGCGCGGAACCAGCGGCGGCTCGTCGCCTGGGGCACTCGGGGCAGCGCCAATTGGTGGCATCAAACGGTATTTTCGGCCTTCCGGGCAACGATCCTTGTCGTGTGTCTTGTTAGGGTGCCGTACCCGGAGACCATTGACCGATACGCGGGAACGCTGACCGTTTCAGCACCGGTCATCCTGGCAGGCATCGTGTTGTTGTGTTTGTCGTTTTCCTGGATCGGCTATGTCCACGCCTACATGGACCGCGTCTGGCAGTCGGGCGTGGGCACGTCGACCCGGCCTCCCTTGCTCACAGCAGGACCCTATGCGCGCAGCCGCAATCCGATGTTCATCGGAATTCTGTCGGGTCAGATCGGTTTCTTCCTGGCGTGGCCCAGCCTGTTCACTGCCACATGCCTCGTCGTCGGCGCGACCGTCATCATTCGCCAGGCCGGCGTAGAGGAAAAGGCTCTGCTGTCGGCATTCGGATCGGAATACGAAGCGTACCGGGTCCGTGTGCCACGCTGGTTCCGGCCCGTTTCAAAGGGCGGCCGACGGCCTCAGGCCTCGCCGGTGGAGACCGGCGTATCGTCCCGTCCGCCCCATTCAGTCCAGGATCCGTCGTAAAGGCTGAGCTTGCGGTGCCCGATTGTGGTAAGCGCGAGCGTCAGGATCGCGGCGGATATTCCAGACCCGCAGGACGTGACGATCGGCCTGCCGGCATCGACCCCCGCCTTCGCAAAGGCCTCGCGCAGATCGGCCTCCGGTCGCAGCTGTCCGTCCTGAAGCAGGCTCGCATAATGCACATTGAGGCTTCCCGGAATGTGGCCCGATCGCATGCCGGCGCGCGGTTCCGGTTCACTGCCGGTAAAGCGCCCGGCCGATCGGGCATCGATGATCTGGTGGCCGGCACTGTTGACGGCCTTGAGCACGTCCGCCCGGTCCGCGACGGACCCGTGATCGAGCCGTGCACTGAAATGCCGTTCCGGTCGGACGACCGGTTCGTCATCCACCGGCCGGCCCTCGCGCATCCATTTGGGAAGCCCGCCATCCAGGACAGCGACGTCACGCACGCCCATCGTCTTGAAAGCCCACCAGACCCGCGGCGCCGAAAACACGCCCTTGCCGTCATAGACGACGATGCGTTGGCCATCCCCGATACCGAGCCGGCGCATTGCGCTTGAGAACGCGACCGGGGAGGGCATCATATGCGGCAGGTCGGACGCGGGGTCGGCGATTTCATCGATATCGAAATAGACCGCACCCGGAATATGCGTATCCGCATACTCGGCCTTCGGGTCGCGCTCCTCCTGCGGCAGGTACCAGGAACCGTCTACAACGACCAGATCGGGCTGGCTCAGGTGGGCATGCAACCAGTCCGTAGAAACCAGGTTTTGCGCGCGCAGGTCGGACATGGTTCGGGCACCTTCCGTTTTGTCAATCTTCTGCGAACCGGATCCGGACGCGTCGGTTCTGCTTACCCTTTTTTTCGATCTTCGAGACCGTGATCGGGCCGATCTCGCCGGTCGACTTGACATGCGTACCGCCACACGGCTGCAGGTCAACATCGGCAATCCGGACCAGCCGCACCCGGCCGCTGCCGCGCGGCGGGCTGACGCTCATGGTCCGCACGAGATCCGGATTGGCGTCCAGGTCCGCGTCCGTAATCCATTCCTGCGAAACCGCATGGTCGGCCACGATAAGCGCGTTGAGTTTTTCCGTCAGCGCGTCCTTGTCCAGGCCGGCTTCGGGGATGTCGAAATCAAGCCGGCTTTCCTCGGCGCCGATCTGGCCTCCGGTCACCGGATAGGGCAGTGCGGCACACAAGAGATGAAGCGCCGTATGCATGCGCATGTGCCGATAGCGCCGGTTCCAGTCCACATGACACGTGACAGCTTCGCCCGGTTCCGGCAGCGGCGTCGGATCGGCCGGCACGTGAACGATTTCCGACTTCGATGCGCCGTAGACGGTCGCTCCGATTGCAATGCGGCTGCCGTCGGCGCGTTCCAGCATACCGAGGTCGCCCGGCTGCCCGCCACCGGTTGCATAGAAGTTGGTCCGATCAAGAAGCACGCCGCCGCGATCGTTGATGCCGACCACCCGTGCATCGCATACGGTCAGGTAGGCGTCATCCTGAAACAGCGGATCGGTCTCGGCGCTCATTGGTCCTCCTCGACGAAGGGGGCTTCGATCTGGCTTCTGGCCGACATCCAGTTCGGAACGGGCAGGCCTTTCGAACGCAGGAACGTCGGATTGAACAGTTTCGACTGATACCGGGACCCGTAATCGCACAGGATCGTCACGATGGTATGACCCGGGCCGAGATCCCGTGCCATGCGGACCGCGCCGGCGATGTTGATGCCGGACGACCCGCCGAGACAAAGGCCTTCCTCCTGCACCAGATCGAAGACGTAGGGCAGGGCTTCCTCGTCTGAAATCTGGTACGGGAAATCGACCGGCGCGCCCTCAAGGTTTGCCGTAATGCGCCCTTGGCCGATGCCTTCCGTGATCGAGGACCCTTCCGATTTTAGTTCGCCGTTTACGTAGTAGTTATAGATTGCAGCACCCATGGGATCAGCCAGGCCGATCTTGACGTCCGCATTGATGGATTTCAGTCCCATGCCGACACCGGCAAGCGTGCCGCCGGTTCCCACAGCACAGATGAAGCCGTCGATCTTGCCGTTTGTCTGGTTCCACAATTCCGGCGCCGTATTGTCGATATGCCCCTGACGATTGGCGACGTTGTCGAACTGGTTCGCCCAGATCGCACCGGCATCATGCTCGCTGTTCAGCTTCTCGGCAAGCCGGCCGGAAACCTTGATGTAATTGTTCGGATTTCGGTATGGCACGGCCGGAACTTCGATGAGTTCGGCGCCTCCGAGCCGCAAGGCATCCTTTTTTTCCTGGGTCTGTGTGTTGGGGATGACGATCACCGTCCGGAACCCCATGGACTTGCCGATCACCGTCAATCCGATGCCCGTATTGCCAGCCGTACCTTCAACGATGATGCCGCCCGGTTTCAGACGACCGGCCTTTACCGCATCCTTGATGATGAACAGCGCGGCACGGTCTTTCACGGACTGGCCCGGGTTCATGAATTCCGCCTTGCCGAGGATTTCGCATCCGGTCATGTCGGATACTTTATTCAAGCGGATGAGAGGCGTGTTGCCGACGGCTTCGCGTACAGAGGGAAAGATAGACATGGGAGACGTTTTCTTTTGTGCCGCCATCGGGCGACTGCTTGTAGGGGGAGTGTCACCGCATTGACATAGGGGAAAACGTTTGAATTGCAAAGGGTTCGCGTTCTATAGCTGCCCGGTTCGGCGGAACATCCGTTTCGCCGCTTTCCCGTCTCAGGTCATGCTGTACGCAAACACGCCTCTGCCGCAAAACCGGCAGACGACGCCTCAGATCATGAACCCGTCGTCAATCGTGTCCGATTTCGGCGTAAGTGCCGCCTGGCCGGCATTCAGCGTGAAGATCTGTTTTTGCCCGAACCCCTTGATGTCCGCCATACCGGCATCGGTGATGCGGAAGTCGTTCTTTACCAGGTCGACCATGTCTTCGCACAATGTGATCATCATTGGTTCGCACAGGCTTTCCATGCGCGCCGCAAGGTTCACACCGGGTCCGAAGATGTCGTAGACGTATTTCTGGACGCCGATAATTGACCCGATGACCACGCCCGAATTGATGCCGATCCGGCATTGCCACTGCCTGGAATGGGCCGCGTTGCGGCGTTGCAGATAACGCCGGATCAGGACGGCAAGCTTCGCGATATTGACGGCGTGGTCCGGCGTAAAGTCCGGAATGCCGGAAACCGCCATGTAGGAATCGCCGGCGGTCTTGATGCGTTCGCAACCGAATTGTTCGGCAATCCGGTCGAACGCGGTGAACATGTCGTTCAGCTCTGAAACGATCGCGCCCGGGTCTCGCGCGATCGCCATGTCGGTAAAGCCGACGAAGTCCATGAGCAGGATCGATGCTTCGTCATACCGCTGCGGGGTCGTGACGCCGAATTCCTTCAACTCCTCGTAGACCTGTTTGGGCATGACGTTCAGAAGCAGCTTTTCCACGCGCTCCTTCTCGCGCTGCAGCGTGCGGTTCTGCTTTTCCACCATCTTGGAATAGGACTCGATCATGTATTCCAGTTCCTTGATTTTGGAGATGTTCTGAAACTCCAGCATCAGGACAGGATTGCCGTCATATTGATGGCGTGAAATCGTCAATTTGAGTGAGATCGGTCTGCGTTTCGGCTGAACGCTTGTCTCGAACGTCGCCACGCCCTTCTCTTCAAGCCGCCGAAAAAGCTTTTCTTCATCCAGGTCTTCGATGAAGTCGCGCAGCGAGCGGGCGACACCGACCGTGCCGGGATACCATTCCAGGAACCGGCGGTTTCCGAAGACCAGCTCACCGGAACCGTCGGCCAGGATCGCAAGACCGACGTCGATGGACTCCAGGAGCATCTGGTTGAATTTGTCGAGGTTCATCCTGGCTCCCGAACCTCACTCTATCAGGACGAAACGATGTAGGACGTTCGTCCCCTGATATCGTCGACGAGATAGTGGACATCCGACGAGTCCAGACCGAACTCTTCAAGCGTCTCTTCGAGCAGGTCGATCATTTCGTCCATCGCCTCGTTGTCGATGGCAAGATCGGAATGAATCCGCTCCAATTGCTCATTGGTATAGCTTGCCGGTCCACCCATGACCGAACTGATGAATTTTGTCTGATGATCGATCAGCGCAGGCAGGTCGACATGTTCGAAATATTTGCCGATTTTATCGGAATCCATTGCCTTGTCGTAAAACGACAAGACAATTTTGCTTACGGCGGCAAAGCCACCGTATCGATCGAACATAGTCTGCGGCATGCGCCCTCGCTGCAAGAAAAACGATAGGGAAAACAGACGTTAGCCAAGTCCGACTTTATGGGAGAGGCCAGTAAAGTGCAATTGGCTGATTGCTCTGGGATGACTGGCAGCCGGACACTTCATCGACCTGCAGTGAACCGATCGAGCGTTAGCGCCGGGCGAAGATCATGTGGCGCACGTCGATGTTTCCGGCCCGAAACCCGGCCTCGCAATAATGCAGGTAGAACTGCCACAGCTTCTTGAACCGTTCGTCGAAACCAAGCGGCTTGATCGCCGGCCAGTTTCCGTCGAACCGTTCCCGCCACTCGGAAAGTGTGCGGGCATAGTCGAGGCCGAAGATCGTCTGATCGGTCAGGGACATGCCGACCTTTTCGCCGAGATCGCGCATGATCGACGGCGTCGGCAGCATGCCGCCGGGGAAGATATAGCGCTGAATGAAATCCGGTTTGGTCCGGTAGGCCTCAAACATCCGGTCTTGAATCGCAATCACCTGCAGTCCGGCAATACCGTCGTCCTTGAGGCAATTGCGCATCTTGTCGAAGAAGACGGGCCAGTACTTTTCACCGACGGCTTCGAACATCTCGATGGAGACGATGCGGTCGTACTGTCCGGTTTCGTGACGATAATCTTGGAACTTGATCGTCACCTTATCGTTCAGACCGGCCTCGTGAATGCGTTTCCGGGCAAAGTCATACTGTTCCCGCGAAATCGTCAATCCGGTCACCGAACAACCGAATTCCCGCGCGGCAAACTCGGCAAACCCGCCCCAGCCGCATCCGATTTCAAGCACCTTGTCGCCGGCACCGATCCGGACATCCTCTGCAAGCTTGCGATACTTGTTTGTCTGGGCAGCGGTGAGATCCTCGCTGTCGCCGCCGAAATAGGCGGACGAATAGGTCATCGAGGAATCGAGCCACTTTTCGTAGAACGCGTTGCCAAGATCGTAGTGGGCCGAAATGTTGCGTTTCGATCCGGACGGCGTGTTGCGGTTGAGCCAATGGCGGAACCGCAGGATCAGTCGGGCAATCGGATTGCCCCGAGCCCGCCGCATGATCGTGTGGTGATTGCGAACCATGACTTCAAGCAGCAGTGTGACATCCGGGCTCGACCATTCGCCGGCCATGAAGGCCTCTCCGAAGCCCACGTCCGATGCTTTCAGGACACGCGTTATCGCGGCGTAGTCGTGAATATGAAGCTCGCCATGCGGCCCCGGCTGGAATCCCTCGATGCGAAAGGTCCGGTTGTCGGGCAGAGTAATGTCCAGAGAACCGAATTCGATACTGGACGCGATCTTCAGCATGGCACGTGCCGCGACCGGAACACCCTTGAAGACGCGGGACCCGCTATCGGATCGAACCAGGATGGGGGACGTCAAGGGGACCGAAGTCATGTGAGCCTCTTTCTGCACTGACTGATTAGCGGCGTTCTCCAGCATAGCGAGGGGCCACGCGTATCAGTATATAGAGCCGTATAAGTACTTGTAAAGCATTGCAAATACCGACAATTGCCGGAATTTGGCGAGGGATTTCGGGGCGTTTGGCGTGTCAGCCGGACAGATGTTTCCGGCACGGTGGGAGGGATGGGCACGTCAAGCCGACAGTGCCGGCGGATCGGCGGATTTCATGGACTGGTAGGCGTCGAGTGCGGCCTGTCTGGCGCTGCGATGGTCGACGATCGGATGCGGATAGGTATCACCGAGACGGATGCCGGCCTTTTCGAGCACCGAAGCCGGTGCTTCCCATGGTTTGTGCAACCACTTTCGGTCAAGTTCGGCGAGTTCGGGCACATGGGTGCGCACATAGGTGCCCTCGGGATCGAACTTTTCACCCTGGAGGATCGGGTTGAAGATCCGGAAATACGGCGCCGCGTCCGCGCCGGAGCCGGACACCCATTGCCAGCTCGCCGCGTTGCTCGCCGGATCCGCATCGACGAGCGTGTCCCAGAACCAGTCCTCGCCCTGTCGCCAATCGATCAGCAGGTGCTTGGTCAGGAAGGATGCAGTAATCATGCGCACACGGTTGTGCATCCAGCCGAAGCGCCACAATTCGCGCATGCCGGCGTCGACGATCGGGTAGCCGGTCAGACCGCGCTGCCAGGCCTCCAATTGCGTCCCGTCGCCGGTCCATGGAAAGGCATCGAACGGCCGAGCGTAGTTTTTCGTTGCCAAGTCCGGATTGTAGTAGAGAAGGTGATAGGAAAACTCCCGCCAGGCGATTTCAGACAGGAACGTTTCCGCCGAGGCGGCCGACCCGTTCGATCGCTTGGCGCGGTGGGTCTGGTGCCAGATCGTGCGCGGAGAGATCTCGCCGAAGCGAAGATGCGGCGACAGCCGCGACGTTCCTGATTTGCCCGGCAGGTCCCGCGTGTCCGAGTACGCAGCCACGTCGCTTGCAAGAAATGCCTTAAGGCGCTTCGCAGCGCCGGCCTCGCCGGGTTCCCAGAGATCGGAAAACGCATCGGCCCAGTCGAGCGCCGGCAGAAGCCCCAGATCTTCGACGTGGAGCGAACCGATCGATCCCTCGAACGGCGTCAGTGTTTCGGGAACCGGATAGGGGGCCGCAATATCATCGCGAATCGAAAGTGCCCGCCAGAAGGGTGTAAACACACGAAACGGCCCGCCAGACTTCGTTTGCATGTCCCAGGGTTCGACCAGAAGGTGCGCGTTGAAGCTTCGAACCTCGATCCCAGCTCCCTTGAACTGCGCCTTTACATCGGTGTCGACTGCGATTTCGGCCTTTTCGTAGCGCCGGTTCCAGACGACGCTCCCGGCACCGGTTTCGGTAACCAGGTCATTCAATACCGCGCCGGCGGGGCCGCTGCGGATGCAAAGGGGCAGGCCGCGCGACTTCAGTGTTTCCGCCAGCGCAAGCAGGCTGTGATGCAGCCACCACAGCGCCGCGCCGCCGTCCGGCCTCAAGTCAGAATCGTCTTCGCGCACGTAGACCGTCAGGATCGGACGACCGGTACTCGCGGCATAGGTCAGCGCCGGGTTATCTTCCAGTCGCAAATCCCTGCGAAACCAGACGAGTATCGGAGCGGCGTCGTTGGCCATGCCGGATTGATCCTGCCATTGCAATAGGTTGTAGCGATACGCCGACAGGACGCCGGCGGATCAGGCTCCCGATATACAATGGCCGATTGTTAAAACCGAAGGACGCGCAGTTCAAAACGGGCCGAGCACCCACCGCGGTACGCGGTCGCAATAGGCCTGCCATTGCGGCCCGAAAACCGCCCGCATATGCGCCTCCTCGCGTGCAATACCAAGGACCGAGATGGTGCCGACACAGAACAGGCAGGCGAGCAGAAACCACAGGCTGACCAGAATGCCCGCAAGGCCCAGGAGAAGGATGGCTTCACCGAGATAGATCGGATTGCGGGAAAATGCGAACGGACCCGTCGTCACGAGCTGCGTGGCGGCGCGGTTCGGCAAAATGTTGGCATTGCGGCGTGCCATGGTCGCGAGCGCCCATCCCATGAGGCCGCAGCCGGTCGCCGCCAGTGCGAAGCCGACGAAACGAACCGGCCCGGTGGCAGCTTCGGGGACCTCAAATGGGGTTCCGACAGCGGTCTCAAGCGCCAGCGCACCGAAAAAAGCACTGAAAAAGAGGATCGGCGGCCAGGGGATCGCGTTCGGCCGTTCCTTGAAACCGTCTCTCACATCGGTACTCCCCGTGCGCCTCGTTCGTGTACCATCGCCGCAATCGGTCGATACGACCGTATTGTGTTCGTGCGATGTTTGTCAGCGAAGCGCCGCCGAATTCACGGCATATCTATCGGCGATGTGGGTTCGTCGTCGCCGATTTCCAATTTGCGCTGCGCGATGTACGCATCCAGCGCCTCGATCCGGCCCGGATCGATCGCAGGCGCCTGGAAAGCTTCCAGAGCTGCCTGCCAGAGGGCCGTGGCCCGTTCCGTACCATCCTTGCTGCCGGCCTCTTGCCAGTTTTCATTGTTCTGCCAGTCGCTGACGATCGGTTCGTAAAACGCGGTTCGGTAACGTTCCAACGTGTGCGGACTGCCGAAGAAATGGCCGCCCGGATCGACATCACCGATCGCATCGAGGCCGAACTCGTCGCGCGACAGGTCGACCGGTTTCAGAAACTCGGCCATGGCCTGAAGCATCTCAACATCGACGATCAGTTTTTCAAACGACGCAACAAGTCCGCCTTCTAGCCAACCCGCAGCGTGGTAGACGACGTTGCCATGTCCCATCACGGCGCCCCACAGCGCCATTTCGGTCTCGTACACCGCCTGGGCATCGACGCAATTCGAAGCGTTGCAGGCGCTTGTGCGATAGGGAAGGCCGTACCAGCGGGCCAGTTGACCGCCGATAACGTTGGCCTTGCCGTTCTCAGGCGTGCCGAAGGCCGGAGCGCCAGAGCGAAGGTCGACATTCGACGTGAAGGCGCCATAGATGACCGGTGCACCAGGGCGGACAAGCTGTGTGAGCATGATGCCGAACAGGGCTTCCGCATTCTGCTGGGCGAGCGCCGCCGCAAGGGTAACGGGCGTCATCGCCCCCATCAGCGTGAACGGCGTCACGATCGTCGCCTGGCCGAGCGCCGCCATCTGCATGGCACCATCGGCCATTTCGGTATCGAGCTTGCGCGGCGAGTTGATGTTGATGTTGGTGAACGTTGCCGGCTCGTCAACGAGGTCGGCGAGGGTTTTTCCGCGCGCGATTGCAATCATTTCAACGGCGTCCCGCGTGCGTCCGCTGCCGATCGAAACCGCACTGAACACCTTGTCGCTGAGCGTGAGATTGACGCGATAGGTGTCCAGATGCCTGGAGTTTGCCGGCATGTCCGTCGGCGCTACCGCCTGGTTTCCGAAGAAATGTACGATGTTGAAATGCTGACCGAGCTTGATGAGCGTCTTGTAATCCTCAAAGTTTCCGGGGCGGCGACCCGACACACGGTCATGCACATTAGGCGGGCCAGAAACCAGGCCGAAATTGATCGTATTGCCGCCGATTTCGATCGCGCGGTCCGGATTGTATGGCGTCAGGGTGAAAGTATCCGGCGCTTTGGCGATGGTCTCCATGACCGCGTCGCGACCAATGCGCACGATATGGGTCTCCTCATCGACCAGTGCTCCGGCCTTTCGGTAGAGCTCCCGAGCCGTGTCGCTGACAACCTCGACCCCGTGGTCTTCAAGGATCCGCATCGACATGTCATGGATCTCGGCAAGCTGGTCGGCCGAAAGCGGCGCGAGCGGCGGGTTCGGGTTGACGATGTGTCGCCAGGCAAGCTGTTCGGGTCCGGTCTTGCCGGAATTTTGCTCATGCGCACGCCGTCTCCGCCGCCGGGCGGTTGCTTCGGCCATCAGAAGTCTCCTTGAAGTCGTTCCGCTTTCTTCAAAGGATAAGGGCTCGCCCGACTTCAAGGGCCACGTTTGCGCACCTTTGGACCGCAATTGCGGACCGAATCGCGCCTTAACCGCATACCGCGATCGACCCTTTAGCAAGGCGCCGGGGTCAACACCCAGGTACCGGCGTCAGAAACTTGCCTCGCGCACGATGATGGCGGCCGCCTGCCGCCAGGCCTTTGCAAAAAGGCTTTCCCGGGTCCCGTCGATGACCACCTGACCGTAGTGAAGCCGATCGAGGGCGACATCCGGATCTGCGAGATCGAACCGAACCCTGTAGTAGGAATCGACCGGACGGTATTGCCGGTTTTCCGTTTCCTCTGCATCGATGCTCCCCCCGAAATCGGCAATCAGGCCGGGAAACGGCAGGCGGGCGGCGGCATCGACGTCCATCGCCGTGAGGGTCAGCGCAATCGGCGGAACTTCCGGCGTGTTGCTGAAAAATCGTGCGTTGGCACCGACGCTCAGCCTCTGGAGGTCGCTCTCGGCCACATAACCCCAGACGACCGGTCCCTCGGTCCCGAGTACAAGAGCGAGTTCCATCCGGTCCGGCACCCAGCGCCCCGGCTCGAGCTGACTTGCGACGTCGGTGACACGACCGTCGAACGGCGCCCGGACCGTCTGTTGCGCAGCCCGGGCTTCAAGGTCCGTCATGAGGCGCGCCACGCGCTGGCGCTCGGATCCGAAGACCTGGAACTGGTCGGATTGCCGGACGTTGAGCAGAGCCTGGCGCATGCGGATTTCTGCGACACGGCCTTCGGCCGCTGCTTGCGACATTTCCAGGTCCAGCTGCGGGGAATCCAGTTCGAACAGGACATCGCCAGCCTTGACTGCCATGCCGGCCTCAGCGTGGACCGCTGCGAGCCGGCCTTCGCTTCGGGTAAAGATCCGCGCGAACTGGCCGCTTGTCAGGACACCGGAAGCACCGACCGTGCTTTGCCAGGGGAAAGCTACGCCCGCGATGAGCAAGGCAACCAGGGTCAGTCCGATCGCAGACCGTGCATTGAGGCGGGCATCCGCCCGTCGTCGCCACCACACTTTCATTTCTCCGTAAATGGGCCGCAGGATGAGATAACCGATCTCGACGGCAAACAGGATCAGCCCGACGACCTTGATGAAGAAGTGATAGACCAAAAGCGCGATCGTCAGGAAGAGGACGAGGCGGTAGGCCCAGAGCAGAAAGCCGAAGGCCACGACGAACCGCCGCTTGCGCACCGGCATCGCCTCCGGCGGCGGATCGCCGAGACCGATGAGATAGCGCCGCAGGAACCAGCGCGCCAGATCCGAAGAGCGCTGGTGCAGGTTCGGCAGACCCACCATGTCCGACAGAATATAATAGCCGTCGAACCGCATGAACGGATTGAGGTTGACCGCTAGGCTCAGCGTCCAGCCGATGACGGCAAGGTAAAACGCGGCATTCTGGGCCGGTCCGGGCGGCAGAAAACTCCATAACAGCGTCGCATAGCCCGCGATCAGCAATTCGGTCAGTATGCCCGCGCCATTGATCAATTGGCGTTGCGAGGAGGATTTCAGTTTCCAGGCCGCTGATGTCTCCGTGTAAAGCACCGGCCAGAAGACCATCAGGGCAACGCCCATGGACGGCACGCGACATCCGTAGCGGATCGCTGAATAGCCGTGGCCAAGCTCATGGCAGATCTTGGAAAACACCAACGCCACCGCAAACCATCCCGCATATTCGAACGAGATGAGTTCCGCTGCGCTCGTGCGAAAGGCATCGAACTGGCGAAACACCAGAAACAGACCGGCCAGAGTGGCAACAAGGCTGATCAGCAGAAAAGCGCGGGAGTAGACGACGGAAACGATCGGATACGTCGCCGTCAGGAAAGCCTGCGGGTTTACGAGCGGAAACTTCATGAAGAAGTATTTCGATACGTATCGATAGGCCCAATTGCTGCGTTTCGCGCTTTCCTTGGCGGCGAATGTGTTCAGCGTGGCATCGGGTTGCGGGGCGACCAGTTCGTTCCGCTGCAGGAAGCCGGCCAGAGCCGCGATATCGTCCTCCGTCACCGCCATGCCGCTTCGATTGGCGACCCGTTCGGCAAGCGCCGCCTGCTGGATCGGCGCCCAGTGCCGCAGGATCTCCAATTGCTTGCTGCCGAGAACGAAGAAGCGGTTGCGTGCGAAATCCTCGACGACCCAGCGGTCTGCGCCGGCCCCATCCTGACCGCCATGATGCAATGTCAGGTCATCGCGGAGCCGGGGCAGGGGCGCGCTTTCGCCCGGCTGCATTGTCAAAACACCAGATAGCGCCGGATCACCGAGAGCGGCCGCCTGAAAAGAAAGTAGAAAAGCGTCACCTCGTCGCCAAAGATCTTGGCCGTCCCCGTCAGGCCGAGCCGCGGTGCCCCCGTCGCCTCGACAAAATCGGCCTGGATCCGATAACTCGCCACGCCGTCCTTGTCGATGTCGGCCTCAAAACTGGTTTGCTGCACCGAGGCCGTGATCGGCTCAAGCGGATTGACGTTGGTAAAGAACAGGACCTCCGCGCCGGAAGCGAGATTGATCGCATCGGCTGCAGGAACCGATATCTCGAGCCATGTCCGGGACGGATCGGCCAACAGCATGACCCGCTCGCCGACCGAGACCGGTCGCCCGATCCAGTTGTTCGGATCATTGAAGACCGCAACGCCATTGCGTTCGGCGCGAACAGAGGACAATCCCAGAAGCGTGCCGGTATAGGCGAGCTCTGTTTCTTTCAGGCGAATCTCTTCCAGGAGGATAGCGACATCAGCCCGTTCTTCACCGTCTGAAAAAGCGCCTTGCAGCGCCCGGCGGTACTTGGCTTCGGCAACCCCCAATTCCTGCTTTGCCGCCTCATGACGGGCTTCGACTTCGGTGCGGTCGAGCGAAAACAGCACGTCGCCTTCCGCGACGGAGGCGTTCGGGGCGACAGCCACGGTTTCAATCGTGCTGGCAAACGGCGCAGCAACGACGCTCGCATCCTTGGCCGTCACCTCTGCAGATGCAACGACGGACAGCCGGACCGGCCAGAAGAGGGAGGCCACCGCCAACAGCAAGAGCACCGCAAAGACCCGAGCCGGCGTAATCAGGCGACGCCGACGCCGAACCAGCCGTGGTTCCAGGGTCAGACTGGCATGGCCATAGGCATCGGCCAGCACCGACGCGATCACCTTGTCCTGTTCCGACCATGCCGGCGCGCGCAACAGGAGCAGGCCGCCAAACGCCAGACCGTCGCGGTTCCGAAAGAGAATGATCAGACCGCCGCCTGGAAACCATTCCGGATCGCCGCCTCGCAGGCGGTCCGGCAAGGTGTCCGGGCTTACAGAAAACACCGGATCGGCTTCCGTCGATTTGGTCCAGAAGGCCACCGCCTTTTCGACCCACTGCACGAACGGCGCCGTACGGTCGACCTCGCTGACGCCGCTGATCGCACGCACCCGTGCCGATCGTCCCCTGAGATCGAAGCGGATGGCCGTTCGGTAGGGAAGAACGCGGCCGGTTTCGTTCACCATGACGAAAGCAAGATCGCCGGGCCGTTCGGCTGCGCGCGCCTTGCGTTCCAGATCGAGGACCGTCGACAGGTTTTCCAGCGCGCCGCTTCTGGCGCTTTCCGGAGGTTCCGGTTTCATTGGCCGGCCTGGCGCGGGAAGGAAACCCGTCCGCTCATTCCGGGCAGCAGACCGGTCGGGGGAGACCTGAATTCGCCATAGAGCTCAACAAGCTGGCTCGCATGGTCAACCCGTGCGCCGATCACGGAAACGGAGGCTGAGAACCGCTTGCCGATTTCCTCGATCTCGACGTCGAAAGGTTCGCCGGGTGCGATCCAACGCATCCATGTCGACGGTGCAATGACGTGCACGCGCAACGAGTCACCCACGATGTCGAAGAGGGGTTTGTCTTGCGAAAGCGTCTCGAACGGATCCACATAGCGCCGCGCGATACGGCCGTCGAAGGGCGCGCGAACCGAGCAATATCGCAGTTTGGCGAGCACGCTCTTCATTTCAGCAGCCAGCGCGTCCAGTTCCGCCTTGGCGAGATCGACCTCCAACTGGCTGGAGGATCGGAGCTTCAAAAGCCTTTCCTTGGCGCGCAGATTGGCTTCGGCACCGCTGATCTGCGCCTCGACCTGTGCCTGCGAGGCTTCCAGGATCGAACAGTCGAAGGTCAAAAGCACCGTGCCTTCGGCGACCGGATCGCCGAGGTCGGCGTGCACGGCCGCAACCGGTGCGGCGAGGTTGCTGGACAGCGTCGCGCGCTCCTTGGCCACGACAAGACCGCGCGCCACCATCGTGTCCTGCGCGACAGCGAAGCTCGTCAGGGTAAGGAGCGTAACGAGGGTAATCGTGGCCGTCTTCATGCCGGGCCTGCCTTCAAAGAAGCAACGATTCCCTGAATACCATTTTGTGTCCCGTCGCCAAAGCGCTCCGCCCGGTTATCAAACGAGCGTGTTCGCGCGGTCGGGACAACTCTGCGGTTATGCGCCGGCGGCCATTGCTTCCCGCTCGATCCGGCGTGCGTCTTCCCAATATTGCCGCAGGACGGCGCTCGAACCGCCGGAGAAGAAGCCGCGCAGACCGGCCGAGACACCTGCCACGCTTGTGTCAGACAGGTCGACCGCCGTGAAATCGACACCGACCGATTCCAGGAGCCGTGCATAGGCCTCCTGGTATTCCGCAAAGGCGCCGAAGGTATCGAGACGGGCCTGCACGAACTGGGCCCAGGCTTCGAGAAACGCGCTTTCGTTCGCGAGTGAATCCCGTTCCTTGTCGCGCTGGATTTGGAAATTCCGGCGTTCGGCGGCCGTCAGGCGCTGTGCCAGCGCGAATTCGCGTTGTTTGTCATGATAGGCCTGGTGGGCGATATGGACCTGCGAAATGACCGCCATGGTCAGCGCCCGGCGCTGTTCGTCGGCCAGCGCATTGCGTGCATCTGCGCGCTCGATGCGCGCGGGCAGCGATAGAAGCCGCGGGATCGAGCCGACCAGCTTGGCGCCGTATTCGACCCAGAACTCGTTGACCAGGAAGGAATTCGAATCGGCGTTGATGTCCAGGTTGGCCTGGATGCTTGGCAGCGCGGTGATGATGTCGATCGACTTTTCGAGACTTGCAATGCGCGCCTTGTAATCGGCTTCGTAAAGCTCGGGGCGGTGGATCAGCGCGATGGATCTGAGGTCGGCGGTGCGATGCTCGACGCCCGGCGTTCTGTGATCGACAAATCGCGCCCCGCCGATCCGGAATGTGCTGGCCGGATCGAGCCCCATGAGCGCGGCCAGTTCGGCCCGGGCCAGCGCAAGTTCCCGCTGGCGGACCGTCGTCGCCTTGATGATGCGCAGCATGCGGCGTTCGAATTCAACAGCCGCTTCGGCAGATTCCAGACCCTCGGCTTCCGCCTGACGGGCGCGGCGGATACCGGCAGACGCAGCCGCGCGCAGCCGCGACAATTCTCCACTGATCGCATTCGCCGCCGCCAGCCGCCAATAGGTGCGGCGAACTTCGCGGGTCAGCGAATTGATCGTCGTGCGCCGGGCCTCGCGGGCGATATAGATTTGGTTCTTTTTCTGCTTGAGCCGGAGATAGCTGGCCCCGAGATCCAGAGCGCTCCAAACGGTAGACAGTTCGACGACGCCGCGATTGTTGTCGAGCGATGTCGACGGTTCCAGGGATTGGGTTCCGGTCAGAACCGATTCCGAACTCGACGCCTGTGTATTGCTGCGGCCTTCATAGCCGCCATCGAGGTCGCTGGACGGCAACAGGTCGAATTTTGCAAGGGTATAGTCGCCGGAGGCAAAGTGTTCGCGCGCCAGATCGACCCGGGAATCGAGATTGTACTTTAGCGCCCGCGCCATCGCGGTATAGAGCGTAATCGTCCCCTGTATCGGTTCCTGCTCGGCCCGGATCAGCGCGATATCGTCTTTGGCGAGCGCACTTCTCTCCAGGGTTGTTACCGGATCGACAGCAGCACAGCCGGCAAACAGGAAGGCGAAGGCAAACGGCGCAAGCCTGGAAACACGGAAATTCAACGTGTGCATTCGGTGCATTGTTACGCCTTGTTGTTCGCCTGTCGTGCGGACGCCGATACCGACGAACCCCGTCAACCTGTTTAGAAATTCACTGAAAGCAACACAAACGAAATACGCGAACGGAGCGGCGTGAGCCATGTTCAAAGAGACAGTGTAGACTTCCGGCAACACATTTCGAAGCGACGCTGCCTGCGCGGTTTTCGATCCGAACAAGTCCGATGCCGGACGATTCAGTTCCCGGATGTCAGGTCTTAAGGCTCGATTCGGGCGGAAAAGGGAAAGCAGCGCACAAAGCGATGGGGGAAGGGTACTGTCTGAGGTTGCACTGGCCGGTGCTAGAGACCGGCCAGTTGTACCTGTCGGGTAAATCCGACAGCCCCTGGATTGGATACGATTTCGACATTAGCCGGCAGCGCTGCACCGCCGGACCCGGTGAAACCGCTCAGCAGACTTGCAAGGTCTTGTGATCCATCGGTTCCGAGAGAAGCGGCATCATCTTCGGGAAGCACTGTCAGGCTGAGTGCCGGCGATGCGGCACTGGAATTGCCCGCCACGTCCGTCGCCGTCACCTGAAGAGCATGGTTGCCCTCGGTAAGCGGTGCAATGACGAGGGACCAGTTTCCGTTTTCGTCCGCGACCACTTCGCCGACGACCCCGTCCTTGTCGGAGGTCACGACAATTCGGGCGCCCGGTTCCGAAGTGCCGTTCAGCGGCACCTGCTCGTTCGCCTTCAACTGGTCGATTTCGCCGTCGAGGGCCGGAGCCGGCGGCGTTTCGGGCGCCTGCGTGTCGATGATGACAAGCAGCGGTACCGAGGCCGTCCCTTCGGAGCCTTCCTCGTCGATCGGTGTTGCAATCAGTTCGTGGGCACCGTCAGCCATCTCCGGCGCCTGGAGCCGCCAGACCCCGTTTTCGTCGGTTTCCGCCGTACCGATGACGCCGCCAATACTGGAGGTGATAACGACGCGTGTGTCAGCCGGCGCGGAACCGGTCAAAGCCGGCGTATTGTCCCGGGTGATGTCGTCATTGTCGAACCGGCCGGTATCGGATTCCCGGACCAGGTCGATGTTGCCCGGCAGATTGTCCGGATCGAACGGATTTCCGAACACCGGCGGTTCGCCGCCGATTCCGGCCGTGATGATCGGGTCGACCGGCGTGCCGCCGCCAAACGGACCGAGATCGTCGAACAGGGCCGGGCCTGCCGGCAATTGTCCGACATCCAGAGGATCGCCATCGAACAGGCCGTCCGTTTCGCTCGGCGGTGTGTCGTCCGGATTCTGGATCGGATCGGGTCCGTCATCCGGTCCGGGCGAAACCAGGGCGCCGTCCACGGTGATGGAAATCTGGTTCGTGGCCGAGAGCGGTCCACCGATGCCGGTATTGCCGTTGTCGTTTGTCGTCATCGACAGGACAACCGTGGCGCTGGAACTACCGACGTCGACCGGCGTGAAGGTCAGGCCCGCAAGCGCGGCGTTGATCTGCGCGGAAGTTCCGGAGATCACAACCGTTGCCGTACCGTTCCCGCCAATCGCGGCACCGCCGCCGGATGAAGCCGACAGGGAACCCGACGTGACCGTAACCGTCGTCGTCATAACACCATTGCCGGCATCGATATCGGACACAAACAATCCGTTGCCCGAACTCGGCGAGAAGACGAGCGGCGTATCGTCCGGCGTCGTCTGGGCGGACGGCATCGTATTGACCGGCTGATCGTTCACCGGATTGACCGTTATCGCTACCGTATCCGTGTCGGTAAGCGGACCGCCTTTACCGGTATTGCCGCCGTCGGAGGTTTCGACCGTCAGTGTCACGGCGCCGTTGAAATCCGCCGGCGGGGTGTAGGTGATCGACGCGAGAGCGGCATTGATTTCGTCAAGCGTGCCGGTCACCGTCACGATCGATCCGCCATTGCCCGCGATCGTCGCTCCACCACCTTCCGAAAGATCCAGAGCCCCCGTGGTCACGCTGACGATGGTCGTCAGGTCGCCATTGCCGGCGTCGATGTCCGCGACCGAGATGCCATTGCCATTCAGGACCGAGAGCAGCAGCGTGCTGTCCTCGTTCATGATCTGCGGCTCAGGCATCGAATTGACCGGCGCATCGTTGACCGGATCGACATTGATCAGCACGGTGCGGTCGGTACTGGTGCGGACATTGCCTTCGATCGGCAGGTCGCCCTGGTCGGTGACACTCATCGTCAGCGTATCGACGCCGTTGAAGTTCGCGTTGGGCGAATAGGTCAGATTGGCCGAGCCGTTGGCATTGACGAAGTTGCGCAGTGCGCTGATCGAGCCTTCGACGACGACTTCGTTCGTACCGTTGCCCGACACCAGCGTCACGCCGCCGCCGTCGGTAAAGTTCAAGACACCGTTTTCAACACGCAGCGTCAATTGTTCCGGGGTGCCGCCCGTAACGTTCGTGTCGTCGTCCCGGTCCTGAAGCTGGAACTGGCTCAGATTGCTGGTGTTCGCCGTGTGATAATCGCGCGCGCTCTGGAACACATCGGTGAGCGGTGTGTCCTCATCGGTGAAGGCTTGCGCGTCCGGGAACCGGTCCTGGCGTTCCCAGGCCGGCGTGTCGTTGACGCCGCTCACATCGACCTGAAGCACGAGCGGTTCGCTTGTCGCTGGTTCGTTACCCTGGCCGTCGCCGTTATCCGCGACGGTTATGCTCAGATCGCGGGGCGCCGGACCGGCCGGCGTATCTTCGGCAATGCGCAGCCGCAATTCCTGCAGGATCGCCTCGACTTCTTCGGCGGTGAACGTTTCGCCGGGTCCGGCTGTTACCGTGATGACATTGCTGGAATTGCTGCCGGTGATCGTGGCGTTGTCGAGCTTGTCGCGCAGCGCCGTGCCGGTGCTGCCATGATCCTGCGGACGCACCCGCAGCGTGTCACCGTCAACGGCATTACCAATGGTGTTCGTGATGCTGATCGTAATGACAGTGAAAGCCGTGCTGTCCACATCCGTAATGGTGAAATCGACACCCGTCAGGAATTGCGGTCCGCCGAGATTACCCGGATTGTTGCTGCCGTCGATTTCGGTGAATTCGACCCCTTCTGTGTCTGCGACGATTACCGGCGCGTCGTTGACCGGCCCGACATTGATCAGCACGGTACGGTCAGTACTGGTCTTCACGTTGCCGACGATCGGCAGGTCGCCCTGGTCGGTGACGCTCATCGTCAGCGTATCGACGCCGTTGAAGTCCGTATTGGGCGAATAGGTCAGGTTGGCCGACCCGTTGGCATTGACGAAGTTGCGCAGCGCGGTGATCGAACCTTCTACCACGACTTCGTTCGTGCCGTTACCCGACACCAGCGTCACGCCGCTGCCGTCGGTAAAGTTCAAGACGCCGTTTTCAACACGCAGCGTCAATTGCTCCGGGGTGCCGCCCGTAACGTTGGTGTCGTCGTCCCGGTCCTGCAACTGGAACTGGCTGAGATTGCTGGTGTTCGCCGTGTGATAGTCGCGTGCGCTCTGGAACACGTCGGTGAGCGGGGTGTCCTCATCCGTAAAGGCTTGCGCGTCCGGGAACCGGTTCTGCCGTTCCCAGGCCGGCGTGTCGTTGACGCCGCTCACATCGACCTGAAGCACGAGCGGTTCGCTCGTTGCCGGCTCGTTACCCAGGCCGTCGCCGGTATCGGCCACGGTGATCGTCAGATCACGGATCGCCGGGCCGGCCGGTGAGTCTTCCGCAATGCGCAAGCGTAATTCTTCGAGAATTGCCTCGACCTCGGCGGCCGTGAAGGATTCACCAGGCCCCGCCGTCACCGTAATGACGTTGCTGGAATTGTTGCCGGTGATCGTGGCGTTGTCGAGCTTGTCGCGCAACGCCGTGCCGGTGCCGCCATGATCCTGCGGCCGAACGCGCAGCGTGTCGTCATCGACCGCGTTGCCATTGGTATCCGTGATACTGATCGTGATCACGCTGAAGGTGGAGCTGTCGACATCCGTCACCGTGAAGTCGACACCCGTCAGGAATTGCGGTCCGCCGAGATTGCCCGGATTGTTGCTGCCGTCGATCTCGGTGAATTCGACCCCTTCGGTGTCTGAGACGACCACCGGCGCGTCGTTGACCGGATCGACGGTGATCTCCACGGTGCGCTCTGTACTGGTCTTGACGTTGCCGACGATCGGAAGGTCACCCTGGTCGGTAACCGTCATTGTCAGCGTGTCGGTGCCGTTGAAGTCCTGATTGGGCGCATAGTCGAGATTGGCATTGCCTAGGCCGTTGACAAAACGGTTCAGCACGCCGATCCGCCCTTCGACCACGACCTCGTTCGTGCCGTTACCCGAGACCAGCGTGACACCACTGCCTTCGGTGAAGGTGAGCGTACCGTTTTCAACGCGCAGCGTTAATTGTTCCGGCGTGCCGTTGGGTTCGCGTGTATCGTCGTCGCGGTCGGTCAGTCGGAACTGGTTGGTTGTCGTGGAACTGTCGTTCTGATGATTGCCGCGAACCTGTTCGAAGACATCCGTCAGAGGCGTGTCTTCATCGGTCGTTGCGCGCGCATCCGGGAACCGGTTCTCACGCTCCCATGCCGGGGTGTCGTTGACGCCGGTGACGTTCACCTCAAGCGTCAGGTTCCTGCTGATTGCCGGGAAATTACCCGCGTTGTCGCCAGCATCGCCGACCGAAATGACCAAGTCACGGGTCGCCGGCCCTTCCGGACTGTTTTCAGCAATACCGAGACGCAATTCCTGCAGGATGGCCTCGACGTCGGCCGCCGTGAAAAGTTCACCGGGGCCCGCGGCGATGAAAAGTGTGTTGCTGGTATTGTTGCCGGTGATCGTTGCGGCATTGAGCTTGGCCCGCAATTCGCCCTGGTGATCGGCCGGACGGACCCGCAAGGTATCATCGTCTACAGGATCGCCTGAGCCGGAATCAACGATCGAAACCACGATCCTGTTGAAGAAAGTGCTGTCGGGATCGGTGACGGTGAAGGTGACATCGCTGAGGAATTGCGGACCGCCGCGTACATTATTGCGTCCGTCGATCTCGACGACATCAACCGAATCCGTGTCGGCCGTCACCACCGGCCGGTCGTTGACCGGGTCGACACTGATCAGCACGGTCCGGTCGGTGCTGGTCTTGGCGTTACCGACAATCGGCAGGTCGCCCTGGTCATTGACGCTCATCGTCAGTGTATCGACGCCGTTGAAGTCCGCGTTCGGCGAATAGGCCAGATTGGCCGACCCGTTTGAATTGACGAAGTTGCGCAGGGCAACAATCGACCCTTCGACCACGACTTCGTTCGTGCCGTTGCCCGATACCAGCGTCACACCGCTGCCGGGCGTGAAGGTCAGT